>NZ_LT629743.1:1452500-2178750 GCF_900105095.1 Erythrobacter sp. HL-111 | reverse complement strand
GGACCTGCCCACCGGCGTGATCCGCGACGTCGTGGGCGAGGAGGAATGGCAGGCCGAACTGGTGCAGAACCTGATCATCGCCATCATCTCGGGCCTGCTGCTGGTCTTCGCGGTGCTGGTGCTGCTCTACAAGCGGCTGATGAGCCCGCTGGTCAACATGACCTCGCTCGCGCTCGCGCCGCTGGGCGGGGTGCTGATGATCTGGCTGGTCGGGATGCCCCAGTCGATGCCGGTCTATATCGGCATCCTGCTGCTGCTCGGCATCGTGTCCAAGAACTCGATCCTGCTGATCGATTTCGCGATCGAGGAGATGGACCGCGGCACCTCCAAGCTCGAGGCGATCATGGAGGCCGGGCACAAGCGCGCCCAGCCGATCGTGATGACGACCGTGGCGATGACGGCGGGCATGGTCCCGGTCGCGATCTCGCTCAGCGGCGACGGGGCATGGCGCCAGCCGATGGGGATCGTGGTGATCGGCGGCCTGCTGCTGTCGACCCTGCTCACGCTGCTGATCGTGCCGGCGGGCTTCAGCCTCGCCGACGGCTTCGAGAAGCGGGTCGGCCCGTGGCTGCGCGAACGGATGCTGACCTATCGCCCCGGCGACGACGGCAGGCCCGCGCCGCCCCAGGGCGGCGTGCCGCAGCCGGCGGGGCCGCGGCCCGATGCCCCGGCGCCGGGCGGCGCAGCCGCACCGGCACGGCGCCTTCCGCCCGGGGTCGAACCGGCGGAGTGACCTCTGCGGGCGTGACGCGGACGCTATCCTCCCGCTATCAGGGCCGTCATGGCGAGCATTAGCCCCGGATCCCGTGCCTATGGCGGCCATCCCCTGACCCCGGACCGCGCCCGGCGGATGCGCTGGACCGCGACCGGCATGCTGGCCGCGATGGCGGTGATCTTCTTCACCACCCACGGCCTCGTCGGCGACCACCCGGCCTGGGGCTATGTCAACGCCTTCGCCGAGGCGGCGATGGTGGGCGGGCTGGCCGACTGGTTCGCGGTCACCGCCCTGTTCCGCCACCCGCTCGGCCTGCCGATCCCGCACACCGCGATCATCCCGCAGAACAAGGACCGCATCGCCGACACGATGGCCTCCTTCCTGCGCGAGAACTTCCTCACCCCCGCGGTCGTCGCCCGGCGCATGGCGGGGATGAACGTGGCCCGCGCGATCGGCGACTTCCTCGTCGCCAGTCCGGAGCGCGGCGGAGAGGATGCCCGGTCGCGCATCACGGCAGGCGCGGCGGAGCTCGTCGCCGAACTGCTCGAATCACTGGATCCCGACCGGCTCGGCAACCAGGTGCGCAGGGGGCTTGCCGGCCAGCTCGCCAAGATCGAGGTCTCGCCGCTCGCCGGGCGCATGATCGAGAGCATGATGGCCGGCCGGCGCCACCAGCCGGTGATCGACGGGCTGATCCGCTGGGCGGGCCTGACGCTGGAGGACAACGAGGACACGATCCGCGCGATCATCCACGAACGCGTTTCCGCCGTCCTGCGGTGGGCCGGGCTGGACAAGACGATCTCCGCCAACGTGCTCGACGGGCTCTACAAGCTGTTGGCCGAAGTGCTGGTCGATCCCGACCACCCGCTGCGGCACAAGGTCGAGGAGGGGCTGACGAAGCTCGCGCAGGATCTCCAGCACGACCCCGAAACGCGCGGGCGGGTGGAGGAGCTGAAGCGCGAACTGCTCGCCAATCCGGCGGTGGCGGTGTGGTGGATGGGGGTGTGGGAACGCCTGCGCCGGTCGCTGATCCGCCGCGCGCGCGATGCGGAAAGCGGCATGGGCGAGGAGATGCGCAGCGCGCTTGCCGAACTGGGCGCGGCGCTGAAGCAGGACGAGCGGCTGCAGCTCCAGATCAACCGCTTCGCCCGTCGCACCGCCGTGGGCGTTGCGACCCGCTACGGCGACCAGATCGTGACGCTGGTGTCGGACACGGTGAAGCGCTGGGACGCGACCACGATCACCGGCCGGGTCGAAGGCGCGGTCGGCCGCGACCTCCAGTTCATCCGCATCAACGGCACGCTGGTCGGCGGGCTCGTCGGCATGACGCTGCACTTCATCACGACGGTGATGTGAGGGGGCTAAATGCTCGGCTAGGCTGCCAGCCGCTCAATCTCAGCTTCCGCACGCGAGAATCCGATCAGCGGGCCCCCAAGCGAAAGCAATTGAAGATCTGAAGCCGACCACTCCAAACGATCATCGAATACAATCAATTGCTGGATATTTGGATCGTTCAGCATTTTGACGTCCATGTTGGCGACCAGCCGCGAATTGATCGACGACGAGTCATTAACCACTGGATCAACAAGCAATTTTTTCTCGTTTTGGAGGTAGATCACATGCCCAAATTTATGGGCCTTGTTGCTCTTACCCAAAATCTGCTGATCCTCTTTCAGGTTATCGCGAAAATGTCGCTGCAAGAGATCCGCAAGGTCTCTGCGGAAATTCCGAGGTGCCGTAAAGCGCATGTGCTCCAGCCCCCAGTCTGCAACTGTCTTTGCTGCGTTTGCGACCAGCATCACGGCAAACGGAATCTCCGCTTCGGCAACGGGAGGCGAAAAAATCACTCCCTGTTCAACCTTCAAACCCTGCTTCCCGATTGCTAAGCGAATCTGCCGGTCGGTGGGGCGCTCACTCGCACCAGAACTTGCAATCTCAGAAAGTGCCGCTCCATCATCCGAAACTACGAAGGCGTTCCCGCCGCCACGCACGGAAACAGCAACACTTGAATTTGAGGGGAAAAGACACTGAGTGACTGCGCGTAAGCCGTCCTCGGCCGGAACGGCATACACTGTTTCCCGGATGGCCTGAGCTAGGCTAAGGGCGTCAATCATAGCAGCTTAGTCCTCTGCGGAAGGATTAGCATACGCGAAGGTGGTTGAGCAATTTTTACCTCGCCGCAGAACCACCTAAAGGCCGCTTGGAACTGCCGGATTCTCTCGGGCAACGGGCGGGCGATCAGAAGCTTCTTGGGTAACGCACTGGACGTGCTATACCGCTCATTATCGCTCCATGAATGGTAGTGCGGCTCGCGGAAACTCTTTGGGGTGATCTCGCTCCAGGTATCCAGCGGATTGATGTGTTGCTCGTACTCATTGAAGTCGATCCGCCAAATGCACTTTTCGAGGTTGAGCATTATGCGAAAGCGCTCGACCGGCGCGTTAGGGTACGCGTCAATCTCGACCGTTGCTTGCGTGCTTTGCCCGCCGATGAAAACTGGAAAAAGTAGGCGCATCTCATCGCCATTCCCGACAGCACGCCAGTCGGGCGTGCCCTCAAGTGTCTTATCAGCGGCGAGCAAATTGCTCACCAAGGCCCTGATATTCCCCGCCATGGCTAACAAGTGCCACAAGTCTAGCAGCTGCGCTACGATTTTGGATGTGCGAGCCAAAGAGCGGAAAGGGAAAGGGCCCCGCCACAGCGGAGCCCTAATGGTGTAGTCAGGGCTGACTTCCCTTACAGCGCGTTCGTCAGCTCCGGCACCGCGCTGTACAGGTCCGCGACCAGCCCGATATCCGCGACCTGGAAGATCGGTGCGTCCTCGTCCTTGTTGATCGCGATGATGACCTTGGAGTCCTTCATCCCCGCAAGGTGCTGGATCGCGCCGGAAATGCCAATCGCGATGTAGACTTCCGGGGCGACGATCTTGCCGGTCTGTCCGACCTGGTAATCGTTCGGGACATAGCCAGCATCGACCGCCGCGCGGCTCGCGCCGATCGCCGCGCCGAGCTTGTCGGCAAGCGGGGTGATGAGCTGTTCGAAGGTTTCGCTGTCTTTCAGCGCGCGGCCACCCGAAACGATGACCTTGGCGCTGGTCAGTTCGGGCCGGTCGCTCTTGGCGATCTCGCGGCTGACGAAGCTCGAGAGGCCCGCATCGCCCGGACCCGACACGTCCTCGATCCCCGCCGAGCCGCCTTCGTTCGCCGCCTTTTCGAACGCGGTTCCGCGCACGGTGATGACAAGCTTGGGGTCGCTCGACTGGACCGTCGCGATCGCGTTGCCGGCATAGATCGGCCGGGTGAAGGTCTTGTCGCCTTCGACCGACAGGATGTCGGAAATCTGCATCACGTCGAGCAGCGCCGCGACACGCGGGGCGATGTTCTTGCCCGAAGTCGTGGCGGGCGCGAGGAAGGCGTCGTAGCCTTCCATCACCGCAGCGGCGAGCGGGGCGACGTTTTCGGCGAGGCCATGCTCGTAGGCGGCATCGTCGGCCTTCAGCACCTTGGTGACGCCCGCGATCTTGGCCGCGGCTTCGGCCACCGCGCCGCAATCCTTGCCCGCGACGAGCGCGTGCACTTCGCCCAGCTTCGATGCGGCGGTGACGACCGGCAGGGTCGCGTCGTTCAGCTTGGCATTGTCGTGTTCGACCAGAACCAGAGTGTTCATCCGTCTCTTCCTTTCTAGCGCGTGGCTGCCCGCTTACGCGATGCCGAGCGCCTTGATCTTCTCGACCAGCGCGGCGACGTCCTCGACCTTCTCGCCCGCCTGCCGCACGGGCGGTTCGGCGACGTTGGTGGTCGTGAGGCGCGGCGCGATGTCGACACCGAAATCGCCCGGGGTCTTGGTGTCGAGCGGCTTCTTCTTCGCCTTCATGATGTTGGGCAGGGAGGCATAGCGCGGCTCGTTCAGGCGCAGGTCGGTGGTGACGATCGCCGGGGCCGTCAGCTTCACCGTCTCGAGCCCGCCGTCGATCTCGCGCTTCACCGTGATCGTGTCGCCGTCGACCTCGACCGTGTTGGCGAAGGTGCCCTGCGGACGGCCCATCAGCGCGGCGAGCATCTGGCCGGTCTGGTTCGAATCGTCGCTGATCGACTGCTTGCCGAGCAGGACGAGGCCGGGCTGCTCTTCCTCGGCGATCGCCTTGAGGATCTTGGCCACGGCGAGCGGTTCGACCTCTTCGTCGGTTTCGACGAGGATCGCGCGGTCGGCGCCCATGGCGAGCGCGGTGCGGAGCGTTTCCTGGGCCTTGGCCGGGCCGATCGAGACGGCGACGACTTCCTCGGCCTTGCCCGCTTCCTTGAGGCGGATCGCTTCCTCGACCGCGATCTCGTCGAAGGGGTTCATGCTCATCTTGACGTTGGCGAGGTCGACACCCGAACCGTCGGGCTTGACGCGCGGCTTCACGTTGTAATCGATCACCCGTTTCACGGGGACGAGGATCTTCATGTGCGTTTCCTTTCCCTTTGGCCCGGCCGCGCGGGATAGGGGCCCCAAGCGGTCCAAGGCGAAACTCTCGCGCCGCGCCCTAGCTGGCGTTTACGTAAACGTCAACCGAGGCAAGCGGTTCCGGGCCGGGCGCAAACCCGCGCCAGCGCGCCTGTCCTTGCGCTCGCCCATGCCGAGGTCAAGTGCCGATTTTGCGCGGCGCGGGGCGAATGCTGCAGCCACCGCGCCGCAGCAAAGCGGGGCGAGGGCGGGGAGCGGCGGACAGTGGGACAAGCTCCATGGCCGGCCCGCGCGCGAGCCCGTCCTTCGTTGCGGGAGGCTGCGGGCGGACGGGGACCGGCCCCGCCCGCCCGGCACAGCTCACGCGGCCTGCTTCACCTCGGCCACGATCTTGCGCGCGGCATCGCCCAGGTCGTCGGCGCTGACGATGGCGAGGCCGGAATTGTCGAGGATTTCCTTGCCCTGCTCGACGTTCGTCCCTTCGAGCCGGACCACCAGCGGGACCTGCAGGTTCACGTCCTTCGCCGCCTGCACGATGCCGTTGGCGATCACGTCGCATTTCATGATGCCGCCGAAGATGTTGACGAGGATGCCCTCCACCGCCGGGTCCTTGAGGATGATCTTGAACGCCGCGGTGACCTTTTCGGTCGTCGCGCCGCCGCCCACGTCGAGGAAGTTCGCCGGGAAGGCGCCGTTCAACTTGATGATGTCCATCGTCGCCATGGCCAGCCCTGCGCCGTTGACCATGCAGCCGATGTTCCCGTCGAGCTTGATGTAGGCGAGATCATGTTCGCTCGCCTCGACCTCGGCGGGGTCCTCCTCCGTCTCGTCGCGCATTTCGGCGATGTCGGGATGGCGGAACAGCGCGTTCGAATCGAAGCTCATCTTCGCATCGAGCACGGTCAGGCTGCCGTCCTCGGTTTCGACCAGCGGGTTGATTTCGAGCATCGAGGCGTCGGTCGCCATGAAGGCTTCGTAGAGCTGCTTCGCCAGTTTCTGCGCCTGCTTGTTGAGATCGCCCGAGAGCCTGAGGCCGAAGGCGAGCGCGCGGGCATGGTGCGGCATGAAGCCCTGCGCGGGATCGATCGTGATCGTCGTGATCTTCTCGGGCGTCTCGTGCGCGACCGTCTCGATGTCCATGCCCCCTTCGGTCGAGGCGACCATGGCGACCCGGCCGGTGGCGCGATCGACCAGCAGCGAGAAGTAGTATTCCTTCGCGATGTCGACCCCGTCGGTCACGTAGAGGCGGTTGACCTGCTTGCCCTCCGCGCCGGTCTGGACGGTGACGAGGGTGTTGCCGAGCATTTCCTTCGCATGGGCCTCGACCTCCTCGATCGACTTGGCGAGTCGCACGCCGCCCTTGGCATCCTCGGCCAGCTCCTTGAACTTGCCCTTGCCGCGTCCGCCCGCGTGGATCTGCGCCTTCACGACATAGAGCGGCCCGGGCAGTTTCTTCGCCGCTTCGACCGCTTCCCCGACGCTGAGCGCGGCATGGCCGTCCGGCACGGCGATCCCGTGGGCTTTCAGGAGTTCCTTGGCCTGGTATTCGTGGACGTTCATCAGCTTTCGATCCCTTGTTCGTGTCGCTCGCGGAGTTTGGCGGGGCCTAAGCATGGATCGGGGCGCTTGAAAAGTGTCTCTCGCACGGCCAAGCGTCGGGACCGTCATGCCCCCCGCAGCACACCCCGACCGAAGAACACCGACGTGATCGACAAGGCCCGTTTCACAGAGATCGTCCGCGAGGCGGGCCGCATCGCCCATGCCCGCTGGCCGGGGGCGGGCCATGCCCTGTCGAGCTGGGACAAGACGCCCGGCAACCCGGTGAGCGAGGCCGATCTCGAGGTCGACCGCTTCCTCAGGCGCGAGCTGATGCGGCTGCTTCCCGCGGCTGCCTGGCTGTCGGAGGAAACCGCCGACGACAAGCAGCGCACCGGGAGCGGCCTCATCTGGGAAGTCGATCCGATCGACGGGACCCGCGATTTCGTACGAGGGCGGACCGGCTGGGCGATCTCGGTCGCGCTGGTGAGCGCGGGCCGGCCGCTGATCGGGATGCTGGTCGCGCCCGCGCGAGGCGAGGAATGGTGCGCGGTGGCGGGCCAGGGCGCGACGCTGAACGATGCGCCGCTCAGGGCCAGCGCGCGCGCCGAGTTCGCGGGCGCGCGGGTGCCCGTCGACCGGCTTGCGGAAGAGGATTCGATGCTGGTCGCGGTGGAGAAGCCCAATTCGATCGCGCTCAGGATCGCGATGGTCGCCGACGACCGCGCCGATCTCGTCGCGACGCTGCGCTGGGGCTTCGAATGGGATGTGGCCGCTGCAACCCTGATCGCGCGCGAGGCGGGCGCGCGGGTGAGCGACGCCTTCGGCCGGCCGCTCGACTACAACAAGCACGACCCGCGCGATTTCGGGGTGCTGGTCTGCGCGCCCGGGATCCACGAGGCGACCGTGCGGCACCTTGCCGAAAGGGCGAAGGCGCTGCGCTGACCCGGGTTCAATCGGGCCGGCCTTCGGGGTGCGGGGCGACGATGTTGGGGGCGCCGCGGCGCCCCCACGCACGTCAGTTGCTGCGGGCGGCCTCCACGTCGTCCTGCGAGATCGGGATGATCTTGATCTCGACCCGGCGGTTGAGCGGTTCGTCCACCCCGTCCTCGGTCTTGACCCGCAGGTAGTCGTATTGCTCGCCATAGCCCTGCGTGGCGAGGCGGCTGCGCGCCACGCCGCGCGCCGAAAGGTAATCGGCCACCGCCTGCGCGCGCTGTTCGGACAGGCGCTGGTTGAGCGAATCCGATCCGGTCGTGTCGGTGAAGCCGTAGACGTCGATCAGGCTGTTGGGATAGTTGACGAGATTGTCCGCCACGGAATTGAGCGTGTCGTAGAAGCCGGGATTGATCTGGGCCGAGCCGCTCGCGAAGGTCACGCCGTCGGGCATACGCAGCAGGATCGCCTCCTGGTCGCCGACTTCCTCGACCTCGACCCCGGTGCCTTCGGTGAGTTCGTCGAGTTCGCGGATCTGGTCGTCATACTGCTTGCCGATCACCGCGCCGGCCGAACCGCCAATGCCCGCGCCGATGATGCGCGCCGCATCGCCGCCGATCGCGCCGCCGAGCAGGTAGCCGAGCGTGCCGCCGATCCCGGCGCCGAGCGCGGTGCGCGAAGCCTTGCGATCGCCGGTGTTGGGATCGGTGACGCAGCCGCTCGTCCCGATTAGCGCGAGGGCGGCCGTGCCGCCCAGAAGCATCCGAGAAATCTTCATGTTCTGTCCTCCACTCTCTGTCGTGCCGCGCGGCCAAGCGCGGCGAGTCTTGCCTTACAAGCCGCGGAACCGACCCCTTGTTCCGCCTCGTCGTCCCCGGGATGCACACCCGGTGGTCATGGGCGATCGGTCGCGCGCCACACGTTAGCCCCGCAAATCCGCCGGTGACAGCGCTTTCGCGCGGCCGCCGGTTTTTGCCCGCTGGCATGGCGGCGTAATTGTGCTAGCTCTCCGCGTCGTGACACCCTTTCCCTGGCAAGACCTCCTCGTCATCGCCGCGCTCATCGTGCTGAACGGCGTCTTCGCCATGTCGGAGCTCGCGATCGTTTCGGCCCGGACCTCGACGCTCAAGGCGCGCAAGGACGAGGGATCGGCCAGCGCCGAAGTCGCGATGGCGCTGGCGGCCGAACCGGGCAAGTTCCTGTCGACCGTGCAGATCGGGATCACGCTGATCGGGATCATCGCGGGCGCCTATTCGGGCGCGAGCTTGGGCCTGCCGGTTGCCGAGCGGCTCGTCTTTCTAGGCGTGCCGGGCGACATCGCGGCGGAACTGGGCTTCACCCTGGTGATTGCGCTGACGACCTATTTCACCATCGTCGTGGGCGAGCTCGTGCCCAAACAGCTCGCCCTGCGGGCGGCGGTGCCGATCTCGCTGATCATGGCGCGGCCGATGGACTGGCTCGCCCGCATCGCGGCGCCGCTGGTGTGGGTGCTCGACAAGTCCTCGGCGGCGGTGATGGCGCTGTTCGGGATCACGCCGAAGGGACAGTCGCCCGTCACCTCGGACGAATTGCGCATGATCCTCGCCGAGGCGACCCGCTCGGGCGTGATCGAGGCGGAGCAGCACCAGATCCTCACCGGCGTCGTGCGTCTCGCCGAACGGCCCGTGCGCGAGATGATGACGCCGCGCACCGAAGTCGACTGGATCGACGCCGATGCCGACCGCCGGCATATCCAGGAGACGATCGCGGCGAGCCCCCATTCGGTCCTGCCGGTCGCCGAAGGCTCGCCCGACGCGATCCTCGGCCTCGTCAAGGTGCGCGAGGTGCTGGCCCGGATCGTCGAGGGGGAGGCGGTCTCGATCCGCGACATGATCCGCCGGGCCGAAGTCGTGCCGGACCAGCTCGATGCGATGGATGCCCTGCGCGTGCTGCAATCGGCCGACATCGCGCTCGCGCTGGTCCACGACGAATACGGCCATTTCGAAGGCGTGGTGACGCCGGTCGACCTCCTCACCGCGATCGCGGGCGATTTCGCGAGCGAGCGGGACGAGGGCGAGAGCCCGCAGGTGGTCGAACGGGCGGACGGCTCGCTGCTCGTCTCGGGCGCGCTTTCGGCGGACGCACTCGCCGACCGGCTCGGCCTCGAATATGGCGACCACCGCGAATTCGGCACTGCGGCGGGCTATGTCCTGTCGGTGCTGAAGAAGCTCCCGGTCGAGGGCGAGGCCTTCACCGACCAGGGCTGGCGTTTCGAAGTGGTGGACATGGACCGCCGCCGCATCGACAAGCTCCTGGTGAGCCGCGTGCCCGAGCACGAGCCCGAGGACGCCTGAGAGGCCGCAAACCCGCCGAAGGCGAGGCGCGCGACGCACACCTGCCGGGCTGCGAGCGAGGGCGCGCACGAGCGGGGAGAGGGCGCGCCGGGCGGCGTGCCTCATCCGAAGCAATCGTTCAGGCCGTTCAGCCCGGAATGAGCGTCTGCGCGTTCTGGCCGTCGCCTTCGGGCGCGGCGATGATGTCGCGGGTGACGCGGCCCTTGGCGACCGTGTTGGTCCGCTCGTCCCCGACCAGCGAACGGATGCTGGGCGCCGCGCTGCCCGCGCGATCGAGCGCGCTGCTTTCGATCTGACTGCGCTGCGCGGGGCCGCCGAACAGGGCTTCCAGGGCCTGCTCGCTCGCCGTGCCTTCGGCCGGGCGGGGCGCGCCGGGTTCGGGCGGGGTGAGGCTGAAATCGGGCGGCACCACGAGCGGCGCCTGCCGCTGCACGGCGAATTCGTCCGGCCGGTCGCGATTGAACAGCCCGCCGCCGCCGCACGCGGCGAGCATGGCGCTGGCCGAACCGAGCAGGATGGCGGTTTTCAGGGTGTGCATGATCATTGCTCCGTCTCGCCCGCTTTGAGCGGGCGCGCGTTGTCGCTGTCATCGTCCTTTTCGCGCACCAGCAGGCTGCGGGCAAGGATTATGACGACGCCGATCGTGATCGCGGCGTCGGCGATGTTGAAGATGAGGAAGGGGCGGAAGGTGCCGATGTGGAAATCGGCATAGTCGATGACGTAGCCAAGACTCCAGCGGTCGCGGATGTTGCCGATCGCCCCGCCGAGGATCAGCGCCAGCGCGGCGATGTCGGCGAGCTTCCTCTCGCGCATCATCCACACGAACACCACCGCCGCGATTGCCCCCGTCAGCAGGACCAGAAGAAACCGCATCTCCATGTTGGTCGCCTGCAGCATCCCGAGCGAGACGCCGCGGTTCTCGGTATAGGTGAGGTCGAAGAAGGGCAGGAGCTCGATATGGCGCACCTGCCGCAAGGCGAGCGGTTCGATCACGAGCCACTTCACCGCCTGGTCGACAGCCGCGATGAAGGCGGCGATGCCGAGCCCGATCAGCCGGTTGCGGGTGAACAGTCCGCTCACGCGGCCGCCTCGTCAAGCTGCGCCACCACGTCCGCGCACCGCCCGCACAGCGCACCGTCCTCGGGCACGTCGGGGAGCAGGCGCCAGCAGCGGCCGCACTTGTTGTCGCTGGAACGGGTCACGGTCACCGCCTCGCCCTGCCCGCGGGTCACTGTCGCGCTGATGAACAGTTCGGCGAGCTGTTCCTCCGTCACCCCGGCGGGCACGGCGGAGGCAGGCACGGTCACGGCGGCCTCGTTCGAGGAACGGATCACCTTGTCGCGGCGCAGCGGCTCGATCGCCTCGGTCACGCGTTCGCGCAGGGCGCGCAGGGCATCCCATTTCGCGCGGTCCGCCGTGACGCCGGGCACGCTCGGCCATTCGAGCAGGTGGACGCTGCCGCCCTGTTCGCCGTCCTGCGGGTAGCGGGTCAGCCACACTTCCTCCGCCGTGTGGACCAGCACCGGCGCGGCGTAGCGCACCAGCGAATGGAAAAGGAGGTCGAGCACCGCGCGATAGGCGTTGCGCGTGTCGCTGTCCGGCCCGTCGCAATAGAGCGTGTCCTTGCGGATATCGAAGAAGAAGGCCGAAAGATCCTCGTTGCAGAAATCGACCAGCAGGCGGGTGTAGGCGTTGAAATCGTATTCCTCCGCCGCCTTCCTGAGCTTGCCGTCGAGTTCGGACAGCAGCGAAAGGACGTAGACTTCCAGTTCGGGCAATTCGGCCACGTCGCCGAAATCGCCGACCCACCCGTCGAGTGCGCCCAGCAGGTAACGGAACGTGTTGCGAAGCCGGCGATACTGATCGCCGACGCCTTTGAGGATCTCGTCCCCGATCCGGTGGTCGGCGGTGAAATCGACCGAGAGCGCCCACAGCCGGATGATGTCCGCGCCGTATTCCTCCATCAGCTTCAGCGGGTTGACCGTGTTGCCGAGGCTCTTCGACATCTTCATGCCCTTGGCGTCCATGGTGAAGCCGTGGGTCAGGATCTGGTCATAAGGCGCGCGGCCGCGGGTGGCGCAGCTTTCGAGGAGCGAGGACTGGAACCAGCCGCGATGCTGGTCACTGCCTTCGAGGTAGAGGTCGGCGGGCCATTGGAGGTCCGGCCACTTGCCGCTTTCGAGGACGAAGGCGTGGGTGCAGCCCGAATCGAACCAGACGTCGAGGATGTCGGTGACCATCTCGAAATCGGCCGGGTCGTGGTCGGGTCCGAGGAATTCGGCCTTCCGGCCTTCCTCCCACGCATCGACGCCGTCGGCGCGGACCGCGGCGATGACGCGGGCGTTGACCTCCGGGTCCTGCAGGTAGGTCCCGTCCGGGCGGACGAAGAGCGTGATCGGCACGCCCCAGGCGCGCTGGCGCGAGAGCACCCAGTCGGGCCGCCCTTCGACCATCGAGCCGATCCGGCGGCTGCCGCGTGCGGGGGTGAACTCGACCCGCTCGATTTCGGCGAGGGCGATCTCGCGGAGCGTCGAGGGCTGCACGTGGCCTTCGACAGGCTCAGGCTGAGCGGATGCTGGGTGAGAGGCCATGTCCCCACCCCGCTCATCCTGAGCTTGTCGAAGGATAGCCACCGACGATTCCCCAAGGTCCTTGTCCATCGGCACGAACCATTGCGGCGTGCAGCGGTAGATCACCTTGGCCTTGGAGCGCCAGGAATGGGGGTAGGAGTGCCGGTAGTCGGCGGAGGCGGACAGAAGCGCGCCCGCTTCGCGCAGGTCCGAGCAGATCGGGCCGTCGGGCGCGTTGAAATTGGCGTTGATGACCGCGCGGCGGCGTTCCTTGCCCTCGGCATCGCAATCGCCAGCGCCGAGCCACGGCCAGTCGTCGCGGTAGCGCCCGTCGTCCATCACCGCGAAGACGGGGTGCAGGTCGGCGGTCTTGCACAGCTCGAAATCGTCCTCGCCATGATCGGGCGCCATGTGGACGAGGCCGGTGCCGCTATCAGTGGTGACGAAGTCGCCGGGGAGCAGCGGGCGCGGAGTTGCGTAGAACCCGCCGAGGCGGTGCATCGGGTGGCGGACCTTGGTTCCGGCTAGGTCGGAGCCTTTGAAGCGCTTCACATGGTTCGGCGAAGACTCGCCATACCATTCGAGGCCGGCGTTTTTCGGGCGCGTCCCCTGACCAACCATGCGATCTAGGACATCGAGAATAAGCGGTTCCGCGACCAGAATGCTTTTGATCGAGGCGGAAGGTGATTTCGCGCTCTGGTCGCCGGGATCGTCGCTGAAAGTCCACAGCCGATATGCAACCTCCGGCCCATAAGCCAATGCCTGGTTCACTGGAATCGTCCACGGCGTCGTCGTCCAGATCACCGCGTGCGCGCCGACCAGCTCCTCGATCGGCGACTCCACGATCTCGAACGCAACGTCGATCTGCGTGCTGGTGATGTCCTCGTATTCGACCTCCGCCTCGGCCAGCGCGGTCTTTTCGACCGGGGACCACATCACCGGCTTCGCGCCGCGATAGAGGTTGCCGGCTTCGGCGAACTTCATCAGTTCGGCGACGATGGTCCCTTCGGCCTCGTAATCCATCGTGAGGTAGGGATTGTCCCAGTCGCCCATGAGGCCGAGCCGTTTCAGCTGCCCGCGCTGCACGTCGACCCAGTGCTGCGCATAGGCGCGGCATTCGGCGCGGAATTCGCTGCGCGGGACGTCGTCCTTGTTGAGCTTCTTCTTGCGGTACTGCTCCTCGACCTTCCATTCGATCGGCAGGCCGTGGCAGTCCCAGCCGGGAACATAGGGCGCGTCCTTGCCCATCAGGCTCTGCGAGCGCACCACCATGTCCTTCAGGATATGGTTCAGCGCGTGGCCGATATGCATTTCGCCATTGGCGTAGGGCGGGCCGTCGTGGAGGATGAACTTCTCGCGCCCCCGGCGCGCCTCGCGCAGCCTGGCGTAGAGGTCGATTGCCTCCCAGCGCGCCTGGATGCCCGGTTCCTTCTGCGGAAGGCCGGCTTTCATCGGGAAATCGGTCTTCGGCAGGAAGACCGTGTCCCTGTAATCCCTGGTGGCTTGGTCGCGCTTCTGGTCAGACATAAGGCCGCCCCGTTAGTGCATCGCGCGCCCGCGGGGAACCCTCATTGAAAAGCACGGCGGCCACGATCCGACCGCCCGCGGCCCCCATTCGCGCGACCTGCCTGGGCGTGCCGGCCTGGTAGGGCGCGAGCCAGCTTGCGTTGAGGATGGTCAGGAGCAGGAAGGCGGCGCGAGCGCGAAGCCGGCCCGCAGCATCGGCCGGTTCATCCGAGCAGCCTTCGCGCTTCGGCGCAGTCGCGTTCCATCTGGGCGATCAGCGCATCGAGGCTGTCGAACTTCGCCTCGCCGCGCAGGAAGTGGTGGAAGGCGACCTCGATCTCCTGTCCGTAGAGATCGCCCGAAAAGTCGAAGAAATGGGGCTCGAGCAGTTCCCTGGGCGGTTCGAACTGCGGGCGGATGCCGATATTGGCCGCGCCCTTCAGCACCTCGCCGGTCTGGAGGATGCGCCCGGTCACGGCGTAGATCCCGTATTTCGGGCGCAGGTAGCCCTCGATCGCGAGGTTCGCGGTGGGATAGCCGATCGTGCGCCCGCGCTTGTCGCCGTGTTCGACGATCCCGCGGATCGCGAAGGGGCGGGTGAGGAGATCGGCGGCGAGTTGCGGATCGCCGTTGCGCAGCGCCTCGCGGATGCGGCTCGACGAGACCACCCCGTCCTGCTCGACCGCCTCGACCACGCGCGCCCGCAGGCCGAGTTCGCCGCCGAGCCCGTGCAGCAGCGCGACATTGCCCTTTGCGCCCCTGCCGAAGGTGAAATCGCCTCCGGTGACCACCCCGTGCGCGCCGAGCCGGTCGATCAGGATGGTGCGGATGAAATCCTCCGCGCTGGTCCCGGCGAGATCGGCGTCGAAATGGAACACCAGCATCGCGCTCGCCCCCGCGGCGAGGTAGAGTTCCTGCCGCTGTTCGAGCGTGGTCAGGCGAAACGGCGGCGCGTCGGGCTTGAAGAACCGCACCGGGTGCGGGTCGAAGGTCGCGATGATCGAAGGGCGGCCCTCCGCGTGGGCCCAGCGGATCGCCTCGCCCGCAACGGCCTGGTGGCCGCGGTGGAAACCGTCGAAATTGCCGAGCGCGATCACCGCACCGCGCAGGGGCGCGGGGATGGGATCGCGATGATCGAGCCAGCGCATCAGGAAGTGCCCCTTTCGGCGCGCTCATAGGTGAGGAAGGCATAGCCGGGAAGGCCCCCTTGCGCCGGATGCTCCTCGCGGCGGATCACCTTCCAGCCGGCGCCGGGGGCGGACATGAAGGTGTCGCCGGCATAATCCGCGTGAATCTGGGTGAGTTCGATCCGGTCGGCCACGTCCATGAACAGGTCGTAGATCGCGGCCCCGCCGATCACCGCGATCTCGTCCGGATCGTCCTGCCCGGCGAGCGCCAGCGCGGCCTCGACCGAAGGCGCGACCTCGGCGCCCCGGAGGTCCCGGCGCTCGCTGCGGGTGAGGACGATATGGCGGCGGCCCGGCAGGAGGCCCGGCAGGCTCTCGAAGGTCCGGCGGCCCATGATCATCGGGCGGCCCCTGCCATGCGGCCCCATGGTGAGCGCCTTGAACCGCCTGAGGTCGGCCGGAAGGTGCCAGGGCAGGCCGCCATCCCGGCCGATCGCGCCATTCGCGGCGCGCGCATAGATCAGGACCACCGGAACGCTCACCCGAGACGCGCGCCCACCCGCGTGACATGGCCCATCTTGCGCCCCTCGCGCGCCTCGCGCTTGCCGTAGAGGTGAAGGTGCGGCTCGCCTTCCTCGGCGAGGATGCGGTGCGCGCCCAATGCCTGTTCGCCGACGATGTTTCTCATGTCGATGGTCGCAAAGCGCGTCGCGGTCTCGCCCAGCGGCAGGCCGCAGATCGCGCGGATGTGGTTCTCGAACTGGCTGGTGGCCGCGCCCTCGATCGTCCAGTGGCCCGAATTGTGGACCCGCGGGGCCATTTCGTTGAACACCGGGCCGTCCCCGGTGGCAAAGAATTCGAGCGTCAGCACGCCGACATAGGACAGAGCGTCCGCGACCTTCCCCGCAAGCGCGCGGGCTTCGTCGACCTGCGCCTCGACCCACTCGCCCGCCGGGAGCACCGATTGCACCAGCATCCCGCCCTCGTGCGTGTTGGCGGTCGAATCCCAGAAGCGGATTTCCCCGTCGGCTGCGCGGACGAGGATGACCGAGAATTCCGATTCGAACCCGACCAGCCGTTCGTAGATGCAGCGCCGCCCGGGAAAGCGGATCCCCTGCGCCTCGTGCCGGTCGCGCACGCGCCATTGGCCCTTGCCGTCATAGCCCTCGCGCGCGGTCTTGAGGATGCCCGGCGTGCCGATGCTTTCAAGGGCCCTTGCGAAATCCTCCTCGCTGTCGATCCGCAGGTGCGGTGCGGCGCGGCCGCCGAGGTCCTCGACGAAGCGCTTCTCGCTCAGCCGGTCCTGCGCGACTTCGAGTGCGCGCGCCGAGGTCGGCAGGCGGTCGGCCGGGATCGCCTCCACCGCGGCGACCGGGACGTTCTCGAATTCCCAGGTCACGACGTCGCAGCGCGCGGCGAAGGCCGAAACGGCCTCGCGGTCGTTCCAGTGGTGCTCGAAGAAGCCGGCGCAGGCCTCGGCCGCGACATTGTCGCCCGCGGGCGCGTAGCCGATGCAGCGATAGCCCAGTTGCAGGGCCGACATGGCAAGCATCCGGCCGAGCTGCCCGCCGCCGAATATGCCGATGGTCGAGCCGGGGGGGAGGGGCGCGCGCACGGCCATCAGTCCTGCGGCACCTCGCCGACCGCGGCGCTGCGGGCTGCGCGCCAGTCCTGCAGGCGTTCGGACAGGTCCTCGTCCCCGAGCGCGAGGATCGCGGCCGCCATCAGCCCGGCATTGGTCGCCCCCGCCTCGCCGATGGCGAGCGTGCCGACCGGCACGCCGGCGGGCATCTGCGCGATGGAGAGCAGGCTGTCCATGCCATTGAGCGCGCGCGATTGCACCGGCACGCCGAGCACCGGCAGGTGCGTCATGGCCGCGATCATGCCCGGCAGGTGCGCCGCGCCGCCCGCGCCCGCGATGATGACGTCGAAGCCCTCGCCCTCGGCGCCCTTGGCGAAGGCGGCCATCCGGTCGGGCGTGCGATGCGCCGAGACGATCCGCGCATCATGCGCGACCTCGAGCTCCTCGAGCACCTCGGCGGCGCATTTCATGGTCGGCCAGTCGGACTGGCTGCCCATGACGATCGCGACCTTCCCTGCGGCTTTCGCGCTCATCAGCTGTCCTTCAGGTAATACCGCTCGCCCGGCGCCATGTCCTCGCCGAAATCGTAGACGATCGGCTGGCCGGTCGGAATCTCGAGCCCCGTGATGTCGTCGTCCGAGATGTCCGACAGGTGCTTGACCAATGCGCGCAAGCTGTTGCCGTGCGCCGAGATGATCACCGTCTCCCCGCTCGCCAGGACCGGCAGGATGTCGCTTTCCCAGTAGGGCAGCACCCGCTCGATGGTGAGCTTGAGGCTTTCGGTATAGGGCACGTCGATCCCGGCATAGCGTTCGTCCGCGCCGGGATCGAATTCGCTGCCCGGCTCCATTTCGGGCGGGGGCACGTCGAAGCTGCGGCGCCAGATATGGACCTGCTCGTCCCCGTGCCTGTCGCGCATGGCCTGCTTGTCGAGCCCGGTGAGGCCGCCGTAGTGCCGTTCGTTGAGGCGCCAGTCCTTCACTTCCGGGATCCACAGCCGCCCGGCCTGTTCGAGAGCGAGATGCAGGGTCTTGATCGCGCGTGTCTGGAGGCTGGTGAAGGCGCGGGTCGGGAGCACGCCCTTTTCCTTCATCAGCGCGCCCGCCGCCTTCGCCTCGGCCACGCCCTTGTCGGTGAGGTCGACATCCCACCAGCCGGTGAAGCGGTTTTCGAGGTTCCACTGGCTCTGGCCGTGGCGCACTAGGATCAGCTTGGGCACGGAAACGGGGGCTCCTCTATCGTCGCGGAGCGCGTGTGGTTAGCCCTCGGCGCAGGGCTTGGAAAGCCCATTGTCGCGCGATTCGCCCGCCTCGGCGCCGGACTGCGCGCGGGACAGTTCCCTCCCCTGCGCCTTGCGGCGGCGCAGGTTCTCGCGCAGCTTGGCCGCGAGGCGTTCCTCGCGCGACATATTCTTGCGGGAATTTTCGCTCATGCCTAACGCCTTGGCGCCGGAGCGGCGCCGGTTCAAGCCTTCGCTTGACATTGCGGGCCTGCGCGACAATAGCGCGCGCCTGCCCGCAATCACGGCACCCGCCATCACGGCAAAGGTCACGCTGCTGTAGCTCAGTGGTAGAGCGCACCCTTGGTAAGGGTGAGGCCGGGAGTTCAATCCTCCCCAGCAGCACCATTCCCCGCCCACGACGGGAAATGGACGCCATCCGCGCGGCCCCCGTCAGTCGGGGCGCGCATCCTCAGGGTCATGTTCCTCCCCTTCGTTCCGGGTGCGTGCGCGACCGGTCTTCGGCGCGCGGGCGGTGCCCTTTCGCGTCGTCCCCACACTTTTGACGATACGCGCACGCCGCGCGCTTCGCTATCCCTTTGCCAGTCATTCACCGCATTGGGAGAGGTGCGCGATGGATCTGGGACTTGCAGGCAAGAAGGTCATCATGAACGGCGGCGCGCACGGTCTCGGGCTCGCCTCGCTGAAGCTGTTCGCCGGCGAGGGCGCGGACGTCGCCTTCTTCAGCCGCAAGCAGGACAAGATCGAGGCCGCGAAGTCCGCGATCGACGCCGCCGGGCCGGGCAAGGTCTTTGGCGAGGTGTTCGACATGAATTCGGGCGCGGAAGCCTACAAGGCCTGGCTCGACAAGGCCGCGGGCGAGCTCGGCGGCTGCGACATCTTCGTGCACACCGCCTCGTCCTCGGGCACGGGCGGGACCGGCGACTGGCAGGCCACGCTCGACATGGACATCATGGGCGCGGTCCACGCGGTCGAGACGCTCACGCCGATGCTCGCCGGGAGCGATGCCGGCTCGATCGTCTTCATGAGCTCGACCGCCGCGCTCGAGACCTTCATCGCCCCGCAGGCCTTCAACGCGATGAAGGCCGCGCTCATCACATACGGCTCGCAATTGTCGCAGGCGCTCGCGCCGCAGGGCATCCGGGTCAACACCGTCTCGCCCGGCGCGATCTATTACGAAGGCGGCAACTGGGAAGCGATCAAGGGCATGATGCCCGAGCTTTACGACGCCACCCTGGCAAAGATGCCGATGGGCCGCTTCGGCAATGACGAGGAGGTCGCACGGGCGATCGTCTTCGTCGCCAGCCCTGCCGTCCCCTACATGACCGGCGCGAACGTGGTGGTCGACGGCGGCTTCACCCAGAGAGTCCAGTTCTAGGGCGCGTCCCGTTCGAATTCCCCCGCAATCACAGGAAGGCTCGTCCCCCATGGCCGAAATAGACCGCGAAAAGCTGCTCGACATCTACACCCGCACGATGAAGGTGAACCGCACGGACGAGAAATTCCGCGAACTGCTGATGCAGGGCACGGTCGCGGTGATGTATTACTGCGTGCGCGGGCAGGAGCTCGTCTCCGCCGCCGCCATGGCCGCGCTCGAGGACGACGACTATGTCGTGTGCACCTATCGCGGGCAGGGCGAACAGACCGCCAAGGGCATCCCGATGGAGAAATGGTGGGGCGAATGCCTCGGCAAGGCGACCGGCACCTGCAAGGGCAAGGGCGGCACCATGCACATCACCGATCCCGCAACCGGGATCATGGTGACGACCGGCGTCGTCGGCAGCGGCATCCCCATCGCCAACGGCCTCGCCATGGCCAGCCAGAACAAGGGCGACGGCCGCGTGACGGTCGCGAGCTTCGGCGACGGGGCGGCCAATATCGGCGGCTTCCACGAAGCGATGAACATGGCCCAGCTCTACAGCCTGCCGGTCGTCTTCCTGTGCCAGAACAACCGCTATGGCGAACACACCGCCTACGAGGACCACACCAGGAGCGCCTCCATCGCCGAGCGCGCGCAGGGCTACGGGATGCGCGGCGTGCGGGTCGACGGGAACGACGTCAACCAGATCTACCCGGCGATGAAGGAAGCGGTCGACCGGGCGCGCGCCGGCGAAGGCCCGACGCTGATCGAGGCGATGTGCTACCGCATGATGGGCCACTTCTTCGGGGCGGATTTCAGCTACATGCCGCCCGAACATATCGAGGAGATGAAGCAGGAGGACCCGCTGCCCAAGCTGCGCAAGGTGATGCTCGACCGCCAGTTCACCGAGGAGGAGCTGGACGCGATCGTCGCCGACATCGACGCGCAGATCGAGGCGGCGGTGCGGCACGCGCTCGACGCGCCGCTCCCCGATACCGACGAAATCCACAGGGACGTGTTCGAGGAGGTGAACTGACATGCCGGAATCGTCCAGCACGATCACCATGACCCAGGCCCTGAACCTCGCGATCGACGAGGCGATGGCGGAGGACGAAGGCGTGTTCTGCCTCGGCGAGGATGTCAGCGCCAAGCAGGGCGGCGGGGTGTTCAAGGTCACCCAGGGCCTGACCGAGAAATACGGCGAGCACCGCGTGCGCGCGACCCCGATCTCGGAAACCGCCATCGTCGGCGCGGCGGTGGGCGCGGCGCTCGCCGGGCAGCGGCCGATTGCCGAGATCATGCTGATGAACTTCGTCGGCGTGTGCATGGACCAGATCGTCAACCACGCCGCGAAACTGCGCTTCATGTCGGGCGGGCAGACCCCCTGCCCGATCGTGATCCGCACCACCACGGGCGTCGGCGTCGGCTTCGGCGGGCAGCATTCCGACATGCTCGAAGCCTGGTTCGCGCACGTCGCGGGCATTCATGTCGTCACCCCCTCCAACCCCGCCGACGCGCGGGGTCTGATGCGGGCGAGCATCGACGCCAACGACCCCGTCATCTTCATCGAGAACATCCTTTGCTACGGCCTCAAGGCAGAGGATCCGGGCAAGGGCTACCGCGTCCCGCTCGGCAAGGCGGCGGTGGCGCGCGAGGGCAGTGACATCTCGCTCATCACCTATGGCCGCACCGTCCTCGACGCGCTCGAGGTCGCGGGCGAGCTCGACAAGGAGGGCATCAGCGTCGAGGTGATCGACCTTCGCACCATCGCGCCCTACGACGAGGAGACGGTGCTGGCCTCGGTCAACAAGACCGGCCGCGCGCTCACCCTGCACGAGGCGGTGCGCCCCTTCGGCACCGGCGCGGAGATCGCCGCCAACATCCAGGAAAAATGCTGGGACGCCCTGAAAGGCCCGGTGCGCCGGATCGGAGGGACCTTCTCGGCGGTGCCTTTCGCGAGCCACCTCGAACAGGCATGGATTCCGACCAGGGAAGAGATCGTCGGCCAGATCAAGGCCAGCGTCGGCAAGGCGTGAAGGGGAAGACCGATCAATGGCGACCGAGATTCGCATTCCCAAGCTCGGCATGAGCGCGACCGAGATGACCCTCGTCGAATGGATGTTCGGCGACGGCGAGGAAGTCCAGAAGGGCGAGGTGATCTACACCGTCGAAACCGACAAGAGCACGACCGAGATCGAGGCGCAGGCCTCCGGCACGATCCGCCCGACGGGCGAGGAGGGCAAGGTCTACAAGGTCGGCGATCTTATCGGCACGATCGAATAGGCGCGCCGCCTGCGGGACGCGAAAGCGGACAAAGGTGACACCCCGTCACCTTTGCAGGCCATGTGAAAAGGCTTGTGGTTCAACGCCTTGAGGCGCGATTCGGCAATGATCACACACGGGGCGACGAAGGGGTTTGACGGCGCAGGGGTCGTTAGCGGAAATTTCGCTTTCGGCGCCGCGGCCCGGCGGGCAGCCGTTTACAGCGTCTGCCCGTCGTCCAGCACGAAGTCCGCGCCGGTCACGAACTCCGCCGCGTCCGAGCACAGGAACAGCACCGGCCCGTCGAGGCCGCTTTCCTCCATCAGCCGCTTCCTCGGGAAGCGCGCGATCTGCTTCCTGCCGCCCTCGGTGTCGAACCATTCGTCGTTGATCGCGGTGCGGATGTAGCCGGGCGAGATCGTGTTGACGCAGATGCCGGCTCTCGCCCATTCGCGGGCCATGCTGCGCGCGGCCTGGACCACGCCCGCCTTGCTCGCGGCATAGGCGACAAGGCCGGGGGAGGGCTCGAAGGCGGTGATCGAGGCGACGAGGACGATGCGCCCGTTGGTCACGCCCGCCGCCATCATCCGCCGCGCCCCTTCGCGCGCGGTCAGGATCGCGCCCTTGAGGTTGATCGCCAGCGTGCGCTCGATCTCCGCCTCGCTGATCTCGGTCATGAGGCCCGCCCCGTCGATCCCCGCATTGGCGATCACGGTGTCGACCGTGCCGAAGGCGGCTTCGGCGGCGTCGTAGCCCGCGATCACGTCGGCCTCGTGCGCGACATCCATCGCGATCGCGGCGGCATTCGGTCCGATCTCGGCGGCAAGCGCCTCCAGCCGGTCCCTGCGCCGCGCGCCCAGCGCGACGCGCGCGCCGTTCGCGGCGAGAATGCGTCCGAAACGCGCGCCCAGCCCGGAGGACGCGCCGGTGACGAGGGCGGTGCGCCCCGACAGGTCGACGGTGATGCTCATGGGGCGGCTTACTTAACCGCCGGAAGTTCGCCGTCGATATATTTCTGCAGGGTCATCTGGAAATGGCGCACCCGGCTGTCCTGGTAGTGGCCGAGTTCCATCCTGCCGTCGCGCATCGCCTTCATCCCTTCCTGCACGTAGGGCAGGTTCGCCATGTCCTGGTCGAACACGTTGGCGAGCGCGGGGCCCATCTTGTCCGCCGCCCAGGAAAAGGGCTCGTCGTCGGGGATGTAGGTCATCTCGACCGCGCGCGGGCGCTCCTCGCCCTTCTTCGTGGGGAACAGCAGGCGGATTTCCATGATGCACCAGTCGGGCGTGTCGCCCGGCAGCCAGCGATAGACCAGCGTCGGCAGGAAGCCGATCCACGGGGCGAAATTGGGGAATATGTTGTAGGTGTGGTTGTCGAGGATCTCGGTGTCGGCGGCGTCCGAATAGTCGTAGCCGTATTGCTCGGCGAAACCCTGCCGCCCGGCCTCGGCCAGCACCCGGCGCGCGGCGAGCGGATCGTCCGGGTCGTAGCCCTCTCCGCCCTCGCCCGCGGTGAAGCGGCGATTGGTCTGGGCATCGTCGCCGCCCGAAAACTCGTTCATCTTTTCGAGGACATAGTCCGAATTCTTGCCCTTCACGTGCGGGCTGAGCACGCCCGAAGGGGTGATGGCGCGGTTGAAATGGTCGCCGATCAGATCGTAGCGCGTGTTCGCATCGCCGAGGAAGCCGAGCAGCTGCGGGTGCGTGGTGATCGAATGCCACGCTTCCATGAAGGCCTCTGCGGTCGCCTTCCAGTTCGCCGGGATCTTCTTCTGCACCCACATCCCGGTGTAGCGATTGCCGAAATCGTAGCGTTCGTAATGGGACGCGGCCGGGCCGAGCCAGGTCTTGAAATCGGGCAGGTCGTGGTTCTCGGTCAGCATCACGAAGCCCTCCCACAGCTCCACGCGCGCCTCGGGCAGGGCCATGTCCTTGCCTTCGAGATGCTTGAAATCCCACGCGCAGGGAATCTCCTTCAGCGACCCGTCATTGCGCCAGGTGAAGCCGTGGAAGGGGCAGCGCAGCTGGCTCGAATTGCCGCCGGTGGTGCGAAGCTTGCGGCCGCGGTGGAGGCAGGCGTTGTAGAACGCCTTGACGCTGCCGTCCTTCTGGCGGACGAGCAGGAAGCTCTTGCCCGCGATGTCGAAGACGACGCTGTCGCCGGGTTCCGGCATCTCGTCCTCGCGCGCCGCGAAAAGCCAGACATTGGGCCACATGCGCTCGCGCTCCAGGCGGGCGAAGTCCTCGCAGATGTAGGGTTCGACCGGGATCGGGTCGTCCGGCATCGCGATCGTGGATTCCTCGAACAGGTAATCGGGCGGCGTGCGGGTGTCGCCCTCCAGCATCTCGGTGTAGCTGATGCCCGGGCACCGGTCCTCGCGCGCGACATGCTTGATCTCGTTCATCGGTCCTCTCGATCCGCCGCGAGGCTCCGGGCCGCTCCCCCGCGCCATGGGGAGCCTCGCACTTTGTGGAGTGTCTCTCGCCCGTGATATCTCACAGCTTCGCCCCCCGGTCACACTAGCGGATTGGAGAGGACGGGCATGGTCGTGGCGGGAAAGCCGGACGCGAAGGGGTTGTCGCAGCTCGGCGAGGTGATGCAGATCGCCTTCGTGCCGGAGGATTTCGACGCGGCGGTGCGGCACTGGACCGCAGTCATGGGGGTGGGGCCGTTCCACCTGCTGGAGGACGTCCGCCTCGAAGCGATGCGCTATCGCGGCGCGCCGAGTGCAGCGGCCTTCGACCTCGCTCTCGCCTATTGGGGCGACATGCAGGTCGAGCTGATCCGCCCGCGCGACGGGCATCCGTCGATCTACACGGGCGAATATGCCGACGTGGGCGGGGGGCTGCACCATGTCTGCATCCTCGTCGACGACATCGCGGACGCCCGCCGCGTCTGCGCCGCGCGCGGGGCCGAGGTGGTGCTCGAAGGCGCGCTGGGCGACAGCCGGGTGATCTATGTCGATCCCGGACAGGGGCCGGGCAGCCTCGTCGAGATCCTCCAGCAGGGCGGGGAGGGGCCGCGCCTGTTCGCAGCGATCAAGGCCGCGTGCGCGGAGTGGGACGGGTCGGAGCCCTTGCGAAGGTTGGGATGAGCGGAAGCCCTTTTCGCGGGCCTGAGGACAACCACCCGCCCGCAGGTGACCCGCGCCCGCGTTCGCTTCAATCGGATGCCCCGAGATATCCCAGTTGCCCCGCCTTGAAGATCGTCTGCGCCCGGTTGACGCTATCGAGCTTCTCGCCCGCGCGGTGGATATGGTAGCGGATCGTCGCGTGGCTGCGGTTGAGGATCATGCTGATCTCCTTGTCGGTCTTGCCGATCGCCGCCCAGCGCAGGCATTCCACCTCGCGCTTCGACAGCACGCAGTCCGACGGGATCCGCCGCTTGGTCCGCATCGCCTGGACATAGCCCGCGACGAAGCGCCGCACGACCTGCGCGAAAAGCGTGCCGTGCGCCGCGAATTCCTCCGAAAGGTCTTCCTTGGAACGGTCCATCGAAACGAAGCTCGACGCGGAGATCTGGCCGAAGGGGAGGTGCACCGGGACCACGATCGCCGCCTTGCACAAGGCGCGTTTCTCGAAATCGGTGAGGTCGATTTCCTCAAGGTAGCAATTGCGCCAGCCGGTGTGGAAGCCCCGGGCGTTCACCCAGAACACTTCCGATTCGTAGCGGCACGCGCGCGGCAGCGGGGAATGGAGCGCGAGCCGGTGATCCTCCCACCAGCGCGCCCCGTCGTCGAGCCAGCGGAAGATGTCGGCGTTGAGGACCGTGCCTTCGGCGTCGACCATCGGCTCCTTCGAGGAGATGTCGTCGCACACCGCGACCTGCATTCCGCGCTCCTGCGCGATGCGGGCGAGCGCGACGGCGGCACCGTGAATGTCCTCGGGACAGGTGATGGTGACTTCCTCGAGCAGGTGCTCGAGCGGCTCGCGGCCATGCGGCACGCGCAACTCAGCGAGATTTGTGATCACGGTTTCCTCTCCTCCGGTTGCTCCCGTGCCCCCGCCGGTCCCAACAGCCGCAGGCGGGCGAATTCGTCTCGATTCGCCTCACACTTTACGCAGGGGAATTGCAGCAGGAGGCACTCTAGGCGAACTGTTCGAAAAGGGAAGGAGGCTCGTTCGCATGAATATGTCGGGATCGAACTTCGGTGTTGCGCTTGCTGCAATCGCCGCCGCCGTCGAACCGGAACGGCCGGCGCTCATCCATGGCAAGCGGGTGGTGACCTGGGGCGAGCTGGAGGCCGAGACCGACCGCATCGCCGCCGGGCTTCTCGCGCAGGGCTTCGCGCCGGGCGACATCGCGGGGCAGATGCTTCGCAACACGCCCGATTACCTGCTCGCCTGGTTCGGCTGCGTGAAGGCGGGGGTGGTCCCGGTCAACGTGAACTACCACTACAAGGCGCGCGAACTGGCCGACATCGCCGCGCGGTTCGGGCTGAAGGCACTCTTCACCGAGGGCGATTTCGCCGACCTCGCGCGCGAGGCCGCACCGGGCGGGACGCGGGTGATCGACGTTTCGGCCGGGGAATGGGCGGCCCTGCGGCGCAGCGACCTGCCGGAAGGCTTTGCCATCCATGACGACCCCGAGGCGCTGTTCCTCACCGCGACCGGCGGGACGACCGGAATGCCCAAGGCGGTGATGTGGCCGATGCACGAGGCATGGCAGGCGTTCAGCATCCCGGTGTGGCAGCGCGGCCCCGGCGAGCCGCCCTTCGTTGCCAGCACGCTCGCCGAACAGGCCGCCGAGGCCGCCCGGATCGGCCCCGACCACCCCGCGAGCACCTCGCCGCTCCTCCTGCTCTCGCCGCTGATGCACGGGGCGGGGCAGTTCAGCGCGGTCATCCACCTGCTGAAGGGCGGCACGCTCGCCCTGCTGCCGCATCCGAAATTCGACGCCGACATGGCGCTGGACGAGATCGCCCGGATCGGCGCCAAGGGCGTGTTCATCGTCGGCGACGCCTTCGCGCTGCCGCTGGCCGACCGGCTCGACGCGCGCGGGGACGGAGGCGAGGTTTTGAAGAGCCTGCGCTCGATCACCTCCTCGGGCGCGGTGTTCTCGCCCTCGCTCAAGGCGCGTCTGATCGGACATCACCCTCCGTTGATGATCGTCGATGCGCTGGGTTCGTCCGAAAGTTCGGGCACCGGCATCGTCATCACCACCGCCGCCGGCAGCACCGGCGAGGGCAGGTTCCAGCCGCTGCCGGGGCGAGAGACGAAGCTGTTCGACGAGAACCTCGAGGAAATCCCGCCCGGCTCCGACGGGGTCGGCATCGTCGCGCGCACCGGCCCGCTGCCGCTGGGCTATCTCGGCGAGGACGAGAAGAACCGCCGGACCTTTCCCGAGATCGACGGGCGGCGCTGGCTGATGACCGGCGACCGCGCACGCTGGGCGGCGGACGGCACCCTCGAATTCATCGGCCGCGACAACATGTGCATCAATACCGGCGGCGAGAAGGTCTTTCCCGAGGAGGTCGAGGCGGTGCTGATGGAGCATCCGCGCGTCCACGACTGCCGCGTCGTCTCGGTCCCCGACGAACGCTTCGGCCGCAAGGTCGTCGCCGTGGTCGCACCGCAGGGCGATGCCGAGGGGCTGGAGCACGCGCTCGATGCCCACGCCCGCGAAGGGCTGGCGGGCTACAAGATCCCGCGGCTCTACGTGTTCACCGACGGCTCGCTGCGCCTCAACAACGGCAAGCCGGACTACAAGACCGCGCAGAGGCTGGCGGACGAGGCGGCCTGATCGCGCGGAACCGGGGGCCGAATGTGATGTTGTAACACCGGCCCGCGCGCGCTATCCCGCAAGCCGGCCAACGGAGAAAGACCCGCTTTACCATGCGTCTTGCCGTCCCCCGTCCTGCGCGTGTCCTGCTGCTGCTCGCCGCATTCGCGGCGTGCGTGCAGTGGATGATCCCGCATGGCTGGATGGTCGCTTCGGCGCATGAAGGGGCGGGCGAACCCGCGCTGCTCGTTCCCTGCCCGGCGACCTCGCCCGAACTCGCCGCGCTGGCCGGGCACGCCGCGGGAGCGCATGATGCCCATCGCGCGCACCACGGCGGCATGGACCATTCGGCGACAGGTCACGGCGACGGTGGCGCCGAGGACGGGGATGCGACGCATGGCGCTGCGCAGGCGCAGTGCGATTTCGCCGCGGTGGGCGCACCCGTCCTGCCGCCCGATGCGCCGGCCCTTGTCGCATCCGCGCCGCAGGTCGCAGCGCCGGTCCCCGCCTTTCGCGCGGTCCAGCCCGGTCGCGGCCTCGCCGCGCCGCCGCCTCCCTCCACCGGACCCCCTTCCCCCACGGCATGAGACTGCGAGCCGCCCGCACGCCTGACGACAGGGCGTAGCGGGCTCCGTCCTGCTCCGCCCTGCGCGGCGGAGTTTGCGCCGCCCGTCCTGCCTTCCGGCAGGCCGAAGGCGCTGCCTCCGGGATATCCTGCACATGCACCTTTCCGATTTCGCGCGGCCGCTGTTCGCGATCACGCTCCTGTCCTCGCCCGCCTGCCTCCTCCACGCGCAGGGCATCGGCCAGCGCCAGGACGAGATCATCGTCACCGCCGCCGCCGCCGGTTCGCCCACCTCGCCTTCGGTCGAGGAGGCGCGCGAGGAACTCGAACGCATCCCCGGCGCGATCGGCGTCGTCGAGGACGAGGGCTTCGCCGACATCTTCGCCCAGTCGATCGGCGACACGCTCGAGCTCACGCCCGGCGTCTTCTCCGACACCAGCGCCCAGCGCGAAAGCCGCATCTCGATCCGCGGGTCGGGCCTCAATTCCTCCTTCGAGCGGCGCGGGCTGATGGTGCTGCGCGACGGCGTCCCGATCAGCCGGTCGGCGGGCAACACCGAGTTCCAGGAGATCGACCCGCTCACGATCCGCTACATCGAGGTGTTCAAGGGCGCGAACGGGCTGCGTTACGGCGCGACCCAGCTGGGCGGCGCCGTCAACGTGGTGAGCCCGACGGGCCGCACCGCGCGCTCCCCCGTCGCCCTGCGCGCCGAGGGCGGCAGTTTCGAGACGTTCCGCGCCAACGCGTCCCTTGCCGGCGCGGGCGAGAACACCGATCACTGGATCGGCGTCACCGGGCTTACCAGCGAGGGATACCGCGAGCAGAGCGAGGTCCGGAGCCTCTACGGCCACGGCAATTTCGGCTGGCGGGTCGCCGACAACATCGAGACGCGGTTCTACGTCACCGCCCTGACGGACAATTTCGAGCTGGCGGGAACGCTCACGCTGGAGGATGCGCTCGCCAATCCGCGCGCGGCGGGGCGGACGGTGACGATCGGCCCGTTCTTTCCGGGCGGGCCGGTCACGGTGCTCGATCCCGGTCCGGTTGCGGACGACTGGGACCGCAATCTGGGCGTGATCCGCGTCTCGAACCTGACCGCGATCGACATGGGCGGGGCGGAGCTCGAAATCGGCGCGTGGTATTCGCGCCGCAGTCTCGACCATGCGATCACCCGCTTTGCCGGGATCATCGTGCAGGGCGAGGACGAGGTCGGCGGTTCGGTGCGCCTCTCGGGCGACCTCCCCTTCCTCGCCCCGCAGAGCCGCTGGCAGGTCGGCGCGATCTACGCCTTCGGGAGCAATGATGCGCAGGTGTTCGAGAACCTGTCGGGCGAGCGCGGGGCGCTGACCTCTCGTTCGGACCAGGATTCCTCGATGCTGATGACCTACGGCCAGCTCGACCTCGGCCTGACGGACCGGGTCACCGTCATCGCGGGGGGCCAGTATGCGCGCGCGGTGCGGGACGTGGAGGTTATCCTCGATGCCGTTGCCGGGCGCGGCGAATACGACCAGTTCAACCCGTGCGTCGGCGTGCTGTTCGACGTGGCGCAGGACATCCAGGTCTTCGGCAACGTCAATCGCAGCTTCGAGCCGCCGAGCCTTGCCGACCTCACCTCGGGCGGCGCCTTCCCCTTCGCCCCGCTGGACGAACAGCGCGCCACCGTGTTCGAGATCGGGACGCGCGGGGCGAAGGGCGTGTTCTCGTGGGACATCGCGGCCTACCGGGCGGAGCTCGAGAACGAGTTCCTCGACTTCGCCGTGCCCGGCGCGCGCGGGCTCGTCACCGTCACCGGCAACGGCGACCGGACGATCCACCAGGGGATCGAGGCGGGCGTCGACCTGCGCCCGGCGAAGGACGTGCTCGCGGCCCGCGGGCAGTCGCTGCGCCTCTCGGCTGCCTACACCTTCAACGATTTCGCCTTCGACGATGACGCGATCTACGGCGACAACCGGCTGGCGGGCGTGCCGCGCCATGTGCTGATCGCCGAGACGCGCTTCGACCAGGTCGACGACTGGTATCTCTCGGCCACCTTGCGCTTCATCCCCGAAGGGCCGTGGGCGGACTATGCCAACACCGAAAGGGCGCCGGGATACGAGACGGTGCAGCTGACCGCCGGCGTCACCGTGCTGGACGACTTCATCCTGTTCGGCTCGGTCGAGAACCTGTTCGATCGCGTGTTCATCTCGAACCTCGCCACCGTGGCCGACCAGTCCGCCACCCCTTCCGCCATCTACACTCCAGGCCAGGGCCGCGCCTTCTTCGGCGGCATCCGGGCGCGATTCTGAAAGGAGCCTGCATCATGTCGCTGAAGAACAGGTCCGCCCGCTGGTCCAATTCGAAGCACCGCTGGCTTGCGCTGGCGGGCGGCATCAGTCTCTTGGTGTGGGGCCTGTCGGGCCTCGCCCATGTCGCCATGGTGCTGTTCGGTCCGCAGCAGGCGCAGTTCATGCCGCCCGCCGCCGAAGTCGCGCTGGCCGGGGCGCGTCCGATTTCGCAGACGCTCGCGGCGAACGGCATCGCGCAGGCGGTCGCGGTCAAGACCGTTCCGTCGCCCGATGGCTCTGCGCTGTGGCAGGTGACCGGGGACCCGCTCGCCGAGCGACGCTATTTCGCGCCTGCGGACGGGCGCGAAATCGCGGACGGCGACCGGCGGCAGGCGGAGTTCATCGCCCGCCACTTCCTTGCGACCGAAAGGGAGATCGTCTCCGCCAGCCTCCAGACCGAATTCGACGCGGACTATCCGTGGGTCAACCGGCTGCTGCCGGTGTGGAAGATCGAATTCGCGGGCGAGGATCGCCTCACCGCCTATGTCCACACCGAAACCTCCAGCCTTGCCGCGGTCAATGATCGCACCAAGGAGGCGCTCCAGACCGCCTTCCGGATGCTGCACACGTGGGAATGGGTGCCACCGGGCATGGACTGGCTGCGGGTCCTCGTCATCGGCCTGATGGTCGCGAGCCTGCTGGCGCTGGCGCTCACCGGGATCGTCATGCTGGTGACGGTGCGGCGCAGGAAGCGCGCGCCCGGCGCGAAGGGCTGGCACCGGATGGCGGGCCATGTCCTCGCGCTGCCGCTCGTCATGTTCTCCGCCAGCGGCATCTACCACCTCGTCCAGTCGGCGCTGGTCCCGCCGGGCACGCAGCTGCGCATGGGCGAGCCGCTCGATGTCGCGAGCGGCGCCTGGCCGGTCGAACGCGACTGGGCCGCGCTTTCGCAGGGCCGCGCCATCGCCTCGGTCGCGCTGGTCGAGGGCGGGTCGGGCGCGCCGCTCTACCGCATCGGGCTGAAGCCCGCTCCCGGCTCGATCGGCGGCGGCGGACACGATCATGGCGGCGAGAAAGCGGGCGGCATGACAGGCCACGACCACGCGGGCATGATGGCGAGCGAGCCCGAGACCGCCCCGCAGACCGCCACGCAGTCCTCAATGCCCGCCACAAAGGCCGAAATCCGGGAGGCGCGCTTCACCGGGATCAAGCCCGACGGCCCGGCGCTCTATCTCGACGCGGCGAGCGGCGAGGTGGTCGATCAGGGCGACCGCGACATCGCGCTGGCCGTCGCGCGGCGCTTTTCCGGCGCACCGGACGAGGCCGTGAAGGGCATGGAGCTCGTGACCCGGTTCAGCCACGAATACGATTTCCGCAACAAGCGCCTGCCGGTCTGGCGGGTCGACTATGGCGAGCCGTTGAACGCGACGCTGTTCGTCGATACCGGAGCGGGCGTGCTGGTCGACCGCGTCGCCGACCGGGAGAAGCCCGAACGCCTCGTCTTCAGCATGATCCACAAGTGGAACTTCCTGTTCCCGATCGGGCGGCTCGGCCTGAACGCGGCGGTCGCCGCCTGCGTCATCGCGCTGATCGTGCTGATGGCGCTGCTCGGCCTCAGGATGGACTTCGCCAATCGCAGGCGGGCCGGGCGCCGGCCGAAGGCGGGGCGGGGACAGCCGCATCCGGGGGCCGGGCAGCCGGCGGAATGAGGCGTTGCCGCGCCTCCCGTGCAAGCCCCCGTGCCAGCCCCCGTGCAAGCCCCCGTGCCAGCCACCCGCGCCCGGTTTCTTGTCATCTTGGCCGAGGATAAGCGGCGAGGGGGATTGGCAGATGCGCGCGAAGCCGCCATTCATCCCGCCTGCCGTGCCCCGGCTTCCCGCCGGCGCACGGGTTGCGACAGGACACGGGGGACGAACATGACCGGGACAAGAACCGCATTGGGCGCATTGGCTCTGGCCCTGCTGGCGCTGGGCCAGCCGATGGCCGAACCGGCGCGGGCGCAATCCTTTCTCGAGGGCGAATTCGACCCCGCGGTCCCGACCCTGAACGACACCGTCGGCCATGCGCCGGGCGAACGGATCACCTCTCCCGACGAGGCGATGGCCTATCTCGAGGCGCTGGCCGAGGCCGCGCCCGACCGGATCCGGCTTGTCGAATACGCGCGCAGCTGGGAAGGCCGCCCGCTGGTCTACGCGGTGCTCACCGCGCCTTCGAACATGGCGCGCCTCGACGCGATCCGCGCCGACCTCGCCACCATCGCCGCTGGCCGGCCCGGCAACGGGGCGGCGATTCCGGTGACCTGGCTCGCCTACAGCGTCCACGGCAACGAGGTTTCCTCGACCGATGCCGCGCTGATGACGGCCTATCACCTGCTCGCCGCCGAGGACGACCCGCGCGCGCAGGCGATCCTTTCCGAAACCGTGCTCGTGATCGATCCGCTGCAGAACCCGGACGGGCGGGCGCGCTTCGTCAATCGCTTCCGTGCCTCGCGCGGGATCGAACCGGCGGCCGACCGCCAGGCGGCCGAGCATGACGAACCCTGGCCGAGCGGGCGGGTCAACCACTACATGTTCGACCTCAACCGCGACTGGTTCACGCTGTCCCAGCCCGAAACGCGCGGCAAGGTCGCGGCGATCCGCGAATGGAACCCGGTCGTGGTGGTGGATCTGCACGAGATGGGCGGGGACGAAACCTATTTCTTCAGCCCGGCGGCGGAGCCGGTGAACCCCAACATCACCGCCGCCCAGCAGCGCGCCTACGACATCATCGGACGCAACAACGCGCGCCATTTCGATGCCATGGGCGAACCTTTCTTCACGCGCGAGGTCTATGACCTGTTCTATCCCGGCTACGGCGACACCTGGAACACGCACCAGGGCGCGATCGGTTCGACCTACGAACAGGGATCGGCGCGCGGGCTCGTGTTCGAGCGGCGCGACGGGACCGAACTCACCTATGCCGACGGGGTCCGCAACCATTTCGTCGCCAGCCTTTCGACCGCCGAGGCGGTGGCGGAGAACGCGGACCGCTTCCTCGCCGATTTCGCGCGCTATCGTGCCGCCAATGCCGAAGGCGCGGCGGGGCGGGGCGCCTATGTGATCGATCTCGGAGAGCGGCGCTGGAACGCCGAGGCGCTCGGCCGCAGGCTCGCCGCGCAGGGCATCACGGTGCTGCGGCGCGAAGGTCCGGCGAGCGCCTGCGGCCGGACCTATCGCGCGGGCTATCTCGCGGTCCCGCAGGCCCAGCCCGCCGCGCGGCTGGCGAAGAGCCTGCTCGACCGCGACACCCCGCTGCCCGAAAGCTTCCTCGCCCAGCAGGAACGCCGCCGCGCGCAGGACCTGCCGCACGAACTCTACGATGTCACCGCCTGGTCGGTCGGCCTGATGTCGGGCGTCGATGTCGCGCTGTGCGGCGCGGCCGCGGGCGATCCGCTCGCCCCCGACGCGCCGATCGCGCCGCTCGCGGAAGGGTCGGGCCGCTTCGCCGTGGCCGTGCCGTGGACCGACAGCGGGCAGGCCCGGCTCGTCACGCTCGCCCTGCGCGCCGGGCTGGAGGCGCGCGTCACCGACGAGGCCTTCACCAAGGACGGGCGCGAATACCCGCGCGGCACGGTGGTGTTCCCGGCCCTGGCGAACGATCCGGCGAAGATGGAGCGCCTCTCCGAACTCGCCCGCGAAGTCGGCGCGCACACGGTCGCGCTCGAATCGAGCTGGGTCGAGGAGGGGCCGAATCTGGGGTCCGAAAGCTTCGCCCGGCTGACCCTGCCCCGGGTCGCGATGGCCTGGGACGAGGGCATCTCGCAGCTGAGCGCGGGGGCGATGCGCTATGTCCTCGAACGCCGCCTCGGCCTGCCGGTCGTGCCCATCCGCACCGATCGCTTCGCGGGCGCCGACCTTGCCGATTACGACGTGCTGATCGTGCCCGACGGCGATCCCGCCGGCCGGCTCGGCCGGCGCGGACTGGCGACGATCCGCTCCTTCGTGACGCGCGGCGGAGTGCTGGTCGCGGTGGGCGACAGCCTCGCCGCGTTCAGCGAGGGCGACCGGCCCCTGCTCGCGCTCGAGCGCGAGGCGGCGCTCGGGCGCGATCCCGATGCCGCGCAAGCGGACGGGGAGGACGAGGGCGGCCTCGTCGAAGGGCGCGAAATCGCCAGCGAGGAGGACTACCGCGAGGCGATCCGCGACCAGCTGGCGCTGCCCGACACGCTGCCCGGCGCGCTCGTCAACACCGTTCCCGACCCCGAGCATTTCCTGTCCGCCGGCCATGACGAGGGCGCCGTCGTGCTGGCGAGCGGGTCGCTCATCTACACCCCGCTCGATCGCGGCACGGGGACCAACGTGCTGCACTACGCGCCTGCCGACAGCCTCGTCGCGAGCGGTTACGTGTGGGAGGAGAACCGCCGGCAGCTGGCGTTCAAGCCCTATCTCGTCGCGCAGGAAACGGGCGATGGCCTGGCGATCGGTTTCGCGCAGGATCCCTCGACGCGGGCCTATCTCGACGGGCTCGACCTGCTGATCGCCAACGCGGTGCTGGTCGCGCCCTCGCGCGTGCGGTGAGTTGCGCCCGGACCGGCCGGGCGCGCGTCACCCGGTCGTGCGCTCGGCCCTGTCCTTTTCGTTCGTGCCCTTGATCAGGTTGCGCATCTGTTCCCATTCGGCGTCGCCCAGCGCGTGGAGCGCCGGGTAGAAGGTGCCGCCATTGGCCTGGTAGCCCGCCCCGTCGATCGCGATGGTCTGGCCGTTCACGTATTCGGCGCCCGGCCCCATCAGGAACACGGCGAGGTTGGCCAGTTCGTGCATCTCGCCCGCGCGGCCCATCGGGTTCATGTCGTTCTTGGAATTGCCGCCCTGCCCGCCGGGGGAAAGCCGCGCGCTCATGCCCTTGGTCGGGAAGAGGCCGGGGGCGATGGCGTTGAAGCGCAGGCCGTAGCGCCCCCATTCGGTCGCGAGGCTCTGCGTCATGGCGTGGATCGCGGTCTTGGACATGGCGGAAGGCACCACGAAGGCGCTGCCCGACCACACCCAGGTGGTGAGGATCGAAAGGAAGCTCGCCTTCTTCTTCTCCGCGATCAGGCGCTTGCCCACGTCGAGCGTGACGTAGAAGGTGCCGCGAAAGACGATGTCGGCGATCGCGTTGAAGCCGTTCACCGAAAGATCCTCGGTGCGGCTGATGAAATTGCCCGCCGCGTTGTTGACCACGCCCGTCAGCGCGCCGCCATCCTCCCAGATCGCGTCGATCATGGCATGGATCGCGTCGGCGTCGCGGATGTCGCAGGCGTGGGCCACCACTTTCCCGCCGTGCCTTTCCATCAGCTCGGCGGCGCATTCGTCGAGCCTGCCCTGCCGCCGCCCGCAGATGTAGACCGTCGCGCCCAGTTTCAGGAAACCTTCCGCCATTTCCTTGCCGAGACCCGTCCCGCCGCCGGTGACGAGGATCCGCTCGCCGTCGAGCAGCCCGTCGCGGAACATCAGCTTCGATACGTCCATCCTGTCTTCCCCTGTCGTGATAGGCGCCGTCCGGCCGGGTTCAGAGCCCGAGCACGGTCTTGGCGATGATGTTCTTCTGCACCTCGTCCGACCCGCCGAAAATCGTCGCGGCGCGGTTGTTGAGATAGCGCGCAAACGCGGTCTGGGCGAATTCGCTGCCGATCGGCTCGGGCGCCTCGTTGCCGTAAAGCGGCCGTTCGAGCGGCAATTGCAGCGCGTCGGGGCCGAGCAGTTCGAGCCGGAGCGCGTCGATCTGCTGGCCGATATTGGCGCTCAGCAGCTTGACCAGCGAGGTCTGCGGCCCGGGCGCGCGCCCCTTGGCGAGTTCGGCGAGGATGCGCAGCTCGGTCACCTCGAGCGCTTCGGCGTCGAGCCGGGCGCGCGCCAGCCGGTCGCGGAAGCGCGGATCGTGCGCGAGCGCGCCGTTGACGCCGGAGGGTTGCTCCTTGGCGAGCTGCTCGAGCGTCTCGATCGACTGGAGCAGGCGGGGGGCGAAGCACGATCCGCCACGCTCGTTCTCGAGCAGGAACTTGGCGATGGTCCAGCCCTGTCCCTCCTCGCCGATGCGGTTGGCGGCGGAGGTGCGGGCATCGGTGAAGAACACCGCGTTGACCTCGTGATCGCCCGACATCGAATGGATCGGGGTCACCTCGACGCCGTCCTGGTCCATCGGGATCAGCAGGAAGGTGATGCCCGCCTGCTTCTTGACCGCCGGATCGGTCCGCACCAGCGCGAAGATCCAGTTGGCGTGATGGGCGTGGGTGGTCCAGATCTTCGAACCGTTGACGACATATTCGTCGCCCCCCGGTCCTTCGACCAGCCTCGCCGTGGTCTTGAGGCTGGCGAGATCCGACCCGCTGCCCGGCTCGGAATAGCCCTGGCACCAGTAATCCTCGCCCGACAGGATGCGCGGCAGGAACCGCTCCTTCTGCTCCGCGGTGCCGAATTCGCAGATCACCGGCCCGACGAGCCTGAGGCCGAGGATCGCGAGAGCGGGGGCGCCTGCAAGCGCGCATTCCTTTTCGAAGATGAATTTCTGCGTCGGGGTCCAGCCCGTCCCGCCATTCTCCCTGGGCCAGTGGGGCGCGACCCAGCCCTTCTCGTTGAGGATGCGGTGCCATTCCATGCCGATATCCGGCTCGACGAAGACGCCGGGCGTGCGCCGCGCCCCGTTGCGCAGGCGATCGGGCAGCCGGTGGGCGAGGAACTCGCGCACCTCCTCGCGGAAGGCGATGTCCTCGGGCGAAAAATCCATGTCCATAGGTCGTGCCCTGTGAGTCTTCCGGGTCAGTCTTCTGGCGTCAGTCCGCTTTCATGGCCCATGCGATCGAGCGGCGCAGCAGGTCGTAATAGACGTCGTAGTTCCACGCGCACATCTCCTTGTGCGGGTAGAAATCGACCATCCCGGGAAGGTCGTAATGCCCCCGGCAATGGCCGAGCGTGTTGTAAACGATCCGGCCCCTGCCGATATCCCTCGTATAAAGGATAGGGACGGTCGTCCTCTCCCACCGCGCTTCGACGAAGCCGGTCGCCTCGCCTTCGAAGGTGGTCTGCATCAGCGTGTCGATCTCGGCCGTGGTGTGCGACAGGTAAAGCTCGTCCACCACCTCGAAATCCTCGATGCCGCGGGTGAGTTCGTGGTCCCTGTTCACCACCTCGACCGGGAAGGGACCGATCGGCGGGTGGGCCTTGAACTGGGTGCCGAGCATTTCCATCACGTCGGGGCGTTCGTCGGGCGTATCGACGAGACCTTCCTCGGTGAAGACGAGGATCGAATTGGTGCCGTGCAGCGCGAGCCACTTGCCGCCTCTTTCAAGCCAGGCTCGCAAGCTCGCGGCCTGCTCTGGCGTCGGCATCAGGTCGCAGGTATAGGTGATGAGGAAGCGGCAGGCATCGAGCCGTTCCAGCCCCGAATAGTCGCAGGCGACCGTGGTGCGGACCTGCGGATGTTCGGCCAGCAGCTTCAGCACCTCGAGCCGGGCATGGTCGATGTCGTGATACTTGCCCGCCGCGATGAAATGCGCGTCGATGCGGGTGGTCGGCCGTTCGCCCATGTCAGCTCCTGATCGCCCCGCCGCCGTCGACGGTGAAATCGCAGCCGGTGGTGAAGCTCGCCTCGTCACTGGCGAGGAAGATGACGGCGCGCGCCACTTCCTCGGGCTCGCCGATGCGGTTCATCGGGTGCGTGGCGGCGAAGTTCGTCTCGATGTTCTCCGGCGTGTCGGCGCCCGAATACTTGTAACGGTCGTACATCGGCGTGCGGATCGCGCCCGGGTGGACCATGTTGACCCTGATCGGCAGACCGCGTTCGGCGAGATCGAGCGCGACGCTGCGGGTGAGCCCGAGCAGGCCCGCCTTCGACGCGCTGTAGGCGGCGACGAAGGCGGCGGCGCGCAGGGCGATCATCGAACCGATATTGACGATCGCCCCGGGCTCGCCGCTCGCCTCGATCGCCGGGATCGCCGCGCGCATTCCGTAATAAGGGCCGTTCAGGTTGATGTCGATCGTGCGTTCCCACACGTCGGGCGAGCCGTCCGGCACGTTGCCCGGTTCGGAAATGCCGGCGACGTTGCACAGCACGGTAAGCTTGCCGAAGCGCTCCACGGTCGCCTTGACCGCTTCGTCCCAGCGCGCCGCATCGCGCACGTCGAGTTCGAAGGCCGCGGCGCAATCGCCCAGTTCGCCCGCCAGCGCGCGGGCCTTGTCGATCTGCACGTCGCACAGCATGACCTTGCCGCCCTCGGCGACGATCATGCGGCCGACCGCGGCCCCGATCCCCTCGGCGCCGCCGGTGACGAGCGCGACCTTCCCCTCCATCCTGCCCATTTCCTATCGCTCCAGGATCGCGACCGCCGAAAGGCCCGGCGCGCCGTAGACGTGGGAATAGGCGGTCCTGGGACTGTCCGGCACCTGCCGCGACCCCGCCCGCCCGCGCAATTGCTCGACATTCTCGTAGACCTGCCTGAGGCCCGATGCGCCGATCGGCTCGCCGCAGGCAAGGCAGCCGCCATCCGTGTTGATCGGCATCCTCCCGCCGATCTCGGACCAGCCATTGGCGAGCCATTCCTCCTGCTCGCCGTCCCTGCAGAAGCCGTTTTCGGCCATGTGCATGATTTCCGCGCCGCTTTCGGTGTCCTGCAACTGCGCGACGTCGATGTCTTCCGGCCCGATCCCCGCGCCCTCGAAGGCGGCCTTTGCAGCGAGCACGGTGGGCTTGCCGCCCTCGCGCAGGCTGACGCCGGGCTGGAACACCTCGAAACTGTCGGGCGGGCGGGTCTTCACCGCGATCCCGGCGATCCTGACCCCGTCGGCGCCCAGCTCCCTCGCCTTCCTTTCGGAGGCGAGGATCAGCGCGACCCCGCCTTCGGACGGCGAGCAGAACATGAACTTGGTCAGGGGATCGTTCACCATCGGCGCGTTCATGATCGTATCGAGGTCGATTTCGGAGCGCCGCCAGGCGTGCGGCGTCCTCGCCCCGTTGCGGAAGGCCTTTTCCGCGACCCGGCCGAGCGTGGTGCGGCTGATGCCGTGAAGCTGCATGTAACGCTGGATCTTGAGCGCGAAGAACTGCGTCGTCAGCATCATGCCGGTCTGCCCGTACCACTCGGGCAGGCCATAGTCGGCGGGCCTCGCGTTGAAGGCGCCGCGCGGATGCTTGTCGAACCCGACCGCGAGCGCGAGGTCGTACATCCCGCTCGCGATCGCCTGCTGCGCGGCGGCGAGCGCGCTGCCCCCGGTCGCGCAGCCGTTCGCGACATTGGTGAAGGGCAGGCTGGTCAGGCCGAGCTCGTTGACCATGATGTCCGCGCTGCCGGCCGCGGCGGAGCCGCCATAGGCGCATTCGATGTCGGCCCATTCGAGGCCCGCGTCCTTCAACGCCTCGCGCACGGCAAAGACACCCTGTTCGCGGCCCGAGCGTTCCTCGGTCCGGCCGAAGGGGTGGATCCCCGCCCCGATGATGTGGACGGCGTTGCTCATGTCTCCGGCCTCATGCGGCTTCCTTTCGCGCAGCCGCCGCCGGGCGGAAGGCATAGGTGTCGTAGCGGTGGTTGAACGGCACGATGCAGAATTCCATCTCCATGCCGAGTTCGAGATCGTCGAGCGTTGCATCGACGATCCGGCTCTCGACGATCACCTCGCCCGGCAGTTCGACATAGCCGAGCAGGAACGGCTCGAAGTCCTGCGGCCCTTCCCCCGGGCCTGATCCGGGGCCTTCATAGGGTTCCTTGGGCAGGAAGCCCTGCGAGGTCCACGACCACAGCTTCCCCCGGCGCGAGAGCTTGTAGGGCTCCACGCCCCTCGCCGCGTCGCCCTTGGGCATCGGAAAGACGATTTCGCCCGACGGCAGCTTTCCGCCCATCAGGCGCGGTTCGGGATCCTCGCTCCACAGGTCCGGATCGATCTTCTCGCCCATCACGTCCCCTCCCGCGTCACGCGGCCATCGCGTATTCGGCGAGCGCGGTGTCGGTATCCCCGAACAGCCGGGCGAGCACCATGACGCGCTTCATCGCGTGGCCGATGGCGAGTTCGTCGGTGATCCCCATGCCGCCGTGCATCTGCACCGCCTCGCGCGCGATGGCGTCGGCGTTTTCGCCGATATAGGCCTTGGCCCCGGCGATGGCGCGTTGCCAGCCGTGCCCGTCGCGCGCGCCCATCGCCGCGCGGTAGAGCATCGAGCGCGACTGTTCGAGCTTCGCATAGGCTTCGACCAGCCGGTGCTGGAGCGCCTGGAAACTGCCGATGGGAACGCCGAACTGCTCGCGCTCCTTGACGTATCGCAGCGTCTCGTCGAGCAGGCGCTGGGCGAGGCCCACTATTTCGGCCGAGGCGTGCAGCCGCACCTCGCTCGCGATCCCGGCGAGAGCGGCGGCATCGAGATCGAGCAGCGCGGCCTCCCCCACGGCCACGCGCGCAAGCCGGATTTCGCCCGCGACGCTGCCGTCGGCGAGGCGGTAGGGCCGCATCTCCAGCCCCTCCGCGTCGGACGGGACGAGGAAGGCGCGGGTCGCGCCGTCCAGATCCGCGGTCACGATGAACAGGTCGGCGAGGCCCGCGCCGAGCACCATCGTCTTCTCCCCGCCGATCCGGAACCCCTCGCCCTCGCGCTCGGCCTTCGTCGCCCGCGCCGCGAGGTTGTAGCGCTGCGCCCGCTCGGTCCAGGCGAAACTCGCGATGCTCTCTCCCGACAGCACCTTTTCGAGCGCCCCGTGCGCCCGGCCCCGCTCCAGCAGCAGGGCGGGCAACACGCCGAGTTCGAGCCACGGATCGGGCGCGTTCGCTTTGCCGATCGCCTCGGCCACCAGGGCGAGGTCGAGCGGCGATCCGCCCATGCCGCCCGCTCCTTCCGAAGCGGCGAGCGCGATCAGGCCCAGTTCCGCGAGGCTGTGCCAGCGCGCGCGGTCATAGCCGGCCTCGTTGCGGCGGAGTTTCCTGCGCGCCTCCACATCGACGGGCGCGGCGAAGCGTTCGACGCTCGCGCGGAACATTTCCTGTTCTTCGGACAGGTCGAAATTCATGCGGTCAGGCTTTCCGGGTGAAGGTGATCGGCAGGCGGGTGACTCCGCGCAGCAGGATGTTGGGCAGGATCGTGATCGCGCCCTCGTCGGCCACCGCGAAATGGTCGAGCCGTTCGAGCAGCTCGTCGAAGGCGACCAGCATCTCCTTGCGCGAGAGCATGTTGCCGACGCACATGTGCGGCCCCTTGCCGAAGGCGAGATGGGCGCGGGCGTTCCTGCGTCCGATGTCGAAGCGGTCCGGGTCCTCGAACCTTTTCGGATCGCGATTGGCCGCGGCATAGCGCAACTGCGCGATCGATCCGGCGGGCATCTTCACGCCGCCGAGCTCGGTATCCTGCTTGACGATGCGCCACATCCCCGCGGTCGGGGTTTCGTAGCGCAGCGCTTCCTCGACGAGGTTGGTGATGACCTTGGGATCGCGCCCGCCCGCGGCGGCTTTCGCCCTTTCCATCTGGTCGGGATTGCGGATCAGCTGCAGCAGGCCCCCGGCGAGCGTCGAGGTCGTCGTCTCGTTCCCGGCGACCATGAACTGCTGCATGATCGACATGATCTCCGCATCGGTGAGCGGTGTCTCCCCCTCCACCCGCGCCTCGACGAGGTCGGTGAGCAGGTCGTCGCCCCCCCTTGCGCGGCGATCGTCGATCTTGCCCTTCATGTAGTGCTGGAATTCGACGAGGCTCTTCGCGCATTCCTTCTTGCGTTCGTGATCGACCATCTGGCTGAACCGGTCGACCGCGGCGTCGGACCATTCCTTGACCTTCCCGGGATTGTCGTCGAGCCCGATCTGCCCGGCGATCATGGCGACCGGCAGCGGCACCGCGAATTCCTCGACGAACTCGCATTCGCCCCGGTCGGCAAAGGCTTCGATCAGCTCGATCGACTTCGCGCGCATCTCCTCCTCGATCGCGTTCACGCGCGGGGCGGAGAAGGCGAGGTTGACGAGCTTGCGGTTGCGGGTGTGGACCGGGGCGTCGGCGGTCAGCAGTGTGGGGACGTCGGGCCATCCCCGATCGAGGATCGCCTTGATCTCCTCGTCCGCCTCGCGTCCCATCAGGCCGCTGAAATCGTTCGAGAAGATGTCGGGCTTGCCCGTGGCCTCGCTGCACAGGTCATAGGCGTAGACGACGAAGGTGTTCATCTCCGGCAGGTGTTCGATCGCGACGCCCGCATCGTGCACCGCGCGGTAGTAATCGAACGGGTCGACCAGGGTCTGCGGGGCGAAGACGTTGCCCTCGGGCTTGTTCATGGCTGCGGCTCCCAGACGGAGAGATGTCCGGCCCGATTCCTAACGCCGAGCGCTGGGCCGGGGCGATGCGCGAATGTGTTAGGGTCGCCGCGCTCACCCGCCGGCGAATTCGCGGGTGAACTGGGCCATGTCGAAATAGTCGCGCCACTCGGCGATCAGGCCCGCGCTGTCGAATGTGAAGGTTCCCATGACGCGGATCGCCGCGCGGCGACCGTCCTCGAGAACGAAGACATCGGTCCGCTCGGTCAGGACCGCGTCGCCGGTTCCGGCGATCTCGTGGATTTCCCATTCGCAGGCCGCGACATTCGCCATGAACCCTTCGACCGCCTCGCGCATCGCGGCCTTGCCCGCGAACGGCTCCATCGGGATGTTGTGCCAGACCACGTCCTCGGCACACATCGCGTAGATCGCCTCCATGTCGCCGCCGTTCCAGTGGGCGACGAATGCGCGGACCTTTTCGATATTGCTCATGCCAGTACCCTTCAGGCGATCTTGAGGATCATCTTGCCCTGGTTCGACCCGGCGAACAGGCGCATGAAGGAATCGAAGGCGTTTTCGAGCCCCTCGTCCACCTGTTCGTCGATGGCGATCTTTCCGGCGGCTGCCCATTCGCCCATCTGCGCCGCGCCCTCGCCGAAGCGTTCGACATAGTCCGCGACGAGCAGGCCGCGGATCTCGGCGCGCTTGACGATCAGCTGCCACAGGTTGCGGATGCCGCGCGGGGGCGTGTTGTATTCGCTGATCAGCCCGCACAGCCCGACCCGCGCCTTGAGATTGAGATTCATCAGCCCCGCGTCGAGGATGATCCCGCCGACATTCTCGAAGATGATGTCGACCCCGTCCGGGCAGGCCTCGGCGATGGCCCTGGTCAGGTCTTCCTCGTCCTTGCCCTTGTAGTCGATGCTGGCGTCGAAGCCGTAGCGTGTCGTCAGCCTGGCGCACTTCTCCGGCCCGCCCGCGATCCCGACCGCGCGGCAGCCCCTGATCTTGGCGAGCTGCCCGACGAGGCTGCCGACCGCACCGGCGGCACCGCTCACCAGGACGGTTTCGCCCTCCTTCGGCTCGCACACTTCGAGGAAGCCGAAATAGGCCGTCATCCCGACCGCGCCGAACAGCGAGAGGTAATTGGTGACGCTCGGCACCCTGTCCGGATCGATCGGCTGGGTGAACCCGCCCGCGACGCCGACCGAATAGTCCTCCAGCGCGTTGAGCCCCATCACCCACATGCCCTTGTCGAAGCCTTCCGCGCGGCTGTCCTCGACCACGCCGATGGTGGTCGCGCGCACGGGCGCGCCGAGCGGGATCGGCGGCATGTAGTTCCCGCCCGCGTCCATCCAGCCGCGCATCGCCGGGTCGAGCGAGGCGTAATGGTTGCGGATCAGGAACTGCCCCTCGGCAAGTTCCGGGCTTGGTTCGGTGACGAGATCGAAATCCTCGCGCACGGGTTCGCCATCGGGGCGCCGCTTCAGCAGGAAGCGCCGGTTTTCGGGCATTGTCTCTCCTCTCCCTGTCTCGGCGGGCGAGGATAGCATGGGCGAAGAGGCCGGCGACTGACACTTTTGTCCGTGGAGAGCGCGGCGCTCCTGCCGCCATAGGGAAGGCGCGCAAAGGAGGACGCGATGCCCACCACCACCCGCCAATGGCTGCTCAACGACCGCCCGCTCGGACGCGGGATCGAGGACGGGGACTTCAGGCTGGCCGAGACCGAAATCGCCGACCCGGGCGAAGGCGAGGTGCTGCTCGCGACGCGCTATCTCTCCTTCGACCCGGCGCAGAAGGGCTGGATGGAGAACATCGCCGACTACGTCGCCCCGATGGAGATCGGCGACGTGATGCGCGGCGGCGCGATCAGCGAGGTGATGGCGAGCAACAACCCGAAATTCGCCGTCGGCGACCTCGTCTTCGGCACGACCGGTTGGACCGAGCATCTCGTCCATGACGGCAGCGGACTGGTCAAGGTCGACACGCAATTGCCGCCGACCGCGCTGCTTTCGGTGCTCGGCACGACCGGGCTCACCGCCTATTGCGGCCTGTTCAAGGTCGGCAAGCCGGTCGCCGGCGACACCGTGCTCGTCTCGGGCGCGGCGGGCGCCACGGGCAGCGTCGTCGGGCAGCTCGCGAAGATCGCCGGGTGCCGTGCGGTGGGCATCGCCGGCGGGCCGGAGAAATGCGCCTGGCTGGTCGAGGAAGCGGGCTACGACGCCGCGATCGACTACAAGGCGGGCGGGGTGAAGGAACAGATCCGGCAGCACTGCCCGCGCGGCGTCGACGTGGTGTTCGACAATGTCGGGGGCGGCATCCTCGACGACATGCTCGCCAATATCGCCACCGGCGCCCGGGTCGTCGTGTGCGGCGGGATCAGCCGCTACGAAACCGGCGGCAGGCCGAGCGGTCCGGGCAACTACTTCAATCTGATCTTCCGCCGGGCGAGCATGGCGGGGTTCATCGTGCTCGACTGGGCGAACGAGTTTCCCGACATCCGCAGGCGGCTCGAAAGCTTCGTGCTCGACGGGCGGCTGACCTACCAGGAGGACATCCAGGAAGGTTTCGAGAACGCGCCCGCGACGCTCAAGCGGCTGTTCACCGGGCAGAACCGCGGCAAGCAGATGCTGAAGGTATGATGCGGCCATGAAGCCGTAGAGCCCCCGCGCTGGCGGCGCCTCTATCGTCAAGGGCCGCGGACCCGCGAGCCGCGCAGGGAGCGCTAATACTGCGCCGTTCCCCCGTCGACGCTGATCTGCGCCCCGGTGATGCCCGCACCTTCGGGCGAGGCAAGGAGGAGGGCGACGGCGGCGACCTCCTCGACCGTGTTGGGCCGCTTGATCGCGCTTTCGCCGGCGAACATCGCGATCATCTCCTCGAATTCCATCCCCATCGCCTGCGCCGTCGCCGGGCCGTTCCGGCGGATTATGTCGGTGATGACGAGGCCGGGACAGATCGCGTTGACGGTGATCCCCTGCTCGCCCACTTCCCGCGCGAGGCTCTTGGTCAGGCCGTTCACCGCGTGCTTGGCCGCGGTATAGGCTGTCAGCACCGGCTTGCCGTGCTTGCCCTCCATCGAGGAGATGTTGATGATCCGCCCGCTTTTCCTCGCGAGCATCGTCGCGAGCGCGCGGCGGGTCGCCCAGAAGGTCGAATAGACGTTCCACTTCATCGCCTCGTCGAAGGCCTCGTCCGACAGGTGCGCGAGCGGCTGGAGATCGCCCGCGCCGCCCGCATTGTTGACGAGGATGTCGATCGTCCCGAAGGTTTCGACCACCCGGTCGACGAAGCCCTCGACATCGGCCTGTTCCATCACGTCGCCCGGCACGAAGATCACCCGGTCGCGGCTCCCCCGGCCCACGCGCAGTTCCTCGACGACCCGCGCGCCCTTCTCGGCGTTGCGGGCGAACAGCGCGACCTTGGCTCCTTCGTGAAGGAACGCCTCGGCGATCCCGCGTCCCAGCCCCGCCGTGCCGCCGGTGACGGCGGCGACCTTCCCTTCGAGTTTCATGCCCTTCCTCCCTCGCCCGGCATGGCCCGCTTTCCCCCGTGTCTAGTTGACCGCGCGGTCCCTGCCTTCCCAATAGGGTGCGCGCAAGGTCCGGCGCAGGATCTTGCCCGAGGGGTTGCGCGGCAGGGCCTCGATGAAATCGACCGTTTTCGGGCACTTGTAACCGGCGATGTGTTCGCGGGCGTGGGCGATCAGCTCGGCCTCGGTCAGGGTCTCGCCCGGCTTGACGACGACGCAGGCCTTGACCTCCTCGCCCCATTTGTCGCTGGGCACGCCGATCACCGCCACGTCCGCGACCTTGGGATGGGCGTAGAGCGCGTTCTCGACCTCGGCCGGATAGACGTTCTCCCCGCCGGAGATGATCATGTCCTTCACCCGGTCGTGGATGTAGAGATAGCCGTCCTCGTCGAGATAGCCCGCGTCCCCGGTCCGCAGCCAGCCCTCGGCATCGATCGTCTCGGCGGTCGCCTCGGGATTGTTCCAGTAGCGGCTCATGTTCTTCGACGAGCGCGTCGCGATCTCGCCCACCGTGTTCGGCGGCAGGTCGTTGCCCTCCGCGTCGATGACGCGGATCTCGACCCCGGGCAGCGGCGTGCCGACGCTCCGCATCCGGGGGCTTCCCTCGGGCACGTGGTCCTCGGGATCGAGCGCGACGATCGTGCCGCTCGTCTCCGTCATCCCGTACATCTGGACGAAGCCGCAGCCCAGCACCTCCATCGCCTCGCGCATCAGTTGGAGCGGGATCGGCGAGGCGCCGTAGGTGACGTATTTGAGGCGGCTGAAATCGACCTCCCGCACGCGCGGGTGATCGAGCAGGATCCGGATCGCCGCGGGGACGAGGAAGATCTTGGAAATGTTGTAATTCTCGATCAGGTCGAGCGCCTTCGCCGGATCGTATTCGGGCAGGACGATCGCGTTGGTGCCCGCGACCATGGTGGCGATGCCCGTGCCCGTCCCGCTGATGTGGAAGCACGGCATGGCGAGCAGGGTCACGTCGCCTTCGACCGGCTCCTGCCATTTGCGCATCCGGCCGTCGCTCGCCGGATCGCGGCTGGACAGGATCGAGCCGTGGGTCATCACCGCGCCCTTGGGCCGGCCGGTCGTGCCGGAGGTGTAGAGCTGGAGCGCGTCGTCCCCCGTCCCGACCTTGGCCGCCGGGGGCCGTGCCGGAAAACCGTCGCGCCAGATGCGGTAATCGGTCCCGGGATGGTCCGGCGCGTCGATCCCGATCACCTGTTCGACATCGGGCAATGCCCCGCGCACCCGGGCCAGCAGCTCGGCGAAGCCTTCGCCCACGAAGACCACGCGCGAACACGAATTGTCGAGGATGTAGGCGACCTCGGGCGCGGCGAGCCGCCAGTTCACCGGGGTCATCACCGCGCCGATCTTGGCCGCGCCCAGCAGCGCCTCGAAATAGAGCGGGTGGTTCTTGCCGAGAAAGGCGACCCGTTCGCCCTTCTTCACCCCGAAGGCGGCGAGCGCGTTGGCGACCCGGTTCGAATTGCGTTCGAGCTGCGCGAAGGTGAGCGTTTCGTCGCCATAGGTGAAGGCGGGCCTGTCGCCGAGGGCCTGTGCGTGTTCGCGCACGATGTCGCAGAACGAGCCCGCGGTCGCAGGCGCGGCGGCGGGCGTCACGGGGCTTGCCAGAGGGCTTGCCATGATCGGTGTCTCCTGTCCCATGGGCGCGAGCCTACGCTCACCCCGCCGGGCCACCATTGGCACATTTCATAGCATTTGGCCCGCGCCAATCACCCGCTATGCTGCCTGCCATGTGCGACAAGACGCCCGATCCGACGCCCGATCCCGCGCCGCCCGGGGGCTTCGAGCCCGCCCGCTTCTCACCCGGTTTCCTCGACCATGGCGGGCCCTATTTCCTGCAGCGGGCGGCGGCACGCCCGCGCGCGGTGGGCCTGCGGATCATGGCGCATCACCTCAATTACAAGGACGGCGCCCATGGCGGGGTGATCTCCACTCTCGCCGATGTCGCGCTGTCGCACGCGGTCCACGATGCCGAGCGGCCGCGCCTCGCGCCCTCGACGATCGCGCTGCAGGTAAGCTACCTCGCCGCGGCAAGGCTGGGCGACTGGCTCGAGACGCGGGTGACGATCGACCGGCTGGGCGGGCGCACCGCCTATGCGAGCGGCCGGGTCCTGCGGGCCGGCGAACCCGTCGCCACCATGACCGGCGTGTTCGCGATCAGGCGAGGCTAGCGGGTTCGCGCCGCGTGCGGCCCGCCGGACCCGGATCGGCCCGGCGGGGTGGCGCTTCGAGCGAAAGGCTCCCTCAGAAGCGGAAGAGCGTTTCGATGAAGACCTGCCGCCCGCGGTTCTGCGTCACCACCTTGTCGTCGCCGCGCGGCAGGCCGAACCCGCCCGGCCCGCCGGGCGAAAGGAAGGGGCGGGGACCCGAGGTGTTGACGAAGATCTCGTTCGTCAGGTTCGTCCCGATCAGCGAGACCCGCCAGCTGCCGTCGGAGGAGCCGATCGAGACATTGGCGTCGAAAGTCACGAATTCGTCCTGCACGAAATCGTCGAATTCGTCCTGGTTGGTGAAGTAGCTGCCCGAATAGACCGCGTTCCCGCTCAGCCCCAGGTCGAGCTCGTCCGCGATCGGCGTCAGGAAGTCGAAGGCGATGTTGCCCGACCAGTTCGGCGCGCGCGGCGCGTCGCGCCCGTCGAGGTCGACGCCCGAATTGGTGACGAAGGTGTCGCTGAATTCCGCATCGAGCCAGGCGACGTTGGCCGACAGGTTGAGCCCGTCGACCGGCGTGATCCAGCTCGCTTCGAAATCGATCCCCTGCTGCGTCACCTCGCCCGCGTTGAGCGTCACGAACTGGACGTTGACCGCGTCGAAGTTCTGCACCTGCAGGTTCTCGAACACGTAGTAGAAGGCGGTGGCGTTCAAGGTCAGGGTGCGCCCGGCCCATTGCGACTTGACCCCGATCTCGCCGCCCTCGGCGGTTTCGGACTGGAAGATGAGCGAGCTGAAATCGCCCGTCTGCACCGCCTGCGCGAGGCTCGCCGAAGGCAGCGCGGAATTGTCGATCCCGCCCGACTTGAAGCCGGTCTTGTAGCTCGCGAAGACGTTGATGTCGTCGCCTGCGCGGTAGCGCAGCGTCACTTCGGGCGAGAAGTTGTCGTCGGAAAACTCGATCGGGCCGGAATTGAACCCGCTCTGCACGAAACCGGGCCCGGCGGCGAGGAGGCCGTGAACATAGGGGATCGAGATCACCTGCGTCTTGCTTTCGTCGGTGTAGCGCACGCCGCCCGACAGTTCGAGGTCCTCGGTAAGGTCGAAGATGACCGAGCCGAACACCGACAACGCCTCGGTCGAGGTTTCGTGGCGCTTGTCCCAGTCGAAGGTGAAGCCGGTCACCGGGTCGGGCGCGATGATGCCGATGTTGACGCCGTTCTGCGCGGTCTCGAAGAGGAATTCGCGGTCCTCGTAGAACAGGCCGAGCATGAAGTTGAACGCGCCGTCGAAATCCGATTGCAGGCGCAGTTCCTGGCTGAACTGTTCGAGCCCGTTGGTCGGGTCCGAACAGCCCGCCCCCTGCGCCGTGCCCGGCCCGTTGGTCGCGGCGAGCGCGGGCGCGTTCGCGGCGAGGAAGGTCGGATCGCCGCTCGCATCGCCGATCGGCGAGAAGGCGGGGCCGACCCCGCCATAGGCGTAGCAGTCGAAATCCTCCGAAAGCAGGTCGAGATAGCCGGTGGTCGAGGTCAGCGTCAGGCTTTCGGTGACCTGCCAGTTCATCAGCAGGCGGCTGAACCAGACGTCGGTCTGCGAATAGGGCACGCCATTGCGTCCGACCGCTTCGGACGGGGGCGGCACGCTGCCGGTCAGCGACGGCGCCCCGTCGGGCAGAGAATAGAATTCATCGTCGATATCGCAATCATATCCCCCGGGGATCGCGGCGACGCCCTGCAGCAGGAAGATCGGGTCGGCGACTCCGTTGGTGCCGCAGAACACATCGGTGTGCTGGTTCGCGCCGTCGCCCTCGTTGCGGACATACTGGACCTTCAGGTTCGCATCGAAGGTCGGCGAGGGATCCCATTGCAGCGTCGCGCGGGTGACGAGGTTCTGCTGCCCGCGGAACGGACCATTGGCCGCGGGCGTGTCGGGTTCGAGCGCGACGAATTCCTCGATATCGTTCCATTGCGCGGCAAGCCGGATGCCGAGCGTGTCGGTCACCGGACCGGAAATGTAGCCCTGGAGGGTGTAGCCCTCCTCCTCGAATTCGTATTGCGCGGTGGCGCCGACCTCCCAGTCCGGGGTCGGATTGGCCGAGCGGATCGCGAACACGCCGGCCGAGGCCGATTTCCCGAAGAACAGCGATTGCGGGCCCTTGAGCACGTCGATCTGTTCGACGTCGAAGAAGCCCGACTGCACCAGCCGCATGGTCGAGATCTGGACCCCGTCGAAATCGAACGCGACCGCGCTGTCGAAGGCCGCCGAGATGTTGGACGAGCCGACGCCGCGCAGGCTGAGCTGCCCGCCCGAACCCGAACCGCCGACCTGCACGTTGAGCGTGGGAACCCGGCTCACCACGTCGGCGACCTGGTCGACGTTGAAGCGCTGGAGCGTTTCGCCGCCGATCGCGGTCACGGTGACGGGCACGTCCTGAAGCGTCTCGTTCTGGCGCCGGGCCTGGACGATGATGACATTGGCATCGCTCGGCTGCGCTTCGCTGGTTCCCATGGTCTGCGCGAACGCGGCCTCGGGCAGGGCGAGGCAGGAAAGGGCCGCCCCGGCAAACAGCGCGCGGCGTCCGGATGCAATTCGGGTGTGACGGTTCCTCATCAGATCTCTCTCCTTGCGCGCGGCGGGATCCTGGCTCGCCGCAGTTCCCCAAACCGGACGCTTGCGCTGCGTCTCTCGGTATCGCCGTTTGTGTATGGTGGGGGGGAAGCGGGGTTCATCTAGCAAAACCGCTAGGCAAGCTGCCCAACTGCGGCATATTGACCACAGACGCGCGAAAACCGTCCTTTCCGTAGCGTCGAGAGGCCCCCTTCCGGACCCTTCGCGGGCGGGAATCGGGGGCGGCTAGAAACCGGGATGGAGCGAGAGCGCGCCGCCGTCGACGAGCATTTCCGCGCCGGTCATGAAGGGGCATTCGTCGCTTGCGAGGAAGGCGATCGCCGCCGCCGTTTCGGCCGGGTCCGCGAGCCGGTTCAGCGGGGAGGTTGCCGCCGCCGCCGCCTTGAGCCCCGGCATCCCGACTTCCGCCGCATCGAGGATGCCGGTGTCGGTCGCGCCGGGGAGCACGGTGTTGCAGCGGATGTCATGGCCCTGCCGCGCCACCCAGGTCGCGACCGATTTCGACAGCACCCGCACCGCCCCCTTGCTCGCCGAATAGCCGACATCGCCCGGCAGCGGAGCCATGGCCGTGGTCGAGGCGATGTTGATGATCGATCCTCTCGCGCCCCCGGGGTTGTCCACCATCGCCGCGATCGCCGCGCGGCAGCCCGCCATCGTCCCGGTGAGGTTCACGGCGAGCACGCGGTCCCAGCTTGCGTCGTCGACCTCGGCGATGCTCTTTCCCGTCACCATGCCGGCATTGTTGACGAGGATGTCGAGCCGCCCGAACGCCTCCACCGCCTGCGCGACGATGACCGGCCACGTCGCCCGGTCGGCCACGTCCTGCACCGCGAAGCGCGCGCCGACCTCCTCGCAGCGCGCCCTGCCCCTGTCCTCGTCGATGTCGGTCCCGATCACCTGCGCCCCGTCGCCCGCGAGGCGGCGCACGGTCGCAGCGCCGATCCCGCTCGCGCAGCCGGTGACGAGCGCGACCTTGCCCGAAAGGTCGGGCACTATTCCGCCTCTTTCCAGACGCCCGCGCTTTCGCGGTGGCCATGCGTTTCGAGGAAGCGGGCGAGGTTGCCGGTGCCTTCCGGCAGTTTCCAGCCCACGGAAAAGCCGAACTGGGCGAAGCAGAACACGATCAGGTCGGCGAAGGTGAACCGGCCCAGCGCGAAATTCTCGCGGCCGCCCAGCGCTCCGTCGAACCAGCGCCATTTCGCGTCCGCCATCGCGAATACCTCCGCCCCGGCTTCCTCGGACAGGACCGCCATGCGCGGCTCGAACATCGCCCGGCCGGTGGTGGCGCGAAAGCCCATCGTCATCGGCACGACGACCTCCTGGTCGAACAGGCGCACCCACTTGCGCACCTCTGCCCGCTCCTTCGCGTCGGCGCCGAACAGGTCGGGCGAGGGACGGACTTCCTCGATGTATTCGCAGATCGGCCAGCTTTCGGCGAGGCAGGTCCCGTCGTCGAGCTCCAGCGTCGGGATCGTGCCGAGCGGGTTCTTCGCGAGATAGCTTTCGTCCTGCCGATTCTGCCCTGCGATGATGTCGTAATGCACCCGCTCGAAATCCCGGCCTTCGACGAGGCCCTTTTCGGCCAGGAACATGCGCACGATGCGCGGATTCGGCCCGAGGCTGGAATGGAGTTTCATCGCGCGGTCTCTCCCTGTCTGCGTGTCCGGCAGGCTTACGCGAAAAGCGTCTTGCGCGTCGCCCTCACAAATGCGCTAGGGGACGGGTAAGACCATAAGGGGGATCGAGGGATCATGGATTTCACACTCACCGACGAACAGCGCGAACTCCGGGAAACCGCGCGCAAATTCGCCCGCGCCGAACTGCCCGCGCTCGCCCGCGACATGGAGGAGAAGGATTACCCCGTCCCCCGCGACATGCTGCGCACCTATGGCGAGATGGGCTTTCTCGGGGTCAACCTGCCCACGGAATACGGCGGGCTCGGCCTCGGCCATCTCGAGGCGCTGCTGGTGCTCGAGGAGTTCGCACAGGTCTCCAACGCGGTCGCCTTCCCGGTGTTCGAGGCGCTGGTCGGCCCGGTCCGCACGATCGAACGCTTCGGTTCCGACCGGATGAAGGCCCGCGTGCTGCCGGAAGTCATCAGGGGTGAGAAGGTCGTCGCGGTCTCCATGTCCGAACCCGACGCGGGCACGGCGCTGACCGACCTCAAGACCCGCGCGGTCGCGGACGGCAACGGCTATGTCGTCAACGGCTACAAGCGCTGGACGAGCGGCGGGGGCCATTCCGACTACTACGTCACCTATTGCCGCTTCACCGACGATCCGGGCGCGAAGGGGATCGGTGCGATCCTGCTCGAAAAGGACATGGAAGGGATGCAGTTCGGCAAGCGCGAGGAACTGCTCGGCTTTCGCGGCATCCCGACCGCGGACTACGCGATCGAGGACGTGAAGGTGCCGGGCGAGAACGTCATCATCGGCGCGGGCGGTTTTGCGAAGCTGATGAGCGCCTTCGGGCTCGAACGCTGCGGCAACGCGACCCAGAGCCTCGGCGTGGCAGCCGCCGCGCTGGAGGCCGCGACCCAGTATGTCCAGGAACGCGAGGCCTTCGGCAAGCCGATCATCGAGTTCCAGGCGGTGCAGCTCAAGCTCGCGGAAATGGCGATGAAGGTCGAGGCCGCGCGCCTGCTCATCCACCGCGCCGCCGCGAATGCCGCGCATCAGCCGGACGGATTGCCGACCGTCTACGAAAGCAGCCTCGCGAAATGCTACGCCAACGAGATCGTGCGCGAGGTCACCGCGATGGGCGTGCAGGTCATGGGCGGATACGGCTATCACAAGGAATACGGCATGGAGCAACGCCTGCGCGACGGGTTCGGCTGGGGCATCGCGGGCGGCACGACCGACGTGCAGAAAACCAACATCGCCGCCGCCCTGATCGGACGCCGCTTCAACCAGCGCGCCTGAGCCGGGCGAGGGCGCGCCCGCCCGACAAGAGGCTTGCGCGCCCGCGCTCGCGCCCACATCTTGGCGGCGATGGACCAGACCGCCTCCCCGCCTGCCGAAAGCCTCCCGCCCGCAGGCGCCGCGCCGGCCTCCGCTGCCGTCCGCCCGGTCGCCGAGGGCGAGGAGCTGACCAAGCTGCATCCGAATTACCGGACGGTGCTGCGGCTCCAGACCACGTTCTTCTTCATCCCCGTCCTGATCGGGGCGCTGATCGCCGAGGCCGCGCTGGCGAGTGAAGGCGCGCCGGTCCCCGCGGGGCTGATCGCCGGGCCGCTGCTGCTGCTCGCGATCGTGCTGGTGATCCGCCTGCCCCAACGCCGCTTCGCCGCGCGCGGCTACCAGATGAGCGCGGACCGGCTGCGGGTGGTGCGCGGCGTCCTGTGGCACTCCGATACCGTCGTCCCCTTCGGCCGGGTCCAGCATATCGACGTCGACCAGGGCCCGCTCGAACGCGCCTTCGGCATCGCCACGATGACGCTGCACACGGCGGGCACGCACAACGCCTCGGTCGACCTGCCGGGGCTGGGCGAGGAACACGCGCGCGCGATGCGCGAGGAAATCCGCGCCCACATCAAGCGCGAGAGCCTGTGAGCGCGGGGACAGGCGAAACCTCGGTGGCGCGGCCCTCGGTCCCCGTCACCGCCGCCGCCGCCAGCGCCGCCGCCGCCGGCAAGAGGCCGAAGGAGGGCGGCGTCGCGGAGGCCGCGCGCACCGGCGAACCCAGGCGCACCGCGCCGTTGAGCGTCATCATCGGCAGCCTGTCGAGCGTCCAGAACGCGATCCTGCCCGCGCTGTTCGCCGCGTTCTCTTCGGGCGGGGCGGGGGTTCTCATCGGCATCGGCGTGGGCGCGGCGATCGCGGTGCTCGGCTCGGTCTTCAGCTATATCGGCTGGCTCCGGCTGACCTACACCGTGGGCGAACAGGACATCCGCGTCGAAAGCGGCGTCTTGTCGCGTTCGGCCCGTTCGGTCCCCTATGAGCGCATCCAGGACGTGAGCCTCGAACAGCCCCTGCTCGCGCGGCTGTTCGATCTCGTCGCGGTGAAGATCGAGACCGGGGCGGGCGGGGCGGACGACCTCGCGCTCGCCTACCTGTCCAGCGCCGAGGGCGAGCGGTTGCGGCAACTGGTGCGCGAGCGGCGCGACGAGGCGCAGGAGGAAAGCGCGCGCCCGACCACCGGGCAAGCCGAGCCCGCCGCGCGCGAGGAGGGCGAAAGGCTCTTCGCGATGGACACGCGGCGCATCCTGACCTTCGGCCTGTTCGAATTCTCGCTCGCGGTCTTCGCGGTCCTGGGCGGCCTGTTCCAGTATGCCAACAGTTTCATCGACTTCGACGACATCGACGAACAGGTCGTGGAACAGGTGGTCGAACGGCAGGGCAGCTGGGTTCTCGAACTGGGCGCCTACGGGCAGGCGCTGACCGCGCTGGCGGGGCTGGTCGCGGTGCTGTTCATCGGCTCGGCCACGGGCATCATGCGGACCGTCGCGCGCGAATGGGGCTTCGTGCTCGAGCGCACGGCGCGGGGCTTTCGCCGCCGCCGCGGCCTGTTCACCCGGACCGACGTGGTCATGCCGGTCCACCGGGTGCAGGGGATCATGCTCACGACCGGCTGGCTGCGCTACCGTTTCGGCTGGCACGGGCTGAGCTTCGTCAGCCTCGCGCAGGACGCAGGCCAGTCGAGCCATGTCGTCGCGCCCTTCGCCCGGCTGTCCGAGATCGAGCCGATCGCCAGGGCCGCGGGCTTCCGCCTGCCGGGTGCGGACGAGGACTGGCATCGCGCGACCCTAGCCTACCGCACCGATGCGATGATCCTCAATTCGCTCGTCTTCTTCATCGTCGCGATCATCGCCGGGATCGCGACCTCGATCCGGGCGCCCGAATGGACCTCGCTCGCGGTGGGCGGGCCGTTGCTGCTGGGCGTGGTCAACGCTGGCCTGCAGGCGCTCGCCTGGCGGTTCAAGCGGCACGCCCTCGACGACGCGCAGATCATGGGGGTGAGCGGGATCCTGTCGCCACGGATGCAGGTCGCGACCCGTCTGAAGCTGCACTCGGTCGAGATCGCACAGGGTCCGATCGCACGGCACCGCGGCTATGCGACCGTGCACCTGGGGCTGGCAGGCGGCGAATTCTCTATCCCCGGCGTGCCGCTCGAACGCGCGCGCGAGTTGCGCGCAAAGGTGATCGAGACGATCGCCGCGACCGATTTCTCGCGGCTGGACGATGGCCGCGCCTAGGCCCTGAGGTCGCTCCAGTCGGGGTTCTCGTCGAATTTCCTTGCGACATAGGAGCAGGCGGGATCGATCCGGAAGCCTTCGCGCCGGGCGTCCTCGACCATGCGTTCGGTCAGCCGCGCGGCGACGCCGCGCCCGCCGATCGCGCGGGGGACGACCGTGGTGCGCGCGACGCGCACGTCGTCGGCATCGCCCGGCTGCCATTCGAGGAAGCCCTGGTCGACCTCGCCCGGCAATTCGGCGACATAGCGCCCGCCCTGGCCCTGGACATGATGGGTGATGGTCGGCTCGCCTTCGGTGTGCGGTTCGGTCATGGGTGATGCTCCTCCTTGCCATCAACGCCATGGCGGCTAGAGGCGTTCCTCGATGTCCAGCGCGAAACCCTTTCTCTCCGACAACGCCGCCGCCGTCCACCCGAAGGTGTGGGAGGCGATGCGCGCGGCCGACAGCCCCGACAATCCGTATGATGGCGACGCGCTCTCGGCCGAACTCGACGCACGCTTCACCGACCTGTTCGGGCGTGAGTGTGCGGGGCTCTGGGTGGCGACGGGCACGGCGGCGAACTGCCTCGCGCTCGGGACCATGTGCGCGCCCCACGGTGCGGTGGTGTGCCACGAGGAGGCGCACATCGAGGTCGACGAGGGCGGCGCGCCCGGCTTCTTCCTGCATGGGGCGAAGCTGATCCTGGTCCCGGGCGAAGGCGCGCTGCTGACGCCGGAGGGGATCGCGGCCGCGATCGACCCGATCCGCGACGATGTCCACCAGGTCCAGCCGCACGCCATTTCGATCACGCAGGCGAGCGAATATGGCCGCGCCTATGCCCTGCCCGAGCTCGAGGCGCTGGGCAAGTTCGCCGCGACGCGCGGGCTCGGGCTCCACATGGACGGGGCGCGCTTCGCCAATGCCGCCGCGGGCCTGTCGGAGGATGCGGGCGAGGCGGCGCGTGCGGCCAGCGGCCCGGTCGACAGCCTCGCCTTCGGCTTCATCAAGAACGGCGGCATGGGCGCCGAGGCGGTGGTCCTGTTCGATCCCGACAAGGCGGCCGAGGTCCGCTATCGCCGCAAGCGCGCCGGGCACCTCCAGTGCAAGGGCCGCTATCTCGCCGCGCAAGTGCTGGCGATGCTGGAGGACGACCTGTGGCTCGCCAATGCCGCCCACGCCAATGCGGCGGCGCAGGAAGTGGCGAGCGGCTGCGGCGACCGGCTGATGCACGCGGTCGAGGCGAACGAGCTGTTCGTGCGGCTTTCCCCCAAGGAGCGCGCGGCGCTGCGGGAGCAGGGGTTCGCCTTCTACGACTGGGGCGCCGGGGCCGCGCGCTTCGTCACCGCCTGGAACACGGCGCAGGAGGATGCAATCGAGCTCGGCCGGGCGATCGCCTCGCTGTGAGCGCCGGCACGACCGACATGCTGAGGTGGAGGGTCATCCTCCCCTTCGTCCTGACCGGCACGATCTGGGGTTCGACCTGGTTCGTCATCACCGGGCAGATCGACGGCGTGCCCGCGGCGTGGAGCGTGTTCTACCGCTTCGCGCTCGCCACGCCGGCGCTGTTCTGCGTCGCGCTGGTGATGAAGCGGCGGCTGCGCCTGACGGGGCCGGAACAGCGGCTGGCGGTGCTGGTCGGGCTGTTCCAGTTCTCGGGCAATTTCCTGTTCGTCTATCACGCCGAGCTTTACGTCACCTCCGGGATCGTGGCGATGATGTTCGCGCTGCTGATGGTGCCCAATGCCCTGTTCGCAAGGGCATTTCTGGGCGAGCGGGTGCAGGGCGGGTTCATCGTCGGCAGCGCGGTGGCGATCGTCGGCGTTTCCTTCCTGCTGGTCCACGAATGGCGGGCGAACCCCGATGCGGGCGTCGTCGGCGGCAACGTGCTGCTCGGCATCGCGCTTGCCCTGCTCGGCATCCTCGCTGCCTCGGTCGCGAACGTGATCCAGGCCAATCCGACCGGGCGTGCAGTGCCGATGGTGAGCCTGCTCGCCTGGGCGATGCTGTATGGCACCGTGTTCGACCTCGGTTATGCCCTCGCCACCGCCGGCCCGCCGCCTTTCCCGGCAAAGCCGACCTACTGGGCGGGCATCGCCTATCTCGCGCTGATCGGATCGGTCGTGACCTTTCCGCTGCATTACAACCTCGTGCGGGAGATCGGGGCAGGGCGCACGGCCTATAACTCGATCCTGACGATCGCGGTGGCGATGGCGCTCTCGACCCTGTTCGAGGATTATCGCTGGACCCTGCTCACCGCGGTGGGGATGGCGCTGGCGGTGCTCGGCATGGTGATCGCGCTGAAGGCGCGGCGGCAGAAGGCGATCCAGGTCGAGGAAACGGCCCGCTTGAGGACATAGGAGGCTCGGTAAGCGCTGGCCCGGGGCTAGGACAGGCTTTCCAGCCCTTCGACATAGGTGGGAAAGCGCGGAGTCCAGCCCAGCACCCGCTTCGCCTTGCCGTTCGCGACCCGGCGGTTCTCCATGTAGAAACCGCGGGCCATCTGGGAAAGGGCGGCTTCCTCGAGACTTTCGAGCGGCGGGGGCTGCACGCCGAGCAGGCGGCAGGCGTGCTCGGTCACTTCATTGCCGCTCGCGGGAAGGTCGTCGCCGATATTGTAGGCCCCGGGCGGCGCGTCCCGCAGCAGCGCCGCGACCACCGCGCCGGCGATGTCGTCGACATGGATGCGGCTGAAGACCTGCCCGGGCAGGTCGATGCGCCGCGCCTTCCCCTCGCGCACCCGGTCCAATGCGCTGCGCCCCGGGCCATATATGCCGGGCAGGCGGAACACCCGCGCGCCGAGGTCGAGCCACGCGAGGTCCGCCTCGGCCCGGGCGTTGCGGCGGCCCTCGCCGCCTTCGGCGATGGTCGGAGTCGCCTCGTCCACCCATGCGCCCTGCCGGTCGCCATAGACGCCGGTCGAGGAAAGGTAGAACAGCGGCCTGCCCGCCAGCGCCGCGCCATAGGCCTCGAGCACCGGGTCGGTTCCGGCAGTGCGATCCGGCGGGACCGAGGAGAGGACGTGGCTCGCCCCGTCCAGCGCCGAGAGCACCGCTTCGCGATCGCCGAAATCGAGGTCGCCGGCGCTGCCCGTCGCGCGCACCTGCCAGCCGTTTTCGCGCAGCCGCGCCGCGATCCGCTGCGCCGTGTATCCGAGTCCGAAGATCAACAAATGCGACATGGCCTGCTCCATGCGGTTGGACGCGGGCGCGAATCAATCTAAATCGCAGGGCATGGATGCAGCCAGGACCCCGACGAACCCCGAAGGCAACACCTCGACCGCCGATGCGGCGCCGCCCCCGAAGGAGCCGCCGATCATCCGGCGCGAGGATTACCGGCCCTTCCCCTGGGCGGTCCCCGAGACCCGGCTCGCGTTCCGGCTCGGCCTCGACAGGACCCGCGTGACGGCGACCCTCAGGGTGGAGCGCAACCCGGCCTCGGACGAGCAGACGCAGGACCTGCGCCTCGACGGCGACGGACTGACCCCGCTGCGGGTCGCGATCGACGGGGTGCAGGTCGCCGATTACCGCATGGACGGCCCCGACCTGGTCCTGACGCTTCCGGGCGAGGGGCACGAGGTCGAGATCGTCACCGAGATCGACCCTTCCGCCAACACGCAGCTGATGGGCCTCTACGCCTCGGGCGGGATGCTGTGCACCCAGTGCGAGGCCGAAGGTTTCCGCCGCATCACCTTCTTCCCCGACCGGCCCGACGTGCTGTCCACCTACACCGTGCGGATGGAAGGGCCGAAGGACGCCTTCCCGATCCTGCTCGCCAACGGCAACCGCACCGGCGAGGGCGAGAACGGCGACGGTACGCACTGGGCCGAATGGCACGATCCCTGGCCCAAGCCCTCCTATCTCTTCGCGCTCGTGGCGGGCGATCTCGTCGCCAATTCGAAGCCCTTCGTCACCCGCTCTGGCCGCAGGGTCGAATGCAACATCTGGGTCCGGCCCGAAGACCTCGCGCTGACCGATCACGCGCTCGAATCGCTGCATCGCTCGATGAAATGGGACGAGGAAACCTTCGGGCGCGAATACGACCTCGATCTCTACAACATCGTCGCCGTGAGCGACTTCAACATGGGGGCGATGGAGAACAAGGGCCTCAACGTCTTCAACACGAAATACGTGCTGGCCGACCCCGACACCGCGACCGATGCCGATTTCGACGCGGTCGAAGGCGTGATCGCGCACGAATATTTCCACAACTGGTCGGGCAACCGCGTGACCTGCCGCGACTGGTTCCAGCTTTCGCTCAAGGAAGGCTTCACCGTGCTGCGCGACCAGCTCTTCTCGCAGGACATGCGGGGCGAGGCGGTCAAGCGGATCGAGGATGTCCGCATCCTGCGCGCGGCGCAATTCCCCGAAGATGCGGGTCCGCTCGCCCATCCGATCCGGCCCGATTCCTACCGCGAGATCAGCAACTTTTACACCGCGACCGTCTACAACAAGGGGGCCGAGGTGATCCGCATGATGCGGACCATGGCAGGCGCGGGGCGGTTCCGCGCCGGGACCGACCTCTATTTCGACCGCCATGACGGCGAGGCGGCTACCTGCGAGGATTTCGTCCGCGCGATCGAGGAAGGCGCCGGGCTCGACCTGGAACGGTTCCGCCTGTGGTATTCGCAGGCCGGCACGCCGCGGGTGAAGGTCCGCTCCCGGGTGAGCGGCGACACGCTCACGCTGACCCTCTCGCAGACGGTCCCCGCGACCCCGGGCCAGCCGGACAAGCAGCCCATGCCGATCCCGCTGCGCGTCGCGGTCCATTCGCGCGGCAATGCCCCCGATGGCGGCGCGCTGGGCGAGGAACGGCTGGTCGTGCTCGACGAGGCGGAGCGGAGCTTCGACCTGCCGCTCGCCGGACCCGGTCCGGTCGTCTCGATCAATCGCGGCTTTTCCGCCCCGGTCATCATCGAGCGGGAACTCGCGCACGAAGACCTCGTCTTCCTCGCCGCGCGCGACGATGATCCCTTCGCCCGGACCGAGGCGATGCAGGAGCTGGCGCTCTCGCATCTCGTCGGCGCGGCGAGCGGGGAATTGTCCGCCGCCGCCGCCGCCGAGGGGCGCGCGGCGATCGTGGCGGCGATGCGCGCGGTGCTGACCGACGGCGAGCTCGACGACGCGATGCGCGGGGAGCTGATGCTGCTGCCGAGCGAGGCCTACCTGTTCGAGGCCATGGCCGATTCGGGGGCGAAGTCCGGGCGCAAGGCCGATCCCGGCGCGATCCACCGCGAGCGCGAGGCGCTGAAGGCGGCGCTCGGCAGCGAACTCGCGGGCGAGCTTTCGGCCTGTTACGAACGCGCGAGCGCCATCGCGTTCGACGATCCGGCGGGGCGCGGGGCGCGCAAGGTCAAGACGCAGGCGCTCGTTCTCCTCGCCGCCGCAGACCCGGCGAGCGCGGCCGACCTCGCCGCCGCGCAATACGATGCCGCCGACAACATGACCGACCGGCAGGGCGCGCTGATGGTGCTCGCCGGGCTCGACCACCCGGCGCGCGAGCAGCGGCTCGCCGCCTTCTACGAACGCTATCGCGGCAACGCGCTGGTGATCGACAAGTGGTTCACCCTGCAGGCGCTGTCGCTCCATCCCGACGTGATCGCGCAGGTCCAGGCACTGGCGAGGCATCCCGACTTCACGCTGAGGAATCCCAATCGCCTGCGCTCGCTCTACATGGCCTTCGCGGGCAATCCCAAGGGCTTCCACGATGCCGGCGGGGAAGGCTACCGCATGATCGCCGACGTCATCCTCGAAGTCGACAGGGCGAACCCCCAGACCGCGGCTCGCTTCGTCTCGCCGCTGGGCCGCTGGCGCCGGATCGAGCCGGGGCGCGCCGCGCTGATGAAGGGCGAACTCGAACGCATCCTTGCCGCCGGCAATCTCTCGCGCGACACCTACGAACAGGTCACGCGCAGCCTCGGGGATTAGGGGTGGAGCCCTTCGCGATCGAACGGGCCGAGGCGCTGGAAGGAATACCGCACGGCTTCTTCGGCAGCACTGGGGGCGCGCACCAGTTCGGGTATGGCGGGCCGGGCGGGGCGGGTGCGATCGCCGCGCTCAGGGCGGCGGCGGCCGAAGCGATCCTGCCGGCCGCAAGGCTCGTCGCGCCGCACCAGGTCCATTCGCCCGATGTCGTGACGGTTGGCGAGGCGTGGGAGGATGCCCCCGAGGGCCGCCCGGTCGCGGACGCGGTGGTGACCGACCGGCCCTGCCTTGCGCTCGGCATCGTCACTGCCGACTGCGCCCCGGTCCTGCTGGCCGACGCCGAGGCGCGCGTGATCGGCGCGGCCCATGCCGGCTGGCGCGGTGCGCAGGGCGGGGTGATCGAGAACACGCTTGCGGCGATGGAGGCTCTCGGCGGCGACCGGGCGAGAGTGGCCGCCGCGATCGGTCCGACCATCGCGCAGGAAAGCTATGAGGTCGACGCGGCCTTCCGCACCCATTTCTCCCCCGCCGACGAGCGCCATTTCGTCCCCGCGCCGCCACGAGAGGGCAGGGCGCGCTGGCAGTTCGACCTGCGCGGCCATGTCGCCGCACAACTCACGCAAGCGGGCGTGCAAAAAATAAATTATGTTGGCGGGGATACATTCTCACATAGGCAGCGTTACTACTCCTACAGAAGGGCCTCCTTGCACGGCTCGCCGGCCTACGGGCGCCAGATCAGTCTGATCGCGCTGCCCTGACGGGCGCCAGCCCGGGCTTGCAGCAGTCCGAACGAAGAGTGCTCAAAACAGTGTTGGATTCCTCGCCCTTTGTGGGTAAGGGCGCGGCTCCGTCTACTTTGAGGCACGGTGTGTCGTGCTTGCCGGGCGGGACCGGGAAACATCTTGAGAGCAGATCGGCAGCCCGCCCGCGGGCCGAGTCGGCGAGACGCAAGTTTCATGACCGACGTGGGCCAGGCGGCATCCCGCCGCCAGGTCCGGTCAGATTGACGAGACAGAGCTTAAGGCAAGGTAGGAAGAGATGGCCAATTCTGGTGCTGACACTGGTGGAACCGCGATGGCGGATCCCAACCTGCTTGACGAGGAAGGCGTTCGCCGCCGCGACTGGATCCACATCGCCGCGCTGAGCGCGGGGGGCGTGGCCGCTGTCGGCGCGATCTATCCGCTGGTGAGCCAGATGGCGCCTTCGGCCGATGTCCTTGCCGCGTCGACCACCGATGTCGATCTCGCCGCGCTCGAGCCGGGCATGGCGATCAAGGACACCTTCCGTTCGCAGCCGCTGTTCGTGCGCCGCCTGACGCAGGAAGAAATCGCCGAGGCCGAGGCCGTCGACGTTTCGACCCTGCGCGATCCGGAAACGCTCGCCGACCGGACCAAGGAAGGCAAGAAGGAATATCTCGTCACCCTGGGCGTGTGCACCCATCTCGGCTGCGTGCCGCTGGGCGCCGCCTCGGGCGAGGAGAAGGGCGAATACGGGGGCTATTTCTGCCCCTGCCACGGTTCGCATTACGACACCGCCGGAAGAACGCGCAAAGGCCCCGCCCCGACCAATCTGGTCGTGCCGGAATACCAATTCACCTCCGACACGACCATCCGTGTCGGCTGATCTTCCGTATCTGGACTGCGGCCTGCCTTCGTCGTTAGGGCAGCGTCGCCAAGAACGACAATCGACCAGACTAGCAACGCAGTAACATCGAGAAGAGCGCCATGAGCTTCGCCTGGGCAAAACAATACGAACCGAAATCCGCTTTCACCAAGTGGATCGACGAGAAATTGCCGGTGCCGCGGCTGGTCTACAATGCGATCGGCGGCGGGTACCCTGTTCCGCGCAATCTCAACTACATGTGGAACTTCGGCGTGCTGGCGGGCTTCTGTCTCATGCTGCAGATCGTGACCGGGGTCGTGCTCGCGATGCAGTACGAATCCGATGTCGGCGTGGCCTTCGCCTCGGTCGAACACATCATGCGCAACGTGAACTGGGGCTGGGCGCTGCGCTATGCCCACGCCAACGGGGCGAGCTTCTTCTTCATCGTCATCTACCTGCACATCTTCCGCGGCCTCTATTATTCCTCCTACAAGGCCCCGCGCGAGATGATCTGGCTGCTCGGCGTGGTCATCTTCCTCCTCATGATGGCGACCGCCTTCATGGGCTACGTGCTGCCCTGGGGCCAGATGAGCTTCTGGGGCGCCAAGGTCATCACCGGCCTGTTCGGCGCGATCCCGCTGATCGGCGAGCCGCTGCAGGTCTGGCTGGTGGGCGGCTATGCCCCGAACGACGCGACGCTGAGCCGCTTCTTCTCGCTGCACTTCCTGCTGCCCTTCGTGATCGCGGGCGTCGTGATCCTGCACATCTGGGCGCTGCACATCCCGGGTTCGTCGAACCCGACCGGCGTAGAGGTGAAGCAGGAAAGCGACACCGTGCCGTTCCACCCGTACTACACGGCGAAGGACGGCTTCGGGCTCGGCGTCTTCCTGATCCTCTTCGCGCTGTTCGTGTTCTTCCTGCCGAACGTGCTGGGCCACCCGGACAACTACATCGAGGCGAACCCGCTCTCGACTCCGGCGCACATCGTTCCCGAATGGTACTTCCTGCCGTTCTACGCGATCCTGCGCGCCTTCACCGGCGACCTCGCGATCTTCGGCTTCACGCTGGTCCCGGCCAAGCTCCTCGGCGTGATCGCGATGTTCGGCTCGATCCTGGTGTGGTTCTTCCTGCCCTGGCTCGACAAGAGCCCGATCCGTTCGGGGAGCTATCGCCCGCTGTTCAAGAAGTTCTTCTGGTTCGGCCTCATCCCCTGCATGATCCTGCTGACGATCTGCGGCGGGTCGCCGGCGGAGGAACCGTGGGTCATCCTGAGCCAGATCGCCACTGCCTATTACTTCCTGCACTTCCTCGTGATCCTGCCGATCGTGAGCCAGATCGAAGTGCCCAAGCCGCTGCCCTTCTCGATCACCGAGGCGGTGCTCGGCTCGGACAAGCCGGGAAGCACCGAAGGCGGCGGGGACAATCCCGGCAAGGTGGTCAAGCCCCTGCCCGGCAGCGAAGCCGACGGCTCGCTCGCACCCGCAGAATGAGGCGAGGGGCCGCCCGGCCCCTCGCTCCCTTCCTCAACTCGACCCGATTACGAGAAAGAGTTCGGTCATGACCATCCGCCTCGCAGGCATCATCGTCGGCCTGGTGATCACGGGCATCCTCGTCCTGTGGTCGCTGCTGCCCGGTGTCATCAACTACTCCGCGCCGGAAAAGCCGGACTATTACGCCTTCAAGGAAGACAACATCGCCCCCGCGGGCGGGTTCTCCTTCGAAGGGCCGCTCGGCCAATGGGACTATGCTCAGCTGCAGCGCGGCTATTCGGTCTACAAGCAGGTCTGTTCGAGCTGCCATTCGCTGCGCTACGTCGCCTTCCGCAACCTCGAGGACATCGGCTTTTCCGAAGAGGAAGTGCGCGCCGAGGCGGCGAGCTGGCAGGTTCCCGGGATCGATCCGCAGACGGGCGAGGAAATCATGCGCCCGGCCGAGCCGACCGACCATTTCCCGCTGCCCTATCCCAACGAGACCGCGGCGCGCCTGGCGAACAACAACGCCTATCCCCCCGACCTTTCGCTGATCACGAAGGCGCGTCCGGACGGGGTGCACTACATCTATTCGCTCAATCTCGGCTACGTCGAGCCCGATCCCGAACTCGTCGAGAAGACCGGTTTCGAAACGCCCTCGGGCCTCTATTTCAACGTCTATTTCCCGAGCATCAACCTCGCCATGCCGCAGCAGATCTACGACGGGCTGGTGACCTATCCCGACGGGACCGAGGCGAGCGCCGAACAGATCTCGGCCGACGTGACCGCGTTCCTCGCCTGGACGGCGGAGCCCAAGATGATCCAGCGCAAGCAGACCGGCTGGGTCGTGATCGGGTTCCTCCTGTTCATGACGGCGCTGGCCTTCCTGTCCTACAAGCAGGTCTGGGCCGGGATGAAGCCGAAGAAGAAGTAGGCCTTACGCGCTCTTGCGCGCGGGCGACACGCGCCCGACACGCGGACGACACGATGGCGCCCCATCCTCCCTTGCGGATGATGGGGCGCCGTGCTTTCTAGGCCCGCACCGGGGGCCGACGCCAGTTTGCGCTGGCACGGCCGCAAGACCAGGGGACGCGAGGCGATGGCGCAAACGATGACCGACGATCGGCTTTCACCGGACGCGATCAAGGCGCTGGTCCGCACCGTGCCCGACTTTCCCGTCCCCGGCATCCAGTTCCGCGACATCACCACGGTGATCGGCCATCCGCGCGCGCTCGCCTCCAGCGTCCACCATCTCGCGGACATGGCGAAGGACGGCGGGGCAGAGGACATCGCGGGCATGGAGGCGCGCGGCTTCATCTTCGGCGCGGCGGTTTCGGTCGCGCTCGGCACCGGCTTCATCCCGGTGCGGAAGCCCGGCAAGCTCCCGGTCGAGACGATCGGGGTCGAATATGATCTCGAATACGGCAAGGACCGGCTGGAGATCGACCCGGGCGCGGTCCGGCCGGGACAGAAGGTGTCGATCGTCGACGATCTCATCGCGACGGGCGGCACCGCGCTTGCCGCGGTCGAACTGCTCCGGCGCGCGGGCGCGGTGGTCGAACAGGCGCTGTTCGTGATCGACCTGCCCGACCTCGGCGGGGCACGGCGGCTGCGCGAGGCGGGGGTCGATGTCCGCACGCTGATGGAATTCGAGGGCGAATAGGCTCCCGCGCACGGACCACGACCGCCCGGACCTGCGGAACGCGCATGTGCCGGGGGCATTGATCAGGCGGGAGGAGCCCGGCAGCCGGCATGGAATCGCAAGCACTCGTCATCGCCACGATCGGCATTCTCGGCATCGGGGCGCAATGGCTCGCGTGGCGCACGGGCCTGCCGGCGATCGTGCTGATGCTCGCCGCAGGCTTTCTCGCGGGGCCGGTCGCGGGCGAACTGGGCTATCGGCTGATCGATCCCGAAGCGGCCTTCGGCGACCTGCTCGACCCGGCGATCGGCATCGGCGTCGCGCTCATCCTGTTCGAGGGCGGGCTCAGCCTCGACCTCAGGGAATTGCGCGACATGGGCAGCGCGGTCTGGCGGCTCGCCACCATCGGCGTCGCGGTCGGCTGGGCGCTCAGCGCCTTCGTGGCGAGCGAGATCGCAGGGCTGGCCTGGCCGGTCGCGGTGCTGTTCGGCGGCATCCTCATCGTCACGGGGCCGACCGTCGTCATCCCGCTGCTGCGGCAGGCGACCGTGAGCACGCGGCCGAGCAACATCCTCAAGTGGGAAGGCATCGTCAACGACCCCATCGGGGCGCTGTGCGCGCTGATCGCCTATGAATATTTCCGCCGCCTCGTCGATGCCCCCGACGCGACCCTCGTGGACGTGGTCCCCCCGCTCATCATCGCCGCGATCCTTTCGGGCCTCCTCGGCTACGCCGCGGCGCGTGCGGTCGCCTTCGTGTTCCCGCGCGGGGGCATTCCCGAATATCTCAAGGTCCCCGTCCTGTTCTCGACCGTGATCGGGGTCTTCGTCCTCACCAACCAGATCGAACACGAATCGGGGCTCGTCGCGGTGACGGTGATGGGCGTGACCCTCGCCAACACGAATTTCACGAGCCTGCGTTCGATCCACCCGTTCAAGGAAAACGTCGCGGTCCTGCTCGTCTCGGGCATCTTCGTCATCCTTTCGGCGAGCCTGACCGTGGAGGACCTCGCCTATCTCGACCCGCGCGAGCCGGTCGGCCTGCGCTTCCTGCTGTTCGTGCTGGCGCTGCTGTTCGTGGTCCGCCCGATCACCGTGCTGGTGAGCCTGCTAGGTTCGCGCGTGCCCTGGAACGAACGCCTGTTCGTCGCCTGGATCGCCCCGCGCGGGATCGTGCTGGTCGCGATTTCAGGCCTGTTCGCGCTGCGCCTCGAAGATCTGGGCTATTCCGACGGGCAGGTGCTGACCGCGCTCAGCTTCGCGGTCGTCTTCGCAACCGTCGTGGCGCACGGTTTCACGATCGACATCGTCGCGCGCTGGCTCGGCCTCAAGGGCACGTCGCGCCCCGGCCTGTTGATCGTCGGCTCGACCCCGTGGACGATCGCGCTCGCCAAGGAGATGCAGGCGCTCAAGACCCCGATCATGATCGTCGATTCGAGCTGGCAGCGCCTGGGCGCGGCGCGGCGCGAGGGGATGCCCTTCTACCACGGCGAGATCCTGAACGAGGCGACCGAGCACAATCTCGACCTCTCTCCCTACCAGGTGCTCGTCGCCGCGACCGAGAACGAGGCCTACAACGCGCTCGTCTGCAACGAATTCGCGCACCAGATCGGGCGCGACAGCGTCTACCAGCTCGGCGATTCGCGCGAGACGGACGGCGATCGCCATTCGCTCCCGCCCTCGATCCGCGGACGCGCGCTGTTCGAAAGCGGCTTCGGCGTCGATGACGTGCACGAACGCCAGCAGCAGGGCTGGGTGTTCCGCAAGACCAAGCTGTCGGACGCCTTCGCCTTCGAGGACGCGCAGCAGAAACTCCCCGATAGCGCGCATATGCTGCTGCTCGTGCGCGCCGCGGGCAACCTGCGCTTCTTCACCCACGCCGCCCGCCCCGAACCGCGGGCGGGCGACACGATCATTTCCTTCTCGCCGCCGCAGATCAAGACGCCCGAGGAACGCGCCGCCAAGCGCGCGGGCAAGGAGGCCGGGCGCAAGAATGCCGAGCGCAACGCCGCGCGGAACCCGAAGGGAAAACCGCAGCCGGGCTGACCGGCATGGGAACCATGGACACCGAATGAGGACCCGATGACGATGATGAAATACCTGGCCCCGCTGGCACTGGCCGTGAGCCTCGCCGCGTGCCAGGACCGGGCGGACGAAAGCGAAGCCCCCGAGCCCGCCGCGAGGGAAGACCCGGCGAGCGACACGGAGGCCGAGACGGAGGCCGAGACCGAGGAGGAGCCCGGCTCCGTCTCGATCCTGCGGCCCGGCATCGCGCCCCCCGAACTGCCGGAAGTGTCGCTCGAACCGCTCGAGGTGGTGATCGGCTTTCCCGAAGCCTCGACCGAGCTTGACGCCGATGCCGTCGCCGCGCTCGAGCGGGTGCTCGAATCCGAACAGGTCGCGACCGGCGCGCCGATCGTGCTGCGCGCGCACACCGATTCGCAGGGCAGCGACGAAGGGAACATGCGCGCATCGGAAAAGCGCGGCGCGCTGGTGAAGGACTGGCTGGTCGAGGAGGGCATCGCCGCGGAGCGGATCAGGGTGATCGCGTTCGGAGAACAGAACCCGGTCGCGCCCAACGCCCTGCCCGACGGCTCGCCCAATCCCGCAGGCCGCGCGCGCAACCGGCGGGTCGAGATCGCCGTGACCCTCGTCCCCGACGAACCCGTGCCCGGCTCCTCCGCCGATACGGGCGCCGAGGGCGACGGCTAGCCGGCTAGCCGAGCGCGGCGACGCGGCGCAGCACCTCTTCGGCGTATTCGGGCCGGCAGATCAGGAGGTCGGGGAGGTAGGTGTCCCGGTTGTTGTAGCGGATCGGCGAACCGTCGATGCGCGAACAGTGCAGGCCATGCGCCGCCGCAACCGCCACGGGTGCGCAGCTGTCCCATTCGTACTGCCCGCCCGAATGGAGGTAGATCTCCGCCTCGCCGCGCACCACCGCCATCGCCTTTGCCCCGGCGCTGCCCATCGGCACGAGCTCGCCGCCCATGTCGGTGCAGACGTCCTCGGCCTCGCGTGCGGGGCGGGTGCGGCTGACGAGGAAGCGCGGGCGCGCGGCGGCGTCGCCAAGCGGTGCGGGCCGGTCGGAACGCAGGACGAGCCCTCCATCGAAGCCCGGCAAAGCCACCGCGCCGACCTTCGCCTCGCCGCCGATGGCAAGCCCGACATGGACCGCCCAGTCGGCGCGCTGCTCGCCGTATTCGCGCGTCCCGTCGACCGGATCGATGATCCAGACGCGCTCCCTGGCAAGCCTTTCGGTGCCGTCCTTTTCCTCTTCGGACAACAGCCCGTCGTCAGGCCGCGCGGCGCGGATCGCGTGGCACAGGAACTCGTTCGCGGTGGCATCGCCCGCCCTGCCGAGCGCCTTGCCGTTCGCGGGGCCTTCGAAGATCCCGCTCGCGCGGACCTCGATCAGGATGCGCCCCGCCAGCTCGGCGAGATGCGCGGCGAATTCGGCGTCGGTCATTCTGCCCCCCAATGGTACCCGCTCGCCCGCGCTCACTTGAGCGGCAGGATCGCCTCGATGATGTGCTGAGCCGCTTCCTCGGGCGTCATTTCGACCGTGTTGACGGTGATTTCCGGGTTTTCCGGCGGTTCATAGGGGCTGTCGATCCCGGTGAAGTTCTTGAGCTTGCCGCTGCGCGCCTTGGCATAGAGGCCCTTCACGTCGCGCTGTTCGGCAACTTCGAGCGGGGTGTCGACGAAGATCTCGATGAATTCGCCTTGCGCGAGCATCTCGCGAACCATGCGCCGTTCGGCCCGGAAGGGGCTGATGAAGGCGGTGAGGACGATCAGCCCCGCATCCGCCATCAGCTTCGCCACCTCGCCCACGCGGCGGATATTCTCGATCCGGTCATTGTCGGTAAAGCCGAGATCGCGGTTGAGACCGTGGCGCACATTGTCCCCGTCGAGCAGGAAGGTGTGACGGTTCATCACCGCGAGCCGTTTTTCGACCTCGTTGGCGATCGTGCTCTTGCCCGAACCCGAAAGCCCGGTGAACCACAGCACGCGCGGAACCTGGTTCTTCAGCGCCGCGTGGTCTTCGCGGGTGATCGTGGTCGGCTGCCAATGCACGTTCTGCGCGCGGCGCAGGGCATAGCGGATCATCCCCGCGCCCACGGTCGCATTGGTGAACTTGTCGATCAGGATGAAGCCGCCCAATTGTCGGCTCGTCTCGTAGGGCTCGAAGGTGATCGGCCGGTCGGTCGAGAAATCGGCGACGCCGATGGAATTCAGCTCCAGCGTCTTGGCCGCGAGGTGATCGAGCGTGTTCACGTCGATCTCGTATTCAGGGGCCTGGACGGTTGCGGTCACCGTCTGCGTGCCGAGCTTGAGCCAGTAGCCGCGCCCGGGTTTCAGCTCTTCTTCCGACAGCCACACCAGGGTCGCGCGGAACTGGTCGGAGGCCTGCGGGGGATCGCCCGCGGCCGCGATCACGTCGCCGCGGCTGCAATCGACCTCGTCCTCCAATGCAAGCGTGACCGACTGGCCCGCCACGCCCACGTCGAGGTCGCCGTCGAAGGTCGTGATCGACTTCACCTTGCTGGTCCTGCCCGCAGGCACGATCCGCACCGGGTCGCCGGGGCGCACCGTGCCGCTTGCGATCAGGCCGGAAAAGCCGCGGAAGTCGAGATCGGGGCGGTTGACCCATTGCACCGGCATCCGGAACGCCCGTTCCTGCGCGGCGGTGGCGGCGACCTCGACGCTTTCGAGATGTTCGATCAGCGAGGGGCCTTCGTACCACGGCGTGTTGCCGGACGGCGCCGTGGTGATGTTGTCGCCCCTGAAGCCCGAGATCGGGATCGCGGTGAAACCTTCGATCCCCACGTCCTTCGCGAAGGTGCGGTAGTCGGCGACGATGTGCTCGAAGGTCGACTGGTCGTGATCGACGAGGTCCATCTTGTTCACCGCCAGCACGATGTGACGGATGCCGAGCAGGTGGACGAGGTAGGAATGGCGCCGCGTCTGCTGCAGCACGCCCTTCCTCGCGTCCACCAGGATCACCGCGCAGTCGGCGGTCGAGGCGCCGGTCACCATGTTGCGGGTGTATTGTTCGTGCCCCGGCGTGTCGGCGACGATGAACTTGCGTTTCTCCGTCGCGAAGAATCGATAGGCGACATCGATCGTGATGCCCTGTTCGCGCTCGGCCGAAAGCCCGTCGACCAGCAGCGCGAAGTCGATCTCCTGCCCCTGTGTCCCGTGCCGCTTGCTGTCGCTTTCGAGCGCGGCGAGCTGGTCCTCGAAGATCATCTTCGAATCGTAGAGCAGGCGCCCGATCAGCGTGGACTTGCCATCGTCGACGCTGCCGCAGGTGATGAAGCGCAGCAGTTCCTTGTGCTGGTGCCGGTGGAGATAGGCGTCGATGTCCTCGGCGATCAGCGCGTCGGCGACGAAGCCGGATGCCGGGGCGGCGGGCTTTGACCCTTCCATCAGAAATAGCCCTCCTGCTTCTTGTCTTCCATCGAGGCCGACTGCCCCTTGTCGATCGCGCGGCCCTGCCTTTCCGAACCGGTGGCGAGCAGCATTTCCTGGATGATCGCGTTCATGGTCGTGGCCTCGCTGATCGTCGCGCCGGTGAGCGGGTAGCAGCCGAGCGTGCGGAAACGGACCGAGCGTTCGACCACCTCCTCGCCCTCCTCGAAGCGGAAGCGGTCGTCGTCGACCACGAGGATCAGCCCGTCGCGCGTGACCGTCGGGCGCTTCTTCGAGAGGTAGAGCGGGACGATGTCGATCTTCTCGAGCGCGATGTATTGCCAGATGTCGAGCTCGGTCCAGTTCGAGATCGGGAAGACGCGGATGCTTTCGCCCTTGTTCTTCCTGGCATTGTAGAGGTTCCACAGCTCGGGCCGCTGGTTCTTGGGGTCCCAGCGATGCGCCGCGTTGCGGAACGAGAACACGCGCTCCTTCGCCCGCGCCTTCTCCTCGTCGCGCCGCCCGCCGCCGAAGGCCGCGTCGAAGCCGTGCTGCGTCAGCGCGCGCTTGAGCGGTTCGGTCAGCTGCGCCTGCGAATAGAGCGCGCTGCCGGTGTCGAAGGGATTGATGCCCTGCGCCTCGGCGTCTTCATTCTGCGCGACGATGAGTTCGAGCCCGTATTCGCGCACGGTCCGGTCGCGGTGATCGAGAAGGTCGCGGAAATCCCACCCGCTCGCGACGTGCAGCATCGGGAAGGGCGGCGGCGAGGGATGGAAGGCCTTGCGCGCCAGGTGCAGCATGACCGAGGAGTCCTTGCCGACCGAATAGAGCATGACCGGGTTCTCCGCCTCGGCCACGACCTCGCGGAAGATATGGATGCTCTCGGCCTCGAGTCGCTGGAGATGCGTGAGTGTCATCGTCATGGCCTGTTTCCCTAGGCATCGCGGCAGGCGAGACAAACAAGTTTTTGCACCTGCACAACCAAGCGCAGCTATGCGGCGCGGCGTGCCGGCAAGGCTGGCCCGGTCGCGGCGCAGGGGGCGGGGCAGCGCCCGAAAAGCCGCCGCGACCGAGCCAAATCTCCTGTTCAAATGGTCCCGGTGCTGGCAAACCCGTGGCGACGCCTGCCGACCCGGGCCGGGCATGACGCCCGGCCGGGCCGCGGCGACGGCGTCGCCGATCACCAGACGACGAAAAATCGCAGCAGGAATCCTCTCTCATGACCAAGCGCGCTTTGATTTCGGGGATCACCGGGCAGGACGGGTCCTATCTCGCCGAATTCCTGCTGGCCAAGGGATACGAGGTCCACGGGATCAAGCGGCGCGCCTCGCTGTTCAACACGCAGCGCATCGATCACATCTACCAGGACCCGCACCAGCCCAATCCCAAGCTCACGCTCCACTACGGCGACCTCACCGACAGCTCGAACCTCACGCGCATCATCCACGAGGTGCAGCCGGACGAGATCTACAACCTCGCCGCGCAGTCTCACGTCGCGGTCAGCTTCGAATCGCCCGAATACACCGCGGATGTCGACGCGCTCGGGGCGCTGCGCCTGCTCGAGGCGATCCGATTCCTCGATCTCGAGAAGAAGGCCCGCTACTATCAGGCCTCGACCTCCGAACTCTACGGCCTGGTGCAGGAAGTGCCGCAGAAGGAAACGACGCCCTTCCATCCGCGCTCGCCCTACGCGGTGGCGAAGCTCTATGCCTACTGGATCACCGTGAACTACCGCGAAGCCTACGGGATCTATGCCTGCAACGGCATCCTGTTCAACCACGAAAGCCCGCGCCGGGGGGAGACCTTCGTCACGCGCAAGATCACGCGCGGCCTCGCCAACATCGCGCAGGGGCTCGAACCGTGCCTCTACATGGGCAATATCGACGCCCTGCGCGACTGGGGCCATGCCCATGACTACGTGCGGATGCAGTGGATGATGCTGCAGCAGGACAAGCCCGAGGATTTCGTCATCGCGACCGGACAGCAATATTCGGTGCGCGAATTCATCCGCTGGTCGGCGGAGGAGCTCGGCCTGGAGCTCGAATTCTCGGGCGAGGGCACGGACGAGATCGCGACGGTCGCCGGGATCACGGGGGACAAGGCGCCCGCGCTCAAGGTGGGCGATGTCGTCATGCGGATCGACCCGCGCTATTTCCGCCCGGCCGAAGTCGAAACCCTGCTCGGCGATCCCGCCAAGGCGCGCGAGCTGCTGGGCTGGGAGCCGGAGATCACCGCTCGCGAAATGTGCGCGGAGATGGTCGCGGCCGACCTCGTGGAAGCGCGGCGCCATGCCTTCCTCAAGGATAACGGCTTCACGCTTCCGGTCAGCATCGAAAACTGAGGGCGGGCAGCGATGAAAGTCCATATCGCGGGCCATCGCGGCATGGTGGGCGGCGCGATTTTGCGCCAGCTAGAGGCCTGGCGCGCGCGCGGCGATGAACTCGACCTCGTCACGCGGACCCGCGCGGAGCTCGACCTCACCGACCAGGCCGCGGTGCGCGCCTTCATGCAGGCCGAACGGCCCGACGCCGTGATCCTGGCTGCGGCGAGGGTCGGCGGGATCCACGCCAACGACACCTATCCGGCGGACTTCATCTACGACAACCTGATGATGGAGGCGAACGTCATCCACCAGGCGTTCGAGGCCGGCGTGACGCGCCTCCTCTTTCTCGGGTCGTCCTGCATCTATCCCAAGGCGGTGCCGCAGCCGATGGCCGAGGAGGCCCTGCTGACCGGGCCGCTCGAACCCACGAACGAGCCCTATGCCATCGCCAAGATCGCCGGGATCAAGCTGTGCGAAAGCTACAACCGCCAGCACGGGACCGATTACCGCTCGGTCATGCCGACCAATCTCTATGGTCCGGGCGACAATTTCCACCCGCAGAACAGCCACGTCCTTCCCGCGCTGATCCGCCGGTTCCACGAGGCCGCCCGGGACGGCCGGGGCGAGGTGACGATCTGGGGCACCGGCACGCCGCGGCGCGAATTCCTGCACGTCGACGACATGGCGGCGGCCTCGCTCTTCGTGCTCGACCTGCCGCGCGATCGGTACGAGGCGAGCACCGATCCGATGCTGAGCCACATAAATGTCGGCTGCGGCGAGGATATCTCGATCCTCGAGCTGGCCGAACTGGTCGCGCGCGTGACCGGCTTCGGCGGCCGGATCGCGACCGATCCCTCGAAACCCGACGGCACCATGCGAAAGCTCATGGACGTGAGCAAGCTGAAAGGCCTCGGCTGGACGCCGACGATCCCGCTCGAACGGGGCGTCGAAGAAACCTACCGCTGGTTCCTCGAGAACGAGGAGCGGGTGCGCCTCTGACGCGTGCCCTGCGCGCCCGGGGCCGCGCTCACCTTCCGAAACGGACCCGCCAGCTCGCGATCCCCCGGATGTCGCGGCCCGCGCCATCGCGCGCCAGGGCGAATCGCAGGTCCGAGCGATCGCCGCGGCGTTCGTATCCGAGCGTGAACTGCGGGGCGATCCCGCCCGCAAGGCTCACCTTGCGCTCCTGCAGCAGGAGCGCGCGCGCGGCGAGGTCATAACCGCGTCCCACGCTGACCGTCGCATCGCCGGCGAGCACGACCAGCGGCTGGGCAAGGCCGAAGCTGACGCGGCCGCGCAGCGCGGGGTAGCTCGCGATCAGGCCGAAGCGCCCCGTGGTGATCGAATCGGCATCGGTCAGCAGCGTGTCCCCGCCGAGCAGCAGGCGGGTTCGCCCGAGGCTCGCGAATCCCTCGAAACTCCACTGCCCGAGGTCGAACCCGCTCGCACCCTCGACGAACCAGGTGCGCGCGCCGTCGCCGAAGCGCATCATCCCCGTGCCGACGGGGGTCCCGAACACCGCACCGTCCTCGTGCAAAAGGCCGAGCTTGAGCGAACGCGCGCCCTGCGTGAACTGCAGCACGGCGCCGCGCGCCCCGATCCCGCCTTCCCCGCCGCGATATCCGGCGAGCGCAAGGCGCCCGCGGCCGAGCCTGTGCGCGATGCCGAGGCTCGTCCGCGCGAGCGGCGAATAGGCCGGCATCGCATCCGAGGTCGGCGCGAGCCCCATGATGTTCGCGGTCACGTCGCCTGCCCTGTTGTATCCGCCGGTCAGGGTGACGGCGTCGTTCAGGCGATAGGCGATCTCGGCATTGGTCAGCCGGTTTTCGAGCACCGGAACCCCGGCCGCATCGCGCAGGCCGGTGTCGAACGCCGTCACCCCGACTATGGCCGAACCCGCCGGGCTGGCGAAGGCCGCGGAGCGCGCGTTGAACTGCGCTTCGACCTGCCGGTCCATCGCGCCCTCCGAACCCGCCGCCGGCTGCAGGACGAGCGACGAGAGGTTTCCGGTGTAATCGCGGCCATACTGGTCGAGCACGGTGACTGCGCTGAAGGCGTCCGCGAAAGAGGCACCCGTCAGCCCGCCGAAGGCGTTGCCGAGCACCATGGCATTGGCTTCCAGCGGAACGCTCATCGCGTTGTTCGACAGCACCGGGTTGACCGGGCGCAGGGCGGCTTCGGCATCGACGAGCCCGTGGCCATAGACCCGATCGACGCCGGGCGCGCCGAGATCGCGGGCGGAATTGAGGATGATGTTGCCTGCATCGACGCCGGTGAGCTGCGGCCATTTCGACAGGATCATCGCCGCGACCGAGGTGACGACCGGCGCCGCCGAGCTCGTGCCGCCGAAGGTCTGGGGATTGCCGCTGGCGCCGACCGTGCGGCTGAGCGTCGGGGCGACGACGCAGCGGTTCATCATCGAGCCGCAGCGGTTCGAGTAATCGGCGAGCTCGAAATCGCGGCCATCGGACTTGAGCCCGGCGACGAAGAGCCAGCTTTCGGCATGGCGGGGATCGACTTCGACTGCGGTCGCGCTGGTGTCGAGCCCGTTATTGCCCGCCGCAGCGACCACGAGGCCCTGCGCGCGGCGGTTGTAATAGGCGAGGGCGTCCATGAACTTGCGCGAGGGCGAGGTCCCGGGGCGCAGCGCGAGCGACTTGTTGACGAGCGGGATGCGGTTGTCGGCGGCGTGGCGCAGGGCAAGGTCGCGCCCGGTACCCCAGACCTTTTCGCCGTCGACCATGCTGTCGACGCGGAGCGAGACGATCATCGCGCCCGGGGCGAGCCCCTGCACGCCCTCGCCGTCATCGCGCGCGGCGATGATGCCGGCGACCGGCGTCCCGTGGCTCGACGAGGCATCGCCGAACCGGTCGTTGCCGCTTCGCAGGGTCCGGATGTCGTTCTTCTCGACATAGCCGAAATCGCGGCTCAGCCCGGCATGGACCTTCCCCTCGAGATCGCCGACCGCATGGACGCCATCGTCCAGCACCCCGACGAGCACGCCCTGGCCGACCCAATCGTTATCGAGCGCGAAGAGGGCGTTTATGTATTCGCCGACGGTGTAGTTGCGCCGGTATTCGTCATCGTCCTGCGCCGATCGCCGGGGCTGGAGATCGGAAGGCGTGATGACGTAGCCGGTCGGCGGTGGGACGCTCGTGCAGGACGAGGCGCATGGATCCGGCGTGGGTGTCGGGGTCGGGGTCGGAGCGGAGGGCGGCGAAGGCGTGGGCGACGGTGGGGGCGAAGGTGCGGGAGCGGGCGGAAGCGCCACCGGCGTGGAAGCGACCGACCCGCCGACATGACCTCCGCATGCCGCCAGGGTGCTCGCCGCCGCTCCGGCGAGCAGGGAAACGACGATCGGACGCAGACCGGACTTGACCACCTACACCTCCTGTTCGCGACGGGAGGCGCTTTTCGGTGGAGCAGGGTTGAAATCGGCAAGTCATGACCATCCGGAATCGCGCATAGAAGCGGGTGGTAAGCCGACCCCCAAGACGAGAGGGGTCAAAACTTGATCCGGTAACTGATTTGAAATCCGAAAATTAAGTAATATGCGAATTACGTTTTTACCGTAATTGGGCGTCAGTGCGGCGCAGGTGGTTTTCGCGATATTCCCTTAAATTATCTCGGGGGTTTTCCGCCGCGCCTGCGCGCAACGCTTGCCGGGCCGCGCCCGCAGTCCACCTCGCGCCGTGGACAGCCCTGTCCGATCCTGCCCCTGCCGGTGCTTTTCCGTGAAATGGGTCCCGAGCGATCCGGTCCCGGTGCGGCCGCGGCGAATTGTTTTTCGGCCGACCCTGCCGGAAGTCCTTGGTTTCCTTCATTCCCGCGGCGCAGGCGGTCGAACCGAGCTTTGCGCGCGGCATTTAGGGGTGGAATTGGACCCGATTCTTTGATACCGCACTTGCGAAGGAGAATCGTAATGCGCCTTTCGCTGATCCCTCTGGTGAGCCTCGTCGTCGCGACGACTCCTCTGCCCCTGTCTGCACAGGCGGCTCCCTCGCCGCTCGCCGGCCAGCCGACCTGCGCGGCCAGCCTCGAGAAGGTGAAGGGCGCATCCGGTTACAAGATGGTCCGCAAGTGCGGCAAGAGCGCTTCGAATTCGGCCTCGCTCGACGTGACTCGCGAGCCGGTCGTCGACGGTTCCGAGCTTGCCGGCGGTATCAGCGCGATCGTCGTGTCGCTGTTCGCGCTCGGGGCGCTTGCCGGCGCGATCATCATCGCGACCGATGACGATGACGGCGATGGTGGCGGCGGTCTGGATCCCGCTTCCCCCTGATCGGGGCGCGATCGGTCCGTTCATGCGGTTGTCGACCGTCGCGTTAAGATAACCCTATGCTTTTTCGGGCCTTTCGGTTATTCGATGCCGGAAGGCCGAACCTAAATCGGGTTCGGATACACGGCGTCTAGAAGGATCGGCTGGTCCAGATGAATCTCCCTTGGAATTGCCTGTGATGGTCAGGGCTTTGGTTCTGCTTGGCGGGCTTGTCCTGGCTTCCGGCTGCTCGACGAGTCGCTCCGACGATGTAGCCTACAGCCCCGAGGGTTTCGTCGCGCCCGACCCGGTCAGCGTCGAAATGGTCGCCGCCGACTACCGGATCGCCCCGCTCGACAAGGTGCTGGTCAACGTCTTCCAGGTCGAACAGTTTTCGGGCGAATACCAGGTCGATCTCACGGGTCGGATCAATCTGCCGCTCATCGGGGCGGTCGAGGCGGTCAACCAAACGACCGACGAACTGCAGGCGCGTCTCAAGGAACGGCTCTCCGCGGAATACCTCAAGAATCCCGACGTGACCGTCGGGATCGTGTCCGCGACGGGCAGCAACATCACCATCGACGGGGCGGTTCGGCGTCCGGGTGTCTATCCGAACTTCGGGAGCATGACGCTCGTCCAGGCCGTGGCCGTGGGCGGTGGTCTCGACAACACGGCGAACCCCAAGCGTGTCTTCGTCTTCCGTCAGATCGATGGCGAGCGGATGATCGCGGGGTTCGATCTAACGACGATCCGCAAGGGGCAGGAACCCGATCCGGAAATCTTTCGCGGCGACATCATCGTGGTCGAGGGTTCGCGGAGGAAGGAGACCATGGATAACCTCTTCCGGAGCGTTCAGACCTTCGGCATCTTCCGGCCGTTCTGACGGGAAAATTCGTGAACAGCCAAGAACAGCTTCCCCCGCGCGCGCCGCGCGATGCACTCGTGGAACGGCAGCAAGGCGCTCTCTCGCCCTACCTCGCCGACGAGATGATCGACGACGAGGACGAATTCGATTTCTCGATCGGCGACATCCTTACCGTCCTGTGGGAACGCAAGTGGTGGATCCTGCTGGCGGCGCTCCTCGGCCTGGTCGCGGCCCTGGGCTACTCGCTTTCGAAAAGCCCGCTCTATCGCGCGACCGCGACGATCGAGCTCAACCCGCCCAGCGTTCCGGTCCTTTCCAACGGCGGTGACGCGAGCGAGGGTCTTGTCGTTCCCACCACCGACAGCCAGTTCCAGGAAACGCAGATCGGCATCCTGCGCAGCAGGGCTCTCGCCGAACGCGTGGTGCAGGATCTGGGCCTCGTCGGCGAGTCCAATCGCTTCGACGCGGCCGAAACATCGGGAGCCGAGGCCGCCGCCGCCCGCGATCCTCAACGCGTGGCGGGCCTCGCCGCGTCGATCGCCGAGGGCCTCACCGTGAGCCCGTCGCCCAACAGCCGGTTGATCGAATTGAGCTACGTGTCCGATGATCCGGCCGAAGCGGCAAGGCTCGCCAACGGGTTCGCGACGTCCTTCATCGATCTCACGCTCGACCGGAAATACGAAGCCACGACATCGGCGCGCAGGTTCCTCGAGGAGCGGATCAGGACCGTCCGCGAGGAGATCAACGATGCCGAACGCCGGCTCGTCGCCTATGCCAAGGAAAACGGAATCGTGCTCGTCGGCAGCGGCGAAGGCGAAGGCGGCGCGGGGAGCAGCACGCTCACCGGGGAATCGCTCGGCACGCTCAATTCCGCGCTCGCCGCGGCCCAGCAGAAGCGCATCACGGCCGAGCAGCGCTACCGCCAGGCGGCAGCTCTGGCAGCGGGCGGCGGGAATTCCGCAACGCTCCGGCAGGAGAAGGCCGTGCTCGAGGCGGAATATCGCGAAAAATCGACCTATCTCCAGGATTCCTTCCCCGAGATGGCACGGCTCAAGACCCGTATCGAGGAGCTCGACCGGCAGATCCTGACCGAGAATTCGCGCGCGACCGGCACGCTCGAAGCCGAATATCGCGCCGCGCTCGCCGAAGAACAGGCGCTGAGCGAACGGGTCTCGCAGCTCACCGGCAGCGCGCTCACCGAGCGCGAGGACGCGATCCAGTACAACATTCTCCAGCGCGAACTCGATACGAACCGCTCGCTCTATGATGCGCTGCTCGAACGCTACAACGAAGTCGGCGTGGTCGAAGGCATCGGGACCGCCCAGGCGGCGACGGTCGACCAGGCGCAGGCTCCGAGCACCCCGTTCGAACCGAACATCCTGCGCAACACCATCCTCGGCACCCTCCTTGGCCTATTCCTGGGGGCCGGTCTCGCCGTGCTCTACGACCGCCTGACCGATACTGTTAAGACAAAGGACGACCTGCGCGAAAAGCTCGGTCTTCCCGCGCTCGGCGCGATTCCCCTCGCCACCAAGAACGCGAATTTCCTCGAAGAGGTGCGCGATCAGTATTCGGTCATCTACGATGCCTATGCCAGCCTGCGGACAGGGTTGCAGCTGTCGGGCGAGGGCGGATTTCCGCAGGTCCTCCTCGTCACCAGCTCGCGCCCCGAGGAAGGCAAGTCGAGCACGAGCTATTCGCTCGGCGTGCAGCTGTCGGATACCGGCAGACGCGTCCTCCTGATCGACGCGGACATGCGCAAACCCTCCTTCGTCGTCAGCGAGGACGACCGCATCGGCCTTTCGACCCTGCTCACCAGCGACACGTCCCTGACCGAGCACGTGGTCAAGACGACCAGTCCCAACCTCTTCCTGCTGCCGAGCGGGCCGATCCCGCCCAACCCGGCGAACATCATCCTTCCCGCCCGGCTCGATGCCATCCTTGCGAACGCGCGGAGCCTGTTCGATCACGTGATCATCGATGCCCCGCCGGTCGCGCGCTTTGCCGATGCGGTCCTGCTGTCCTCTTGCAGCGACGGCGTGCTCTTCACGCTCGAAAGCGGCAAGACGCGGACCGCCCTGGCGCGCGCCGCCCTGTCGCAGCTGCGAATGGCGGGGGCCAATCTGCTCGGCGGGTCGCTCACCAAGGCTTCCGCGCGGGTCATCGATTACGGCTATGGCCGCTATCAAAGCTACTACGGCGGTGCTTCGCGCGGCGACGACACGACGATCGCGATCGCGGCCGCTCCCGACCGCGCGACGTAACGCCGGGCATTTCTGAATGACGAGGCTTCTCAGGCTCGCCTTGCTCCTTCCCGTGCTTGGTGTCCTGCTCGTCCTTGCGGGGGTTGCCTATGCCTTCTCGGCCAGCGGACCGGCCGGATTTCAGGCAGAAGATGGCCGTTTGATCCATCCTTCGCGCGAGTTGAGGCTCCTCATGACGCGCCTGCGCGAGGTCGGAACCGGCCGGGCCTCCGAACTGCTCGAACCGGCGAATGGCCTTCTCGCCAAGGCCCCGCTCGAGGAAGAGCCGTTCATCGTCGCGGCGCTCACGCGCTATGACGAGGGTCGCTACGAGGAGGCGACCCGGCTCCTCGACATCGCCCGCAGGCGCAGCGCGCGGTCCTTCGAAGCGCGTTTCCTCGCGGTCGACGCCAACATGGCGGCCGGCAATATCGATAGGGCGGTGAAGGACCTCGAGGCGCTTCTCCGCCTCGCGCCCGAACAGGCGGCCCTGACCCGGGAAACGCTCGTGCTCCTCTCCGGCCACCCCGAAACGGGCCCGGTCGCGCTCGAGGCGATCGAGGAAGATCGGACCAAGCTGATGGTCCTGACCGCGCTCGCCCGGGCGGAGCCGGATCCCGGCGCCCTCATCGAAGCGATCAGGACGACGCGGGCCGCCGAGGCCGTGCGCGGCGATCCGCGCGCGGTGGACCCGATCACCCGGCCCCTGATCGATGCGGGCGACTATCCCGGCGCCTATCGCGTCTGGTCCGAACTGGTCGGCAGACGGCCGGGCGAGGAGGGGCTGATCACCGACCCCGAATTCGGCGGCGACCTCCCCCCACCCTTCGGCTGGAGCCTGCGCTCCGGGCCTGAGGGCTATGCCGCGCTCGGGCCGAGCGGCCTTTCCGGCGAGGCCTATGGCCGCCGCACCACCGAACTCGCGCGCCAGGTCCTCCTCCTTCCCGCAGGCAGTTATCGTCTCCGGGCCGAGGTTCTCGATCCGAGCGAGGCGATCGAGTTGAGGGTGCAATGCCTCGGCGGCGAGGAGATCGTCCGCACGCGGTTGAGGGAGGCGGGCGCGATGGCGGCGCGGTTCTCCGTCTCGCCCGATTGCCGGGCGCAGTCGCTCGAGCTGCGGGCCCGCGCGAGCGACCCGCCGCGCGCCGCTGCATTCTCGATCGAATCGATCACCATCGAGGGGGACGGCGCGTGACCGATGCAGTGCGCGGCGCAGTTTTCGCGGCCTTCCTCCTTGCCTGCCTGATGCTGGGCGGGGCGAGCCGCGAAGGGGCGGAAGTCAATCTCGCGCTGCAGGTCGGTGGCATCGGCTTTCTTGGCTGGGGGCTCTACGCCCTCGATTGGGCGAGGCTCTGCCTCGCATCGCGCCTGCTCCTCGGCCTCGGAGCCTTGGGAATCCTGGTCATCGCCGCCCAGTTCATCGTGCTGCCGGTCGGAACTTGGGCCGATCTTCCCGGTCGCGCGGCCATCGCGGCCGAGCTCGCGCTGCTGGACGTCGAGCCCGATCCGGCGTTTGTCACCCTGTCCTTCCCCGAAAGCCTGCGCTCGGCCGCCGCGCTGCTGCCCGCCATCGGAATGGCGATCGGATTGCTCGCGGTGCGAAGCGTTCCGGCGACGGCGCTCGCGGCGACGCTCGTGGCCACCGCGCTGCTGGCGCTGGTCGTGGGCATCATGCAGGTGCTGGGCGGGCGGGAAGCGCCCTGGTATTTCTACGGCTTCACCAACCGCGGATACATGGTCGGCTTCTTCGCCAACGCCAATCACATGGCGACGCTCCTGCTCGTCTCGCTTCCCTTCATCGCCGCGCTCGTGCGCGAGGCGCGCTCGCGGTTTCCCGCGCAACGCATGGAACTCACCATCTTCGGAGGGGCGCTGTTCGCGCTGGTCGTGATCGGCATCGGCCTCGTCGGCTCGCTGACGGGCTATGCCCTCGTCGCACCGGTCGCGCTCGCAAGCGCCCTGATCGTCTATCCCGTCCGCCAGCGGCTCGCCTGGCTGCTCGCCCTGCCGCTTCTCGGGGCTAGCGCTGCGGCGCTCGTGCTCACCGGCGATACCGAGAATGTCTTCGGCTCGGAGGCGGACACGTCGATGGCCGGCCGGGGCGTGATGAACGCGAACACGCTCGATGCGGCGCAGGATTTCTTTCCGGTCGGATCGGGGCTCGGCACGTTCGAGGACGTCTATCGCCGCTACGAGGACGAGGAGCGCGTGACCCGCGTGTTCATCAACCATGCACATAACGACTATCTCGAACTCCTGCTCGAACTCGGCGCGGCGGGCGTCGTCCTCGTCGCGCTGTTTCTTGGATGGTGGGTCTATTGCCTCACCCGGCTGCTGCGCGGGCAGGCGTCGCCCTTCGCCTGGGCGGGGTGGATCGCGACCGGCGTCATCCTGACGCATTCGGGCTGGGACTATCCGCTGCGCACCGCGGCTCTCGGCACCGTCTTCGCGCTCGGCTGCGTCTTCCTCAGCCGGATGTCGCTCGGCGATCGGCATGGGACCCGTCCGCCGCGAACCCGTCCGGCGAAAGGGCAAGGGCGCGCGGCGGGAAGCGCAAGATCGCCCGCAGATGAACCGGGATAGCGTTGGTTGTCGAGGCCGGCGCGCCCGGGGGCTTCGCCGATCGACCGGCCTCAGAGCGTCTCGGAAGCGCGGCCCCGGACTTCCCCGTCATTGTCGTTGTATCCGATGATGCGCCCGCCCTGCGCGGTGGCAGCGCGATCGGGCCCTGCCGCGGCGCCGAGGAGCGCGACCTCGCGGACGAGGGAGCGCCATTCCCTCAGCCGCGCGGACCGGGGCAGCTTCTCGAGCGAATAGCTCCGCGCGTTCGCGCCGAGCCGCTGCCGGAGTGCCGGGCTCGCGGCGAGCGAGGCGAGATAGTCGGCCACGCCCTGCGCATCGCCCTTGGCGAAGCTCGCACCGCACTCGGCGTCCTCGAGCAGGCGCGCGACCTCGCCATCCGTGTCGCCGATGAAGATGATCGGCTTGCCCACGGCCGCCGCGCCATAGAACTTGCTCGGCACGATCAGCCCTTCCAGATCGGGTTCGAGCGACAGCCAGTGGACGTCCGGCACGTTGAGGCTGAGGGCGAGCTCGCGCCGGGGTCGATAGGAACGCCGTTCGATCAGGCCGGCAAGGTCTGAGCATTCCGCGCTGTCGAGCACCGCGTGCTTCACCCCGCCGCCGATGAAGAGGAGGCGGAACGGCGAATCGCTCTCGCGCGCGAGGAGCTTGCCCGCATCGAGCATGGTATCGGCATCATGCGCCCGGCCGAGATTGCCCGAATAGCCGATCACCATCGTCTCCGCGTCGAACCCCCATTCGCCGCGCAGCGGGTTCGCGTTCGCTTCGAGCGGTTCGAGCTCGTCTTCGCCGGCCCAGTTCTGGATGACCTGCACCTGCTCCGCCTCGACCCCGCGCGACACCAGCATGTCCTGCATCCGCTCCCCGATGACGACGTTGACGGCGGCCCGCTTCCACGCCCAGTCCCGCAGCCGCGAGGCCAGCACCAGCAGCGGATTGCCCGAGGAACCGAAGCCGAGCCGGACCGCGGTTTCGGGATAGATGTCCTGCACCCAGTGGATCACCTGCGCGCCCTTCAGCCGGGCGACCGAAACGGCGAAGATCCCGACGAGCGGCGGATCGGTCAGGCACACGACGACGTCGCCGCGCCGGATCTCGCGCAGCCCGACGAGGATCAGAGCGTAGTAGAACACCATGAAACTGATCAGCCGCCCGACCAGCGAACCGTTGGAAATCGGGAGCGTGGGCAGGCGGGTCACGGTCAGCCGCTCGGGCAGGCCCTCGGGCGCCTCGCCCTCGAACTGCGGCGTGTAGGAACCGCCCGCCGTGATCACGTGCATGTCGGGGTTCTGCAGCGCCAGCCCGTTGATCAGGTCGGTCAGCATCAGCGAGGTCGCCGACTCGTCCGGATGAAAGAAGCGGTTGATGAAGACGAGGCGCATGCGCTTTCTCCTTGCCGGGAGGATCAGCAGACGGGAGCGGGAAAGACGGCGGTGCGGCCCGGGCGGAATTCCGGCTGGGCGAGCGGATGCTTTTGCGGTGCCGCCGGAGAGCGTTGCGCGCCGGACAGCGCGGCGAGGCGACGAAGCGGCATCACTTCGCGCCCATTCCGGTGACGATCACCCGCAGCGTCTTGAGCGCGACGAGCACGTCCAGCCACAGCGAGATGTTGCGGATGTAGTAGAAATCGTAGCGCAGCTTCGAAAGAATGTCGGACACGTCGGTCACGTGGCCCTGGTTGACCTGCGCCCAGCCGGTGATCCCGGGCCGCACGATGTGGCGATAGGAATAGAAGGGCAGTTCCTCCTCGTACCATTCGGCCAGCGCCTTGGCCTCGGGCCGGGGGCCGACGAAGCTCATGTCGCCTTTGAGGATGTTGAAGATCTGCGGCAGCTCGTCGATCCGGGTCTTGCGCAGGAACCTTCCGACGCGGGTGATCCGGTCGTCGTCGCTGCGGGTCATGGCGTCCTCGCGCCGGGCCTGCGATTCGGCCTTCACGTCGCGCTCGCGCATGGTGCGGAACTTGAACAGGCGGAAGGTCTGGCCGCGAAAGCCGACCCGGTCCTGGATGAAGAAGGCCTTGCCGGGCGAATCGAGCCTGATGACGATCGCCAGCAGCGCGAACCCGACGAGGCAGAACGGCAGCAGCACCAGCGCGGCGACGATGTCGATCAGCCGCTTCATCGACATGTAGGAGACGTTCGGGATCAGCGAGCCGAGGTCGTTCTCGCTGAGGTGGGTGATCTTGACCTGCCCGGTCTGCATCTCGGCGATCTGGCGGAAGTGGTAGACCGGAATGCCCGCCAGCGCGGCCTCGGCGAACAAGCGTTCCCAGCCGGGCGAGTGAGAATAGTGCAGGTCGGCGACGATCGCCCAGTTCCGGCGGCCCGAGCGCACCAGCCCGGTGAGGTCGGCGGCCGAGGGCGCGGGGAGGTAATTGCCGGTGAGGTTGATTTCCGCCGCCCGGCCCCCGGGAACGATCAGGTGGGGCCGCAGCAGCCCGCGGCTTCGCACCGCGAGCAGGAAACTCGCAAGGATGGTGCAGCCCGCTCCGGTCGCGAAGACCGAGGCGGAATAGGGCAGCCGCAGCAGCGCGAGCACGCCGAGCGCCCCGCTGAACACCAGGAAATTGACCGGCAGGATGTAGGACAGGTGGCGCGCCTTGGCGTGCTCGCGCAGTTTCGACAGCACGTACCAGCTCAGGACCGATGCGGCGGCGAGCGCGACCAGCGTCTCGTTGTAGAAGGCCGTGAACAGGACCCGGTCCTGCACCGCCCAGACCGCCATGGTCGGAAGAAGCCCGCCGATGAGTTGCAGCGGAAGCTCGAGCTGCCGGATCAGGAGGGTGGCCTCGCCGATCGCGGCCCCGCCCCAGCGCCCGTCCCGGTCCTGCCCCTGCGTCTGCCGCACGCCGGGCGCGGAACCGGGGCGATCAGGGTTGGAGCTTTCCGTCTCCTCGACCGGATAGGGCTTGGGCCGGCGATCCCCGGCCTCCGCCGGCGAACCGGCCGGTTCGGCGCGTTCGGCCTGCGGCGTACCGCGCGCATCCACCGCGAGGATGCCGGAGCGCGGCTTGGTCATCGACCCGCTCCCTTCGCCGTTCGGGAACCCGGAGCCCGCCGCACCGCGCCCGCCGGGAGGTTCACCCGCGTCTGCCGGCCGAGGAAATCGAGCAGCACGAGCACGCGGTTGTTCGGGCTGAGCGAGAGGACCTCGCCGACGAGGCCCGCGAAGGACCCGCTCGCGATCTCGACCTCGGTGCCTTCGGCGAGATCCTGGCCGAAGGCGATCACCTCGTCCTCGTCGCAGGCTTCGCGCAGGTCCCGGATCACCGATTTCGGGACGATCGCGGGCTTGCCGGCGAACGACACGAGCCGCACGACCCCGTAGGTCGAATTGATCACCGACCAGGGCGCGGCGGCTTCGGGGTAGGTCGCGAAGAGGTAGCCCGGAAAGAACGGCCGGCGTTCGGCGACGAATCGCCCTTTCTGGACGCGCGTGCGACGCTCCAATGGCTGGAACGTGACGAACCGCTGACGCTCGAGATTGCGGCGAGCGATCGCATCGGCATTCGGCCTTGTCTGGATGAGAAACCAGATCGACATATGCCCCCAGGTTTTCGATGCGACGTAGGGATAGTCCCTTATTGCTTCGCAAAGATCAACGTAAGAGTCCTGAGGGGGGCCGGGTTTTTTTTGCGGCGCAGCGAGTGGATGGGGCGGAACCTGGCCGCTCGAAAGGCAGGAATCACAATGATTTGCGTGGCGAACGGCGCGTCCCGAACGCCGCGATTCTCGCGAATGCAAAACGCCTTGGCGCATGATCGGAACGGGTGGTCGCAGGGCAGGCAGCGGATGCCGATCGGGGCCGCCGCGCAGGCGCTTTTCCGCCTCCGCGCCGCCGAGATTGGGGTGGGAAACCGGAAAGGGTTCTGCAAATTCAACGGGATCGGAGACGCGAATCGGGTCAGGGCGATTCGCGAATCCGCAAATACGCAGGTCATGGTCGCGGTGTTGCGATTTCCGGCCCGAGCTCGCGAGGGGTCGGCCTCTCGAGCGCCTCGAGCCTTTTGGCGATCGCGCGGGATTGAGCCTGCCGCCGCTGGACTTCGCACGGGGCGGCACGGGGGCAGTCTTAAAAATGACGCCGGAACGCGCCAGAGATGCAAAATGCGTGTTGCAATGCAACGCGGCCTCTGTATCGTTCAATCCTGAACGTGATGGCGCCCTTGGCCGTCAGTAAAGTGTTTCATTCATCTTCCCGGTGGGCCTGCAGGCTGGCACCGTGCGGTAGCCGTATCGCGGAAGCCCTGCGGTGAGCGTCCAGCGCGAGCGGGCGCGCGAAGAAGCCCAGTTCAAGGTGATGCGCCTGATCGAGCGCGACCCGCACCTCTCGCAGCGCGACCTGGCGAACGAACTCGGCATCAGCCTCGGCGCGACGCACTACGTGCTGCGGGGGCTGGTCGAACGCGGCTTCATCAAGCTCGACCGTTTCCGCCAGTCCCCCGACAAGCGCCGCTACGCCTACGTCCTCACCCCCGGCGGAATGGCCGCCAAGAGCGCGATCGCCCGGCGGTTCCTGGCGAGGAAGCGCGCGGAATACGACGCGCTGAAGCGCGAGATCGAGGAACTGGGCGCCGAGCTGGAGCGGGGTGCGGGGGAGTGAGCCCCGGTTGCCCTCTGACCGCTCGAGCCCCACTGGCGATAAGGCGGTGTCCCGGCCCGCGCAGCGAGCCGCAAGGGCGACCGCCCGCCCGCAGCGCAGGCCGGCCTTGCCGGCCGGGAGCGAGGATATCGCACGCCGGAGGGCGTGCGGAAAACAAACACTCCAATCCGGGTTAACAGGCTTGCTGCCGTCCGGTGCGCCTTTAGCTTGGCGGCGTCAATCATCAGCGTATCCGCCTTCCACCTTTGGCCGCCAGCGCGGGGGAGACTCGGTTGAACAAGCCCAGGCGGATCCAGCGGATAAAGCGATTATGGATTGTCTTGCGAGGACCATACGCGGGAGGCCCATCACGCCAGCGCAGTCCGTTCCTGATCACAAAGATGATGCCGCTTACGATCCGCGCAGGTCATCGACCCGCGGCATGCCATGCGACAGTGGAAAAAGGGATCAATCCGGCGCATCTGCGCATCGCTCAACAACCACAACTCGAACACCAGCAGCACCTCTTGATGCTGCCATTGAATTAACCGATTGCGTCCAGCGCAAGCAATTTAATAGATCCTCAGCCTAATATGCTCAACATCGTGAGTCCGATCAGATTGTCAAACGGAAGTGAGCTAGCAGGTTTATCAGAAAAATCTTACAAGAAGTTACCGCAGTGAACGAAATCGATTTCGAAAAATGGGCTACATTTGGAGCCATCTCGCAGCCTTATACGCATGAACCTCAGTTGCATCCGGAACTACTACAGCCGAAGCCGGTGTCGATGGGTCGGAGGATCTTTAATGCGGTGAGAGGGCGGCCCGATAAGTTATTTGACCCCGGACAACCCCATATTTATTTTGAAGTAAAGGGGCGGAAGTTCGTATACGTTTATATCCGCAAGAACGCCTGCTCTTCTATGATCCGATTCATCGATCAAATCCGAGGCGGTAGAGGCGGGGATCATCAAGAATTAATTGACCGTTTAAGAATTTATAGTCCCGTACATTCTTTCCAACAATTGAGAGTTACGTTTTACCTTCGTTGGCAATTAAGCAGAATTCTAGAGATCTCGATCCACACTGCTGTCCTCAAGTCGATAGCCTTTGGCCAATTACTTACGATCTCGTCCTTAGCGCCTCCCATCTCCATAAAGAGACCCAAGCTCTGTTCGGAGCTGACTTGGCGGATGAATTTTTCGCAGCGAAGACGAACTCGACTAGCGATCTAGAGTGGCATGAATCACCAAATTGCGTCGATTTGAGGTGTTACATTCTTCGTGAAGAGTTTAAAAAGACTCGAGTAATGCGCAGTGGTGCATCATTTTTTGATGAGGAGTTGTATTCGTTCGTCGTCAAAGCTTATTCATTTGATTACAACTTACTAGATAGGAGCCGTGTGCTGTGCCGTTGATGCCGTCCCTCCCTCCGCAAGGCTTGGGAGATTCTTGATCGTCGCGAGCGACGCAATTACCGCTAAATGAATAAATTAGAACCCTCCCAGCCGGCTTCCTCCGCTTCTCAGCCAACGCATTCCGCTTCGCAGGAGGGCTATGATGCGGTCGCTAACCTGCCGGTCTGGCGGATGGCGTGGGACCTGCTTGATCGGCGTGAGCGTCGCAACGCACTCATAGTGCTCGCCATGACGATTATTGCTGGTTTCGCGGCGGCGGCGATGGTGGCCTCGGTGCTCCCCTTCCTGACCGTGTTGGCGCAGCCTGAGCGCATTGGCGAGATTGCGGCGCTCGATTGGTTTTACACACGCTTCGGGTTTACTTCGACCTATGCGTTTCTCGTGGCGCTCGGCGCGGCCTCGTTTGGCGTCATCGTTGTTTCCAACCTGATCCAGATTGCCCGCATTTTTATTGTCTCGCGCTTCACCAATATGCGCGTGCACTCAATCAGCCAGAAGCTCCTCGCGGCCTATTTGCGCCAGCCTTATGAATTCTTCCTCGACCGGCACTCGGGAGAGATGAGCACGCAGATCCTGGCCGAAAGCCAACTCGTGGTCGATAGATTCTTCATCCCGGCGGCGCAGGTCTTCGCCTCGGGTTTCACCGTGCTTTCGGTGGTGATCTTGCTGGTCTGGGTTGACCCGATCGTCGCGATTTTGTGCTTCGTGGTGTTTGGCGGCACCTATGGGTTGATCTTCTCGCAAACGCGCGCGCGCCTCGCGATGATGGGCAAAGTCCGCGCCGAGGCGAACAAGGCGCGCTACAAGCTCGCGGGCGAGGCGCTGGGCGGGATCAAGGATATCAAGCTCCTGGGTAGAGAGGCTGCATATCTTGACCGCTACGCGGGGCCCTCTCGCCGGATGGCCAAAATGCGTGTCACGGCGACATTGCTGGGCACTGTTCCGCAGTTTGGCATGCAGATGATTGCCTTTGGCGGAGTTATCCTGCTCTGCCTTGTGCTTCTCTCTCCCGAAAGCCTTGAAGGAGGGGATGCACTGGGCGCGATTGTTCCGATCCTCGGGGTGTTTGCCTTTGCAGGCCAGCGCCTTATGCCGGAGCTTTCGAAGCTTTATGGCTCGATCACCGAGCTGCGTTTCGCTGGCTCTGCTCTTGCCTCTATTCACGCCGATTTTGCGCTCCGCAACGCGTCTGCCAAACCAACTCGCATCCCGCCCGCGCCGCTCGGACTTAAACGCACGCTTGAACTAGACGATGTAAGCTACCGCTATCCGCGCGACAGCAATGCTGGCCTGACGGACGTATCGCTCAAGATTCGCGCGGGCGAACGGATCGGGATCGTCGGCCCCACTGGGGCGGGCAAGACCACGCTGGTCGACATCGTGCTTGGCTTGCTTCGTCCAGCCTCAGGGGTTCTGAGGATAGACGGGGCCGATCTGACGGAGACAAACCTGCGAGCCTGGCAGCAGAGCCTCGCCTATGTACCGCAGGATATCTTCTTGCTCGATGCAAGCGTTGCTGAAAACATTGCCCTCGGCGTTGCAGCCCACGAGATAGACGAAGTTCGTGTCGCTCGGGCGGCGCGCATAGCTCAACTTGATGAGTTTATCCGGAACGACCTTTCCCACGGATATCAGACAATGGTGGGCGAGCGCGGTGTTCGTCTCTCTGGCGGCCAGCGTCAGCGTATCGGGATTGCACGCGCGCTTTACCGTGATGCAGATGTCATAATCTTCGACGAAGCGACCAGCGCCCTTGATAACCTAACTGAACGCGAAGTGATGTCGTCTATCGAGGCGTTGCCTGGTGACAAGACCGTCATGATTATCGCTCACCGTTTAAGTACGGTCAGACGCAGTGATCGGATCATCATGCTTGAGCGGGGGAAGGTCTTGGGCATGGGATCATGGGACGAACTCCACTCAACAAGCGAAGCCTTCCGAGCCCTTGCCCGCGTCGATTAGACTACCGGATGCACCGTCATTATGAACGCAGCTGACCTCGTCTTGCCTCCTTTGATCCGGCTATTGCGGCCAGTATCGACACTACGAGGTCGCTACCGAGTATGCGGCGCGGCCAACCGTGCCCTTCTCCTCGCCGGATGCTCGCCAAACCAGCGGGCGAGGATGCGCCACGGCTCGGTCATATGGGTTGATATGCGTTCGCACACCGAGTGGTATGCGCTCTGGTCAGGCCAGTATGACGAGGAATTCATAGGCCTATTGGCGAAGCTTCTGGCGGCTTTTCCGGGCAGCTTCCTCGATGTTGGCGGGAACATTGGCATGTATGCTGTGCGCGTGAGCCGATTGTCCGGATGCAAGACCATCTGTTTCGAGCCGATGCCACGAAACACCACACGTATTCGTCAGAACGCTCAATTAAATGGTGTTGAGGGTGAGCTCGAGGTGCTCGAGATTGCCTTGTCGGATCACGAGGGGAGTGCCGATCTCGTTCTGCGCGAGGACTTTGTGGCGGGCTCGCAAACGGGCAACGCGTCAATCGCCATATCGAACGAAGCCGATGGGCTTTTCGAACGGATCAAGGTCCCGGTTCTGCGTTTCGATGATTTTCTTGCCGGACGGGCGGAGAAGAATATCTTCGTCGCGAAGGTCGACATTGAGGGCCATGAAGATTTTTTCTTGCGCGGCGCAGAGAAATGGCTTGGCCAGAACCGGCCCGTAATACTGACTGAGATAAACAACTGGTTTTATCTGAAGCGGGGTACGACGTCAGCCGCAGCTTTCAGTCAATCTTTGCCTAGAGACTATTCCGTGGCGCTCGTCAGTAATCAGTTTGGCAAGTATCTGCTCGAGGAAATTCCCGTGGAGCAACTCGCCGATTTGAAAGGTCTTCATAATTGCTTGCTTTACCCTCCTGAAAAAAGCGAACTGATAAATTCAGTGATTTCATATGGTGCCTCGGAATAAGATTATGGCAAATTGATAATCTATTTCATTCAAAAATATTCGTTCCGTCACCCCTGCTTTTATAAGTATGATAAGATTTGGATTGTCTATTTGTATACGATATGGCGATTTCAAGAGACTTGAGGGCAGGGCATATAGATGCGTCTTAAGCGCTACGCCAATCCGCACTGGGCGGCTTTAAGGGCCCGCTCCGCCTTCGAGGGCTGGGTGCCTGATCGCTTACTGATGGACGCGATTGGGCGAACCAGTCGGTATTCGGCTGAGCCAGAAGTGACATCCCTTCGCCACCTTATCGATGCAGAAAGAACTGCGATTGATATTGGCGCGGCATACGGTCTCTATAGTTGGAACCTTGTGCGCCACTGTCGCCGTTGTGTGGCATTTGAGGCAAACCCTGCCAGCGCTGCTCGCCTGGCCCGTGGTCTACCGGGCGTTGAGGTGCATGCTTGTGCCTTGTCGAATCGCGAAGGGACTGCTCGTTTGCGCATACCTCGGCGTCACGGGATATCTGTGACTGGATATGGAACGTTAGAAAGCACATTCAGGTCGGATTTTCAGATGTGGGATGAGGTTGCGGTTCCGACACGCACTCTGGACTCATTCGGTATCGAGAGTGTTGGCTTCATAAAGATCGACGTGGAGGGACACGAGCTCGCAGTCTTGCAAGGTGGAGAGCAAACGATCCGTCGTAATCGCCCAATGCTCCTTCTCGAATTTAATTCCCATTGTGTGAACGAAGAAGCCCGAGAGATCATCGAGTGGCTGGGTTATTTGAATTATCACGCACAACCGTTCTCATCCAAATCAAATACTTTATTTGTTTCGCGCTAGAGCGTGTTCAAGATAGCCATCATCACCAATGCCCGCGCAGCCGATCAGCGATCGATGATCGGTTATGGCGACCTCCTGCTTGAAGCCGCGCGGCAGACAGAAGCACGCGTCGTTGAATGGCGTGGAGTTTCGTTTTTCGGCAAGCTCCCCGTCTCAGGGATCTGGCGCAAGCTCGCGCTCAATCTCGACAGGTTCATCGTGACCCCACTGAAACTGGCAGGCAAACGCGCTGACATCGTGCATGTCGTTGATCCCGGCAATTCGGTCTATCTCCAATTGGTTCGCTCCAAACATTCGATCCTGACGGTCCACGACATGATTCCGTATCTGGCGAGGGACGGGAAGCTTCCAGGATGGCAGCCGACACGCACGGGTCGTTGGCTCATGAACTGGATTACGGGCTGTTTGCGAAAGGCCGATCACATCATATGCGTATCACACGCGACCAAGCGTGACCTGTTGGCCTATGTAGATATTCCCGAGGAACGTGTGAGCGTTATCCATAACGCGGTGTTCCAGCCCATGGCGCCGGCGTCGATCGAAGACTGCCGCGATTTCCGTGCGCGCCACGGAATTCCACAAGATGCGCCGTTGATTTTGCATATCGGACGGAATTGGTACAAAAACCGCGAAGCTGTATTGGAGGTCTTTGCACGAGTTCGGGCAGTGGAGGCAGGTGCCCGACTGGCATTTGTGGGCGCGCTAACGCCAGCATTGCAAAGTCAAGCAGACGCCTTGGGGGTTTGTGAAGCAATGCATCTTATCGAAAAGGTGTCCGAAACCGACCTTCCCTCACTCTACACTACCGCGTCCGCTCTACTTTTTCCTTCGCACTACGAGGGCTTTGGCCTGCCTGTCCTAGAAGCACAGATGTGCGGTACATCTGTGGTATGCTCAGCCAATGGATCCCTCAAGGAAGTTGCGAGCAAGGTAAGTGTCTATGGCACGATTTCGGAAATGGCAGACGCCTGCATCTCCGCAATCAGGCGGACCAGAGAGAATTCAAACGCATTGAAAGAACACACCCACCTTCTAGAAACATTCTCTGAAAGCAAGTGGTTTGGCGCTCATTATGCTCTTTACCAAGCGCAATATCCTGGCGCAGAACATAAGCTGCATACGATTAGATCTTCAGGCCCGAAAGTCTCCGATTTTCTACGGTGATATCAAAGAGCCAGTCTATGAATCGAAAGTTATATGAGACTGTCATCTGTACAGTGTTTGAAGGAGATTATGACTCCGGCGTTCTGGCATTAACTAATTCACTAGTTTGCGCTGGCTATAAAGGGCAGATTTATGTTTGTTATAGAGGAGCGCCTTCGCAAAAAAACCGATACAGTTCTAAAAAAATACTCTGAATTCGGAATAGAATTAGTTATCAAAGAAATAAAAATAGACGGTCATTTGACAAATTATAAACCTCGACTTATCCTAGAGGCTGCAGGGATGAATCCTAATGCAGACTTTATTTTTTATATAGACCCAGATATTGTTGTGCAAGCGGATTGGGAGTTTTTTGAGCAGTGGAGCTCTAATTGCATTAGCCTCTTCTGCGATCCCTTGTGGCACCCAATGCTGGCAAGCCACCCCAAGAAGCTAACGTGGAAAAAAATTGCTGCCGATTACGGGCTCGGCTCTCGCGATTTTGAAGGATATGCGTGTGCTGGATTCATAGGATTGCCAAGGCCATATTTGGGTTTTACGGAATTGTGGGGGCGCCTTCTCGAAAGGCTGGAGGTGTCTGGCTTTCTTTCCTCTGATACCTTTCATTCTGGGCGGTCAACCGATCCATTCATGGCAATGGATCAGGATGTCTTGAACTTGGCCCTTATGGCTTCTGATGTCCCATTTTCGTTGGCCAGTCCTGAAAACCAAGGGATTGTGGCTAACGGAGCTTACATTGCCCACGCTCAGGGCACACCAAAGCCTTGGCGTGGCGGTTTGATCCGCAATGCAATTAGGTTGGGAAAAAGGCCAAGCTATGCTGTGCGACAATACTGGGAGTACGTTACTCATCCAGTCGCAGTGCATTCTTTTTTGGACCTCGGAATTGCGAAATTAAATATACGTTTTGCTACGCTTATATCCCGGTTATTTGGCTAGTTTCTGAGAATGGGTTCATATAGCCAAATCACGCCTTACTACCCCCCTTCAATTAGTGGCGTTGGCGATTATTCGAAGCTTCTCGCGGATGCCGCTGAGCAGGCTGGACAAGAACTCTCCACGCTCGTTGCATCCGGTACGCCAAGCGGAGCCACCGCGCTGCGCGCACACAGCGCGAGGGAGTTGAACCAGGCTTTGGAAGCATCCGAGGCGGTGCTGCTGCATTTCTCAGGCTATGGCTATGCAAAGTGGGGCCTATGTCACTGGTTGGTCGAGGGCTTGACAGCTTGGAAGGGGGTAGATGCGAGGCGTCGCCTCGTAACCATATTTCACGAAGTCTATGCGACTGGTCCCGTATGGAGAGCCAGTTTCTGGACATCGAATTCACAACGGCGGATCGCGCGCGAACTGGCCAACCTGAGCGATGTAGGCTTTGTGACGTCTCAGGCAGGCTATGATCGGCTCAAAGCGCTTTCATCCGATATACCGCTTGAAGTCTTGGCAGTCTTCTCGAACATGGGTGAACCGGACTGGGTTGAGCCGCTGGCCCAGAGGCAGCCGGTCGCCGTCATATTTGGCGGACCATCAAAGCGCAAAAGCGTTTATGCCGCTGAACACGCGGCATTGGCGGCGGGCATGGACCGATTAGAAGTCCAAGAGATTATTGACATCGGACCTGACCAGATCGCCCCAAAGGTTTTTGCGGGTCGTCCCGTTCGGGCGCTCGGGGCGTTACCTGAAAAGGAAGTGTCGAAATGGCTTCTTTCGGCCCGCGTAGGACTGATCGACTATCCAAGGCACGTGGTTACGAAGTCGGGAATAGCCGCCTCCTATTTCGCGCACGGCCTCCTTGTCGTAAACGCTAGTCGGATAGGCAATTTGCCGCGCGACCTTGCGGAAGGGCGGGAGTTCGAAACCCCGGAAGGCCTCGCGAGTGGCGGAAATGATCCCGAGCGTGTCGCAAGAGTAGGATACGCATGGTATCAGCCTCATAACCTCAGCCAAACCTGGCGCAAGATCCACGAGGCGCTGGGGTGAAGATCTTCTTCTTCACCACGGTATTCGCGCCAAGCGTCGGGGGTATCGAGAAACTCGCCGAGGTTCTTTGCGCACAATTCGTTGCCATGGGCCATGAGGTTCGGCTGGCGACCATGACGCCGGGGGAGGGTGTGTTTCCCTTCCCCGTGATCCGCCAACCTAATTTCAGCGAGTTTTGGCAACTTTTGCGATGGTGTGATGTCCACCTGCAGTCCAATGTTGCGCTGAAGTATGCTTGGCCACGGTTCTTTACACCGAGAAAGTTCGTATATCGTTATGCCAATGCCTATCAACGTGATGATGGCACGCGGGGGGCTGCCGATCACCTCAAGGCTGCACTGGCGCGTCGCAGCACGGGGATTGCTAACAGTTACTACACTGCGCGTCGAACCGGTGCGGATCATGTCGTTCTCAATGCCTATGATGACGCTGTATTTCGAGACCAACGTCCATGGCATGAGCGCGAAAGGGATTTGGTTTTTCTTGGGCGCCTTGTTTCACAAAAAGGATGTGACACGCTCCTGAAGGCCATGGGGAGGCTCCGCCAGAAGGGAATTGATCCTGACCTGACCATTGTCGGCGACGGACCCGAGCGTGGAAATCTGGAGGCATTGTCCAACAGCCTGGGCCTCACGCAGCAGGTACGGTTCGCCGGTAAGGCAGTAGGGTTCGAATTGGCCTCGATCCTGAACGATCACAAGTTCATCCTTGTGCCCTCAAGCTATGAGGAACCCTTTGGCATTGTGGCACTTGAAGGCATGGCCTGTGGCTGCGTGCCGATTGTCTCGGAGAGAGGTGGCCTCGTCGACGCTATCGCCGGTCACGGCTTCGTGTTCCCTAACGGCGACGATGCGGCTCTCGCTGAGGTTCTTGCTATCGCGTTAAGTGCGCCAGATGAGGCCCGCGCCCGACTTGAAGGGGTGGATAAACATCTCGCGCGCTGCACGGCTCAGAGTGTGGCCGAGCAATACTTGGAGGTCTTCCGCGAGAAGACGGGTGCCGCGTGAAGCTTGCGATTGACAATTTTGTTCTCAGCACCCGTTATCGGGCCGTCACGTTCGCATCGACGAGGCCGGCGCTCTATTATGGTTTGCGCGACATGACTGGACCGCGTGACGCCTTGTGCATTCAGCCCGACACCGAACTTGTTATTGAAGGCTATCCGCGGTCGGCCAACAGTACCACGGCCTATGGCTTTCTCGACCGCCAGCCCCGAACGGTCAAGCTTGCCCACCATAAGCATCACGCAGCCCAGCTGCTGCGAGCTGTCGAGCTGGGCGTGCCGGCCGTGATGCTGATCCGACGTCCCAAGGAGGCTGCTCTTTCCAACCTGGCGCTTCGCGAGGAGGCAAGACGGAGAGGGGGGCGAGAACAGCGGCAAGCTCAGCTTGGCTACATTAACGTATTGAGCGCCTGGCTAGCCTCTCTTATTCACGGCGATGCGGTTGGGCGCCTCTCGGCGCGAGCTTGACGCCACTGCTGCGTGCGGCGGCGTAGAGCGGGCGTGCGGCACCGCTGGCGTCTGTTTCACCGCGCTGTGATCGATGGGCTTTTCTGGTTGAAGGACTTGGCTCGGGGTTTCTGCGGCACTGCCGCGCCCGCTACGTCGGCGCAGGCTTGAGCGCGAGAACGATGGCACGCATCAGATCGGCATCGGGGCACGCAGAGGCGAACGCTACGCGGATTCGGGTGGCGCTTTCCATGACGCGGGCAGCAACCTTGAGCAGCCGCAGGCGCAGGGTCGTAAACTCGGCTTTTGCCAGAGCGGTGGTCTTTGGGATCGCCTGCTGAACGCGCCACAGCAGCCAGTAGGCAGCGGTGTGCAGGATCAGGCGCATCTGGTTGGCGTTCGCCGACCGGCACGAGGTGCGGTCACTGGCCAGCTGGGTCTTGTGCAGCTTGATCAAGTTCTCGGCCTGCCCGCGCGCACAGTAGAGCGTGTCATAGATGTATTCAGCCGAGCCTTGGGTTAGCGATGTGACGACATAGCGGATATCCATGCCCAGCGTGCTGGCCTCGATCCTGGCGACGACGCGGCGCTGGCGGTTCCAGCTCTTCGCGCCGTAGCGGGTCTCGGCATAGCTGCGCAGGACCGGGAGTTGGCACTCGGCGCGGCGGACCGCGCAGGCATCGGCGGCAGTGACGATAACCGGATCAGCGCGCAGCGCGGCGTTGGTCGGCAGACCGAACACGTAATCGACATGGGCCGCCTCGCAGAAGGCCATGACCTCGGGCCGTCCATAATGCCCGTCACCGCGGATGGTGATGTGGGTATCAGGCCAGTGGCGGCGAAGATGGCGCACCAGACGCCGGATATGCCCTGCCGCCTCCTTGCCAGAAGGCGTCTTGCCCGTGCGCAGCAGCATCGCCACCGGCCGGCCCGTTGCCGTGTCGTAGACATGGATCGGCAGGAAGCAGCGCTCCCCATGATGTCCGTTCCAGAAGGAGAGTTGCTGATAGCCGTGCACGACGTCGCAGGTGTCATCGATATCCAGCGTCACCGCCGCCGGCGGAGTGGGGTAGCTGGCGCAGTAGATGTCGATCATGATCCCCAGCATCTTTGCCAGCTCGCGCGTGCTCGGCGCATTCTCCCAGCGGCTCATCGTCGGTTGGCTGGCCAACCCCGCACCCGATCCCGGCAGCTTGCCCAGCGCAAGGCGGAAGCCCGGATCATCGCGCAGAGCGTCGAGATCATCGGCATCCTCATAGCCGCAGGCGATCGCGAACATCCGCGCGCGCAGGATATCTTCAAGCCGATGAACCACCCGAGCAGGATCGCGCGGATCGGCAATACACGCCGCAAGCCGCTGGCAGAGCCCCATCATGCGCTCGGCCTGAGCCAGCACCAGGACCCCGCCATCCGAGGTCAGCCTGCCGCCGTCAAACGCAGCTGTGACCTTCTTGCCGCGCACTGCTGGAAACGAAAATACGGACGCGCTATCATCGCATCCGGCGGGTGTGGTCTGTGGCATATTTTGCCCCGTTGCAGGTCTGGCTTAAGCAACCACATTCCTACAACAATGCAAATGCTTACGCCACTCCCGCCAACCCGTCAGACCACTGCCGGTGAATAATCCGGGCTAGCATTTTACCGTGCGCTTTTTCCCCATCTGGATAGCGTAGTGATTGCGCCGTTTGATCGCGTGACGCATGACCTTGAGAGCGTGATCCGGCAGGTGAATGACAAGTTCGGCACGAGCTTCGCCGACGGGCCGGTCTTGCACGAACGGAAGAAACCACTGGGATGGCACGCGATGCCGACCGAGCTGCGCGATCAAATCAAGCAGGAGCTTGATGAGGGCTTCTCTGCCACTCATTCCAAGTCTGCCAAGCTACGCTCCTTGCTCAGCAAAGCGAACGACCTGCATGATGAGATAATTGCGGTGCATGACCGTCATTGTTAGCCATCCTACCGGCAACCCCTGTTTGCGGGCAGTTTTGCGCGCCCTCGAGAAAAATGGGCTTTTGGCGCAATATTGGACGACGCTTGCATTGCCGGGAGAGCTAGCTGAGCTGACTTGGCTAAAGAACGGCGTTCAACGGCGTCTTTCGCAGCGGCATTTTGGCGAGGCGCCATGGTCCAAAACCAAATCGCGCCCTTGGCGTGAGGCCATCCGTTTGGCAGCGCTCGGCGCAAGGATCGAGTCGCTCACGGCGCATGAGGCAGGCTGGGCGTCTGTCGATGGCGTCTACCGAGATCTGGACCGTGCGGTGGCGAAGCGCTTGCGCACCGACAGAGAGCCTTGGCGCGCCGTATATGCTTACGAAGACGGTGCTCTCGAAAGCTTCAAGGCCGCACACGAGACGGGACGCCTGGCGATCTACGATTTGCCCATCACCCACTGGCGCACTTTGCGATGCCTGCTCGAGGAGGAGGCCGAGCGGTTGCCCGAATGGGCCTGCACGATGGAAGGCCTGCGTGACAGCGCGGAAAAGCACGCGCGCAAGGATGCTGAAATCGAATTCGCTGATCACATCATTGTCGCTTCAAGTTTTACTCGCGACAGTCTGTCCGGCATCGCCGGGGATCGTCCCGTTCACGTGACGCCCTTCGGCTGTCCGCCGCCCGCGCTCACGCGGCCAGCTGGTCGAGAGGCCAGCGCGCCGCTTCAATTGCTTTACGCTGGCCACTTGGCGCAGCGTAAGGGCATCGCCGATCTCATCAGCGCAGTGGGAATGCTCGAGATCGACTGGCACTTGACACTTGCCGGACCTCGACCAGCAAAGGTGCCTGCGTCCCTCGACCGGTTTCTTTCCGATCCGCGCGTGACTTGGCTGGGGGCGATTCCCCACGCGACCCTGATGGAGGAAATGGCTCGCGCGCATGTCTTCGTGTTTCCCTCGATTGCAGAGGGGTTCGGCATGGTAATCACCGAGGCCATGGCAGCGGGTCTGCCCGTTATCACCACGCCGCACACGGCTGGACCTGATATTCTCGACGAGGGCATCGATGGCTTTATCGTCCCGATCCGCGACCCCGCGGTTCTGGCGGACCGTATCACGCGCCTCGCCGAAGATGAGACGCAGAGGCAGGAAATGGCCCATGCGGCCAAGGCCAAGGCCGCTGAAATGAGCTGGATGCGTTACGAGACCCAGATCGGCGACTTGGTGACCGAATGGCTGGACGCGCGATAACCGCCGCCCGAGCCTATCCCGGCCGGGCGAGAAGTGTGGGTAGCCGCCGCGAGGCGCAGCGGGTCCTTGTGGTGCGCAGCGTCTTCTTCATCTTTGCGCTCTCGTTGCTCGAGGGCGCCTTTCGCAAATGGATCTTTCCCAGCCTCGCCACTCCATTGACGCTGCTGCGCGATCCTTTCGTGCTCGCGCTCTATACCTATTGCGTCGTCAACAGCTTCATCCGCCTTCGGGGCTTGGCCCAGCTTTGGATCGGTTTTGCCATTCTCACGGTCTTGCTGGGCCTCGGGCAATATCTCATTAATGGTTATGGGCTTGTTGGTTGGATGCTGGGCGTCCGAACCTATTGGCTCTACATGCCCCTGGCCTTCGTGGTTGCAGAGACTTTCCGGATGGAGGACGTCCGAAAATTCATCCTGCTCAATCTCCTGATTTCGATCCCCTATGCTCTTCTCGTATCTGTGCAGTATTCGGCACCGCCATCGGCATTCGTCAATCTTGGTGTCGGCGAAGACGAGGGGGGAGCAGTGGGGCTTAAGGATAATATCATCCGCCCCTTTGGTTTGTTCACCTATACAGGACCGAATGTTCAATACACGGCTGCATTGGTGGCGCTGTTCATGGCGTTCTACATCGACAGGACGTCGAGCCGATGGCGCGTGTTGCTGCTCGCCTTGAGCGGCGTTGCTGTTGCCAGCATGGCAGTCCTGACCGGAAGCCGATCCATCTATTTCATGATCGCCGCGATCATGCTGGTCACGATAGCCGGCCTCTCCACCAGTCGCGCAGCGCTCAAGGCGTTTTCCCGAATTCTGGGGGTGCTCGGCTTTGCTGTTCTCGCCGGACTGCTTCTTGTGAACGTGTTCCCCGACATGCTCGATGCGATGGCGAAGCGTCTTGAAGCCGCAGAGCGCAGCGAAGGATCGATCTGGGATCGTGCCATAGGCGGCCTATTTGCCTGGGTCGAGCCGTTGTTCACGGCACCAATTTTTGGCGAGGGAATTGGATTGGGCGCGCCTGGCGTTGCCAGCTTGCTTGGTGTGCCCCCGCTCAGTTTCGGCGAAAGCGACTTGCAGCGGAACGTGAATGAGCTTGGCCTTCTTTTCGGCATCGCTATGCTGGCTTTGCGTTTCGCAACCGCCGCGTCAGTGCTGTTCATTGCGTTTCGGCTGGTCAGGAAGGGGCGGGAGATGGCACTGCCATTGGTCGGTTACTATGTTCTGCCCTTTGCCCTTGGTCAGGTCACACATTCACCGGTCAATGCTTTCCTCCCGTGGCTTTTCCTGGGGCTCGTCTTGGCATTGCACCGCGATACACCTCGAAGGGGATACCATGCGCGCGCTTAGGCCAGAATATATCTATCGTCCCGCGCAGATCGTTCGGCGCATGGCCAAGTCTGTCGGATTGACTGCCAATAAGCGATCAGCAAAGACCCCTTGGGGCTTGCCGATCAACTTTGATCCTTCCGAATTGCACGGCCGGGCAATGCTAACGCTTGGCCTGTCTGACCTGCGTACATGCGAGATGATCAGCCGGATTGTTCGTCCGGGTGATCGGGTCGTCGATATCGGCGCAAACATCGGGATCATGACTTCGCTGATGTCTAGGCGGGCTGGAGAAAATGGTGCCGTTTTCGCTTTTGAGCCCCACCCGCAAACGCGTGAGCGTCTTAAGGAAAACGTTCGCGCATGGAACGCCTGCAGTCTGGCTAGCTCCCATGTCGAGGTTTTGCCCTACGCTGTGTCTAGTAGAGCGGGGACCAGCCAATTGGTTGAGCCCGAAACCTTCGGCAACAATTCCGGAGTGGCGCGGCTTACTGAGGGGGCGACCGACGGGCGGCGAGCCCACCGGGTCGATACGATCATATTCGATGAATGGTGTGCGGAAGGCTCTCCGATAAGGCTCGTGAAAATCGATGTCGAAGGACACGAGGATGACGTTTTTGCAGGCATGAGTAAGTCGCTCGCCAATGCGCGGATCGATTTCCTCATTTTCGAAGAAATGCGGGAATTGCCGAGTGTGGCATGCGAGTCTTTGGCAGGTGTCGGATATATGAGTTTCCTCATTGATCGGAATTTCTATGGCCCACGATTGATTCCCGTGGTCGATCGTCCCAGACAGCTCATTGGGGAGGCCACTAATATCATAGCCGTAGAAAAGGGTAAGTCGATCGAATTTCTGGAGCAAGGCGGATGGAGCTGCCTTCGTGGAGGCCTCAGGCGATGAATAATCCCGTGGGCATACAAACGATGGGCAGCTCATCGTCACCTATTTACAGGGCTGCGCTAGATAGAATCCAAGATTTCCATTTATTTCCAGGCGCGAAGGTTGCAGATGTGGGAGGAGGTCGGGGAAATTTTTCTCGACTATTGGCTGAAAGGGGATATCGAGTAATATTACTTGATTACACTCCAGATTGCTCTGAAGATGCGTTTGATGTTAGGGCGTGCGATCTCAACAAGCATTGGCCAGCAGAGACTGGTGAATTTGATGCAGTAATTTCCTTGGCAGTTATCGAGCATGTGGAGAACCCGCGCCACTTCATGAGAGAAGTCTGCAGGATTGCCAAGCCGAATTCCCAGATCCTTCTATCTACCCCAAACCAACATAGTTTAACTTCACGTGTATGCTTCCTAACCCGGAATCAGCATCAACATTTCCAAGATTCTTGCTATCCTGGTCATATCACCGCATTACTTGAATGCGACCTTCAGCGAATTTCGCGCGAATGTGGTGCAACTGAACAATTCATCACATACACAGACCATGGACGGATTCCCGGAACGAAGAAAAAATGGCGAAGGTTTTTTCCCTTTTTGAGGGGTCAATTATTCTCCGACAACATCCTTTTTTCATGCAGGGCGCCGGGCTGATGCGCGTTGAATGAACTTTCAATGTCTCGCCTTTGTTTCGTTTCGGGCATTCTCTCGCCAGCCGCAGGCGGACTTTCGGCCTCTGTACCCAACTTGGTTGCGGCTTTGGGAAGGTGTGGCCACGGCAGCATCGAAGTGGTCGGGATCGAGGACCCGGCAAATGCTGAGGCGGCATCGGATTGGGGCCCGAGTGTCCACGCTCACCGTGCCAATGGGCCGCGCAAATTCGGCTTTGCGACTGGAATGTCTGCCACACTTGCCCGATTGGATCCCGGCGTCGTGGATGTCCAGGGACTATGGACGTATTCGTCATTGGCGAACCTGACCCATCATCGCAGGCATGGGACTCCCTACCTGGTGACACCTCGCGGCATGCTTGATCCTTGGGCGCGCGTGAACTCCAAATGGAAGAAACAGATCGTGCGCTTCTGGTTCGAGGACAAGCATCTTGCTCGTGCCGCCTGCTTACGGGCAACTGCAGAAATGGAAGCGGATCACTTCCGCGAATTTGGCCTGCGCAATCCCATTGCGATCGTGCCCAATGGTGTCGATGTTCCGCAGCTTAAGCCACGTCCGATACGCGATGATCGTCGGCGTCGGCTCTTGTTCCTGAGCCGCATCCATCCCAAAAAGGGCTTGCATATCCTGTTGCGTGCCTGGGCGTCCCTGTCCGCTTCGCGCCCGGATTGGGAACTGGTTATCGCTGGTCCTGACGAGGCCGGCCATACTGCCGAAATGCAGGCTCTTGCTGAACGCCTCCGGTTGACCGGAATAGTCTGGATGCCTGCGGTAGAGGGTGAAACGAAAGAGGCTCTCTATCGGAGCGCAGACGTTTTTGTCTTGCCCACTCATGCTGAAAATTTCGGGCTTGTAATTGCCGAGGCACTTGCGCAGGAAGTCCCTGTAATCACGACAAAGAATGCGCCATGGTCCGGCCTGCGCGACAATCAATGCGGTTGGTGGATCGATCTTACCGAGGACAGCTTGCGACAGGCATTGATGGAAGCCACCGCTTTGCCGCGAGAAGAGCTTCATGAGATGGGAATGCGCGGAAGGGTCTGGATGGAACGTGACTTCGGATGGGATGCAATCGCGCAGCAGATGCTTCAGGTTTACGAGTGGGTGACGGGACGGCAGGATCGGCCTTCCTGTGTGCATATCGACTGAAGAATTATTTAGGTGTCGCAATCAGGTTTAGACATTCAGCAAAACCGTCGCGCCAGGAAATGGTCTAAGCGTGATCTTGTCTTGCGTGCTCTATGGGATGTTTTTTCCATTCCATTCTTTGCGTGGTCTCCTCGTCCGCTCTGGGGATGGCGCCGAACTTTTCTCCGCTTTTTCGGCGCCAAGATTGGTCGTGACGTCCACATTTATCCTACTACGAAAATCACCATCCCCTGGAACCTGTCGATCGGGGATCAATCCGCGGTCGGCGATGGAGCTGTCCTTTACGCTCTTGGCGCGATTTCAATTGGGCAACGGGTCACGATATCGCAGCACGCGCATCTGTGCGCCGGTAGCCACGACTATACAGACCCCGCTATGCCGCTTCTAAAATTACCGATAACGGTGGGAGACGATGCGTGGATCTGTGCCGAGGCATTCATTGGTCCCGATGTTGTCATCGGGGCCCGCTCAATCGTCGCTGCCCGCGCGGTAGCAGTGAAAAACGTGCCCGATGAGATGGTCGTCGGTGGCAATCCGGCGCGCCCAATCAAGCAGCGCCCTCCGTTCGCTTAATGGGAAGCATCCCCATTTCTGTCGTCATTCCGGTGCGGAATGAGGAAGCGAACCTTGGTCAGTGTCTTCAGCGCCTTGGATGCTTTGATGAAGTGATCGTGGTCGATTCTGGCAGCACCGACGCTACCTGCCAGATCGCTGCCAATCATGGTGCGACAGTCATTCAGTTCGAGTGGAATGGGCGCTATCCCAAGAAGCGTAATTGGGTGTTGCTCAACCAGCGGTTGCAGAATGAATGGGTTCTCTTCCTCGATGCGGACGAACTTGTTACGGAAATGTTCTGCAATGAGGTAGGCGCGGCTCTAGCTGAAGATCGGTTCGATGCGTTCTGGTTGAAGTACACAAACTTTTTCCTTGGCCAGCCTCTCAAACATGGGGATCCGCAGCGCAAACTGGCTCTATTCAAGATTGGAAGAGGTCTTTACGAAAGGATTGACGAGGAGGCTTGGTCTGGCCTCGACATGGAAGTGCATGAACACCCGGTGATCGAAGGCGATGTAGGGGAAATCACTGCCCCAATCGATCATCGTGATGACCGCGGTGTCGCAAAGTTCATACAGCGACACAAGGACTACGCTCTCTGGGAGGCCCAGCGTACTCGCCAACTAAGAAGTTCTGGTCGGGAAGTCTGGGCGCAGCTTACGGATCGCCAGAAAAACAAATACCGCAATATTGATAAATGGTGGTTCGCTTGGGCCTACTTTGCATGGACATACGTGGTAAAGCGGGGCTTCCTCGATGGACTGCCCGGCTTCTCATACGCCTTCTACAAGCTGTGGTATTTCTGGACGATCAGGCTCTTGCTCAAGGAAAGTGAGAACCGCGAGGTGCCAGCGAGTGCCTCGTAGCGCGCTCGGCCTCAATTGTAGATGAGATAAAACTTGATCAAAGGACTTTTCTTGAATGACCGGTAATCTGCGCCGTCAGCGCATCCTCGTGACCGGCGGCGCCGGCTTCCTCGGGTCTCACCTAATCGACCGGCTGTTCGAGCGAGGGGACGAGGTTCTCTGCGTCGACAACCTGTTCACGGGCGACAAGAGCAATATCGATCACCTGCACGACCATCCGCGCTTCGAATTCATGCGCCACGACATCTGCTTCCCGCTCTATGTCGAGGTCGACCAGATCTACAATCTCGCCTGTCCCGCCAGCCCCGTGCATTACCAGTTCGATCCGGTGCAGACGACCAAGACGAGCGTGACGGGCGCGATCAACATGCTTGGTCTCGCCAAGCGGGTGAAGGCGAGGATCTTCCAGGCCTCGACCTCGGAGATCTACGGTGATCCGAGCGTCCACCCACAGCCGGAAAGCTATTGGGGCAACGTCAACACGATCGGACCGCGCGCCTGCTATGACGAAGGAAAACGCTGCGCCGAGACGCTGTTCTTCGACTACCACCGGCAGCACAAGCTCGACATCAAGGTCGTGCGGATCTTCAACACCTACGGCCCCCGGATGCACCCCAATGACGGGCGTGTGGTGTCGAACTTCATCATCCAGGCGCTGCAGGGTGAACCGATCACGATCTACGGCGACGGCCAGCAGAGCCGCTCGTTCTGCTATGTCGATGATCTCGTCGAAGGCTTCCTGCGCATGATGGACACCGGGAGCGATTTCCCAGGCCCGGTCAACCTCGGCAACCCGAACGAGTTCACGATCAAGGAGCTCGCAGAGCAGGTGCTCGACCTGACCGGATCGAAGTCGGAGCTCATCAACAAACCGCTGCCGCAGGACGATCCGCGTCAGCGCCAGCCGGATATCTCGCTCGCGCGCGAGAAGCTGGACTGGGAACCGAAGACGCAGCTGCGCGAGGGTCTCACCAGGACCATTGCATATTTCGACCAGCTCCTCCGCGAGAATGATGCCGAGATGTCAGCGCTCCAGGCCGCCCAGTAAGCGCTGCACGCGAAAGGCTTTCAAAAATGAAGATCGCGATGGTGGGTTCGGGCTATGTGGGCCTGGTGTCGGGCGCATGCTTTGCCGATTTCGGGCATGACGTTGTCTGCATCGACAAGGACCAGGCCAAGATCGACCGGCTGCATCAGGGCGTAATGCCGATCTACGAGCCGGGGCTCGACGCGCTGGTCGAAAGCAACGTCAAGGCCGGACGGCTAAGCTTCACCACCAGCCTGGCAGACGGCATCAAGGGCGCCGACGCGATCTTCATCGCGGTCGGCACGCCCAGCCGCCGGGGCGATGGGCACGCAGACCTCACCTTCGTCCATGCCGTTGCGCGCGAGGTGGGCGAGAAGCTGTCTGGTGATGCGGTGGTCGTGACCAAGTCCACCGTCCCGGTCGGCACCGGTGACGAGGTCGAGCGGATCATCGGCCATACCGGGACCAAGCATAAGGTATCGGTCATCTCCAACCCGGAATTCCTGCGCGAAGGCGCCGCGATCGGCGACTTCAAGCGGCCCGACCGCATCGTGATCGGGGCCGAGGACGAGTTCGGCAAGCAGGTGATGAGCGAGGTCTACCGCCCGCTGTTCCTGAACGAATCGCCGATCCTGTTCACTTCGCGGCGCACCAGCGAGCTGATCAAATACGCCGCCAACGCCTTCCTCGCGACCAAGATCACCTTCATCAACGAGATGGCGGATTTGTGCGAGAAGGTCGGCGCGAACGTGCAGGACGTCAGCCGCGGGATCGGGATGGATGGCCGCATCGGCCCGAAATTCCTCCACGCTGGCCCCGGCTATGGCGGATCGTGCTTCCCCAAGGACACGCTGGCCCTCCTCAAGACCTCCGAGGATTACGACAGCCCCACCCGCATCATCGAGGCGGTGGTCAAGACCAATGAAAGCCGCAAGCGCGCGATGGGCCGCAAGGTCGTCGACGCGCTCGGCGGAGCGGAGGCGGCGCGCGGCAGGAAGGTCGCCCTGCTCGGCCTGACCTTCAAGCCCAACACCGACGACATGAGGGACAGCCCCTCGATCGCGATCGCGCAGACGCTGCACGATGCCGGGGTCGAGGTCGCGGCCTATGATCCCGAAGGCATGGAACTCGCCCGCCCGCTGATGCCCGAGGTCACGATGTGCAAGGACCCCTACGAGGCGATCACCGGCGCCGATGCGACCGTGATCGTGACCGAATGGGACGCCTTCCGTGCGCTTGATTTGGAGCGGGTGAAGGAGCTGGCCGCCGATAATGTGCTCGTTGACCTGCGCAATATCTATGATCCGGAGACCCTGCGCGGCACCGGCTTCAAGTACGTGAGCGTCGGGCGGGTCTGACCATCGGTCTCACCCTTTCACGAAATATCGCATCACGAATGAGGCGCGAAAATGAGAGGCTGATATCGACAAGTCCTTCTCGGCTCGGCCTTGGACCTGCCCTTGGAAAAAGTATCGTACAATGAAAATGCACGAGACGCCCGATTATGGTTATGCGAGTGCCGCGCACGCTCACACGCGCGACTATCTGCGGCCCCATGTCGATGAAATGCTGGCTAGTCTGAAGCCGGAGCGTGTATTTGACCTCGGTTGCGGCAATGGAAGCACGGCCGCTTATCTCTCGGAACGCTACGAAGTGGTCGGCGTCGATGCTTCGAACTCTCAGGTATTGAACAGGCTCGACGCGCCTATCCGGACATTCGGTTCGATGTCGCATCGGCATATGACGATTTGGCGGCTGTATACGGGCAATTCGATGCAGTGGTAAGCTTGGAGGTTGTCGAGCATCTTTACGATCCGCGGCTTTACGCGAAAACGATGTTCGATCTCGTCCGCCCTGGCGGAGGGGTTGTGGTCTCCACCCCGTACCACGGCTATCTGAAGAACCTCGCTCTCGCGGCCTCGGGCAAGATGGACCAGCATTTCACCGCACTTTGGGACGGCGGCCACATCAAGTTCTTTTCGATCGAGACACTTTCGCGGCTCCTAAGCGAGGCCGGTTTCGTTGATTTGCGTTTCGCCAGAGCCGGCAGGATCCCGGCCTTGGCGAAATCAATGATCTGCTGCGCGCGAAAGTGTCAATCGGCATTGAAAACTGACCCCCTATCGGCGCGTAAAATTGACCCCCTTTTGGTGGCTGGAGGCGGTTATCCCGGTAGTCCATAGGAGGGACCCGCCCATGCCGCCGCGCGCGTGCCCTCTGGCGAGAGCTCTAGCTGTTTCTTCTCTTCTTCGTCCTTGTCGGTCTTTTTATTGGCCATCGCGCCTGCCTCATCGGTGCCGTGGGTCTTCCCGGACGCGCCCAATATAGTCCGGGGCGGCGTCTCGGCAAAACTGGGGTTTGTACTGTGTATGGGGTTGAATTGCGAAAGGTCAGTTTTACCCATCCCCTGCCGTGCCAAGCCCGATAACCCCCTTTTGCGCGCGAGGCCGTCCCGGCCCGCGACAATGATCGCCGCATCGCGCGTTCCTGCCAGCGTTTCGGGGCACGCGGCGACGATCTTTCCGAGCAGGTCGAGCGTCAGGCCCTGCGACTGCCTGGGCCGAGCGCGGCTTGTCCGCATTGCCAGGCGCATGGCCAGCCTGACCTCGCTTGAGGCCGCAATGGTCGGGGGCAGGCCACGCAGCCACGAATGGCCGCGTTCTACGCACCACGCCCGGAACACTTCGAACCCGTTCCGGTAGCCCCGCGGGCCGACGCTCCGCTTCACGGCCGCAGCAGGCCTTCCCGCTCCAGCACCGCGTCGATCTTCTTCAACACTTTGGCAAACCGCGGGTCGTCGAGGCTCCCGTACCTGCCGACGAAATCGACATCGGGCCCCTCTTCGAACGAGAGGAGCGCGGGCGGCAGGATCTCCTCCGGTCTCGCCCCCGACAATCGCCGGGCCATCGCCTTCGCGGACGCCGGATCGCTCGCCGCGTCGGCGGTCCGGAAGCCCGATCGGTCGGCCGCGATATCCACCAGCGAGAACCCCGTCGGATCGCCCGGCTGAAATTCGGACCGGCTGGCGAGGCTGTCCGCCAATTCCTTCCATTCCCCCATCGCCTCCGCGACCTGCGTGCCCGAACCCACCGAGAGGGCCGCGGACAGCGCCCAGTGCTTGGCGAGGTCCTCCCGGCCATGGAGCGCGATAGGGGAGGCCGGCATCGGGCACGCTTCGATCGCGGCAGCATCGATCCCGGTCAGGGTTCCGACCTTCGTGTCGACGATCGCCATGGCAAGCGCGACGAAAGCGGCCGCGTTGCTTTCGGGCGTCGCCGATCCGGCCCGGCCGATCGGGAAGGCCCGCCGCACCTGCACTGCCAGGTCATCCTGCGGGTCGGCCCTCTGCCTTTCGGCAAGCTCGCAATGGATCCGGACCGCAAGCGCCGGATCGACGCCGCTGCGCGTCTGCAGCACTTCTCCCAGCAGCCCCGCGTCACCGGGCCAGTCGATCGAGAGGGACACCCGGTCCTCCCCGACCGCGACCTTTCGGACGAGCTCGTCGAGCGGCGGGATGTCCGCGCCCGCGAGGCGCAGTCCGGATCGGAATGTCTCGGCCAGAAGGCGGCTGAAAAAGGGCGACAGTTCGAGCGAGCCGATGGCGATGTGCAGCTCCGGAAAGCCCTCGGCGCTGCCGGATGTCTCGGCCGCAAGGTTGAGCCAGCGGCCGAGGGGCAATTGCCGGCTCGCCTCGACGTGCAGGACCGAACCCGAGATGAACGCCTCGAGCCGGTCGGGGCGAAGACCATGGGTCGCGAGCGCGCTCAACCCGTCGAGATGCTGCGCGTCGAGGTTGACCTGCCTGGTCTCGTCCCGCGCTGTCGCCAGGGGGCGAAGCTGCAGGACGGCGTCGCGCGCTGCCCCGACCTGTTCGGCATCGGGCGCAGGCCGCGGCCCGGCCAGCGGGGCCGGGTCCGTGAGCAGGAGAACGAGGCCGAGGATCGCCGCGAGAACGAGCAGGACGGCTTTGAGCACAAGCTTCATCGGGCGACTTTTCTTCCAATCCGGTTTGCTCTTGCTGCTTGCGGCGATGCCGTCGGCAGGGCGGTGCCTGCGCGCTGGCACCCCTGTTCGCCTGCCACTTTAGACGCGGTTCCGGCAGGGGGACAGGCCCTGAAGGCGGTCCCCGTGTTCACGGTCCTTCCTCGAGCCCGGCAGGGCCCGCTCGGCAAGGCGCGCTGGTCAGATGCAATCGCTGCCGCTGCCCGATCGTCCCGCGTTCCCGAAGCGCGCGCGGGAACGCTCACGAAACTTCCCGAACGCCGCCCGATCTTTACCCGTCCTTAAGCTCGCACGCCTAGCCGGCGGCACCTAACGCTTTGGATGCAGGAGACTTTCGTGAAATCGAAACTGGTGGTCGCAGGCCTCGTCGCCGGCCTTTCGGCAAGCCCCGCCTGGGCGCAGGAGGAAGAGAAGAAACCTCTCTTATTCACGGCGATGCGGTTGGGCGCCTCTCGGTGCGAGCTTGACGCCACTGCTGCGTGCGGCGGCGTAGAGCGGGCGTGCGGCACCGCTGGCGTCTGTTTCACCGCGCTGTGATCGATGGGCTTTTCTGGTTGAAGGACTTGGCTCGGGGTTTCTGCGGCACTGCCGCGCCCGCTACGTCGGCGCAGGCTTGAGCGCGAGAACGATGGCACGCATCAGATCGGCATCGGGGCACGCAGAGGCGAACGCTACGCGGATTCGGGTGGCGCTTTCCATGACGCGGGCAGCAACCTTGAGCAGCCGCAGGCGCAGGGTCGTAAACTCGGCTTTTGCCAGAGCGGTGGTCTTTGGGATCGCCTGCTGAACGCGCCACAGCAGCCAGTAGGCAGCGGTGTGCAGGATCAGGCGCATCTGGTTGGCGTTCGCCGACCGGCACGAGGTGCGGTCACTGGCCAGCTGGGTCTTGTGCAGCTTGATCAGGTTCTCGGCCTGCCCGCGCGCACAGTAGAGCGTGTCATAGATGTATTCAGCCGAGCCTTGGGTTAGCGATGTGACGACATAGCGGATATCCATGCCCAGCGTGCTGGCCTCGATCCTGGCGACGACGCGGCGCTGGCGGTTCCAGCTCTTCGCGCCGTAGCGGGTCTCGGCATAGCTGCGCAGGACCGGGAGTTGGCACTCGGCGCGGCGGACCGCACAGGCATCGGCAGCCGTGACGATGACGGGATCGGCGCGCAGCGCGGCGTTGGTCGGCAGACCGAACACGTAATCGACATGGGCCGCCTCGCAGAAGGCCATGACCTCGGGCCGTCCATAATGCCCGTCACCGCGGATGGTGATGTGGGTATCGGGCCAGTGGCGGCGAAGATGGCGCACCAGACGCCGGATATGCCCTGCCGCCTCCTTGCCCGAAGGCGTCTTGCCCGTGCGCAGCAGCATCGCCACCGGCCGGCCCGTTGCCGTGTCGTAGACATGGATCGGCAGGAAGCAGCGCTCCCCATGATGTCCGTTCCAGAAGGAGAGTTGCTGATAGCCGTGCACGACGTCGCAGGTGTCATCGATATCCAGCGTCACCGCCGCCGGCGGAGTGGGGTAGCTGGCGCAGTAGATGTCGATCATGATCCCCAGCATCTTTGCCAGCTCGCGCGTGCTCGGCGCATTCTCCCAGCGGCTCATCGTCGGTTGGCTGGCCAACCCCGCACCCGATCCCGGCAGCTTGCCCAGCGCGAGGCGGAAGCCCGGATCATCGCGCAGAGCGTCGAGATCATCGGCATCCTCATAGCCGCAGGCGATCGCGAACATCCGCGCGCGCAGGATATCTTCAAGCCGATGAACCACCCGAGCAGGATCGCGCGGATCGGCAATACACGCCGCAAGCCGCTGGCAGAGCCCCATCATGCGCTCGGCCTGAGCCAGCACCAGGACCCCGCCATCCGAGGTCAGCCTGCCGCCGTCAAACGCAGCTGTGACCTTCTTGCCGCGCACTGCTGGAAACGAAAATACGGACGCGCTATCATCGCATCCGGCGGGTGTGGTCTGTGGCATATTTTGCCCCGTTGCAGGTCTGGCTTAAGCAACCACATTCCTACAACAATGCAAATGCTTACGCCACTCCCGCCAACCCGTCAGACCACCGCCGGTGAATAATCCGGGGAAACACTTCGACGGCCCGCGCATCGAGGCCCTGTTCGGATACGACCAGGCGAAGCTCGAAGTCCCTGCCATCGACCCGTTCGAAGAAGTCGAAGGCGATGCCGAGGACATCTTCTACGGCGCCGCCATCGGCTATGACTTCCAGAGCGGGATGTTCACCTTCGGGGCCGAGGCGGAGATCGCCGGCTCGGCCCTGTCCGACGAGCTCGGGAGCTTCAGCGGCATCCTTCCCGACGACACGGTCTTTTCCGGAACGGGCAGCGTCGGCAGCGCGACCGAGTACTATTTCGGCGGGCGGGTCGGTTTCGTGGGCGGTCGCTCGCTGTTCTACGTCAAGGCGGGTTACGCCCTGTCGGGCGTCGACATCGAGCTCGACGGCACGTTCGACGACGTCGCCGGCCGCCGCAACGGGGACGTCGATCTCGACGGCCTGCGGCTCGGCGTCGGCTACGAATACAAGGTGACCGATCTCGTCTATCTCAAGGCCGAATACCGCTACACCGATTTCTCGGGCGGCGAGCTCGATGCGTTCGGGGCAAGCCTCGAATTCGGCGACGTGTTCGAGGTGGTGAACCTCGAACGGCACCAGGCGGTCGTGGGCGCAGGCGTCCGCTTCTGAGCGATCCGGGGCGCCGGGGATGCGCTTGTATTGGCGGGCCGGGATCTCTCCGCGAGCCGGTCCGGCATCCCTTCCGTTTCGCAAGGCGGCATCGATCGGCCTCGTGACGCGCTCCGCGAGGCGGCCGTGACCTCTGCCGCGGGCCATGGCGTGCGGCGGTTGCGGGGGATCTCGGGCGAAATTCCGGCGCCCAGGCGGATGGCGGGCGGCAAGCGTCTGGCAACCGGAAAGATTGCGTCCTTCACCGCCGCATCTACACTGGGCGAAAAGCGGCAGCATCGCCGCGACCATCGGACTTCCTGCGAGTTCGAGAGGGCCTGGGAGAGATGGAATGGATCAACCGACACTGCGCTCGCGCGCGCCGGCCCCCTTGGCCTCGGAAGGGTTCGGCTCGCCGGGCTACAGGGCCTATGTCCTTGGCGCGCTGCTCGTCGTCTACATCTTCAACTTCATCGACCGCACGATCATCAACATCCTGACCGAGCCGATCAAGCTCAGTTTCGCGCTCGAGGACTGGCAGATGGGGCTGCTCGGCGGGCCGGCCTTCGCCGTGCTCTACACCTTACTCGGCATCCCGATCGCCCGGGGCGCGGAAAGGTTCAACCGGGTCCTCATCATCGCGGGCGCCGTTGCCCTGTGGAGCCTGTTCACCGCGCTGTGCGGTCTTGCGACGTCCTTCCTCGTCCTGTTTCTCTTCCGGATCGGCGTGAGCATCGGCGAGGCCGGGTGCACGCCGCCGGCGCAATCGCTCATCGCCGACTATTTCAAGCCTTCGCGCCGCGCCACGGCGGTCTCGATCTATGCCCTCGGCGTGCCGCTCGGCGGGATGCTCGCATCCATCTTCGGCGGACAGCTTGCCGGCATGGACGGCGCGCAGTTCGGGGCGTGGATCGACGGGCTGGGCCTGGGGTTCCTGTTCGGAAGCCCCGACTGGTCGCGGTTCGAAGGATGGCGCGTCGCCTTCATCGCGGTCGGCCTGCCCGGTCTGCTGCTCTCGCTCATCGTGTGGCGCTCGGTCAAGGAGCCGCCGCGCGGCTACACCGATCCGGCCGCGCTGCAGGGGCTCGCCAAGGCCAGTTTCCGCGAGGTCATCGGCGTCCTCGTCGCAAAGCCCGCCTATCGGCACGTGGTCATCGGGGCGACCCTTGCCTCCTTCGTCGGTTACGGGGTCGGCCAGTTCACGACCTCCTTCCTGATCCGCACGCACGGCCTTTCGATCGAGACGGCCTCGCTGCTGTTCGGCATCATCCTCGGGGTGATGGCCGCGATCGGGGTGTTCGGTTCGGGCTGGCTCGCGGACCGGATGTCGGGCCGGTATCCCAAGGCGCTGGCATGGCTGCCGGCCCTCGGCATGGCGGCGAGCGTTCCGCTCTACGCGTTCGGGTTTCTGGTCGACGATCTCTGGCTGGCGATGCCCCCGCTGATGATCGCCGCCACGATCCACTATTTCTATCTGGGTCCGATGTATGCCGTCTCCGGCGGGGTGGTGGACAGCCGGATGCGCGCGACGTCTGTCGCGATCACGCTCTTCGTGGTCAACCTGCTCGGCTACGGGCTCGGTCCGCCGCTGATCGGGATACTCTCGACCTTCCTCAAGACGATGTTCCTGAGCGGCGAGGGCCTGGGGATCACGCTCGACACCTGCCGGGCGCTCCTCGCGCTCGGTCCGGACGCACGAGGCCTGCTCGAAGCGGGCGAGGCGCGCGCTCTCGCCGCCTGCGCCGATGCAGAGGCGCGGGGCCTGCAATGGTCGATCGTCATATTCGTGACCGGCTATGGCTGGGCCGCGCTGCATTACCTTCTCGCGGGCCGGACCCTGCTCAAGGACATGGTCGCCACTTCGACACCATAGGCCCGGCTCCTTCAGCGCAAGCGACTCTCGCCGAAGGCCCACCGGCAATGCCACGGAACTTGGCGCGGCCCCCGCGGCACGCTAGGCGAGCGCGTCACCCCCGCCCAAGCCGCGAGCACCCCTGCGCCCATGCCGACCACCCGTCTCTTCCAGCTGCTCTTCTGGGCGGCGCTCGTGTTCGCCTTCGTCATGGCGACGCTGCCGCAGGCGCCCGCCCTGCCGGGGAATCCGGGCGACAAGGTCCAGCACGTCATCGCCTTCCTCGTGCTCACCAGCCTCGCCGCGCTGGCCTATCCGCGGCTCGGACTGGTCGTCATCTTCGTCGGCCTTGCGCTGTTCGGCGCCGCGATCGAGCTGGTGCAGGCCATTCCGGAGCTCGGGCGCACGCCGAGCTGGCTCGACTGGTTCGCCGATGTCGCGGCGGTGGCCGCCGTCGTGCTGGTCGCGGGCGTGGTCCGGTACTGGCGCGGGAGCCCGGACGCCCGATCCTGACGGCCGGGGCGGGCGGCCCGCCGGTCCGGTGGAATGCCGAGCGGTTCCCGGACGGACCGCGTCCCCGCGATCACCGGGCGAACCGGAATCCGGTGCGCGCGCCGAACGCCCTGCTGCCCGGACCGACCGGAAACCAGCCGCGTCCAGCCACCGGACAAGACAGGCGCCGCGACGCCTTCCCCGCAGCCGTCAATCCCTACCAGTCATAGACCCTGCCAGTCATAGGCCCTACCAGTCATAGGCCTTGGGCAGCGAGCCTTCATTTCCGTCATCATAGCGATCGAGCAGGCGGCTCTGGTGGTTTTCGAGCGGTTGCTCGACCCCGCCGATATAGACGCGGGTCGGGATCGATCCGACTTCGAGCGGGTCGCCGTCCCAGATCACGACATCGCCGAGCGCTCCGGCCTTGAGAACGCCGGCCATCCCGCCCATCCCGCTGATCTCGGCCGGGACCGAGCTGATCGCGGCGAAGGCTTCGCCCCAGCTGAGCCCCGAAGCGCCGGGCACCTTCGTCAGGGCGACGAGGTTGCCGGCCACCTGCGTCAGCCGGCGTGCGTGGTTGAGGCCCGATGCGTTGATCGCCACGGTCACTCCGGCGCGTTTCATGCGTCCGATATTGCTCTGTGTCGCGGCGAGCTGCTCGAAGGTCGAGGGCAGGTCGTCGAGCCCGTCGGCGATCACGGGAACGCCCGCCTGCGCTATTTCGTCGGCCACGAGCCAGCCTTCGCTCGCGCCGACGAGCACGAGGTCGAGATCCGCGAATTCGCTCTTGAGCGCAAGCGCCGCGCGAATGTCAGCGGCGCGTTCGGCGTGGACGTAAAGCGGCTGCGCGCCGGTGACGACATCGCGCAGCGCCTCGACATCGAAAGAGCTCAGGAGAACATCGCCCCCGCGCCCGATATCCTGCGTGCGGGGCGTGTCGCGCCGATCCCTGCTCGCCTCGCGCAGCGCGGCGCGCAAGAGCGTATGGGTCGCCGCCCGGCTGCCGCCCGCAATCGCCCCGCCGCGTTCGCCAAGCTCGACCATCTGGAAGGCGTTGGCCTTCATCACCGGAGACCTGTCGCTGTCGAGATCGATGATCGCGCCCTGCCCCGAAAAGATCGAGGCCGAGGGCAAGGTCGAGGTCGCGGCGCGGGTGATCCCGGCCGCGCGATGGACCAGGACGTGCTGCGCTTCGGGATTGACGATCGGCGCCGTTTCGAGCGCGGCGCTGAACGGGGCCCCGCCCGCGCGCTGGTCGTTGGATTCGCCGACCGCGCCGACATCCCAGATGCCGAGCGTGGTGACGGTGGCGAACAGGCCGGGGGTCACCCAGGCACCGCCCGCGTCCATGCTTTCGATATCGCCGGGCGCGGCCACGTCGGCCCCCGCGGCGACGACCTTGCCCCCGCGCACGACGACCGTGCCGTTCTCGATCGGCTCGCTGCCGTCGCCCAGCACGACCCTGGCATTGGTGATGACGATGTCCTGCGCGCCCGCCGGGCTGGCGGCCAGGGCGAGGACGGAGGCGGCAAGCGCGAGAAGCGGCTTCATTTCACGTCTCCCTCGCCGGGCTGGCCAAGCTCGAAATCGCTCACCGGGCGGCGTTTGCGATCCATCATGTCGAACATCAGGGCACCATCGATCCAGACTTTCTCCGGCCGCGAATAGACGCTGAGCGGATCGCCGTTCCAGAGCACCACATCGGCCATCTTCCCCGGCTCGAGGCTGCCGGTCATCGCGTCGATCCCCATCGCCTTGGCCGCGTTCAGCGTGATCCAGCCGATCGCGGTCGCATCGGGGATGTCGAGGCCCAGCCGGTTGCCCGCGGCCTGCGCCTTGGCGGCTTCCTGGTTGAGGCGCTGGATATCGTTTTCGTCGTCGGAATGGATGACCACGCACGCGCCCGCCTTGTGGAGCAGCGCCGCGTTTTCGAGGATACCGTCATAGGCTTCCATCTTGAAGCCGTACCAGTCCGCCCAGATCGCGCTGCAGACATCGTTTTCGCGCAGCAGATCGCCGATCTTGTAGCTTTCGACCGCGTGGTGGAAGGCGGCGACCCTGTATCCCATCTCCTTCGCCATATCCATGACGAGCGCCATCTCGTCCGCGCGATAGCAATGGTTGTGGACGAGGATTTCGCCCCTGAGCACCCCCGCCAGCGTTTCCATGCCGAGATCGCGCCCGGCGTCCTCGTCGTTGGCGTAGTCGATGGCGTCGAGCCAGGTCTGGCGGGCGACGGCGAGATTGCCCATCCGGGTCGAGGGCTTGCGCCCTCTTGATCCGTACACACGCTTGGGATTCTCGCCGCAGGCCATCTTGAAGCCGTAGGGCGCGCCGGGAAACTTCATTTCCTGCACCGTGCGCGCCGGCACGTTCTTGAGCGTCGCCGATCGTCCGCCCATCAGGTTGGCCGAACCGGGAAGGACCTGAAGGGCGGTGACCCCGCCATTGGCGAGCGCCCGCGAAAAGCCCGGATCCTGCGGCCAGACCGAATGCTCGGCCCAGACATCGGGCGTGGTGGGAGCGGTCGCCTCGTTGCCGTCGCTGTGCGCGTCGACCGAGGGGCTGGGATAATCGCCGAGATGCGAGTGGATGTCGATGATGCCCGGCGTCACGAACTTGTCCGTGCCATCGAGCACCCTGTAGCCTTCGGTGGACAGGGTCGCGTCGCCCACGGCCACGATCTTTCCGTCGCGGAAAAGCACCGTGCCGTCGTCGATCCGGTTCCCCGCGCCGTCATATATGGTCGCCCCGACCAGCGCCGTCGCCACCCCCGGATAGGGCTTGTAGGTGGAAGGATAGGGCCCTTCGGCCTCGCTCATCGCGGCCAGTTCGGGCCGTTCGGCTTCGGCCGCGCCGTCTCCTGCATTAGCCATCCCGGTCGTCGCACAGGCGGTCAGCGCGAGGGCCGATGCCAGCGTGCCTGAAACCAGGCCGAATGCCTTGCGACCAACGCCTGTGCCGGCCTTGCGAGAATTCACGATTATCATTCAGATTGTTCTCCGCGTTTCGAGCGCGGGCAAGGTTTGGCGGCCCCCAAGCCCGATGTCCATCCCGTTTGACGAAAACGGGCGTCCGAAGCAATGGTCGCCCCGGCCTCGCGAGCCGATGCGCGGCGTTCGGGAAGGCTCGGGCGACGCGAGGGTCCGCATCGCCCTGTTCGCATGGCGGCGTGTCACCCGTGATCCGCGCGGAGCTTTCCGGGGATTGTGGAGCGGGTAGCGGGAATCGAACCCGCCTGGCCAGCTTGGAAGGCTGGAGCATTACCACTATGCTATACCCGCAGGCGCTGCTCGGCAGGGGGCCGCAATGCCACCGAAAGCGCGCGCAGGTCAACGCCGATTCTGCGCGCGGATGCCGGGGCGTTCAGCCGGGCCGCGCGTTCACCGCCATGTTGTCGATCAGCCGCGTGCCGCCGATGCGCGCGGCGACGAGCACGCGGGCGGGCGCGTCGCCCAGCGCGTCGAGCGGGGCGAGCGAGGCGGCATCGACGAGCGTGACGTAATCGGGCGCCTCGAACCCGGCCGCGACCAGCCGCCCGCCCAGGGCTGCCAGCGTCTCGCGCACCGGCTCGCCCGCCTCGATCGCGGCCACGCCTTCGCCGAGGGCGGCGGGCAGGGTCGCGGCGGCTGCGCGCTGGCCGGGGGAGAGATAGCGGTTGCGGCTCGACATCGCGAGCCCGTCGGCCTCGCGCACGGTCGGCACGCCGATGATGGCGTCCGCGTGCGGGCGGGCAAGGTCGAGATCGCGCGCCATGGTGCGGATGACGGCGAGCTGCTGGTAGTCCTTCTCGCCGAAGAAGGCCATGTCCGGCCGGACCTGGTGGAAGAGCTTGGCCACCACGGTCGCGACCCCGTCGAAATGGCCGGGCCGGGCGGCGCCGCACAGCCCCTCGCTCACGCCCTTCACCGAAATGACCGTCGCGAAGCCCGCGGGGTACATCACCTCCACCGCGGGCGCCCAGAGCAGGGCGACCCCTTCCGCCTCGAGCATGGCGGTGTCTTCGGCGAGCTGGCGGGGATAGGCGGCAAGGTCCTCGTTGGGGCCGAACTGGGCAGGGTTGACGAAGATCGAGACGACCACGCGGTCGCACGATTCCCGCGCGCGGCGGACCAGCGCGAGATGGCCTTCGTGCAGCGCGCCCATGGTCGGGACGAAGCCGATGGTGGCGCCGCCCTCTTGCAGCGCGGCGAGCGCCTTTCTCAACACATCGAGCGTGCTTGCGATTTGCACCCGTTCCCCTCCGCCGGTAGACTTTGCATGGTTACTGGTTCCTTGATCCCCTAAGCACCCGCCGGCCCGCTTCACAAGCCGGGCCGCGCGGAAAGGGGCGAAGGGCGCACGAAGGGAAGCACCGCCGCCATGTCTGACGAAACCTCCGACCGGAACGCTGCCGCGGCCGACAGGCCCGCGCATCGGATCGTCTTCGCCAACGAAAAGGGCGGCACGGGCAAGTCGACCACGGCGGTCCACGTCGCGGTCGCGCTCGCCTATCTCGGTGCGCGGGTGACGATCCTCGACCTCGATCCGCGTCAGCGCACCTCCTTTCGCTACATGGAGAACCGCGTTCGCACGATGGAGCTGCGCGGTCTCACCCTGCCGACCCCGGCCTGCCGGGTGTTCACCGGGGACAGCGTCGAGAAACTGCTGAGGACCTTCGCCCGGATCGAACGGGACTGCGATTACCTGATCGTCGACAATCCGGGCCGCGACGATCCGTTCGTGCGCGCCGCGGTGGAGAACGCCGACACGCTGGTGACGCCGCTCAACGACAGCTTCGTCGATTTCGACCTCATCGGACAGGTCGACGGGGAAACCTTCAAGGTGAGGAAGCTCTCCTTCTTCGCCGAGCTCGTGTGGGAGGCGCGGATGCGCCGCAGCCGGGCGACGATCGAACAGCAGCGCCCCGAAATGGACTGGATCGTGGTCAGGAACCGCACCGGCCATGTCGAGGCGCGCAACCGCGCCCGGATCGAGAAGGCGCTCGCGGAAATGTCGCGCCGGGTCGGTTTCCGCGTGACGCGGGGCCTGTCGGAACGGGTGATCTACCGCGAGCTGTTTCCCTCGGGGCTCACCCTGCTCGACAAGGGGCAGCTGGGCGAACTCGGCACGAGCCACCTCGTCGCGCGGCAGGAACTGCGCGCGCTGGTGAAGATGCTGAACCTGCCCGAACGCGAATCGCTCGCGCCCCGGCTGGAGCTCGCCTGAGGCGATGATCAAGGCGGCGATCATACTCCTGCTGGCGGTGGTGGTGTGGCGCTGGGCGCTGGGGAGCTGGCCGTGGGAGGCGCTGTTCGCGCGGCCCGGGCGCGAGCGGGAACTGGCGCGGGCGCGGCACCTGCTCGGCGTGAGCAGGCGGGCGCGCAGGGAAGAGATCGTCGCCGCGCACAAGCGGCTGCTCGCCCGGGTCCATCCCGATCGCGGCGGCTCCTCGGCCGAGGTGCACGAGGCGAACGAGGCGCGCGACCTGCTGCTGGCGGATCTTTCGGACGGGCCGGACGAAGGCCGCAGCGGCGCGGTCCGCAAGGGCGGCGACCGCAGCTGATCGCATCGGACCGGCCCGCCCGGACCTGCCCGGCCCGGCCAAGCGAGGCGAGGCGAGGCGAGGGGCTGCCTCGCTCCGGCGGCTTTGCGCGCGCGGCCAATCGCGGTATTGACACAAATCGCGTCCAAGGCCGCACGGAGCGCGCGCGCAGGGGCGCTGCACGGGGGGAAACAAGCGGGCTTTCATCGCTTGAACAAGGGCGATGCGCGCGGATCTCTCCCCCGCGCGAGACGGACGAACGCGGCCCCCCCCGGCGGCCGCCAGCAAGAGGGCGGAAAAGAACCCGATCATGACCCATAGATTCGATGCAAGCGTGCTGCGCGAATACGACATTCGCGGAATCATCGGCGAAACCCTCGGCCCCGACGACGCGCGGGCGATCGGGCGCTCCTTTGCGACCCTGCTGCGCGAGGCGGGAGGCAGGACTGTCGCGGTCGGCTATGACGGGCGGGTGAGTTCGCCCATGTTGGAGCACGCGCTGTGCGAAGGGCTGACCTCGGGCGGGTGCAATGCCGTGCGGATCGGGCTGGGGCCGACGCCGATGCTCTATTACGCCGAAGCCTCAAGCGAGGAGATAGATGGCGGCATTCAGGTAACCGGCAGCCACAATCCCCCCAATTACAACGGCTTCAAGATGGTATTTCAGGGGCGCCCGTTCTTCGGGGCCGACATCCAGAAGCTCGGGAAAATCGCGGAAGAGGGGGTCTGGTCCAGCGGCGCGGGGGAAGTGTCCGAACGCGACGTCATGGGCGAGTATGTCGAGCGCCTTCTCGAAGGCCTCTCCGGGATCGAGATCGACAAACTCGCCGGCCTCAAGGTCGGCTGGGACGCGGGTAATGGCGCGGCCGGCCCAGCTCTCGAAAGGCTGGTCGAGAAACTGCCCGGAGAGCATCATCTTCTCTACACGCAAGTCGATGGACATTTTCCCAACCACCATCCCGATCCGACCGTGGAGGCGAACCTGGCCGATCTGCGCGCGCTCGTCGCGGAGAACACGCTCGATTTCGGAGTGGCATTCGACGGCGACGGCGACCGCATCGGCGCGATCGACGGAACGGGTAGGGTGATCTGGGGCGACCAGCTGCTGATGATCTACGCCGAGGACCTGCTCGCCCGGCGCCCCGACAGCGCGGCGCCCGCGACGATCATCGCCGACGTGAAGGCGAGCCGCGCGCTGTTCGACCATGTCGAACGGCACGGCGGGGTGCCGCTGATGTGGAAGACCGGCCATTCGCTGATCAAGTCCAAAATGAAGGAAACGGGTGCGCCGCTCGCGGGAGAGATGAGCGGGCACGTCTTCTTCGCCGACGACTATTACGGGTTCGACGACGCGCTCTACGCCGGGGTGCGCCTGCTCGCGGCCTCGGCCCGACTCGGCAAATCGGTGACGGAGCTGCGCGCGGCCATGCCCGCCATGCTCAACACGCCGGAAATGCGTTTCCAGGTCGACGAGAGCCGCAAGTTCGCCGCCATTGCCGAGGTATCGGAGCGGCTCAGGACCGATCCCGGGCCGGAGGTCGAGGACGTCAACGCGACCGATGGCGTGCGGGTGACGACGAGGGACGGCTGGTGGTTGCTGCGCGCCTCGAACACGCAGGACGTGCTGGTCGCGCGCGCCGAAAGCGAGACCGAGGAAGGGCTCGCGCGGCTGATGGCGCAGATCGACGAACAGCTCGCGCTCTCGGGCCTCGAACGCGGGGAAGGCGTCGCGCACTGAGCTTGGAGGGAGCGGCCAAGGCGCGGATGATGAAGGCAGCGGTCCGCGCGTCGCAAGCGGACGCCGCCGAAACCCACCGCGCCCAAGCCGGCCGGGCCGCGATACAGGAAGGGCCCCGCCGCGCGGACGGAGCCCTTCCCGGATAGCCGGCCCGCCTTACTTGCGGTCGGTCGCGGTCCTGGTGTTGCGGTTGTCGTTCTGCATGTCCTCGTCGCTCTCGGCGATGCGCAGATTGTTCTGGACGTGCTTCACGCCCGAGATTTCCCCGACGCAGTCCTCCGCCTCGCGCTTTTCCGAACGGCTCCAGACGTGGCCGTCGAGCGTGATCTCGTTGTCCTTGGCGGTGACGCTGATCTGGCGCGCGTCGATCCGCGGGTCGTGGGTGAGACGCTCGCAGGCATCCTCCAGCAGCCGCTCGTTCGAGCGCGAGTAATTGGCCGGGCCTCTCCCGCGATGGTCCTCGCGCTTGTCCCACCGGCGGCGGCGTTCGGCATCGTCATCGCCGAACCAGCTCGACACCTCGTCGCCGGCCTTGTCGACGAAGCCGCGGTCGCGCTCGCGCTCGCGGTAGCGTTCGCCGCCGTAGCCGCGCCCGCCCCCATAGCCGCGCCCGCCGTAGCCGCGATCGTCGTAATCATCATGGTAGGTGCGCCAGGTGTAGCCGCGCGGGTCGTAATCGTCGTGGTAGTCGGAGCCGCCGTAATCGTCGTAGCCGCGCGCGCGCCCGCGGCCCTGCATCGGAGGGACGGGGTCCGGGTTGCGACGGCCCGAGCGGCCGCCGCCGACGCGGTTATGGCGTTCAGCGCCCCATTCGCGGCCCTCCATCGTGCCCCAGCGGGCATCGTCGTCGGTGCGCGCCCGCAGCCGGTCGCGGTCCTGCGGATAGCTGCGAACATCGTCGCGGTCGTAGCGGCTGCGGCCGAGGTCGCCTTCGTAGGGATCCACGAAGCGGCCATAGCCGCGCTCGCGCGAGCCGTAGTGGTCGCTGCCTTCGCCATACTGGCCGTCGTCGCGGGCTTCGAACTGGTCGTGCTGCGTGTCGCGGTGCCGATGGCGCGGCTGGTCGTTGTATTGATCGGCCATGATGAATCTCCTCCAAGGCTGCCCTTGCGGAGCCCCCGGCCGGACGGGCAGCATCCCCGCCGGGTGCGTCTTCGCGGATTCGGAGCCGCGAAGACATTGGAAAAACGCACGGCGGCAGCGGCAAGGTCCACGATCCGGCGCTTTCGCGACGCGGCTGGGCGAAAGTCGAAAGACGGTAACATATGTTGGAAAATGGTGATCGGGACAGGCGGTGCATTGCGTGCGACAGCGGCGGGATTCGCGTGCTTGACGCCGGCGCGCGCGTCGCGGCCCGGCCTTGCGAGGCCTTTCGCGAAGGCGCGCCGCGATGAATGCCGAGCCCGCCGTTCCCGCCGCCGTGCCGGGCGAGATCGCGGACTGGTTCGCGGGCCGCGGCTGGCGCATCCGGCGCCACCAGCTCGAAATGCTGGAAAAGGCCCGCGCGGGGCGCGACGCGCTGCTCGTTGCCGATACGGGGGCGGGCAAGACGCTCGCCGGGTTCCTGCCGACCCTGTGCGATTTCGCCCCCTCCGCGCTCGCGGGCAAGGCGCCACCCGGCGGCCTGCACACGCTCTATGTCTCGCCGCTGAAGGCGCTGGCCCATGACGTGAAGCGCAACCTTCTGATCCCGGTCGAGGAAATGGGCCTGCCCTTGCGGGTCGAGACGCGTTCGGGCGACACCTCCTCCGATGCCAAGAAGCGCCAGCGCCAAGCGCCGCCGCACGTCCTGCTGACGACGCCCGAGAGCCTGTCGCTGCTGCTGTCCTACCCCGAAAGCCTCGACCTGTTCGAAGGCTTGCAGCGGATCGTCATCGACGAGATCCACGCCTTCGCCACCGGCAAGCGCGGCGACCTGCTTGCGCTCGCCCTCGCGCGGCTCCACGGGATCGCCCCCGGGGCGAGGCGCGCCGCGCTGTCGGCGACGCTGGCGAACCCGCTCGCCTTTCGCGAATGGCTCGCGCCCCAGGCCGACGACGGGACGGGCGAGATCCGCGCCGCCGATCTCGTGCTGGGCGAAAAGGGCGCCGAGCCCGATGTCGAGATCCTGCTGCCGATCGAGGAGCGCGTGCCCTGGGGCGGCCATGCCGGGCGCTGGGCGGTGGGCCAGCTCTACGAGGCGATCAAGGCGAACCGCACCACGCTCGTCTTCACCAACACGCGCTTCCTCGCCGAGTTCATCTTTCAATGCCTGTGGGAGGCGAACGAGGATCACCTGCCCATCGGCGTCCACCACGGCAGCCTGTCCAAGGAAGCGCGCCGCCGGGTCGAGGACGCGATGGCGGCGGGGGAATTGCGCGCGCTGGTGTGCACGGCCAGCCTCGATCTCGGCGTCGACTGGGGCGATATCGACCTCGTGGTGCAGATGGGCGCGCCCAAGGGTTCCTCGCGCCTGCTCCAGCGGATCGGGCGGGCGGGCCACCGGCTCGACACGCGGAGCCGGGCGGTGCTGGTGCCGGGCAACCGCTTCGAATTCCTCGAGGCGATGGCGGCGAAGGACGCCGTGGACGAAGGCCAGCGCGACGGCGAGGAGTTCCGCCCGGGCGGGCTCGACGTGCTCGCCCAGCACGTCATGGCCTGCGCCTGCGCGGGGCCGTTCCACGAGGACGCATTGCTCGCCGAAATCCGCACCTCGCTGGCCTATGCCTGGCTCGGCCGGGAGGAATTCGCGCGCGTCCTCTCCTTCGTCGAAAGCGGGGGCTACGCGCTCAAGGCCTATGACAGGTTCAAGCGCATCGTGCGCGGCAGGGACGGCACGTGGCGGCTCGCCCACGCGCAGCAGGCCCAGCGCCACCGGATGAACGCCGGGATCATCGTCGATTCCGAGATGCTCACCGTGCGCTTCCGCAACGGGCGCAGCCTCGGCAAGGTCGAGGAACGCTTTGCCGCGCAACTTGCCGCCGGGGACACCTTCTTCTTCGCCGGGATGAGCCTCGAGGTCGAAAGCGTGAAGGACATGGATGTGATCGTGCGCGCGGCGAAGAAGAGCGCCACCATCCCCTCCTATGGCGGGCTGCGCCTGCCGCTCACCACCCACCTGGCGGAGCGGGTGCAGGCCATGCTGACCGACCGCGCGGGGTGGAGCCGCTTTCCCGACGACGTGCGCGAATGGCTCGAGATGCAGGATTATCGCAGCCGGCTTCCGGCGCCGGGCGAATTGCTGGTCGAAAGCTTCCCCCACGCGGGCAAGCATTACAGCGCCTATTACACCTTCGAAGGCTGGAACGCGAACCAGAGCCTGGGGATGCTGATCACGCGGCGGATGGAGGATCGGGGCCTGTTGCCGGGGGGCTTCGTCGCGAATGATTACTGCCTCGCCGTGTGGGGGCTGAAGCCGGTCAGGGATCCCGCGCCCCTTCTTTCGCCCGATATCCTCACGCACGAATTCACCCAGTGGGTGACCGAAAGCCACCTGCTGCGCCGCGCCTTTCGCGAAGTGGCGGTGATCTCGGGCCTCGTCGAGCGGCAGCATCCCGGGCGTAAGAAGACCGGCAAGCAGGTGACCTTTTCGACCGATCTCATCTACGACGTTCTGCGGAAATACGAGCCGGACCACGTGCTGCTGGAGGCGGCATGGGCCGATGCGCGGGCGCGGATGACCGACGTGGGGCGATTGGCGGACCTGCTGGAGCGGTCGGAGCGTGAACTGGTCCATGTCGAACTCGACCGCGTCAGCCCGCTCGCCGTGCCGGTAATGACGATGATCGGGCGCGAGGCCGTGCCGCAGGGTGCGGTCGACGACGAATTGCTGATCGAGGCCGAGGCGCTGGTCGCCGAAGCGATGCGGATCGCGCCCGGGGAAGGCAGGCGCGAGGGGCCGGAGCGCGAGGAGGTTGAGTGACGCCCCAACGAAAAGGGGCGACACCCTCTCGGATGCCGCCCCCTTGGACTTTCGCTTATGATCGCAACGTTACTGCTGGCCGCCCGCGGCGGGGCCGCCGGTGCCGAAGCTGCGGTACTTCTCGTTGCCGACGAAGCCGAACTTGGTCACGCCCGACTGCTTGATGATCCGCAGCACCTGGGCCGAGATCTCGTAGCTCGCCAGCGCCTCGGGCTCGAACTGGAGTTCGGGCTCGGGGTCTATGCCGGTCGTCTCCTGCAGCGTCGTCACCAGCTCGCCCTGGGTGATCGGCGTGCCGTTCCACAGGATCTGGTCCTGCTGGTTCAGCACCAGCTTGTTCTTCACCGGGTCGATGTCGAGCTCGCTCGGCGGCGGATCGCCCTGCGGCAGGTCGATGTCGACCGAGTGCGTGGCGATCGGGATGGTGATGATGAACATGATCAGCAGAACGAGCAGCACGTCGATCAGCGGCGTCATGTTCATGTCGAGCATCGGTTCGCCGTCGAGCTGGCCTCCGGTCATACCCATGTCAGTTTACTCCTTGATGCGCGTTCGGGCGGCGATCAGCCGGCCGGATCGACCGGGTTCGAGATGAAGCCCACGGTCGGGTAGCCCGCCGCCTGCACGTTGTAGATCGTCCCCGCCACGCAGCGCCACGGGGCGTTGACGTCGCCGCGGATGTGGACCTGCGGGATCGCGTCGGGATCCTGCATGACCGCTTCCGGACCGCCCGCGCGGGTGACGATCCGGTCCAGCCGGTTGAAGGCCCGGTCGTAGAGCTCTTCCGAAGAGACGGGGGTGATGTTGTTGAAATAGACCCGGCAATCGCCCGTGCGCGATGCGCCTGCGAAGCCCGGCTCGCCCGCGCTGCGGCCGGCCTGGTCGGTGGTGCTGACGGTGAGCAGCAGGTTTTCCACCTTGTCCTTCGATTCGGTCGCCTCGAAGATCGGGATCTCCAGCTTCTCGATCGTCTGGATCGCCACCGGGACCGCGATGAGGAAGATGATCAGGAGCACCAGCATCACGTCCACCAGCGGCGTGGTGTTGATGTCGGACATCGGGGTTTCCCCGCCTCCCATCGAAATCGCCATTGTGAATTCCTACCCTTGAGAATGGTCTTGCGACGGGCCGCTTGATGGCTTCCCGGCCCTCTCGCGCCGTTCGGCCTGACCTGTCTGGCCGGGGGTGGGGAAAACCCCCGCTCCGGCCGGTTTACCGGGCGGACGGGGAGCGCCGCTCCCCGCCCGCTTCGGTAAATGGCGCTTACTTCGAGCCGGCCTTCACGCCGCCCGCGGTGGTGGCGGTGGTGCCGGCGTTCTTCGCAGCGGGCTTCGCGCCGCTGGTCTTGGCCGGAGCCGCCGTCACGGCGGGCTTCACCGCGCCGTCCGACGAGATGTAGGCGAGGATGTCGGTCGAGAAGCTGTTGAGCAGCTCGGCGATGCGGCGGTTGCGCGACTGCAGCCAGTTGAACGCGAGCACCGCGGGCACCGCGACCAGCAGGCCGATCGCGGTCATGATCAGCGCTTCGCCGACCGGGCCGGCGACCTTGTCGATCGAGGCGCTCCCGGCGATGCCGATGTTGATGAGCGCGCGGTAGATCCCGATCACGGTGCCGAGCAGGCCGACGAACGGCGCGGTCGCGCCGACCGAGGCGAGGAACGGCAGGCCGCCGGCGAGGCTCGAATTGATCGAGTCTTCCGAACGCTGCAGCGAGCCGTGCATGTAGTCATGCGCCTCGAGGCTGTCGGTCATCTTGGAATGGCGCTCCTGCGCGACGATCGCGTCGTCGGCGATCTGGCGCCAGGCGCTGTTCTTCTCGAGCTTGGCGGCGCCTTCCTTGAGGCTGGAGGCACGCCAGAACTGGCTCTGCACCTGCTTGTACTGCTTCATCACCCGGTTCTGTTCGAACAGCTTGGTGAACAGGATGTAGAACGAGCCGACGCTCATGATGACCATGACCGCGAGGATCGACCAGGCGACGGGGCCGCCCTCTTCCATCGCTTTCATGAAGCCGAATTCGTTTTTCGGCGCTTCGGCGGCTGCGGCCGCGAGAATGTAAAGGTTCATTGCGAAAAGTCCTCTTGAAAAAAGTGTCCCGAATGGTCGCTCGGGCCGGGCGGGCCCTCGCTCCCCTCACGCGTTACTACCTGATCTGATAGGTGATCCGGGTGGCCCAGCTGCCGGTTGTCGGATCGCCCGCATCGTTCAGCGCCGGTTCGAACCGGGCATAGCGCTGGAGCGAACGGCAGGCGGCATCGTCGAGAATGCTCGAGCCGCTCGAGGCGGTCACCGAACAGGCGGAGACCCGCCCGTTGGCGCCGACCGTGACGCGAACGCCGACGGTGCCTTCTTCCTCCTGGCGCAGGGCGCGCGAAGGATAGTCCTCGATGATCCGGCGCACCCAGCGGCTCTGGTTGCGGGGCTGCACGCCGCGAGCCTGCGAAGGCGGCGCCGGCGGCGCCGCGGGTGCGGGCGGCGGCAGAGTCAGTGCCGGCGGCGACGGCGGGGGAATTTCCCGCTGCGTGCGGATCTGCGGCGGCTGCGGCGCGATGTTGATCGGCGGCGGCGGCGCGACCGGCGGAGGCGGCGCGGTTTCCTGCTGCGGCTCCTCGGGCGGCGGTTCGTCCGGCTCCTCCGGCGGGGGCGGCGGCTCTTCCACGTTGAACGTATCGACCCGCTCGATGATCTTCTTGGCCGCCGAAATGGCGAGACCAGAGATCAGCAGGTAACCGACCGCCACATGGATAAGCGCGACGATAACAATGGAAACAGCCTTGTTTCCACTCATCTGTTGGTCAGCGTAAGCCATCCAGTCGCTTTCTCTCCATCACTACTGCCGACAGATTGCCGACACACTCGTTCGCCCCCCCGGTAAAGCAGGCCGAGGCGCGAAATCCCAAATATAGGTCCTCCCATGCCGGGAGCGGCTTGCCCCGCTGACGAAGTCAGACCTGACCCGGCTGGCCATGCAAGAACCGTCAGATACTCCCGCCTGCGGTTTTCGTGCACGACACGTTTGCTGCCCCGGCTTTGGTCCCCAACCCCGGCGCAGGCCTTGCGGGCTTTAACGACTGGTCCCTAGGGGATCAAACGCTTTATCGGTTCAGGGCGGATTCACGGCCACGATCCTGATAAGGATGCCGTGAAGGGGGAGCCCGTTGAGCGGCCCCGTGCGAGCCGCCGAGAGGACACATCATGATGCGCTTTAACCTCGTATTAACAAATGAAAACAGGCTTTTGCGCGGGCTCCGCGGCGGCGCGGCCGCACTGGGCCTGGCGCTGGCGGCGGCGGGCGGGGCGGCGCTGGCCCAGGACCGTGCCGCAGCGGGACAGGCCGCGGCCGCGCCGGCGCAGGAGGGTCCGACCTACGCCGATCTCGTCACCCTGGCCGAGGCGAGCGAGCTTATCATCCGCGCGCGGATTCGGGACCAGGTCACGGTCCCGCCCGAACGCGCGCCCGGCCTCGCGCCCGGATTCGTGCGGCTTTACCTCGAAGGCGAGGCGCAGGCCCTGCTCGGCGGGGGGAGCGGGGTGCGCGAATCGCTCGCCTGGCTGGCGGACGTGGAACCCAATGCGAAGGGCAAGCCGCCGAAACTCGCCAAAACCGAGGTCCTGCTGTTCGCCGAGTCGGTCGCGGGCAGGCCGGGGACGATCGTGCTCGTCGATGAGGCGGGCCAGTTCGCCTGGACCCGGCAGCTGGAGGAGCGCGTGCGCGGCGTGCTGCGCGAACTCGTCGCCGCCGACGCCCCGCCGCGGGTCACGGGGGTGGCCGATGCGCTGTCGGTGCGCGGCAATCTCGCGGGCGAATCCGAAACGCAGATATTCCTCGAGACGACCGGCGATTCGCCCGCCTCGATCAGCGTGCTGCGCCGGCCGGGGCAGCCGCCGGCGTGGGGGGTGTCCTGGGGCGAGATCATCGATTCCGCCGCCCGCCGGCCCGAGCCGGACACGCTGCAATGGTACCGCCTCGCCTGCGCCCTGCCGGCGGAATTGCCGAGCAGCGCCAATCTCGCGCGCGATCCCGCGGCGCGCGCGCTGGCCGAGGAGGACTACGCGCTGGTCCGGGCGGAGCTCGGCGAATGCGGGCGCAGGGTCACCGAGGCGCGCTGACGCCGCCCAGCAACCGCTTGACGGCAGGCGCGGCGCGGCTAGGTGCGCGTCAAGACCCCTCGCAGCCGCAGCAGGAACCTTGCCCGTGCCCGACAGCCAGACCGATCCGCTCCGCATCGCCCCCCTGAGGATCGCGATCGCCGGGCTCGGCACGGTCGGCGCGGGGGTGATCCGGCTGCTCGACACGAACCGCGACCTGATCGCCGCGCGCGCCGGGCGCCCGATCGAAGTGACCGCGGTGAGCGCGCGCGACCGGACGAAGGACCGCGGCGTCGATATCGCCCCCTTCGCGTGGGAAGACGACATGACCGCGCTCGCCGCGCGCGCGGACGTTGACGTGGTGGTCGAACTGGTCGGCGGGGCGGACGGCCCGGCGCTCGCCCTGTCGCGCGCGGCGCTGAAGGGCGGCAAGGGTCTCGTCACCGCGAACAAGGCGATGATCGCGCATCACGGCCTCGCCCTCGCCGAGGCGGCGGAGGCGGCGAAGGTCGCGCTCAAGTTCGAGGCGGCGGTCGCGGGCGGCATCCCGGTGGTGAAGGGCCTGCGCGAAGGGACCAGCGCCAATGCGCTGACCAAGGTCTACGGCATTCTCAACGGGACCTGCAATTACATCCTCTCGGAAATGGAGGAAACCGGCGCCGATTTCGCCGAGACGCTCGCCGAGGCGCAAAGGCTGGGCTATGCCGAGGCCGATCCCAGCTTCGACATCGACGGGGTGGACGCGGCGCACAAGCTCGCGATCCTGTCCGCGATCGGGTTCGGCGCGCGGGTCGATTTCGCTTCGGTCAGGGTCAGCGGCATCCGCCCGATCCGCGCGGCCGACATCGCGCAGGCCGATGCGCTGGGCTTCGTCATCCGGCTGATCGGGGAAGCCGACGTCGAGGAAGGGGAGAACGGCCCCTGCCTGCTCCAGCGCGTGCGGCCCTGCCTCGTCCACAAGGACCACCCGCTCGCTCCCGTCGACGGGCCGACCAACGCGGTGGTGGCCGAGGGCAATTTCTCCGGCCGCCTGCTGTTCCAGGGCGCGGGCGCGGGCGACGGGCCGACCGCTTCGGCCGTGGTCGCCGACCTCATCGACATCGCCCGCAGCGAGGTTTCCGCGCCCTTTTCGATCCCCGTCGCGCGCCTTGCCGCCCTGCCGCCGGCCGAACCCGGCCACCGGACCGAGCGCACCTATATCCGCTTCACCGTCAACGACCGGCCCGGCGTGCTGGCCGAGATCACCGCGGCGATGCGCGATGCCGACGTTTCGATCGAAAGCCTGATCCAGCACGGCCGCTCGCGCGAGGGGGGCGAGGTGCTGGTGGCGATGGTGACGCACGAGGGGCCGGAACGCTGCGTGACGAAGGCCCTCGAACTGCTCGAAGGGTCCGACAGCCTGACCGATGCGCCGCTGGTGCTGCCGATCCTGCGGGATTGAGACCTCCCCGCCCGATTACTTCCTGCGCTCGAACTTCGGCGGCGGCAGGCCCAGCGCCTCGCGGCGCCTGCGGATTTCCTCTTCCGAAAGCTCCTCGTCCCGCCCGACCGGCGGGAGGCCGCGCGCGATGCGGTCGGCATCGGAACCGGCGGGGGCCTGCGGCAGCGCCTCGACGTCGATGAGCAGCGCGGCCGGCGGGACCCCGCCGATCCCGATGCCCCTGCCGTTGTCGGGGATGCCGAACAGGTCGGGCGGCGGCGGCGCGTCGCGGAAGGCGGTTTCCCGCGCGTAGCGCCGCTGCGCCTCCTCCCGGCCGGAAAAGCGCTCCTCGCCCGAGGAACCGCGCGCGCGGCACACCACGATCTCGCCGCTGATCGTGCCCGCCTCGGCCTCGTCCTCGCATTCGCGCAGTTCGGCCTCGTTGACCTCGCCCCCGGGCACGGTGATCATGATGTCGAGCGGGGCCGGGCGGCGGCGCGCTTCCCCGCGCTGCGCGGCGGGTTCGCTCGCTTCCGGCGTCACGGCCCTGTCATCCTGCGCGGCCAGCGGGGCAGCGGCCGCCAGCGCGGCCGCGAAGGCCGGCAGAATCGTCCCGGTCCGCAGGCCTTCGCTCGACAAGGCGACACGGATCGGCCTAAGCCCGCGCAGGCGCCTCATCGAAAGCCCGCGCGGGCGCGCCATGCAATCGACAGGGAAGACATTTCGCATGAACACTCCGACTACCACCGACATGCTGGCGGCAAAAACCGAGAATGTCGATTCCGCGATGGAGCGCGTGCTGGTGCTCGAAATGGTCCGCGTGACCGAAGCCGCCGCGGTCGCCGCCGCGCAGCTGGTCGGGCGCGGGGACGAAAAGGCCGCCGATGCCGCCGCGGTCGAGGCGATGCGCCGCGCCTTCGACGATCTCTACATAGACGGGACCGTGGTGATCGGCGAGGGCGAGCGCGACGAGGCGCCGATGCTCTACATCGGCGAGAAGGTCGGCATGGGGAAGGGGCCCAGGATCGACATTGCCCTCGACCCGCTCGAAGGCACGACCATCACCGCCAAGGCCGGACCCAATGCCCTCGCCGTGCTGGCGGCGGCGGAAGAAGGCTGCCTCCTCAACGCGCCCGACGTCTACATGGACAAGCTCGCGGTCGGCCCGGGCTATCCCGAAGGCATCATCGACCTTGCGAAGACCCCGAGCGAGAACGTGCGCGCGGTCGCCGAAGCCAAGGGCGTCGATCCTTCCGAGATCATCGTCTGCGTGCTTGACCGCCCGCGCCATGCCGATCTGATCGCCGAATTGCGCGGCCTTGGCTGCGGCGTCGTGCTGATCGGGGACGGGGACGTCGCGGGCGTGATCGCGGTAACCGACCAGGACACGACGATCGACCTATACATGGGCCAGGGCGGCGCGCCCGAAGGCGTGCTTGCCGCCGCGGCGCTGCGCTGCGTCGGCGGGCAGTTCAACGGGCGGCTGGTGTTCAGGAACGAGGACGAGAAGGCCCGCGCGCACAAGTGGGGGATCACCGATCTCGACCGGATCTACAAGCTCGGCGATCTCGCCAAGGGCGACTGCATCTTCGCCGCGACGGGCGTCACCGACGGATCGCTGCTGGCCGGGGTCAAGACCCGCAAGAAGGCGACCGGCGCGACCATCATGACCACGCAGAGCGTGGTGATGCGCGCTTCGTCCGGCACGGTGCGCTGGATCCGGGGCGAACACAGGATCAGGGACCACCGCACCGTCCCGCGCGATTGAGGCGGGGCGCCCCGGAAGGCGGGCCGATCTTCGCCGGGACATTCGGCCGGATCGCCCGTTCCGCCTGACGACAACCGGGCGTCCTCTGTTGCGTTTCCGTGACGCGCCGCTAGGCGGGGGGCGTCCAGCGCCACACGGGGATTCGCAGTCATGAAGATCATGTCGGGCAATTCGAACCTGCCCCTTGCCCGGGCGATCGCCGCCTATCTCGAAATGCCGCTGACCGATGCGAGCGTCCGCCGCTTCGCCGACGAGGAGGTCTTCGTCGAAATTCACGAGAACGTGCGCGGCGAGGACGTGTTTCTCGTCCAGCCGACGAGCTTTCCGGCGAACGACAACCTGATGGAACTGCTGATCTGCATCGACGCGCTGCGCCGTGCCTCGGCCAAGCGGATCACCGCGGTCGTGCCCTATTTCGGCTATGCCCGGCAGGACCGCAAGCCCGGGCCGCGCACGCCGATCTCGGCCAAGCTGGTGGCGAACCTCATCACCGAGGCCGGGGCCGACCGGGTGCTCGCGGTCGATCTCCACGCGGGGCAGATCCAGGGCTTCTTCGACATCCCGACAGACAATCTCTATGCCGCCCCGGTCATGGCCGCGGACATCCAGGCGCGCTATGGCGACCAGGATTTGATGGTGGTCTCCCCCGATGTCGGCGGCGTGGTGCGCGCCCGCGCGCTCGCCAAGCGGCTCGACAACGCCCCGCTCGCGATCGTCGACAAGCGCCGCGACCGCCCGGGGGAGAGCGAGGTCATGAACATCATCGGCGACGTGGCGGACCGCCACTGCGTGCTGATCGACGACATCATCGATTCGGGCGGGACCCTGTGCAACGCGGCCGATGCGCTGCTTGCGAACGGGGCGCGTTCGGTCGCGGCCTACATCACCCACGGCGTGCTGTCGGGCGGCGCGGTGGCGCGAATCGACGGGTCGAAGCTGAAGGAGCTGGTGATCACCGATTCGATCCGCCCGACCGAGGCGACCGAGCAATCGGGCAAGATCCGCATCCTCACCATCGCCCCGCTGATCGGCGAGGCGATCCGCCGCATCGCCGACGAAAGCAGCGTGTCGAGCCTGTTCGACTGAAAAAGCGCGATTCCCGGCGAAGGCCGGGACCTCGGGCGTTTCGCGTCAACGCCTGAGGCTGCCGCCTTCGTCAAAGCGCGCTATGGTTGCGGCCGATGGCACTCCAGCGCGACGAGATCCGCGAGCTCCTGATCGGCGCCGCCCGCGCCCGCACGCCGCTCACCTACAGCCAGGCGCTGTTTGCGCTGGGCCATTCCTTCACCCGCCCGCTGATGCGTCAGCTGTGCGCGGCGATGGACCGGATCGACGAGGAGGGGCGCCGCGCGGGCGAGCCGGGGCTTGCCGTGCTGGTCGTGCGGCAGTCGGACGGGCTGCCGGGGCAGGGCTGGTTCGTCTCGCGCTCGCACCTCGCCGGGGAGATGCCGGGCGAATGGCCGCTCGACTGGGAGGGGGCGGAGGCGAAGGCCTATGTCGCGCTGCACCCGCGGCTCGCCTTCGAACACTGGCAGGAGCGCCAGGCGGACTAGGGCGGGCTTGCGGCCGTGCCGCGATCTCTGCGGACCGCGCCGGGGGGCGCTGCGTCAGGACTCGTTCCGCCGCTTCTGCGCCCGGGTCGCCGCCTCTTCCTCCTGCTCCTCCTCTTCCTCCTCCGTGCGCTCGTGCCGGGGGCGCCGCGCGCCGGGGGCGATGCGGACGAGTTCCTCCAGCCGCCGCGCCGCGCGCGCTTCGAGATTGAGGGTCAGCAGGACCCGCGGGCGCGCGCGGAAGGCCTGCGGCGTGACCCCGAAGAAGCACTGGAACTCGCGGATCAGGTGCGACTGGTCGAAGAAGCGCAGCAGGAATTCCTGCTCTTCCTGGCGATCGGCAATGCCGAGCATGTGGCAGGCAAGGTCCATCGCCCGCGCGCGGCGCAGCGCGGTGCGCGGGGTCATCCCGAAATCGCGCCGCACGATCCGTTCGACCTGGCGCAGGCTGATGTCGTGGCGGGCGGCGAATTCGCCGGGGCGGATGGTCGGATCGACGAAGCTCGCCGCCTCGAAGGCGCGGCTGATCGGGTCCGGGTGGCGCGGCCGCTTGCGGCGGATGAAGGCGCGCACGCGGTCCTCGACCATCAGCGCGAGCTCCTCGCTCGAGGCGTCCGCCGGGTAGCCGAGATCGGGCGCGTACCCGTCCGCAAGGCCGAGCGGGTCGTCAAGCTCGACCCGGTCGACCAGCGCGTCCAGCGGGGTGTCGATCAGGCAGGCGAGCGCGCCCGGACGGAAACCGATGTTGACGGTCGCGAAACTGCCGCGGCAGGTCATGTCCATGCGTCGCGACTGCGGGCCCACCAGCACCGGTCCTCGCTCGACGCAGACCTTGCCGTCGGGCGTGGTGGCCCGCCAGTCGCCCTTGAGGACGATCCGGCTGTAGGCGAGGTCGTTGAAGACCGAACAGGAAACCTCGAAATCGGGCGGCACGTCGACGCGCGTGACCACGACCCGGCCCACCCACGGATCGAGATCGGGCGCGGGCGCGCGATTGAGCGACAGCGGCATACCGTCCGCCGTCGCGCCCGAGCGCGGCTCGACACCGTCTATCCTGCGACCACTACCCGGCATCACCCCCCACCAAACCCCAGCACAGTAATATAGTGCCGCGGCAGTGTCTTTCACAAGTGTGAAGGTTCACTATTTGCGCCTCGCCGTAATTGTGCGGGGTGCGGGGAAAGCCGTTGGGCGGGGGATTACCACCCCGCGTGCGATCGCCTAAGGGAACGCGACTTCATCCTGCCCGCGAAAGGAAGGCGGCTTTTCATGACTGCAGACGACCACGCGCTCGCCCTTGCCCTGGCCGATGCGGCGGGGGCCGCGATCCGGCCCTTCTTCCGCGGCGCCTGGTCCGAGGAGCGCAAGGCCGACCGCAGCTTCGTCACCGAGGCCGACCGCGCCGCCGAAGCCGCGATGCGCGCCCTGATCGAGGCGCATCGCCCCGCCGACGGCATCATCGGCGAGGAATACGGGACACGGAACGAGGGCGCCGGGCGCCAATGGGTGCTCGACCCGATCGACGGCACGACCAGCTTCATCGCCGGGCGGGCGATCTTCGGTACGCTGATCGCGCTCGTGCAGGACGGCTGGCCGGTGCTCGGCGTGATCGACCAGCCGATCGCGCAGGAACGCTGGGTCGGGCGGATCGGGGAAGGCACGACCTTCAACGGCAGGCCCGCGGCGACGCGCCCCCTGAAGGACCTGTCCGACGCCGTGCTCGGCACGACCACCCCGCACCAGTTCGCGGGCGACGATGTCGATGCCTTCATGGGCGTCGCCAGGGCCGTGGCGGAGAGCAAGATCATCTATGGCGGGGACTGCTACAATTACGGCCTCGTCGCCTCGGGCCATATCGATTGCGTGATCGAGGCGGGCCTCAAGCTTCACGATTTCGCCGCGCTCGTCCCCGTTGTCGAAGGCGCGGGCGGCATGATGAGCGACTGGATGGGCAACCCGCTCGACGCGGGCTCGGACGGCCGGGTGATCGCGCTCGGCGACCCGGCCCGGCTCGACGACATCCTCGACGCGATGAGCTGATCCGCCGGCCCGAGGGAGGCGGAAACATTTGTTAAGGTTCGCCACCGCGCCTTGGGCTAGCCGCAGGGTTCGCATCGAACCGGAAAGGCCGGCCCGACATGGACCTCGCACTCGAGCCGCAGCGCGCGGAGCTCGAAGCCTTCTTCGACAACTCCCCGGTGGGATTCTCGCTGCTCGATGGCGACCTTCGCTATGTCCGGGTCAACCGCGCGCTGGCCGAGATCAACGGCCATCCGGCCCACGCCCACATCGGACGCCGCCAGGACGAGATCGTGCCCGATGTCGACGGGGTCATCCGCCGCGTCCAGCAGCGCGTGCTCGACCGCGGCGAGCCGAGCCTCGGCCACACGGTCCGCGCCGAAACCCCCGCCCATCCCGGGGTCGTGCGCCAGTTCGAGGTCGATTACTTCCCCCTTGATGACGGCTGCGGCGGGCGCATGGTCGGCTGTGTCGTCCACGAGACCGGGCGGAGCGAGGGCCTCGTCCGCGCGATCGAGAGCGAAAGCAGGCGGACCCGCGATGTCGCCGACAACCTCAACTTCTTCCTCGCGAACCTCGATGGCGAAGGCACGCTGCTCAACGTCAACGCCCCGGCGCTGCGCGTCACCGGGGTGAAGCGCAAGGATGTCGCCGGGCGCAAGTTCTGGGACTGCCCGTGGTGGACCCATGACGAGGGGATGCAGGCGCATGTCAGGCGCATCACCGAGGCCGCGCTCGCAGGGGAATTCCAGCGCAGCGACTGCATCGCGCGAATCCCCGACGACGGACGGATGGAGATCGACGTCCAGCTCGCCCCGCTCAGGGCGCAGGACGGCTCGGTGATCGAGATCGTCGCCTCCGGGGTCGACGTGTCGGCCCAGCGCAAGGCGGAACGCCAGCGCGAGATCCATTTCGCCGAACTGCAGCACCGGGTGAAGAACATCTTCGCCAACGTCCAGTCGCTGAGCCGCCTGATCGCCTCGCAGAGCGCGGACCTTCCGGGGTTTCTCGAAAGCTTCGACCACCGGATGCGCGCGCTTTCGCGGGCGAACGACACCCTGCTGAGAACCGAGTGGTCGGACATCTACCTGCGCGACCTGCTCGTGAACGAGCTCGCCGCCTGCATGGAACTGGGCGCGGAGCGGTTCGAGATCGAGGGGCCGCCGACCCTGGTCAGCGCGCGGCAGGCACCGATGCTGGCGCTGGGGATGCACGAACTCGTCACCAATGCGGCGAAATACGGCGCGCTGGCGCGGGCCGGGGGGCGGATCGCGATCCGGTTCGCCCCGGACGCGGACGGGTTCCTGTCCGAATTCCGCTGGTGCGAGCGTGGCGGCGCGCCGGTGAGCGAGGCGCAGGACCAGCGGACCGGGTTCGGCTCGATGCTGCTCGAACGGATCGTGCCCGGCACGCTCGGCCTCGTCGCAGAGATCGACCTCGAGGCCGAAGGGCTTTGCTACCGGCTGGCGCCGCCCGGCTGATGTCCGGTGTGCGTGGCCGGGCACGCCGCGCCGCCTCGCCCGTTGGGGCCGCATGGACCGCATGATCGCCATCACCGGGGCCGCGCAGGGCATTGGCCGCGCTCTTGCCCTCCATTTCCTCGAACGGGGCTGGCGGGTCGCCGCGCTCGACATCGATGCCGAGGCGCTCGCCGAACTGGCCGGGCGCGCGCCGCCCGAACGGCTGCTGAGCCTTCCCGGCGACGTTTCCTCCGAGCGCGAGGTCGCCATCGCCTTCGAAGCGATCGCCTCGTGGAGCAGCAAGGCCCCGCTCGCGGCGCTGGTCAACAACGCCGCGATCGCCGATCCCTTCTGCGGCCCGCTGGAGGATCTCGCCCTTGCCGACTGGCAGGCGTGGATCGATGCGAGCCTCACCGCCGCCTTCCTCTGTTCGCGCGCGGCCCTGCCGCTGCTGCGCGAGGCGCATCGCGTGACCGGCGAAGCGGCAAACATCGTCAACATCTCCTCCACCCGCAGCGTGATGAGCGAGCCCGAAAGCTTCGCCTATGCCGCGTCCAAGGGCGGGATCGACGCGCTGACCCACGCGATGGCGGTCTCGCTCGGGCCGCAGGTGCGCGTCAACGCGGTCCGCCCGGGCTGGATCGAGACGCGCGACTGGCAGAAGGAAAGCGAGCGGGAGGAGGTCGAACACCGCGAGAAGGACCGCGCGCAGCACCCGGCGGGCCGGGTCGGCAGACCGCAGGACATCGCGGGCGCGGTGGAATACCTGCTTGGCGCGGGCTTCGTGACGGGCCAGCATCTCACCGTCGACGGCGGAATGACCGTAAAAATGATCTACGAGGAGTAGCCTTGCCATGCGTCTGTTCTTCTACGGCGTGCTGCGCGAAGGGGTGGGGGACTGGCCCTTCCTCGCGGGGCTGGGCCTCGGGTCGCAGGCGAGCGTGCAGGGCGCGCTGTTCGCCATTCCCGATCCGGCGGGCTGGTATCCCGCGCTGGTGCTGACGCGCGCAGGCCACGCGACCAACGTGGTCGGCTCGCTGCACGATGCGGGAGAGGTCGACCTCGCCGTGCTCGACGCGTTCGAGGGGCCGCAATACGAACGCATGGCGGTCCGGGTCGATGGCTGGGCAGCGGGCGGGAGCGAGGCGCAGGCCTATGTCTGGACCGGCGACCTGCCCGCGGGCGCGCAGGCCATCGCCCACGGCGATTTCGCGGCCTGGCTGGCCGAGACCCGGCGCTCCGCCTATGCCGGCGCATAGGGGCTTTCCCGAAGGGGCGGGCGCGTCATGTTCCGCCCCGGGCCAAGCCGGCGCGCAGTGCTGCGAAAACGGCGCGCCGGGGCGCGAGACGAATGAACCGGCTCAACCAACCCCGCCGAATCGCTTGCAAAGCGGCGCGAAAACGCTATGTGGCGCTCCTTCCTGACACACGAATTGAAGGTTCGGCCTGGCGACAAGGGCTGCCAGGGCTGATCCGATGTGTCTCTGACATGAGGAGATGAAAATGCCCAAGATGAAGACCAAGAGCGGTGTGAAGAAACGCTTCAAGATCACCGCCACGGGCAAGGTCAAGCACGGGGTCGCGGGCAAGCGCCACCGCCTGATCAGCCACAATGCGAAGTATATCCGCCAGAACCGCGGGACCACCGTCCTTTCCGAGGCCGACACCAAGACGGTCAAGAAATGGGCGCCCTACGGGCTCGATTGATTTTCAGGGGCTGACGGCCACCTGAACGAAGAGAAGGATATACCACCATGCCTCGTATCAAGCGCGGCGTTACCACGCGCGCCAAGCACAAGCGGATTCTCGACCAGGCCAAGGGCTATCGCGGTCGCCGCAAGAACACCATCCGCATCGCCCGCCAGGCGGTCGAGAAGGCCGGCCAGTACGCCTATCGCGACCGCAAGGTGAAGAAGCGCAATTTCCGCGCCCTGTGGATCCAGCGCATCAACGCCGCCGTGCGCGCCGAAGGGCTCACCTATTCGCAGTTCATGCACGGCGTGAAGCTCGCCGGGATCGAGCTCGACCGCAAGGTGATGGCCGACCTCGCCATGAACGAGGAAGCCGCCTTCAAGGCGATCATCGCCCAGGCGAAGGACGCGCTTCCCGCCTGACGCGCCGCCCTGCGGCTGCGCTGCGAAAGGGTCCCGGCCCGCCCCGGCAACCGCCGGGGCGGCGGGGCCCCGCCGTTCTCCTCTTGTCGAGACCCCTCATCTGCGGCAGAGTTCCGCGCATGGGGGATGTCGATCTGTTCCGCGCGAGCGTGCGCGATCCGGCCCGTGTCGGGGGCACCCATATCGGGGGCAGGGCGCCGCTCGTCCGCAGCCGTTTTCTCCCCCCGCCCGCGCGGTTCGAGGGCTGCTTCACCAGCTTCTACCACCTCGATCTCGATGCCGGGGAGGGCGGCACGGTCGAGGACCAGCTCCAGCCCGAATGGGGCAATATCCGCTTCTTCGCGGGCGCCCTGCCCTTCGCCGAAATCGGCGCATCGCGGGTGGAGGCCTGCCGCTTCACCGCCACCGGGCCGAGCTCGCGCCCGTGCCGCTTCCGCCTCGGCACGTCGCGGATGTGGGGCGTCGGGTTCATGCCGCTCGGCTGGGCGCGCTTCATCGAGGCCGAGGCGCAGCACCTCGCCAACGTGGTGTGCGACGGCGAGCGCCATCCCGCCTTCGCCCGCTTCGCCCCGCTCGCCGAGATCCTGTGCGACCCGCAGGCGAGCCTCGAGGACCAGCACGCCGCGATCCTCGAAGCGATGGACCGCCTGATGCGGCCCAATCGCGACGAGCCGCGGATCATGCGCGTCCACGCGGCGCTGGTCGCGGGCGAATGCGCGACGGTCGGCGACCTCGCCGATGCGGGGGGCATGAGCATCCGCACGCTCGAGCGGGTCTGCACCCGCTATTTCGGCTTCTCCCCCAAGCTCCTCATGCGCCGCCAGCGCTTCATGCGGAGCCTTGCCGCCTTCATGCTGCGGGACGGTTCGCGCTGGAGCGAGGCGATCGACGGGCATTACCACGACCAGGCCCAGTTCAGCCGCGAATTCCGCGAGTTCATGGCGATGAGCCCGCGCGAATACGCCGCGCTCGACCACCCGATCCTGTCCGCCTTCGTCCGGGCTCGGGCCAGGGCCTGGGGCAGCGCGGCGCAGACGCTCGACAGACCCGCGCGCTGACCGGGGACCGACCGGAGTGATCGCTTCATCCTCCCCGGCGGGCGCTTAGGCGAGGGAGGCGGCGATGGCTGCAGGGAAGGGGGGACCGAGGTGACGCAATCGAGGATGGGGCCGTCGATCACCCTGCGCTTCGCCATGCCGCGCGCGGAGCTGCGGGCGTTCGTGACCACCTATTACCACGTCGAGGTGCGCTGTTCCGAACGCGAGCCGGTGGTCGAGGACTACCTTCATCCCGAATGGGCGAACCTGCGTTTCATCTCCGCGGGCACCTGCGAAAGCGCCATCGGCGGGGAGGTGCTCACCGCCGTGCCCGCTTTCGCCGTGACCGGGCCGACCAGCCGCCCGGCGCGGTTCCGCTTCGGCACCGGGCGGATGTGGGGGATCGGGCTGATGCCGGCCGGCTGGGCGGCGCTGATCGCCACGCCGGCGGGAGATTACGCCGACCGCTTCGTCGACGGCCTTGCCGACCGGGCCTTCGCCCCCTTCCACCCGCTCGCCCGCGCGCTCGCCGCGAGCGAGGATTACGCCGAGAGCCTCGCGCTCATCGAGGCGCACATGGAGCGCGTATTCGCGGGCAGCGGGGCGTCCCGGGCCCGTTTGGCCGGGCCGATCCGCGCGATCAGCACGGCGCTGGTCGATCCCGATCTCGCCACGGTCGCGGAGCTGGCCGAACGGGTCGGGATGAATGTGCGCTCGCTCGAACGGCTCACCCGGCGTGCCTTCGGCTTTCCGCCCAAGCTGCTGCTGCGCCGCCAGCGGTTCCTGCGGAGCCTCGCGCAGTTCATGCTCGATCCCTCGCTCAAATGGCTCGACGCGCTCGACGGGCAATACCATGACCAGGCCCATTTCGTGCGCGACTTCAAGCGGTTCATGGGGATGAACCCGAGCGAATACGCGAAGCTCGAGAAGCCTTTCCTCGTCGCGGCGGCGCGCGCGCGGATGGAGATCGCGGGCGAAGCGGTGCAGGGTCTCCACGCGCCCGAATCCGGCTCCTGAGCGCGCGCCCGGCGGCGTCCGGGCAAAGCGCTTTGCATGGCGCGCCATTTGCCGCTAGCGGACCGGCTTCCTTACCGACCATCGCCGATCGAAGCCGAATCCATGACCGACCTCACATCCCGCAAAGACGAAGCGCTGCGCCAGATCGATGCCGCGACCGCCCTCGCCGAGCTCGACGCGGCGCGCGTCGCCGCGCTCGGCAAGAAGGGCTGGGTGAGCCTCGCGCTGAAGAGCCTCGGGGCCATGAGCCCGGACGAACGCCAGGCGGCGGCCCCCGCGATCCAGGCGGTGCGGGCCGAAATCGCCGATGCGATCGCGGCCAAGAAGGACGCGCTCGAGGCGGCGGCGCTCGAAGCGCAGCTTGCGGGCGAGACGGTGGATCTCACCCTGCCCGCGCCCGAAACCCCGAGGGGGAGCATCCACCCGGTCAGCCAGGTGATGGACGAACTCGCGGAGATCTTCGCCGACCTCGGCTTCGCGGTCGCGACCGGGCCGGAGATCGAGGACGACTGGCACAATTTCACCGCGCTCAACATGGACGAAAGCCACCCCGCGCGCGCGATGCACGACACGTTCTATTTCCCCGATGCCGCGCCCGCCGGCAAGCATTCGGCCGCAAGCAGCGAAGCGGCAGGCCAGACGGGCCGAATGCTGCTTCGCACCCACACTAGCCCGGTGCAGATCCGCTCGATGCTGGAACAGGGCGCGCCGCTTCGCCTGATCGCGCCGGGGCGGGTCTACCGCTCGGACAGCGACGCGACCCACACGCCGATGTTCCATCAGGTCGAAGGGCTGGTGATCGACCGCGACATTCATCTCGGCCACCTCAAATGGACGCTCGAAACCTTCTTCAAGGCCTTTTTCGAACGCGAGGACATCGTGCTGCGCCTGCGCCCGTCCTATTTCCCCTTCACCGAACCCAGCGTCGAGGTCGATGTCGGCTATTCCAACGAAGGCGGTCGCCGTGTCGTCGGCGGGCATGGCGACGATGAAGGCCATGACTGGATGGAGCTGGGCGGCAGCGGCATGGTGAATCCGCGCGTGCTCGAATTCGCGGGGATCGATCCCGGGCAATGGCAGGGCTTCGCCTTCGGGCTCGGGATCGACCGGATCGCGATGCTCAAGTACGGCATGAACGACCTGCGCGCCTTTTTCGACGGGGACCCGCGCTGGCTGAAGCATTACGGCTTCTCGCCGTTCGATCAGCCGACGCTTTCCGCCGGGGTGGGGGTGCGGCCATGAAGTTCTCGCTCGCCTGGCTCAGGGACCATCTCGAAACCGACGCGACCCTTGCCGAAATCACCGACGCGCTGAACGCGATCGGGCTTGAGGTCGAGGGGGTCGAGGACCCGGCGCACAAGCTCGCCGGGTTTCGCGTCGCGCACGTGCTGACCGCAGAAAAGCACCCCGATGCTGACAAGCTGCAGGTGCTCACCGTCGATGCGGGGCCCGACGTCAATGGCGGCGAGCCGCTGCAGGTGGTGTGCGGCGCGCCCAATGCGCGGGCCGGCATGAAGGGCGTGCTGGGACTGCCGGGCGCGGTGGTACCGTCAAGCGGCATGGAGCTGAAAAAGGCCGCGATCCGCGGGGTCGAATCGACCGGCATGATGTGCTCGGTGCGCGAGCTCGACATGGGCGACTCGCACGAGGGCATCCTCGAACTGCCCGAGGATGCGACCACGGGGCATTCCTTCGCCGATTACCAGGGCTCCTCGCCGGTCATAGAGGTCGCGGTGACCCCGAACCGACCCGATTGCATGGGCGTTTACGGGATCGCGCGCGATCTCGCCGCAGCGGGACTGGGGACGCTGAAGCCGATCGCGGTCCCCGAATTCGAGGCGTCGGGCGCGTGCCCCGTCGAAATCCGCACCGACGATCCCGAAGGCTGCCCGGCCTTTTACGGCCGCGTCGTCACGGGCGTGAGGAACGGCCCCTCGCCCGACTGGCTGCAGCAGCGATTGAAGAGCGCGGGCCAGCGCCCGATCTCGCTGCTGGTCGATCTCACCAATTACCTGATGCTCGCCTATGGCCGGCCCGCCCACGCCTATGACTGCGCGAAGCTGCATGGCGCGGTCCATGCGCGGCGGGCGAAGCCGGGCGAACAGGTGCTCGCGCTGAACGAGAAGACCTACACGCTCGACGACAGCATGGTGGTGATCGCCGACGAACGCGAGGTCCACGACATCGCCGGCATCATGGGCGGCGAGAATTCGGGCGTTGGCGGGGATACGACCGACGTGCTGCTCGAGATCGCCTATTTCGATCCCGCCCGCATCGGCGTGACCGGGCGCAGGCTCGGCCTGGCAAGCGATGCGCGGACCCGTTTCGAGCGCGGCGTGGACCCGGCCTTCCTCGACACCGGGCTCGACCTCTTGACCGGGCTCATCGTCGAACTCGCAGGGGGGACCGCGAGCGAGGTCGTGCGCGCCGGTTCGCCTCCCGCCGAGCCGAAGGTGCTCGCCTTCGATACCGGCCTCACGAAGCGGCTGGGCGGCATCGACGTGTCCGGGGACGAACAGAGGCGCATTCTCGAAAGCCTCGATTTCTCGGTCGACGGCGAGTGGAACGTGACCTGCCCGCTGCGCCGCCACGACATCGAAGGGCCGGCCGACCTCGTCGAGGAGATCGTCCGCATTCACGGCCTCGACAGGGTGGAAAGCGTCGCGCTCCCTCGCGGCGAAGGCGTCGCCCGTCCCACCGCCACGGCGCAGCAGGTGATGGAACGCCGCCTGCGCCGCGCGGCGGCGGCGAGCGGGCTCGACGAGGCGGTGACGTGGTCCTTCCTCCCCGAAGCCGCGGCGACCCGCTTCGCGCCCGAGGGCGAGACGCCCTGGACGCTCGAGAACCCGATCAGCGAAGACCTCAAGGTGATGCGCCCCTCGCTCCTGCCCGGCCTGCTGATGGCGGCGAAGCGCAATGCCGATCGCGGCGCGGCCTCGACGCGGCTGTTCGAACTCGGCCGGCGCTATTTCCGGGCAGGCGACGGGACCAGCGACGAACGGGCGACACTGGGCATCGTGCTGGCGGGCGAAAAGGCGCCGCGCGGCTGGGCGACGGGCAAGCCCGCGCCGTTCGATGCCTTCGACGCCAAGGCCGCCGCGCTGGCGCTGCTCGACGTGGCGGGGGCGCCCACCGGCAACCTCATGGTCATGGGCGAGGCGGGCGCGCAGTTTCATCCCGGGCAATCGGCGACCTACAGGCTCGGGCCGAAGAACGTGCTCGCCCGGTTCGGGATGCTGCATCCCGCGACGCTCAAGGCCTTCGACCTCGATGGTCCGATCGCCGCGGTCGAGCTCTTCCTCGATGCGATCCCGGCGAAGAAGGCCCCGAAAGGCCCCGCCAGTTTCGCGCGCCCAGGCTTCATCCCGCCCGCGCTGCAGGCGGTGACGCGCGATTTCGCCTTCCTCGTTCCCGAGGACGTGCCCGCAGGCGACCTCGTGCGCGCGGTGCAGGGGGCGGACAAGGCGAATATCGTCGCCGCGCGGGTGTTCGACCTCTTCACCGGGGAGGGCGTGCCGGACGGCAGGAAATCGCTCGCGATCGAGGTGACGCTCCAGCCCGCCGACAGGAGCTACAAGGAAGCCGAGCTCAAGGACATTGCCGACAGGGTGGTCGCGGCGGCCGCGAAGCTGGGGGCCGAACTCAGGGGATAGGGCGCGGCGGCTCACCCGCGCGCGTCGCCCCCGTTTCCCGCCGTTTCCCCGGCGGGCGCCGCCATCCCGCTCGGCTGTGGACGCGGCGACCATAGCAGCTTATCGGCGCGCGGATGACCGCCAATTCGCGCCGCACCTTCGCCATCATCTCGCACCCCGACGCGGGCAAGACCACGCTCACCGAAAAACTGCTGCTGCAGGGCGGTGCGATCCACCTTGCGGGCGAGGTCAAGGCGCGCGGGGCGGCGCGGCGGGCGCGGTCGGACTGGATGAAGATCGAACAGCAGCGCGGCATTTCGGTCACCAGTTCGGTCATGACCTTCCAGAAGGCGTATGACGGCGAAACGATCACCTTCAACCTGCTCGACACGCCCGGCCACGAGGATTTCTCGGAAGATACCTATCGCACGCTCACCGCGGTCGATTCCGCCGTCATGGTGATCGATGCGGCCAAGGGGATCGAGCCGCAGACGAGGAAGCTGTTCGAGGTCTGCCGCCTGCGCTCGGTCCCGATCATCACCTTCGTCAACAAGGTCGACCGCGAGGGCCGCGACCCGTTCGAGACGCTCGACGAAGTCGCCGACATGCTCGCGCTCGACGTGAGCCCGCAGAGCTGGCCGATCGGGATGGGCGGGCAGTTCCAGGGCATCCTCGATTTCGCGAGCGGGGCGGTGGCCCGTCCCGAAGGTCCCTCGAAGGAATTCCTCGGCCGGCGCGAGGAGAACCCCGACATTCCCGAAAACTTCTCCGAGGAGGCGGAGCTCGCGCAGGTCGGCTATCCCGAATTCGACGCCGAGGCCTATCGCAGCGGCGATCTCACCCCGGTCTATTTCGGCAGCGCGCTCAAGAATTTCGGGATCGCCGAACTGATCGACGCGATCGCCGCCCATGCGCCGCCGCCGCGCCCGCAGCCCGCGGGCGAGGGCCATGTCGCGCCGGACCGGGACGAGGTGACCGGCTTCATCTTCAAGGTCCAGGCGAACATGGACCCCAACCACCGCGACCGCATCGCCTTCATGCGGCAGGTTTCAGGCACCTTCAGGCGCGGCATGAAGCTCACGCCCTCGGGGCTGGGCAAGCCGATCTCGGTCCATTCGCCGATCCTGTTCTTCGCACAGGACCGCGAACTTGCCGACACCGCCGAGGCGGGCGACATCATCGGCATCCCCAACCACGGCACCCTGCGGGTGGGCGACACCCTGTCGGAAAGGAACGAGGTGCGCTTCACCGGCCTGCCCAATTTCGCGCCCGAAATCCTGCGCCGCGTCCAGTTGAAGGACCCGACCAAGACCAAGCAATTGAGAAAGGCGCTCGACGATCTTTCCGAAGAGGGCGTCATCCAGGTGTTCTATCCCGAGATCGGCGCGAACCACATCATCGGCGTGGTCGGCCAGCTCCAGCTCGAGGTCTTCGTCGATCGGCTCTCGGTCGAATACAAGGTCGAGGCCGCGCTCGAGCCCGCGCCGTTCGCCACCGCGCGCTGGATCAAGGGGGACCGGAAGGCCCTCGACGAATTCGAGAGCTTCAACCGCGCCAACCTCGCGCGGGACCGCGACGGGGACCTCGTCTTCATGGCGAAGAGCCCGTGGGACGTGAACTACCAGGTCGAAAGGAACCCGGAACTGACCTTTTCCGCAACGAAGGAACGGTAACGGCGGCGGTCCCGTGTTGCGGGCCGGGCGCATTCGCGGCATGGCGGGCGCATGAACGGATCGGGACCCACTTCGCAGACCTTCATCTCGCAGCGCCTCCGCCTGAATTACGAGGACTGGGGGTCCGGCGGCAGCGGCGACAGGCCGACGCTGGTGCTCGTCCATGGCGGGCGCGACCATGCGCGCAGCTGGGACTGGACGGCCGAGGCGCTGCGCGAGGAATACCGCGTCGTCGCGATGGACCATCGCGGGCATGGCGACAGCGACTGGGTGTCGGACGGAAACTATTCCGCCGGCGACATGGTCTACGACCTTGCCCAGCTCATCCACCAGCTCGGCACCGGGCCGGTCGCCATCGTCGCGCATTCGATGGGCGGGAACGTCGCGCTGCGCTATGCCGGGACCTTCCCCGACATGGTCACGAAACTGGTCGCGATCGAAGGGCTCGGACCCTCCCCGGAATGGCGCGACAAGCAGCGTTCGACGCCCTATCCCGAACGCCTCGCCGAATGGATCGGCAAGAAGCGCGCCGCCGCCGGCCGCATCCCGCGCCGCTACGAAAGCATCGAGGCAGCCTTTGCCCGGATGATCGAGGAGAATTCCTACCTCACCGAGGAACAGGCGCGGCACCTCACGATCCACGGGGTCAACCGCAACGAGGACGGGACCTACAGCTGGAAGTTCGACCCGCATCTCAATGTCTGGCCGATCGAGGATCTTGCCGACGAATTCCTCGAACAGACCTGGGCGGCGATCCGTTGTCCGACCCTGCTGCTCTATGGCGCCGACAGCTGGGCCTCGAACCCGGAGAAGGACGGCCGGCTGGCCCATTTCAACACGGCGCGGGTGATCGAGTTCGAACGGGCGGGGCACTGGCTCCACCACGACCAGTTCGACCGCTTCATCGCGACCATCCGCGAATTCCTCGCGGAATAGGAGAGACGATCATGGCCGACTTCTTCGACGCGCTCGAGCCGAAACACGTCGCCATGATCGGGAAACAGCCGGTCTTCTTCGTCGCCACGGCGGCGGCGGAGGGGCGGATCAACCTCAGCCCCAAGGGTTATGACGCCTTTCGCGTGCTGTCGCCCGCGCGAGTCGCCTATCTCGATCTCGCCGGGTCGGGGAACGAAACCCACGCGCATCTGGCCGCCGATGGCCGCATCACCGTGATGTTCTGCAATTTCGAACGGCCCGCGCTGATCCTGCGGATCTATGGCCGCGGCGTGCCGGTCCTGCCGCAGGATGACGGCTGGGAGGAACTGGCGGCGCATTTCACGCTCATGCCGGGCACCCGCCAGATCTTCGACATCGCGGTCGAGGGCGTGCAGACGAGCTGCGGCTGGGGGGTGCCCTTCATGACGCTCGAAGGGGAGCGCGACACGCTCAGGAAAGCGCATCGCCAGTCGGACCCGGAGAAATGGACCGCCAAGGCCGCGCGCCGCACGACCAGCATCGACGGGCTCCCGACGCGCCCGACCGATCGTTTCATCGCGGGCGATTGATCGCGCAGGCGCCCATCCGGCCGAGAGCGGCGTGGGCAGGAAATGTGCGCCGCCTGCCCAAAAAGCGAACATCGGGTTAAAATTTGTGCAGCTGCGTTGCTGCACCTGCGAGCAGAACGCGCCGGAATCCCGGGATTCCGGTAACGCGGCGGATCTGGCACGGGTTTTGCTCTATCCTTTGTGACCGGAAAAATCCGGAGAACAACAGGGGTTGGGCATGAAATTCATCATTGCCGTCATCAAACCGTTCAAGCTCGACGAAGTGCGCGAAGCGCTCGGGGCCATCGGTGTCGCAGGGATGACCGTTTCCGAAGTGAAGGGCTTCGGCCGCCAGAAGGGCCAGACCGAAGTCTACCGCGGGGCGGAATATTCCACCAACATGCTGCCCAAGGTGAAGATCGAGATCGCCGCCAGCGACGAAGTCGCCCAGCAGGTCGTCGACACGATTCAGCAGACCGCCAACACCGACGCGATCGGGGACGGGAAGATCTTCGTCCTCGACCTCGCCTCGGCGACCCGGATCCGCACCGGCGAAACCGGAGAGACGGCACTTTGACAAGGGGGCAGACGATGACGCGCATATCCACTCTTTTCGCCGCCGCCGCGCTCGCCTTCGCGGCGGGCCAGCCGGCCTTGGCCGCCGCTCCGGCGGTGCCGAACCCGGGCAACAACGCCTGGATGATGACCGCCACCTTGCTGGTGCTGCTCATGATCATGCCGGGCCTCGCGCTGTTCTATGGCGGGCTGACGCGGCAGAAGAACATGCTTTCGACCATGACCCAGATCGGCGCGACCGCTTCTCTCGCCATGATCATCTGGGTGATGTGGGGTTACAGCCTCGCGTTCGGGGACACGGTCTACGACGCGCCGCTCGGCCTGTTCATCAGCGGGGGGAGCTGGTTCCTCGCCGGGACCGACGCGTCGAGCACGGCGGCGACCTTCACCGACGAGGTCATCAGCAAGTATGTCTTCGTCAGCTTCCAGATGACCTTCGCCGCGATCACCGCCGCCCTGATCCTGGGTGCGACGGCGGAACGGATGAAGTTTTCCGCGGTGATGCTGTTCGTGCCGATCTGGCTGACGATCGTCTATTTCCCGATCGCGCACATGGTCTGGATGACCGGCGGCCTGCTGTTCGAGGACGGCGCGCTCGATTTCGCGGGCGGAACCGTGGTGCACATCAACGCGGGCGTCTCCGGCCTCGTGCTCGCCTATCTCCTCGGCAAGCGCCGCGGCTGGCCGGGCGAGCCGATGCCGCCGCACAGCCTGACGCTGACCATGGTCGGCACGGGCCTCCTGTGGGTGGGCTGGTTCGGCTTCAACGCCGGCTCCGCACTCGAGGCGGACGGGTCGGCTGGACTCGCCATGATCAACACCTTCGTCGCGACCGCCGCGGGCGCGCTCGCCTGGATGGTGATCGAGCGGGCCGCGGGGCACAAGGGATCGGCGCTCGGCTTCTGCTCGGGCGTGATCGCGGGCCTCGTCGCGGTGACGCCGGCGGCGGGCAATTCCGGTCCGTTCGGGGCGATCCTGCTCGGCATCGTGTCCTCGGCCGTGTGCTACGTCTTCGTCGCCAGCGTGAAGGCCAGGCTCGGCTATGACGACGCGCTCGACGCCTTCGGCATCCACGGCGTCGGCGGGATCGTCGGCGCGATCGGCACCGCGATCGTCTACCAGCCCTTCCTCGGCGGGCCGGGCGACGGGTCGACCCCGCTGGCCACGCAGCTCTGGGTGCAGGTCTACAGCGTCATCGTCACCATCGCCTGGGCCGGGATCGGAACCCTCATCGCGGGCTTCGCGGTCAAGGCGACGATCGGCCTCAGGGTTTCCGAAGAAAACGAGGTCGACGGCCTCGACATCACCGAACACGGCGAGCGCGCCTACAACTAGGCGCGCCGCTCCACCAGCTTGGCGGGGGAGGTCTCTCTCCTCTCTCCCTCCCCCGCCTCGCCTCGTTCCTCCTGCGAACGAACGACTGAAAAGGGCCGGAAGCGGAGCACCGCTTCCGGCCCTCTTTTCTTGTGCGTTCCGAGGTATCAGGCGGCTTCGGCGGCCTTGACGAAATCGGCGCAGCGCTCGCCGATCATGATCGAGGGCGCGTTGGTGTTGCCGCTCACGATCCTGGGCATGATGCTGGCATCGGCGATCCACAGCCCCTCGACCCCGCGGACCTTCAGCTGCGGGTCGACGACGGAATCCTCGTCCGAGCCCATGCGGCAGGTGCCGACCGGGTGATAGACCGTGTCCGCCCGCTCGCGGATCAGCGCGTCGAGCGCGTCGTCGTCGTCGAGGTCGATCGGGTGGCGGTCCTTCGGCCCGTAATCGGTGAGCGGCGGGGCTTCGGCGATGCGGTGCGACAGGCGCACTCCGGCGCGCAGGACCGCGATGTCGCGCTCGTCGTCGAGGAAATTGGGGTCGATCACGGGCGCCGCCGCGCAGTCGCGCGAGCCCAGCCGCACCGTCCCGCGGCTTTCCGGGCGCAGCACGCAGGCGTGGAGCGAGAAGCCGTGTTCCTTGACCTTCGCCCGGCCATGATCCTCGAGCACGGCGGGCACGAAATGCCACTGCACGTCCGGCGCGGGGCTGTCGGGCATGACCGTCCAGAACCCGCCCGCCTCGGCATAGCAGGTCGTCATCGCGCCGGTGCGGCTGCGCCGGTGTTCGATCATCGCGCCGATCATCTTGAGCGTGCCCTTGAGGCTGCCGCCGATCGGCACGTCGCTTGTCGTCTCCCAGGCGGAGACATAGTCGATGTGGTCCTGCAGGTTGGAACCGACCGCCGGGCGGTCGACCACCACCCTGATCCCGTGTTCCCTGAGGTGATCGCCCGGGCCGATGCCCGACAGCATCAGGATCTGCGGCGAGTTGAACGCGCCCGCCGACAGGATCACGCCGCGCCGGGCATAGAGCAGCTCGGTCGTGTCGCCGCGCCGCACGCGCACGCCGGTGACGCGCCCGCCCTCGATTTCGAGCCGGTCGACCAGCGTGTTGGTGCGGACGGTGAAATTGCCCTGGTGGCGGATCGGCTCGACATAGCCGCGCGCCGCCGACCAGCGTTCGCCCTTGCGCTGGGTGGTCTGGTAGAGGCCGAAGCCTTCCTGCCGCGCGCCGTTGAAATCGTCGTTGCGGCGCAGTTGCAGGGCGGCGGCGCTTTCGACGAAGGCTTCGGAACAGGGATTGGGCGAACACTGGTCCGACACGAACAGAGGTCCGCCCTCGCCGTGCCAGGCGTCCTCGCCGCGCTGGTTCGCCTCGGAACGCTTGAAATAGGGAAGCACGTCGTCATAGGCCCAGCCGGTGCAGCCCATGTCCTCCCAGTTGTCGTAGTCCCACTTGTTGCCGCGGATATAGACCATGGCATTGATCGCCGAGGATCCGCCCAGCCCCTTCCCGCGGGGCTGGTAGCCGATCCGGCCGTTCAGGCCTTTCTGCGGGACCGTGTCGTACTTGTAGTTCGAGGAATTGCGGATGAAGGGCATGAAGCCCGGCGTCTTGATCAGGATGTTGTCGTTGCGCCCGCCCGCTTCCAGCAGGCAGACCCGGCGGGTGCCGTCGACGGCCAGGCGTCCGGCAACCGCGCTGCCGCCGCTGCCACCGCCGATGACGATGTAATCGAAAGTCTCCATGTTCTCTCCTCTGCGGGGAAAACTAGGCGGCTTCGCGCGGCTCCGCAATCGGGTTTCCGTTCGCCACTGATCCGGCTGCCGGGCCGGCCTGACCGGTCCGCGCGCGCCAGCGTTCGCGGATCATGTCCGAGGTTTCGCGGCTGCCGTCGTGGCTCCAGCCCGGCTCGCGCAGGAGGTAGGACAGCTTGTGCCGCCAGGGCGCGCGGGCGATGTCGCCGATCATGCCGATCCATTCGTGGAACACGGCCCACAGCAGGTTGAAACTGCCCAATTGCCTGACGATGCCATAGCGGATCGGCTCGTCGTCGCGTTCCGGCTCGAACGTGCCGAACAGCTTGTCCCAGACGATGAAGACGCCCGCGTAATTGCGGTCGAGATAGCGCGGATTGGTCGCGTGGTGGACCCGGTGGTGCGAGGGCGTGTTCATCACCGCCTCGAACCAGCGCGGCATCCGGCCTATCGCCTCGGTGTGGATCCAGAACTGGTAGACGAGGTTGAACCCGCCGCATATCGCGATCATCGCGGGGTGGAAGCCGAGCAGGACGAGCGGGATCGCGAAAAGAAATCCGAAGGTGAAGGCCCCGGTCCAGCTTTGCCGCAATGCGGTCGACAGGTTGTAGTGCTGGCTCGAATGGTGGTTGACATGGCTCGCCCACATCCAGCGGATGCGATGCCCGGCGCGGTGGACCCAGTAGTATTTGAGGTCGTCGAGCACGAAGCACACCGGCCACGCCCACCACACGGCCCACCATTCATCGCCGAAGTCGAACACGCGGTATTCGTAGGCCTCGATGAAGACATAGAGCGCGAACCCGCCGAAAAGCGCGCCGGCCACGGTCGAACCCAGTCCGAAGGCGAGGCTGACGAGCGTGTCCTTGGGTTCGTAGGCTTCGGGCCGTTTCAGCCGCGCCCAGATCATTTCGGCGAGGACCGCGATCACGAACAGCGGCACGGCGTACTGGGTGGGGGAGAATTCGGGCATGTCGGGTCAACCCATAGCATCGATCCGCGCCTGCCAGGAAGCGGGATCGTCGAGCACCAGGACCACGGTGCCGTAGAGCCTTTCGCCGCAGTCGATTTCGAGCGCTTCGCCATGCCGGCGTGCGCGCGCCCGGCCGGTGAGGATGCGTCCGGCGAAACGGTTGCCGTGGCGCTTGATCAGCATGATGCGCCCTTCCGCATCGCGCGCGAGCGCCGCCGTGCCGTCGCGCGATGCGGCGCATTCGATCGCCTCGAAGCCGTCCACCGCCTCCGCCGCGGCGCGGCGCACGTCCTCCCCGGACGCGAGGCTCGGCGCGCCTCCCAGCTTCAGCAGCACGGCCAGCCCCGCCAGCACGAGGATGGCGAGGAGCGAACCCAACGTCTGGAGGAGGAGCGGGGGAATATCCATGGCGCAAATCTTGCCAAGGCGATTGGCACGCGCAACGCTTTGCGGCAAGCAGCGCAGCAAGGAGACACGTCATGAAGTTTGCCGCCAAGACCCTCGCCACCACCGCGCTCGCCGCGCTGGTCCTGTCCCACACCCCGCTCGCTGCCGATGCCGCGCCCGGCGCCGACGCGCCCGACCCGGCCCGCCTGGTCGCCGCCGAGCAGGATCGCACCGCCCGCGTGGCGAAGGCCCTGTGGGACTTTGCCGAGGTCGGCTATCTCGAAACCCGCTCCACCGAATTGCTGCAGGGCGAACTCGCCGCCGAAGGTTTCCGGATCGAGGCGGGGGTCGCCGGCATCCCGACCGCCTTCGTCGGCGAATGGGGCGAAGGCGGGCCGGTCATCGCGATCCTTGCCGAAATGGACGCGCTGCCCGGCATCAACCAGTCGGCCAGCCCGGTGCGCGAGCCCGTCGAGGGCAAGCACGCCGGCCACGCCTGCGGGCACAACCTGTTCGGCGCGGGCTCGCTGACGGCGGCGATCGCGGTCAAGAAATGGCTCGAGGAAACCGGCACTCCGGGGCGCATCCGGCTGTACGGCACGCCGGCCGAGGAAGGCGGATCGGGCAAGGTCTACATGACCCGCGCGGGGCTGTTCGACGACGTCGACATCGCGCTCCACTGGCACGGCGACGACGAGAACAGCGCCGCGGCCCGCACCACGCTCGCCAATCGTTCGGCCAAGTTCCGCTTCACCGGGCTTTCGGCCCATGCCGCCGGCGCTCCGGAGCGCGGGCGTTCGGCGCTCGACGGGGTGGAGGCGATGAACATGATGGCGAACATGATGCACGAGCACATCGACCAGGATGCGCGGATGCACTACGTCATCACCAGCGGCGGCAATGCGCCCAATGTCGTGCCCGATTTCGCCGAGGTGTTCTACTATGTCCGCGCGCCCGAGCCGGAAGGGGTCGAGGCGATCTGGGAGCGGCTCGAGGACGCGGCGCGCGGGGGCGCGATGGGCACCGGGACCAGCGTCGAATGGGAAGTGATTCACGGCAACAACCCGCTGCTCGTCAACGAGACGCTGGCGCGGGTGATGGACGCGAAACTGCGGGAGGTCGGCGGCGTCGCCTACACCGCCGAAGAGCGCGAATGGGCCGCGGAGATCCGCAAGTCGCTGGGCGAGGCGGCGCTCCCGCTCGAAAGCGCGGCCGAAGTCCAGCCCTACGACAAGAGCCTGGGCTACGGTTCGACCGATGTCGGGGACGTGTCCTGGGCGACGCCCACGGTCGGCGTCCGCACCGCGACCTGGGTGCCCGGAACGAGCGCGCACAGCTGGCAGGCGGTCGCAGCGAGCGGCCACTCGATCGGGTTCAAGGGGGCCGAGGTCGCGGCCAAGGCGATGGCGCTGATGGCGGTCGAACTCTTCACCGACGAAGAGCTCCGCAAGGCGGCCCGGGCCGAATTCGAAGCGGCGCGGGGAGAGGGCTACCAGTATCGCTCGCTGCTCGGCGACCGCGACCCGCCGCTCGATTATCGCAAGTAGGCCGCGGCTAGCGTGCGGCGAGCATGTCGATCATCGGGCGGATCGGGCTGACGTCGTAGCCCGCCTCGCGCGCGGCGGCGGCGATCTCCTCCGGAGTCGCCGCGCCCGTTCGCGCCTGCGCCAGCGCCCAGAGGAAGGTCGAGCGCGTGCCCGAACGGCAATAGGCGAGCACCTTCCCGCCGGCCCCGTCGAGCGCCTCGACCATCTCGGCGACCTGGGCTTCGGAAAAGCCGGAATGGCCGATCGGGATCGCGCGGTAATCGAGCCCGGCGGAATGCGCGGTCGCGGCGATTTCTCCGCCCTGCGGCGCGCCCGGGTCCTCGCCGTCGGGGCGGTTGTTGACTATGAGCGTGACCCCGGCCCCCTTCGCCGCCGCGATGTCCTCCGGCGCGATCTGCGGGCTTGCGAAGACCCTGTCCGACAGCTTGCGGAAATCGTTCATCAGTCGTGTCCTTGTCGCTTGTGCTTGAGCGCTTGCCCCGTCATGCCCAAACCGGACCGGCGGTGCAAGACGAGCGCCTTGGCGAGTTACTTCGCTAAAAAATGTCATTATTTCGATCGAGGCTTCGCGCAGCCGGTTAATTCGTTCGCAAAGACGGTGTTTGTGCGCTATGAGTGGTGGCAGCAGGTGCAGATTCCCCGGACCATGGGGCCGGCACCAGCGCCGGACGCGGCTCACTGTCCCCGCGGCTTGCGCTTCGGAGGGCGGGCAGTGTGACAGGATACGTGCTGGATTATGGGTTACGATAGAGGACGTCGCCGCGGGCGGGACAAGCGCGACGGAATCGGCGAAGACGGTTTTGATCCCTTCGGCGGAGGCATGGACGGGTTCCCCCCTCCCTCCGATTTCGGAAATGATCGCGGAGGGGATCGTTTCGGCGGAGGTGATCGCTACGGCGGCGGAGACCGTTATGGCGGCGACCGCGGCGGCGATCGCTTTGGCGGCGGCGGCGGTGGTGGCCCCCGCGGTCCGCGCGGCGGCGGCGGCGCTGGCGCTGGCGGTGGCGGCGGGTTTCGCGGCATGCCGGCCCAGGTCGTCGGCACCGGCAAGGGCACGGTCAAGTTCTTCAACGGCCAGAAAGGCTTCGGCTTCATCCAGCAGGAAGGCGGGGGCGAAGACGTCTTCGTCCATATCAGCGCGGTCGAACGTGCCGGGCTGGAAGGTCTTGCCGAAGGACAGGAGCTCGAATTCAACCTCGTCGATCGCGGCGGCAAGATTTCCGCCCAGGACCTCCAGGTCGTGGGCGAAGTCATCGCCCCGCCCAGAGCGGTCCGCCCAAGCGCGAGCTGACCGGCGAAAAGGCGACCGGCACGGTCAAGTTCTTCAACACGATGAAAGGCTTCGGCTTTCTCGTGCGTGATGACGGCCAGCCGGATGCCTTCGTCCACATCAGCGCGGTCGAACGTTCCGGCCTGTCCGCGATCAACGAGGGCGAGCGCTACGAATTCGACCTCGAGGTCGATCGCCGCGGCAAGTATTCCGCGGTGAACCTCGTCCCCGTCCAGGGCTGAGAACCGTCCGCCGGACGGCGGGTCTTGTTTGACCTGGCCCGGCGGCCAAATTATTGAACAGGCGGCGGTCTCCGATGCGGGGCCGCCGTTTGCTTTTGGAGCGACCCGCCGCCAGCGCAAGCGCCCGGCCGCGGTTTTCGCGAAACGAGGTCAAGACAATGCCGATCACCCCACTCATGCCCGTCTATCCGCGCTGCGGCGTGCGTCCCGTGCGCGGGGAGCACTGCCACCTGATCGACGAGGACGGGACGCGCTACCTCGATTTCGCGAGCGGGATCGCGGTCAACCTGCTCGGCCATTCGCATCCCGGCCTGATCGGCGCGATCCAGAAACAGGCCGAGACGCTGATGCACGTGTCGAACCTCTACGGCAGCCCGCAGGGCGAAAAGCTCGCGCAGATGCTGGTCGACAAGACCTTTGCCGACACGGTGTTCTTCACCAATTCGGGCGCGGAAGCGGTCGAGACCTCGATCAAGTGCGCGCGCGCCTATCACCAGAACGCGGGCGACCTAGGCGATGCGAAGCGCTTCGAGCTGATCACCTTCACCAATGCCTTCCACGGCCGGACGATGGCGACGATCAGCGCGTCGAACCAGACCAAGATGCACCACGGCTTCGCGCCGATGCTCGAGGGTTTCAAGTATGCGGAATTCGACGATCTCGAATCGGCAAGGGCGCTGATCGGGCCGAACACGGCGGGTTTCCTGGTCGAACCGATCCAGGGGGAGGGCGGTATCCGGCCGGCTTCGCAGGCATTCATGCAGGGCCTGCGCGCGCTTGCCGACGAGCATGACCTGATGCTGGTGCTCGACGAAGTGCAATGCGGCGTCGCGCGCACCGGGAAGCTCTACGCCTACGAGCACTACGGGATCACCCCGGATATCGTGGCGACCGCCAAGGGGCTGGGCGGCGGCTTTCCGATCGGCGCCTGCCTCGCCACCGAAAGGGCCGCGCGCGGCATGACCTTCGGGACGCACGGTTCGACCTATGGCGGCAACCCGCTCGCCATGGCGGCGGCGACGGCGGTGATGGAGGCGGTCGCGAACGAGGAATTCCTCGAACAGGTCCGCGACAAGGGCGAACGGCTGCGCGCGCGGCTCGAACAGTTCATCGGCAATTATCCCGAACTGTTCGAATGCGTCCGCGGCACGGGGCTGATGCTGGGGCTGAAGATGAAGGTCGAGAGCCGGCCCTTCTTCGTCCACCTGCGCGATCATCACCAGCTGCTCACCGTGGCGGCGGGCGACAACACCATCCGCGTGATCCCGCCGCTGGTGATCGGCGAGGCCGAGATGGAGGAATTCCTCGACAAGCTCTCGGCCGGCGCGGCGAGCTACAAGATGCCCGAGCCTGCCTGATGTCCGGCGCTGTGGGGGTACGGCATTTCCTCGATCTCGAAGATGCCGGGGCGGACACGATCGCGGCGATGATCAACGATGCGATCGACCGGAAGGGGGCGCGCAAGGGCTGGCCGAAAGGGCGGGCCGACAGCGACCGCCCGCTGGAGGGCCGGGTGCTCGCCCTGGTGTTCGAGAAGAGTTCGACCCGCACCCGGGTGAGTTTCGACATCGCCATGCGGCAGCTCGGCGGTTCGGTGCTGCTGCTCGATGCCGGGTCGAGCCAGCTGGGGCGGGGGGAAACGATCGCCGACACCGCGCGGGTCCTCAGCCGCATGGTGGACGCGATCATGCTGCGGACCGACGATCACGCCAAGATCGCCCAGATGGCGGCCCATGCAAGCGTTCCCGTCATCAACGGGCTGACCGACCGATCCCATCCCTGCCAGATCGTCGCGGATCTCCTCACCGTGATCGAACACGGCAAGGCGCTGCCCGGGCTGGAGCTGGCCTGGTTCGGGGACGGGAACAACGTGCTGCACTCGATCCTCGAGGCAGCCGGATTGATGAAGTTCAACGTCCGCATCGCATGTCCGGCGCGCTACCGCCCCGAAGCCGGGTTCGTCGAGCAGGCGCGGGCCGGCGGGGCGACCGTAACCTTCTTCGAGGATGCGTGCGCGGCCGCGCGCGATGCCGACGTGATCGTGACCGACACCTGGATCTCGATGGGACAGGTCGATGCGGCGGAAAAGCGTGCGGCGATGGCGCCGTTCCAGGTCGACGCCGCGCTCATGCGATGCGCCAGGCCCGACGCGATTTTCCTTCACTGCCTGCCCGCCCATGTCGGCGAAGAAGTGAGCGAGGAGGTCTTCGAAAGCGCCCAATCGGTCGTCTTCGACGAAGCGGAAAACCGGATCCACGCCCAGAAGTCCGTCCTGCTGTGGAGCTTCGGCCTGCTCGGCGAGGCGGGCTGACAATCGGGCAGGAGGGGGCTTATCGCGGGCGGCGGGAGGCCCCATATCGCCTGCCATGAAACCCGCCAGATCGACTTCCGAACTCCCCGAAACCTATTCCGACAAGCTGCTCGGTTTCACCCTCCCCGGGCGCAATGCGCGGGGGCGGGTCGTGCGGCTCGACGGGGTGATCAATGAGGTCCTCTCCGCCCACGATTATCCTGCGCCGATCACCCACCTGCTTGGCGAGGCGCTGGTGCTCGGGGCGCTCATGGGCAGCCTGCTCAAGGACGAGGGCGGGCAGCTCACCATGCAGGCCCAGACCCAGGCTGGCGTCGTCTCGCTGCTGGTCTGCGATTATCGCGGCGGATCGATGCGGGGCTATGCCGATTTCGACGCGGAAGCCCTCGCCGGGCTTGGGGCCAACCCGACGCTGGCGGCCCTGTTCGGCGAAGGTTACCTCGCGATCACCTTCGAGACCGGCGCGGGGCAGCGCTACCAGGGGATCGTGCCATTGGAAGGCGATACCCTGGCGCAGGCCTGCGAGACCTATTTCAGCCAGTCCGAACAGGTCCCGACCCTGATCCGGGTCGCGAGCCGTTCAAGCGGGGAGGGCAGGGTCGCGGGCGGCCTGCTCGTCCAGCACCTTCCCGAAGGCGAGGAAGGCCGCGAGCGGCTGCATGTGAGGATGGACCATCCCGACTGGGAGCATGTCCTCGCGCTCGCATCGACCATCAGCCACGAGGAACTGCTCGATCCCGAGCTGTCGATGGAAGCGATCGCGTGGCGGCTGTTCAGCGAGGATGACGAGATCCGCATCCAGCGCGGTGCCGATCTCGCGCGGGGGTGCAGGTGCAGTGCGGAATACTATGCCGCGGTCCTCGCACGCTTTCCGGCCGCGGACCAGCGCGAGATGCAGGACGAAGAGGGTCGGATCATGGTCGATTGCGCGTTCTGCTCGCGTCAGTTCGCGATCGAAGTCTGACATTTCGTCGCTGCTTTTGCACGGTTCACCGGCCTGTGGCATATATGTGCAAGTGGGCGCACCTTCTTTGCGCGAGAGCTGACAGATGATATCGAAATTCCCCCGAAAACTGCGCCGTTACGGGCTCGCGATCGCGGCCTCTGCATTGGCTGGCGCCATCCCGGCCGCCGCGCAGGGCGACGGTCTGGCGATGTTCCGCGACCTGGCGAAGGGAGAATGGACGATCAAGCACCGCGACGGTTCGGGAGAGAGCAAGGTCTGCGTGCGGACGGGGGAGGAGTTGATCCAGCTTCGCCACGGCGATCTCAATTGCAGCCGCTTCGTGGTCGAGGACGAGCCGTCGAAGATCACGGTGCAGTACGCCTGCCCCGGCAACAACTACGGCCGCACCAATATCAGGCGGGAGACCCGTTCGCTGGTGCAGATCGAAAGCCAGGGCATCGCATCGGGGCTGCCCTTCGAGTTCTCCGCCGAAGCCCGCCGGACGGGCACCTGCTGATCGGGCCGAAGAACCGGCTTTCTCAAGCGCCCGCCTGACGCTAGGGCCGCCCGATGACGAAAAGTGGAGGCGACCAGGAACGACCGGCTGCCGTCGTGCTGCTTTCGGGCGGGCTCGATTCCATGGTGACCGCGGCAATCGCGCGCGAGCGGGGCTTTGCGGTCCATGCGCTGACGGTCGACTACGGGCAGCGCCATCGCCTCGAACTGCAATCCGCCCGCCGCATTGCCGCGCGGCTCGAACTGGCCGAGCAGGTCGAGATCGCGCTCGATCTGCGAAAGTTCGGGGGGTCGGCGCTGACCGACGCGATCGAGGTTCCGAAAGACGGGGTCGGCAGCGCGATACCCGTGACCTATGTTCCGGCGCGCAATCTCGTGTTCCTTGCCCTGACGACCGCCTTCGCCGAGGCCCGCGGTTCGCGGGACATCTTCATCGGGGTGAATGCGCTGGATTATTCCGGCTATCCCGATTGTCGCCCCGAATTCATCGCGAGTTTCACCGAAACGGCGCGGCTGGGCACCAAGGCGGGTGTGGAAGGCCGGCCCTTCACGGTTCATGCGCCGCTCCAGCACCTGACGAAAGCGGACATAGCACGCGAATGCGCGAGGCTCGGGCTGGACCCGGCATGGAGCTGGTCGTGCTACGACCCGACGGAGGAGGGGCTCGCCTGCGGAGCATGCGATTCCTGTCGCCTGCGGAAAAAGGGATTTGCCGAGGCTGGACTAGTCGACACCACGCGCTATGCGACGTGACCGGACGGGGGAGAACCCTTGCCGTTCAGAACGATAAAGGCCGAGGGGAGCTTCACTTGAGCGACGACATCAAGGGCCTGCCGAGCGCAGCCGACGACCGCGTGCCCGCGTACAGCTGGTATGCGCTGAGCGTGCTCGTGCTGGTCTATGTCCTCAACTTCATCGACCGGCAGATCCTCTCGATCCTGGCGAACGACATCAAGCGCGATCTCGGTGTCGACGATGCCTATCTCGGGTTCCTCTACGGCACGGCCTTCGCGATTTTCTACGCGCTGTTCGGCATCCCGCTCGGTCGCCTCGCGGACAGCTGGAAGCGCGTGCGGCTGATGACGCTCGGGCTGACCCTGTGGTCTGCGATGACGGCCTTTTCGGGATTCGCCCGGGATGCCTCGACCCTTTCCGTTGCGCGGATCGGCGTGGGTGTGGGGGAAGCCACCGCGAGCCCGTCCGCCTATTCGCTGATCTCCGATTGGTTCCCGGCCCGGCTGCGCGCGACGGCGCTCGCGATCTACAGTTCGGGGCTCTATATCGGCGGGGGCATCTCGCTGGCGATCGGCGGGTTCATCGTCGACGGCTGGAATCGCGCCTATCCGGCGGGCGATCCGTGGCTGGGGCTCGCGGGTTGGCAAGCCGCGTTCGTGGCGGTGGGCCTGCCCGGCCTGCTTCTGGCGGTCTGGGTTGCGACCCTGCGCGAGCCGATCCGCGGCGCGATCGACGGGATGGTCTCTCCGGAGGACCCGCATCCGTTTCGCGGCTTCGTGCGCGAACTCTACACGATCATTCCCGGCTTCACCTTCTTCGGTGCCGCGGCGCGGGGATGGCGGAGCCTTGCTCTCAACATCGCGGTTTTCGCGTTTTCCCTGGCAGCCGCCCATGGGCTGACGGTGGCGCTCGGCTCGGGTGAGGGGGCGATCGTGCTCGGTCTCGGGGGGCTGCTCGGGGCAAACCTGCCGGAGGTCACCGACCAATGGTTGCTGCTGGCGATCGGCTATTACGCGGTCTTCTGCTGGGCGAGCGCGCTGCGCGTGCGGGATTATCCGACCTTCGCGCTGACCTGGGGGTCACCGGCGTTCCTGTGCACGATTCTCGGCTACGGAACGGTCGCCTTCATGGCCTATTCCGCCTCCTACTGGGGCGCGCCCTATGCCGAACGGACCTTCGCCGAAGTCTCGAAATCCGCCCTCGGCTTCTGGCTCGGCGGCGGCGGGGCAGTCGGCGGTTTTCTCGGGGTCATTCTCGGCGGCAGGCTCGCGGACGTGCTGCTGGAGCGCACCCCGACAGGCCGGGTCTGGGTGATCATGTTCGGGTTGTTGAGTCCGATCCCCTTCGCGGTGGCGCAATACACGACCTCGAGTTGGACCTTGTTCATCGTGCTGAACATCGTCACGAGCGCGCTGGCGGCATCGGCGCTCGGCGCGGCGGCGGCGACCAGCCAGTCGCTCGTGCTTCCCAGGATGCGCGGCACCGCGACGGCGACCTTCTTCCTCGCAACGACCCTGGTGGGCCTCGCCCTAGGCCCCTACCTCGCCGGTTACGTATCGGCGCGCAATGACGGCGATCTGTCGGTAGGGGTGCTGACGACCCTGTGGATCACGCCGATCGGCCTTGCCCTGCTCGCCACGGCAGCCCGTCTGGTGCCCAAGGCCGCCGCCACGATCGCCGAGCGCGCGCGGGCCGCCGGTGAGCCGGACATAGCCATTCGGGACGCCTAGCGCAGTCACACAAGTTCGGAGTGCGGCTTCGGCTGCGGGCGGCGTCGGATGCGGCGGCGCGCCGGGGTTCTCATGCACCTGCGGAGGCAATGGTGCGGATGGCCAGCCGTTTTGCGAGATCCGAAGCTTCGCAGTCACCGGCCGAGATCAGCGAAGAGATCATTCGGCAAGTTCACCGCCGTCCCCGGCGCAACAGGCAAAAAAGAAGGGCCGGATCGCTCCGGCCCTTCCTTGTAGTCGCGGTATCGATCGACCTTACATGCCCGAACCGGGACCGTAGGTGATCTCCACGCGGCGGTTCTGCGCCTCGCGAACACCGTCCGCGGTCGGGACGCGCGGTTGGGATTCGCCGAAGGCTTCGCTCGTGATCCGACCATCGGGAACGCCCCGGCCCTCGAGATACTCGCGCACCGAATCGTTGCGACGAGCCGCAAGAGCCATGTTGTAGGTCGCGCTGCCCGCACGGTCGGTGTGGCCGGCAAGCATGACGCTGGCGTTGCCGCAATTGGCATAGGCCGTCACCGCGCTGTCGAGAATGGTCGCCGCTTCAGCCGTGATCCTCGACTCGTCGAAGTCGAAGAAGACGATGTAGGGGCCCGTGTTGCACGGCGGCGGCGCGGGAGGCGGCGGCGGCGGCGGGGGAGGCGGCGGCGGGGGAGGCGGCGGCGGAGGCGGAGGCGGCGGGGGCGGCGGAGGCGGCGGGGCCTCTTCTTCGCCACCGAAGTTGTAGATGATCGAGCCGAGGATCGAGTGCGAGGTCAGATCGGTATTGAAGCCGATGCCGCGGGTGTCGATGACGTTCACGTCTTCGGCGTTGAAGTACCGATACTTCAGGCCGACATCCCAGTTGTCGCTCAGCGGAGCGCGGACGCCCGCAAGAAGCTGCCAGGCAAGGCCGGTGTCGGAATCGTCGAACGCGCCCGGGCCGCTCAACGCGACGGAGCCTTCGAGATCGACGCGTGCAACACCGATACCACCACCGAAGAAGGCCTGGATGCCGTCGTCGGAGCCGAAATCGAACAAGCCGTTCAGCATGAAGCTGAGCGCGTTGAACTCGCCACTGGCAGGAAGCGTTTCACCGAAGACGGCAGTACCGGGACCGCCCGCCGGATTGCCGGCCTGAAGGCCTGCCGCACCGGCGGAAAGATCTTCGAGATCGGCCGCGCGATAGCTGGCCTCGGTTTCGATGCGGAAGGCGCCGAAATCGTAACCCACCGCAGCGCCGAAGTCGTAGCCTTCGCTGAAATCGGCCTGAGCATCGCTCGGGTTGCCGTCCACGTCGAACGAGATGTCCTCGACAATCATGGCACCACCGTCACCCTGGATGTACCATTGACCCTCGCGAGCCATGGCGGGCGCGGAGAGTGCAGTCGAAGCCATCGCCATACCAATGACGATTTTACGCATTCTAACATTCCCCTTTTTATTGCATTGAGGCACCGGGCACCTCTATCTTTTCCCTCTGGGCGAGGCAAGCAGTCAATCGCCGCAAACTGTTGCAAGAATGCCGCGATCGCGCCCCAATTTCCCCGCAGTTCCGCCGTTCCCGGAGGTCTGATGTGCTTTGCCGACCGCGGCGTGGTCAGGCGGAATCGGGCGAGAGCAAACCTATGTTACGGAGCGCCGCGATAAGTTGCATGAGGCCATCGCGCGCTTCCTGATCGATGACCGTCCCGCCCTCGGGGGCGGGCGGCTGCACGGCCCGGGTCCAATCCCCTTCGAAATGATACCAGCACCGCGCGGCCCGATCGAAGACCTGCATTCCGGCCTGGGGGGGCACGAAATGCCATCCGCCGCCGATCCTGACCGCGATCGAGCGATCCCTGCCGCTCCATTCGCCCGTCGCTTCGTCAAGGACCCTGTAGCAGGCGCCTTCCGCCGGATCCGCCGGGGGTGCGTCGAGCGCCGCGGTGACGGCCCGGGTCATCAGGGAATCGAGCAGGCAGAAGGCCTGGTTGAGAAAGATCTCCCTTTGTGCCTGGCCGGCGAATAACAGCGGCAATCCCAGCCCGTCGGTCCGGGAAGGGAAAGTGATCGGATCAACCATGAATTGCCTCCAGAAGTCAGGATAGGTGCCCCAGCAGAAGCGGCGGCGAATGCGAATAGGTGCCGACCTGCTTGACCCAGACGGGGCCCGGTCCGTGCGCGCCGAGCAGGTCGGTGCGGACCGAAAGCGACAGATCGATCGAGCCCACCTGGGTCGGCCAGGTCGCGTGGGGTTCCTCCACCGGTCCGAAGCCGACCAGGTATTCCTCGCGTTCCTCGACGAGCGGGACCTCGACTCGGTCGTCCCACCGCCACTGCCCGCGTGCCCTGCGCGTCCAGCCGAAGGTCCAGGTCCCGGCCGCATCGACAAGAAGAGCGGGATGGACCGGGGCGAGCGGACGCCGCGATGCGCCGACATTGCCCAGCATAGCGAAAACCGGGTTCGCGTCGCCCCGGCCGATCGCCGCCAGGCGGGTGCCAGCAGTCGGCGCGACTCTCGCCGGATCGAGGGGCACGAGGGCCTCGCCCAGCAGGATCACCCGGGTTCCGGCGACATGGCGATGCTGGGCGAGGTGTTCGGTTCCCCCCCTTCCGCGCAGGAGGCCCGACAGCTTCCAGCGCGTCGGCCCGGTTCGTTCGCCCCGCAGATACTGAAGTACCTCTCCGCCGACCAGGAGCCGGTTCGCTCCCGCTGCGAGACCGGAAACATCGGTGTCCGGGAAGAATCCATCCTCGCGGCTCGTCTCCACCTCGAGCGCTGCACCCTGTTCGATCAGGTGGCACCCTGACGGCCGCAGGTCGCTCGCCAGCATCCCCGTCATCGCGCGCGCAGAGCCGGTGCTGCCGATCTCGAGCAGGCTTTCGCCCCGTTCGACGAAAAGCGCCGCACCGCGCCATGCCGCCGTCGATGCGCTGGCCGCAGCGAAGATCGCAATCGAACCGGGCGACTGCGTCCCGTCCGCAGGCAGTTCGAACGCATCGAGCACCGTTGCCGGAAGCGCTAGGTCCTCGGCAAGATTGGACGATCCGGGATCACCGGGCGCCGTCTCATCAAAGGTCGGCGGGAGCCGTTCGAGCCCGAGCTCGATCCCCCGATCGTGCCATTCCCAGTCCCTGACGAGCCACATCCCGGGCACCTCGGGCAGGCGAACGACGCTTCCCGGCCGGATCGAGGGATCGAGCGCAGCGCACAGCCATGACCTGCGCTCGCGCCGCCAGCGGGCGCGGTGTGCTTTCGCGTTGGCGAGCCGCCGCGCATTCTCGGCAAGCATCGTCGCGGGAAGGTCGAGCATCGTCTCGCGCCCGTCGGTCCGTTCGCCGATCGCGCGTTGCACCCCCGGCTGGTAGTCGCGTGCCTCGTCGTAATAGCGCAGAGCAACCGGTTCCCGCTCGCCGTCCTCGCCGCGATGCAGGCGCCGCTCGACCGCACCGCCGCGAGCGGATCCGGCCAGTTCTTCGGGCAATAGCGGGGCATCTTCCGGGATGTCCGCCCGCGCAGAAAGGCAGACTTTCCCCGCGGACAAGGAAACGGATAGCGGATAGACTTGGTCGATCGCTGCCAGCGTGTTCGCGACCGGCCCGCCCTCGTCCGCGAAACCGCGTGCATGGGGCAGCAGGAGGTCGCTCGCATCGGCATCGATCTGCGGAAACAGCCGGTCCATTCGCACATGGGCCTCGTCCTCGCCGATGACCTCGAATGTGAGCGCGGGAATGCGGTTGCCGAAGTCGGACAGTTCGAGATTCTCGAAAACGACGTAGGCGAAGTCGCGGAACGCGGGGGCATTGCTGCCGCGGTCCGCGGCGATGAGCGGATCGACCGGGTCGTCTCCATGGCCGCGATAGGTTCGCATCATCCCTGCGACCTTGAGATCGCCGGCGGCGCCCCGCAGCAGCCGGCCATCGGCCCAGACCCTGCGGACCGCGCTGATCGGCGTGCTCGAAAGCGCGACGGCAAAGGAGGCCGAATAGCTGTAGGTCGTGGTCGATGGTCGACCCTTTCCGCCTCCCTGGCTCGATTTCGCCTCGACGAGATCGGTCGCCCATATGATCGTCCCGGCGATCCGCATCCGCCCGAACTGGCGCGGCACCGCCTGGCCGTAGCTCGAGGTGGTGACGGCGAGTTCCTTGAGCCGCGGGCCTTCGCGCCGACCGCCCCCGAAGATGGCCTGGTCCGCCTGCCGGCCGACGAGCCCTCCGATCGCGCCGCCGACCGGGCCTGCGATCGCTGTCCCGAGCGCCGTGAGCACGAGTGTCGCCATGGGACTAAGCTCCTTCTCGCGGTCCAAGCCGCCAGTGCATGATCCGATCGAGCTCGCCCGCCACCGGTTCGCGGACCACGCGGCGCAGGCCCGCATGGGCGTGGATCACCGCGCGGGGTTGTTCGATCACGAGCAGGTGGTGCTGGCCGGGCGCAGGGCCGACGAGCGCGATGTCGCCGGGCCGGAGCGGCCCCGAAACCGGGACGAACCCGGACCGCACGGCGCAGTCGAGGAGGCCGTCGATCGACCGGTTGCGCAAGCCGTAGCCGACCGGCGCGAAATGTTCGCGGCCGATCGCGGCGAGGCAGGCCGCGACGAGGCCGATGCAATCGAGCCCCGTCGCAGGGTTCCGGCCGAACAGGAGGAAGGGGCAACCGATCATCGAGCGTGCCGCTTCGACGAGGCGCGCCGCCTCGCTTGTCCCGGCGCTCATCCACCGGCACCGTGTCGCGCCAGCAGGTCGTTGCCCGGAAGGAAGGGCTCCCCGCGGAAATTGAGCGCGTTCCCGAACCGCGAGGCGCAGGTCGCGAGCGTGCGGTCGCACCCTTCCCTGATCTCGGCCCTCGCCCCAAGCGGTGTGCCCCCGGCCAGAGGTCGGTCGAGCGTCACCCAGTCGCCGCTTCCGCCCACGATGCCGAGCGCAAGGCCTGTCTGGGGACCCTCGAGGAACCGGACGCGCCCATTGATGCAGGCCGCCGCATCGAGCGATGCGAAGCGGGCGCGATTGCGATCGAAGTCGAGATCCGCCAGGGTGCGAATGCTCGTGAACCGGATCGCGGACAGGCCGCAGCCGGGGCCGCAGAACGCGGCGCGGCAAGTCGGGCTGGTCCGCGGCACGATGTCCTGTTCGAGGTCCTGCTTGGCGGACTTGAGTTCGGCTGCGAAGCTGCGGTCGTCGCTTTCGATCCGGCCGAGCCGGCCCGAATAGAGCACATGCCAGTCGAGCAATTCCCAGTCGACGATCCCGATCTCGATCGCGGCCTGATCGAACAGGCCCGCCGCGAGTTCGTCCGCGCGGATCGAATCGTGGCTCAACACTCCCTCGACCTCGGCGTTGTCGCGCGACAGGTCGGCATTAAGCCGGATGGCCGAAGGAACCATGCCCGGGGCCGCCTTGTGCATGATGCCCCCGCAGAAGAGATCGCGGTCATGGCTGGTGAAGCCGAGCGCCACCCCGTCGCGTCGGTAGACCCGCCAGAATGTCGCGGCGGTATCGAGCTCCCGGTCGAAAAACACGCGCATCAGCGAGCCTCTCGCAGTTCGACGAGCGGGATGCTCGGCGCTTCCCCAGCGGCGAAATTGACGCCGGCGATGTCGATCCGGTCCTCGGCGAAGCGGACCGGCACGTCGAACAGGAAGCCCGCGCGAACTTCCGCCCCTTCCGGCGGCGCTGCGAGGAACCGGATGATGCCGAGCGGCCCTAGCGTCCAGTCGGCGCTCGGCGTGCCCGCGACACTCACGAGGAGCGTGTCGCCGCGTGGGCGCGTGATCGGCCGGACCTGCGGCTCGGGTCCGGTGCCGTAGGTCTTCACGAGCGGGAAATCGGCTCTCAGCCCGTCGCCCGTCCCGATCAATTGGTCCAGCATCGTCGGAACACCCGTCATGCCGTTCGAGCTGTGGTCGTACGGATCGCTGATGCGAAACCCTCGCGCCGGGCCGTAGCGGGCGCGGAAGAAGGCGATGAGTTCGGCCAGTTCGGCTTCGGAGCGGATGCCGGGACCGACATCGAAATGCATCAGCGCGTCCGACCAGAGCGCGTTGCGCCGCTCATGCCCGGACGCGGTCAGCGCGATCGAGGTCGAGAATTCCGGCGCCACGGCGGTGTTGCGGCCCAGTGCGAAGGGGTAGAGCACATCGTCGAAGGATTGCATGTCGCTGGTCCCGGTTGGAGGAAGGCGGGTGTAGCCGTCGCGCGTGACCTGGGGCAGCGCCCAGACGTATTGCCGCGCGATGCCGCGGGCGGCGGCTTCGTCGATGCCGCGGTCGATGCGCGGCCAGAAGCTTTCCGCATCCGCCGGGTCGAGGACGAAGCCCGCGAGGTAATCCTGCTGGCCGGGCGGATAGCCGAGCTTCGCATCGGCGAAGGCATAGCCCTGTCGGCGTAGCCCGTCCGCTCCCGCGGTCAGCCAGTCGTAATCTTCCAGCTGGAGGCGATCGAACGCCGGTGCCGCCCAGCTTTGCGGCAGGTTGGCACGGTGAACTTCGGGCATCGCCGGATCAAGGATCGTCGGCATGAACGCGAGGAGAAGGACCTCGGCAGGCCCCTCGGCGGCATCGCGGACGGCGGCGGTGAGGGCAGCGGTGGAATCGGCGAGGAGGGCGCCGGCTGCATCGAGCAGGGCGATCGCTTCCTGCCCCAGGGGCTGGCGCAGGTCGCCGATCGCAACCGGCTCCCCGCCAAGCGCCGCCCTTGCAGCGTCGTCGCAAAGGCAGATTTCACCCGCTGTGGTGATCCACCACCAGGGCTCGCCGATCTGGAACCGCACCGGCAGGTTCGCCGCGCGCAGCATCGCCACGAAGCCTCGCGCGACCTCGGCAAGCCAGCCCATCGCCGGGGCGCTGGCCGGGGAAAGCAGCGTCGAAGGCGGCGACCACCCCGTGAGCGCCGGCAGACCCGCGGCCGTGCGCTGCTTCCAGTCTTCCGGGCAATAGTCGTCGAACAATTCGTAGGAGAGCGAGACGATCACCTCGAGACCGTTCTCCCGGGCGAGTTCTAAAAAAGCGTCATGCCACGATTTCGCCGGTTCGCAGATCCGGCCCGAAGGCTCCGCGAGCAGCGCGCCGCCAGCGGTCCGGGCGAGCCGCATGAAATGGCTCATCCCGACGTAATGGACGATGTCCGAGCGATAGCCGAGCCCGACGATGTTGCGCAGCAAACGCGCAGGGGTCTGATTGTAGGCATCGTCGTAGGCCGTCGCCATCCGCAGGCCATGGATCGGCAGCAGCACGTCCCCCGTTTCGAGCATGGCCCGTCCGCCATCGGCTTCGATCTCGGACATGATGACCCGGCCGTTGACTCGCCCGGGAAGGGGCGCGGTGCTTTCGGGATTGTAGCCCGGGGCGACGATGGAAATGAACATCCGGTCGATATCCGCAGGATGGACCGGTTCGCCGGGCAGGGTGTAGCCGCTTTCGAGCGCCGAGAAGGGCAAGGTGATGCGGGCGTCGGTGGGCGATCCCTCGGCATAATTCCAGAGCCTCACGTACCAGACCCTGACCGTGCCTGCTGCATCGCGGCCTTCGATCGTGAGGGTCGGGCCGTTCGGCTGGTCGAGCGGGATCAGGCCTTCGGAGCGCCAGCGAAAGCTGAGGCTCGTGTGCGAGTAATCGCGATCGGTCGCATAGCCCAGAAGCGGGTGGTCGAAGCGGTCCACGCTTTCCCAGATCAGACCGACGAGTTCGTCTTCGTGGTGGAGTTCGACATCGACGCGAACCGCGTCCGGACCCTCCGCCACCACCGAAGCCATTGCCGGGCGGGGAAAGTTGATGGTCCAGAAGCGCGGATCGAACCGCTGGATGAAAGTCGTTTCCTGCGCGCGCCGCTCGCGCGCCAGCCAGAATGCCATGTCCTGCCCCCCTTGCTCAGGCCTGCTCGAGCGCGCGCCGCACGGCGCTGGCGAGTTGCCGGGAAGAGCGGCGCATCGCGGCCGGGGCGGCCGTCTCGGCAGGCGTGCTCAGCTGGATCGCCACGCGCACGTCGCGTGCCCCTGCACCCCCTGTTCGCGTGGGTTCGATCCGACCGGCTGTCGTCGGCACGAAGATTTCCGGGCCACGCTCCCCGACCAGAAATCCTCGGCCGGGCGAGACCGGCCCGCCCGTCGCGCGCCCCGGAAGGCCGAGCAGGGCGCCGAAGGACTGGGCGAGAAAGCCGCCGAGCCCTCCGCCGGACGAGCCGAAAACCTCGCCGAAGCCCGATTGCAGCGCGTGCCCGGCGATGTCGTCGAGGGCGCGCAAGGCGAGACGCCTGAGATCTTCGAAACCCAGGCTGCCGCGCCGCAGCGCCGAGAGCAGACCACGCTCGAGCGTCGCGCCGGCCCTGTCGAAGCCATCGATCAGCGACGCGTCGATCGAGCCGCGGACGCTTTCGAGATCAGCCGCGAAACCCTCCGTGCTGGCCCGCAGATCGATCACGAGTTCGTCGAATGTGTCAGCCATGCCGGTCTCGCTCCATCATTCGGTCGATTTCCTCCCGGCTCGGAGCTTCGGCGCCCGCGTGACCGCTCAGGGGTTGCAGGGCCAGCGCCAGCTCGCGCGGGGTCGATGTCCAGAATTGCGCCGGGCTCCAACCGAGCGCTTGCGCCGCGAGCGCGCTGGCCCGCGCCGCCATTTCGCCGAAGGTCCGGTTCATCCGCCGCCCTGGATGACCTGGGCGAGGATCGCGCGGACCGGCCGTGTGGCGGCGACGAGCCCCGTTTCGAGCAGGGCTTCGCCGACCGCTTCGCGGCTGGGCCGGCTCTCCGCCGCCATGCAGTGCCACAGGAGCGCGCGCATTTCCCGGAGCGTCAGCGCGCCCTCCGACGCCCGTTCGACGAGCGCGAAAAGCGAACCGAGTTCCTCCTCCGCCGCCACCAGGCTTTCGAAACTCGGACGCAGGACGTGCTCGGTGCCCGCGACCGCGAGGGTCGTTTCCCCGCGGACGGGGTTGGCGGGCCTCGTCATGCGCTCACCACCGGACCGGAGCTTTCGAGCTGCAGCGTGTAGGTGCGCTCGCCATTGAAATCGCCCGAATAGTCGAGCCGCTGGACGAGGAACCGACCACGCAGGCGCTCGCCGCCCTCGAAGGCGAGCTCGTAGTCGTCGATCGTCCCGGCGAGGGCGTGGCCGCGAACCCGGCTTTCCGCGGCGCTGCCGAGGAAGATGCCGGCTGCGCTCACCGAAACCGAGCGGGTTCCGGCCCCCGACAGGAGATCGCGCCATCCCGCCGATTGCTTGTGGGTGACGACGACCGGGTCGCCGTTGATCGACATCTGGGTGGTCCTGAGGCCCGCGACCGTTTCGTAGGCGGGCGAAGCTGTGCCGTCGCCGATCTTGAGCAGGAAGGCGGCGCCGTTCTGGGCTGGCATGGGCGTTACTCCTCGGTGGGTTCGAAAATGCGAAAACGGAATTCGAGCAGGGCACCGCGCAGGTTGTTCGCGCGCGCCTCGCTGCGCGCGCGCAAGAAGCGGATCGAGGCAAGTTCGAAGGCGGTGGGAGACGGGTCGAAAGCGAGCACCCGGCGTTCGATCGCCGAAAGCAGTTCTGCGTCGGCGGCCGGATCATCGGTGCGGCTTTCGAGTTCGAGCGCGAGCCGCACTTCGCGGCCCGGGCGGTCCTTTGTCCCCCAGTCGGCCGACGCGCTCGCCGCGATCCCGAGCCAGGGCGCGCTCGCGCCGAGCGGCACTTCCTCCTCGATCGTGTTGATCGCGGAAAGGTCGGGGGCAGCACGCAACCATTCGATGAGCTGCGCTCTCAATGCGTTTTCCATGGTCAATCCTGTGCGAAGCCGGGCCAGAGGGCGCTGGCCGAGCGCCAGGCGTGGTCCGGACCGGTGCGGGAGGCGCTTCGATCGCTTTGCATTCGCGCGGCTCGCCGCTCGGCATGGCGCGCAAGAGAGGCGATCACCGCATCGACATTGCTTTGCGCCTCGATCATGCGAGCTTCCGGACGCGCCAGGGAAGCCACAGGGCGGTGACGCTGGCCGGGGCGGCGACACCGGCCTGAGCAGAGCGGGCCTCGGCCGGCCGGTCGCGCTCGCGGAAATGATGCGCGGCCAGCCTGATGATGCCCTGGCGCAGCGGCGGGGGCAGGCTGGCCCAGTCGGCCGCGATGCCGGCCTCGACCCGGACCGCAAGGGTCCGGCCGTCGCCCCGGCTCGAAAAGGAGATCCGTGCCCTGCCGCCCGCGGCGATGGCGAAGTCGTAGTCCTCGCCAGCGAGTGGCAGGCGTGTCGCATCGTCCGCGATCTCCTCGACCGAGACGAGGGCGCGCACCGGTTCCACCGCGAGATCGTGCGCGCCGCCCAAAAAGGGCAGTTCTTCCTCGACCAGCTGGGCCAGCGGCACCCGGCCGGTGAAGGCTTCGCACAAGGCGTGGCTTGCTTCGAGCAGAGCGACGAGCATCGTGTCGTCGGCCGGGCGGGTGATCCCGAGCCAGGATTTGAGTTCGCCCAGCGGCTCGCCGGCCAGGCTGGCCGGCTGCACGATGGTCCGTCGCATTGCGGTCTCCCGAAAGGTTGAGGACGACAAAACACACGAAAGCGCCCGCACCGCCCGGGCAGGGCGAGGCGGCGCGGGCGCCAGTGAACGGGACGCGCGGGCAGGGGGAACCCGTGCGTCCCGGGGAGGGGTAGGCGAGGGGCGTCAGGCCTCGATCTTGAGCAGCTTGATCGCGTTGCTGTCGAGCACCTGGCCGCCGATCCGCCGGGTGGCGTAGAAATGGACGAAGGGCTTGTTCGTGAAGGGATCGCGCAGGAGCTTCGTCGCGCCCTGCTCGGTGACCAGGTAGCCGTGCCGGAAATTGCCGAAGGCGATGGGGAAGGCGCCGCCTTCGATGTCGGGCATGTCCTCGGCTTCGATCACCGGATAGCCGAGCAGCCGGTCGGGCTGGCCTTCGACGAGTCCGGGCTGCCAGAGGAAGGCACCATCGGACGTCTTGAGCTTGCGGACGGCGGCGAGCGTGGTCGAATTCATCACGAAGCAGGCCCCCTGGCGGTGGCCGGCCTTGAGCGAATGGATGAGGTCGATCAGCTTCGCGTCCGGCTCGTCATCGAAGCCGGTCGCGCTGCCCGAGCCGATGTACTGCAACTGCCCGAAGGCCCGGGTGTCGTCAGCGGCGAGGCCGGTCGGAGCCCGGAGGAAGCCTTCGGGCTGGTTGGTGCCGGTGCCATTCACGAAGGCCGCCCCCTCGGCACGGGCGAACTCCGCCGCGATCTCGGCGGCAAGCCAGGCCTCGAGGTCGAAGGCGACGTCATCGAGCATGGCCTGGCTCGCGGCCGGGTTGGCGTAGAGTTCCCCGGTCGGCGGGGCGATCTCGGCGAAATCGGGAGTCGAGGTCGCGGGACGGGCCGCGGTCTCGCTGACCCAGCCGGATGCGGTGCCGCCGGTGGCGATGAGCTTGCGATAGCCCGAGGTGCCCACTCTCACCACCTGCGCGATCGTGCGGATCGGGCTGATCTCCGTAAGTTCGCGGGCGATGATCGCGTCGAGTTCGCGCGGCACGGCATAGCCGCCCTCGCCGGGCGTGGTGCCCTGGATCGACTTGATCTCGGACTCGCGGCCGCGGCGCAGATAGCCCTCGACGAAGCCCTTCACCTCGGCGCTCTGCGTCTCCCGCCCGGCGATCGAGGGGCGCGTCGCGGCCCGGGCGACCTTGTCGAGCCGCGACTTCACCTCGTCGACATCGCCGCGCAACCGGCGGATCTCGGCCTCGGCCTTGTCCTGGCGGGCGACGATGTCGAAGCTTTCCTCGAGGTCGGCCGGAACGTTGCCGACAACGCTGTCGCTATTAAGGGGAGTTTCCATAATCAGACCTTTCTGCTGGCACGAAAAGAACCGCCGGGGAGCGCATGTCCGGGACCCCGGCGAACGCGGGTTCAGGCGACGAGATGGACGCGCGCGCCGAACTGCATCGGGCGGGTGACGAGGCTGATTTCGAACAGGTCGATCTCGAGCAGTTCGCGGCCGGCTTCGGACCGGCGCGCCTGGCGGGCGCGATAGCCGAAGCTGAGGCCGCTCACGCCTGCCCCACGCAGGAGCTGTGCGGCGCGCGAGTGCGGCCGGTCGATGCGCGCGATCACGCGCAGACCGCGGGCATCCTCGCAGGCGTGCTCGACAACCCCGATCCGCTGGTCCGGACGATGCTGCCAGAGCAGGGGGAGCGGGAAGCTGCGGCTCGCGAGCGATGCGGCGAACGCGCCCCGCCGGATGGTGTCGCGGGCCGCATCCGGGAGGTCGAACAGCCCGGCATAACCGGCAAAGCGCAGCGGTTCGCCGGTAGGAGCGGCGGCACAGGCCGGGGCAGGGGCGCTCACAGCAGGTCCCACGCGCCGAGGCGGAAGGCGATGCCGATGAGCAGCAGGGCCAGGGCAGCCCGGATGACCCATTCGATGAAGGCCTGCCACGCGCTCGCCTTGGCATCGCGCCATGCCTGCAGCAGCTCCCGCAATTCGCCGAGATCGCCTTCGGCCTGGGCATCGTCGAGGCCGAGCCGTTCGAGGATGCGATCGGCGGCGAGCTCGCTCGTCTCCTCCACGATCGCGCGCAGCGTCGCCAGTTCCGCTCCGTCCTCCGTCGCCCGTTTCATGAGCGTGGCGAGAATTGCAGGGCGGTTCATGGGGCGTTCTCCTCTGCCGCAAATCCGAGCATCTGGCGTTTCTCCGCGCGGCTGAGGAAATCGGCATCGCTGACCTGTTTCCAGAGCCGCTCGCGGTCTTCCGAAAGGGCCGTGATCCGATCGAGGTCGATCGCGATCGAGGCGGCCGGGAACCACGCTTCGAGCCCTTCCTCGAGAGCGGAAAAGAGCTTTTGGGCGAGCGGGAGCAGGGTCAGGCGCCACAGCGCGCGGTTGGCTTCGCGGTAGTTCGAATAGGTGTTGTCGCCCGGCAGGCCGAGCAGCATCGGCGGCACGCCGAAGGCGAGCGCGATCTCGCGCGCGGCGGCGCTTTTCAAACTGGCGAAATCCATGTCTGCCGGCGACAGCGCCATGCTCTGCCACTTGAGCCCGCCATCGAGCAGGAGCGGCCGACCCGCGTTGTGCGCGCCGGCGAAGGCGCTTTCGAGTTCGTTTCGCAGGCGATCGAACTGGTCCTGCGTCAGCCCGGCCCCGTCGCCGCTTTCGTAGACCAGCGCACCCGAAGGCCGCGCCGCGTTCTCGAGCAGGGCATGGTTCCAGGCCGTCGCTGCATTGTGTACCAGAATGGCCTGGTTGGCAGCCGCCAGTGAACCGGCGCCGAGATGATCGTCGAGCGGATGCAGCGCCTTGATCTGGATGATCGATGGCCAGCCCTGCTCGTCCTCGACCGGGATCGTCACACCCTCGTCGCCGACCTCGTAGCGGAAGGCCTGCGGCCAGCCGTCGGGACCGGCGATGATCGAGACTCGGTCCGGCCTCAGCGCGAAGAGCTCGACCGGACGGCCGGAGGCGTCCTTCAGGATCTGGACGTAACCATTGCCGTGCAGCAGGACATGGGCCGCCAGGCTCTCGACCAGCGGCTGGCCGGCGCTGGTCGCCTTGACCAGCCTGGCGAGGTCCGGGTCGCTGCACGACATCGGCGCCTGGCCCACCCCCTCGGCCACGATCCGCACGGCGCGCTGGGCGATCGGGTTGGCGAGATAGGCCGCCTCGACCGCGCGCCGGTATTCGAAGGATCGCGGCGTTCCGACCGGTCCCGAGCCGGCGAAGCATCCCTGAAGGTATCCCGGGAACAGGGGCACACGGTTGCGCTCCCCGCCCTTGAAGGCGGAGAGCAGCGTGTCGATCAAAGCCATGAAGGTTCCTTCGTGATCGGCCGCCCCACGCGGCCCGGTTCAGATCTGCCTGACGCGAGGATCGCCCGCGCGCGAAAGCAGCAGTTCGGTCATCGCCCAGACCAGCGCGTCGGCCCGGTCCGGGCTGCGGCCGGGGCCGCTGTAGTCGCCGCCCAGCATCATGCCGCAGAGCTGATCCTCGAGCTGCGCGAACACGCCGTGGTGACGGATCTTGCCGGCGCTGTAGAGCGCGGCGACAGGTTCCGCCCGCGCGGTCTTGCCGCGGCTCGCATGGACCAGCTTGACCGGCAGGGCGTGATCGGCGGCGTGAAGGACGCTCCTGACCATCGCCCCGCCCTGGTTCGCTTCCGCCACGACGCGGTCGGCCTCCCAGGCGGCGGCGGCATCGGCAGCGGCCCGTGCCCAGCGGCCCGGGGCGGCGTTCCCGATGGAGCAATCGGCGAGCACCCGGGCGATCCCGTCCTGTCCGAGCGCGGCGACGATGATACCGCATTCGTCGCCTTCCGCCGAGGCGGGCGGATCGATCGCGATCACGACGCGCCTGGCGGGCGGGCATTGGCCGCTTTCCCGGATCGCTTCGATCAGCGCGCGCTGCCACAGGGCGCCCTCGATGTCGCGCAGGAGTTCGCCACTGATTTCCTGCCGGGCGAGCTGGCTGCCCGCGAATTCGGCTTCGATCGCGGCGAGGAAACGCCGAGGCAGGTTGGCCGAATTGTCATGGGTCGATCCGCGCGTCACGACCGTGTCGCCGTAGGCCTCCTGGTTGAGCAGGCGTTCGACCAGCGGGACCGGACGCGGGGTGGTGGTGACCACGATCCTCTGCTCCTTCCCGAGCCTCAGCCCCATCAGCAGGTTGTCCCAGCACCGCGTCGCACGCTGGTGGGAAACCGGCCACTTGCCGATCTCGTCGCACCAGGCGTGGCTGTGCTGCGGCCCGCGCAGGGCTTCGGGCTCGAGCGCACTGAACAACTGGGCCTGCGCGCCGCCGGGGAATCGCAAGCGTCGCAGGGACGGCTCGAACAGCGGCCTGCGCTCGGGCGGAGTGCACGAGAGGATGCCGCTTTCTCCTTCCACCATCACGGCGCGCGCCTCGGCGAGCGAGGCCGAAACGAGCGCGATGCGCGCATCGGGGTGTTCCTCTGCGACCGAGCGCACCCATTCGGCCCCCGCGCGGGTCTTGCCGAAGCCGCGCCCGGCCATCACCAGCCAGACCCGCCAGTCGCCGGGAGGGGCCAGCTGCGCCGGGCGTGCGAAGAGATGCCAGTGGTAGTCGAATTCGCAGCGCTCCGATGCATCGAGGGACTCGGCCAGTTCGACAATCCGGACCGGTTCCGACCGGGCGAAGCATTCGAGCGGCTCGATCATGCCGCGGGCTCTCCGGCCGCTTCCTCGCCCGCGATCCGGTGCCGGATGTCCGCGATCTTGCGATCGATCGAGGCGCGGATTTCGGCAGGGGTGACATCGCGTCGTTCGGGTTCTGCGCGGGCCGTGGCGTCGCGGCGAAGGGCGAGCAGCCGGATCGCGCCGGCGAAATCGTACTTCGTTCCATCCTGCGTCATGAAGTCGCCCTGGCGCAGGCGGCGCAGCACCTCCATTTCGAGATCTTCGTAGCCCATCGCGAGCGCCGCGCCCCACGCGCGATCGAATTCGGCTTCGGTCTTGCGGGCGCGATAGGCCCGGGCGGGCGAGACCCCCGCGCGCTCGGCGGCAAGCCGCACGCAGGATGTCTGTTCGAGCTCGGCAATGAAACGCTCCCGCCAGCGGGGATGGACGCGGCGACGAGTCTTGCATCCGGTGGCGGCCGGATGCGGGGGTGCCATCATCGAGGAAACCTCTTGGAATGCGCTGAACCGGGGCGGGGCCTGGTGTCGGGGGGCGTGTTGTCCGGGGCCCGAATCGCACTATCGCGATGATGGAAGTTGCTAACCCATAAGCGTCACGATGTCAACATAAAATAACCATATGGGTGATAACTCGCCGCTTGCGCGGCCGCGCGGCCTCGCCTAATCCCCCGGCTCCCAAGAACGAAAGGCCCTCAGGTGGCGTGGCTCCGCAGGCTCTACAACTGGACCATGGACAAGGCCGCGCACCGCCAGGCGCAGTGGTGGCTGGCCTTCTTCTGCTTCATCGAGGCGAGTTTCTTCCCGATCCCGCCGCATCCGCTGCTTGGCCTGATGTGCCTTGCCGAACCGGACAGGGCGCTGCGCTTCGGGATCATCGCAACCCTGTCCTCGGTCGCGGGCGGATTGCTCGGCTATGCGATCGGCTGGGGCCTTTACGGCAGCATTGGTGAATGGCTGATCGCGACGCTGGGTTATGCCGAAGTGTTTCCGGCGGCCCAGTGCCGGTTTGCCGAACTGGGGCCGTGGGCGGTGTTCCTCGGCGGGGCGACCCCGGTTCCCTTCAAGCTGATGACGCTGACGGCCGGGTTCATGGAGATGGCGCTCGTGCCCTTCATCCTCGCCAGCCTCGCCGGGCGCGGGCTCGTCTTCGTGGTCGTCGGCGCGCTTTTCAAGCTGTTCGGAACCCCGATCAAGGCCTTCATCGAGCGTTATCTCGGCCTCGTCACGACCGCCTTCGCGGTGCTGGTCGTTGCCGGCTTCGTCGCCGTCACCCAGCTGCGCGGCAGCGAGGACGGGACAACCACCGGGGAGGCCTGCGTCGAGGCCGTCCCCCTCGGGGAAAGCGCGGACTGACCGCCCCGGTCAGGAAATGATCCCGACCGCCTTGCCCGCCCGTTCGAACATGGCGAGGATCGTCTCCACCTCCTCGGTCGTATGCTCCGCGCACAGCGAACAGCGCAGCAAGGTCATGCCCGCCGGTGTCGCGGGCGGCCGGGCAAGGTTGACGTAAAGGCCTTCTTTCAGCAGCGCTTCCCACATCATCGCCCCGCGCTCGAGATCGGGCATGATCACCGCCACGATCGCGCTCTGCGGTTCGCTGGTCCCGAGCTCGAAGCCCAGTCCCGTGAGCCCGGCGTGCAGCCGCTTCGAATTCTCCCACAGGTGCGCGCGCTTGTTGGCGCCGTGCATCAGCTTGCGGATCGAGGTCGCAGCGGTCGCGACCACGCTCGGCGGGAGGCTGGCGGTGAAGACGTAGGGGCGGCAGACCAGCCGCAGGATCTCGAATTTCGGATGGTTCGAAACGCAGAAGCCGCCGACCGTTCCGACGCTCTTGGAAAAGGTGCCGATGATGAAATCGACGTCGTCGATCACGCCCTGTTCCTCGGCCACGCCGCGCCCGTTCGCGCCGATGAAGCCCATCGAGTGCGCCTCGTCGACGAGCACCATTGCGCCGTGTTTCTTGGCCACCGCGACCATTTCCTTTAGCGGAGCGACGTCGCCGAGCATCGAATAGACGCCTTCGAGGATGACGAGCTTGCCCGCGTCTTCGGGAATTCGCCGCAGCCGCTTCTCCATCGCCTCGATGTCGTTGTGGCGGAAGGGGACCACCTCGGCCTTGCCCATGGCGCAGCCGTCATAGATCGAGGCGTGGCTGTCGATGTCGAGGACGATGTAGTCGCCCTTGCCGGCGATGGTCGAGATGATGCCGAGATTGGCCTGGTAGCCGGTCGAGAAGACCATCGCATGGTCCATCCCGTAAAACTCGCGCAGCGCGTCCTCGCACTCCTTGTGGCCCTGGTAGGTGCCGTTGAGAACGCGGCTGCCGGTCGTCCCCGACCCGTATCGATCGAGCGCCTCCTTGCCCGCTTCGAGCACGTCGGGGTCGAAGGTCATGCCCATGTAGTTGTAGGTGCCCAGCAGGATCGTGTCGCGCCCGTTGCAGATCGCGCGCGTCGGGCTCAGCACCTTTTCCATCACGAGGCTGAAGGGATCTTCGACCCCGCGTGCGAGCAGGGCTTCGCGGGTCTGGATCACGGGATCGAATTTGGCGAAGAGATCGCCCTTGCTCGCGGCGGTTTCCGCCGGGGGGGGTGTCATGTCGTTCATGGACGGGCCTTGTATCAGCTATCCTGCAGCTTGTGCACCGCGCTGACGAGTTGGCCATAGGTTTCGATCTCGGCCTGCTGGTTCATGCTGATGATGATGTCGAATTCGTCCTCGATCGCGGCGACGAAATCCATCACCGTCAGGCTGTCGAATTCGAGGTCGCCGGCGAAGGTCGTCCCGGGCGCGATGTCGACTCCCTTCTTGTTGAAAGGCTCGATCAGGGCGCGGATGCGCTCGTCGACTTCGGCTTCGGTCATGGCGGGAGGGGCTCTTTCTGCTGGACGGCGCAGGGGCGCGCAATCCTCGACCCAAAGCGGCTCGATGCCCGCCTTGTCAAGCCCGGAACCGATCGCGAGGTGCCGGGGCAAGGCCGCGGGAGGCGCGCATTTCGAGCCGCGGCGGGGCCGCTTCGGCTAGCTCGGCAGAAGCGCTTTCACCGCGCTCATGAAAGGGCTGATCGAGACCGGCTTGGCCAGGTAACCCGATGCCCCGGCGGAGCGGATGCGGTCCTCGTCCCCCTTGGCCGCGAAGGCGGTGACGGCGAGCACCGGGATTTCGCACAGCGCCGTGTCGCGCCTAGCAGCCTCGATCAGCTCCACCCCGGAAACGCCTGGCAACTGGATGTCCATGATGATGAGGTCGGGCGCGGTGGCCCGGGCCGTTTCCAGCACCTTGCCCCCGTCGGCCACCGGCTCCACCTCGAAACCATTGGCCCTCAACACGTCGCAGAACAATTTCCGGTTGAGGTCGTTGTCCTCGACCACCATTATTCGCTTCGTCACAGCAGCGCCCCGTTCTGTCTCGGGGACAAGCCTAACCCCGCCAGGAGGTCACCACAATCCCGGATCGCCCCGAACCCGCTTTCGGCCGGAGCACCGTGAGCGCAGCCACGCTCGCGCTTGCCGCGCTCGGCTGGGTGCTGGAGGACGACGAACGCGCCGACCGCTATCTCGAACTGACCGGGCTCGATCCCGATTCGCTGCGTGCGGGGCTGGGCGATCCGATGGTCCTCGGCTCCGCGCTCGATTTTCTCGCCAATCACGAACCCGACCTGCTCCGCGCGGCCGAGGCGCTCGCCGTCACGCCCGAGGAACTGATCGCCGCCCGAAAGGAACTCAACCGATGAGCCGCCCCCTGATCATCAGCGACTGCGACGAGGTGCTGCTGCACATGGTCGCCCATTTCAAGCAATGGCTCGAGGAAAGCGAGGGCGTCACGTTCAATCTCGAAGGCCACGACTTTGCCCATGCCCTGCGCTGGCAGGAGAGCGGCGAACTGCTCGAACCGGCCGCAATCTGGCGGATGCTGGGCCGTTTCTTCGATCGCGAGATGGATCGCCAGACCCCGATCGAGGGCGCCATCGAGGGGATCAACGCGCTCGCCAGACAGGCGGACGTGGTGATCCTGACCAATCTCGTCGACGAACGGCGCGAAAAGCGGGCGCAGCAGCTGGCCGCGCTCGGCATCCATGCCCGCGTCTTCACCAACCAGGGGCCGAAGGGGCCTGCGCTCAAGAAGATCGTCGAGGAATTCGCGCCGAGCCGGGCGATCTTCATCGACGACCTCGCGCAGCATCACGCCTCTGTCGCGGAAATCGCGCCTGCTGTCGTGCGCCTGCACATGTGCGGCGAACCGATGATTGCAGGCACGATCGACTGCGCGCACAAGGCGGGCCATGCCGAAGCGAGGATCGACCGTTGGGCCGATGCGTTGCCCTGGTTGATCGACCGGATCGAAGGGGAACTGCAATGACGATCGAGAAACGCCTGGCCGAACTCGGCCTCGTCCTGCCCGAACCCGCCGCGCCGGTCGCGAGTTACGTGCCGCTGGTCCACCAGGGCGGCTTTGTCCATGTCTCGGGACAATTGCCTTTCGTCGACGGCGGACTGGTGACGGGCAGGCTGGGCGAGGATGTCACGATCGAGGACGGGATCATGGCCGCGCGCGCCTGCGGGATGATGATCCTCGCCCAGTTGAAGGCGGCTGGCCTGCTCGATCGCGTCGAGCGGATCGTCAAGCTCGGCGCCTTCGTCAATTCGGCGCCCGATTTCACCGATCAGCCCAAGGTCGCGAACGGGGCGTCCGACCTCATGTCCGAGGTGTTCGGCGAAAAGGGCCTCCATGCCCGTGCGGCGGTCGGCGTGCCTGCCCTGCCGCTCGGCGCGGCGGTCGAGGTCGATGCGGTGATCGCCATTTCGGGATGACCGCCCGCGCCGCTCCCGCCTGGCTTACGGCCCACGAATATGCCCATCGCGGGCTGCATTCGCCGGGCGTGCCGGAGAACTCGCTCGCAGCGGCCGAGGCAGCGATCGCGGCTGGCCTGGGGGTGGAATGCGATGTCCAGCGCAGCCGCGACGATCATCCGATGGTGTTCCACGACTGGGACCTCGAGCGACTGGCAGGCGAGACCGGCGCGACCGAGGATCGGGTCGCAGACGATCTCGAAGCGCTTCGCCTGCTCGGCACCGACCAGCACCCGGTCCGATTGACGACATTCCTCGAGGTCGTGGCTGGCCGCGTGCCGCTGCTGATCGAGATCAAGTCGCGACGGGGCTACGATGTCGAAAGGAGCTGCGTCGCCGTCAGCCGCCTGCTCAACGGCTATGCCGGCCTTTGTGCAGTGATGAGTTTCGATCCGCGGGTCTCGCGCTGGTTCCGCCGCCATTCGCCGGGGACCCCCTGCGGACTGGTCATGCGGGAGGACGAGCGCGGCGACACGCAGAAGGCCTGGCAGCGCAGGCTTGCCGTGTGGATCGCGAGGCCGGATTTCCTCGCCTATCACATCGCCGCGCTACCCAGCGGATGGGTCGCGAAGTTGCGTTCCTCGGGGCTGCCGGTGCTGACCTGGACAGTCGATTCGCCCGAAACCCGCAAGCGAGCGCTGGCCCATGCCGATGCGCTGATCGCCGAGGGAGCGGGTCTGGCATGAGCGAAGGCGACGACGCCCTGACCGTCCGCCTCGCGCCCGCTGTCGGCGAGTTCGACCGCCGCCAATGGAACGCGCTCGGAGGGAACCGCAACCCCTTCGTTTCCCACGAATTCCTGTCCGCGATGGAGGATTCGGGCAGCGTCGGGGAAGGGACCGGCTGGGACCCGGCCCCGATCGTCGTGACCGACGCGGGAGGCACGCTGCGCGCTGCCTTGCCGAGCTATGCCAAGGGCCACAGCCAGGGCGAATATGTCTTCGATCACAGCTGGGCCGATGCCTGGCACCGCGCGGGCGGGCGCTATTATCCCAAGCTCCAGATCGCCGCGCCCTTCACCCCGGCGAGCGGGCCACGACTGCTCCTGTCCGACCCTGCGCTTGCGCTGCACCTCATCAAGGGTGCCGAAACTGTGTGCCGGCAGAACGGCCTCTCCTCCGCCCATGCGACCTTCATCGAAAAGGAGCAGGTCGCCCTGTTCGAGGAAGCCGGCTGGCTGATTCGCAACGACATCCAGTTCCACTGGCTCAACCGCGGCTACGACAACTTCGAGGACTTCCTCGCCGAACTCGCCTCGCGCAAGCGCAAGAATCTCCGCAAGGAGCGTGCCGCGGCGCAGGAAGGGCTGCGTATCGAGCGGCTGAGCGGGGCCGACATCCGGCCGCACCACTGGGACGCCTTCTGGATCTTCTACCAGGACACCGGCGCGCGCAAATGGGGGACGCCCTACCTGACGCGCGCCGCGTTCGATCTGCTGGGAGAACGGATGGGCGAAAAGATCGTGCTGATCCTCGCCTTTGACGGAGACGTGCCGATCGCGGGCGCGCTCAATTTCATCGGCAGCGACGCGCTCTACGGGCGCTATTGGGGCTGCAGCAGGGACGTGAAGTTCCTGCATTTCGAGCTGTGTTACTATCAGGCGATCGACATCGCGATCGAGCTCGGCCTGCCGCGGGTCGAAGCCGGGGCGCAGGGCGGGCACAAGCTGGCGCGCGGCTACGAACCGGTGCAGACATGGTCGGCGCACTGGCTCGCCGATCCCGGGTTTCGCGCGGCGGTCGCCGATTTCCTCGAACGCGAGCGCGAAGGCGTCGCGAGCGACCAGCTCTTCCTGGGCGACCGGACCCCGTTCCGCAAGGCGGGCGGGGACTGACCGTTCAGGCCGCGCGAATCCTCTCGTTGGCCAGCCACTGGCGCGCCCGGCGCTGCGCCTCGGCGATTTCGCGCGCGGTCATTTCCTCGGCGATGTCCGCCCGGCTCCAGGCGGCTTCCTCGTGGCCGCGGGCGGCGGCGAGGTTGAACCACTTGTGCGCTTCGACGAGGTCGGCCGGCGCATCGTGGCTGGCTGTGGAATAGGCAACGCCAAGATCGAACAGCGCCGCGACGTCGCCGGCCGAGGCGGCCGCAATGCGCGCGGCAAGCGCGATGTCCTGATCGGCGCCATCGGCCGGCTGGCAATCGGTCCCCTGCACCCTCGAGAATTGCATGTGTCACTCCCCATCCTTCGCGGAACCGACCCCCTTGCGGTTCCTCCGGTGCAGAGAAGTCATGGATCGTGGTCAAGAATAGGTTAACGCCGCGTCGATTTCCTCCCCGCAAGTCCCCGTATTCCCCCGCTGCGGGCTTCGGGAAGGACGCGGCAGGCTCTTCTTCGCAATTCGGCTTGTGCCCCCCTTGGCGCTTCCCTATAGGCGCGGCGAGGCTTCGGCCGTCCGGAAAGCAGGCGCCCGCATTGCTGTCGGCGTCGGCGCGCAAGGGCGGCGGCGCGGGAACTTGCGGGGCAAGAGCATCTCATGGGATCGGCTACGTCGGACGACATCGACATTCTGGAAAAGGCCAAGCGAATGCTGGAGCCTGATTACGTTCCGAGCGAAGACGAAGAATACATGAACGAACGGCACCAGGCCTATTTCCGGATGCTGCTCATCGAATGGAAGCGCTCGATCCACGACGCCGCGGGCCAGACGCTCCAATCGCTCCAGGACGGACCGATCCGCGAGGCCGATCTCAACGATCGCGCGTCGAGCGAGACCGATTGGGGGATCGAGCTTCGCACCCGGGACCGCCAGCGCAAGCTCATCGCCAAGATCGACGCCGCCCTGCGCCGCCTCGACGAGGGCGAATACGGCTATTGCGAGGTGACCGGCGACCCGATCGGGCTCAAGCGCCTGATCGCGCGGCCGGTCGCGACCATGACGGTCGAGGCGCAGGAAGCCCACGAACGCCGCGAAAAGGTCTCGCGCGACGACTGACCTTCACGGTCCGGAACGCTTGCGTTCCACTATGGCACAGGGCCTCCGGGCACGGGCTGCCGGAGCCGCACGTTAAGCTTGCGTTTACCGCGTCGCCATACTCACGATCCCGCGGGTCGAATTGGGTCGGCCCCGAGGTTCGCAGCCGAAACCCGGCTGGACCGATCCGAATGAATTCGAAAGGAATGCCCGCTTGCGGGCCGAAGGAGGCGGACCGATCATGACCGGTGTCGACACGCGCAGCGTCGCTCGCGACAGCCTGTTCCTGCTTGCCGATCTCAGGATCGAGGAGGGCGAGGAAACGCACCGCGTAAGGGTCCGCAACCTGTCGGACGGCGGCATGATGGGCGAAGGCAGCCTGCGCGTCCGGCGGGGGGACCGCGTCCGGGTCGAACTGCGCAATATCGGCCCGGTGCGCGGAAGCGTCGCCTGGGTGCAGGATGATCGATTCGGGGTCGCCTTCGACGAGGAGATCGATTCGCAGCGCGCGCGCCGTCCGATCGCCAATGGCGTCGACCTAGGCCCGCTCCATGTCTACCGCGCCCCGCCGCCGCCCGATCCGAAGACCTTTCGCAAGGTCTGACCTTCGGCTCAGGCGGTTCCTCGCGGACATCCCAATCAGGCGCTTGAAGCGCGGGCCAATCAGGCGCTGAAAGCGCGGGGACACGGTGCTAACACCCAGGGAGATGCGATTCCTCGCCTGCCTGCTTGTCGCGATCCTCGCTGTGTCCTGCGGCCCGTCCCGCGACGGCAGCCCGATCGACGTCGCCATCATCGGCGATGCCGAGGGGCTCTTCGCCGAGGGCGTGCGCCTGTCCCCGGCCGCCCAGCACCTGCGGGCCGCCACCGCCGAAGGGCTCGTCGCGCTCGATCCGGCCGGGCAGGTGATCCCCGCGATCGCCGAACGCTGGATCGTCACCGACGACGGGATGAGCTACATCTTCCGCCTGCGCGATTCCGCCTGGCCCGATGGCGATACGATCACCGCGGCCGGGGTCCGGCGGCTCCTGCTCGCGCGGCTGGAGCAACTCGAGGGCACCTCGCTCGGTCTCGACCTTGCCAAGATCACCGATGTGCGGGCGATGACGGGGCGCGTGATCGAACTGCGCCTCTCCAGCCCGATGCCGCAATTCCTCCGCCTCCTCGCCCAGCCCGAACTCGGCCTTGTGCGGTCCGGAAGCGGGGCGGGGCCGATGATCATGTCGCGCGACGAGGAAGAACAGGCGCTCGTGCGGCTGAGCGCGCTGCCGCCCGAGGACCGCGGCCTGCCCGCGCGCGAGAACTGGGAGGAATACGCCCGCCCGCTGACCCTGCGCGCGATGCCGGCAGAGGCGGCGGTGGATGCGTTCTCGACCGGCGAGGTCGATCTCGTGCTCAACGGCAAGCTCGCGACGTTCCCCCTCGCCGAGCTCGGCCCGCTTTCGCGCGGGACGATCCGGGTCGATCCGGCGCTCGGCCTGTTCGGCCTGCTGGTGGTTTCCGACGCGGGCCTGCTCGCCGAACCGGAGCGCCGCGAAGCGCTCTCGATGGCGATCGACCGGGCGACGCTGATCGAACCGTTCGGCCTCGGCGGGTGGCAGCCGACCGAATGGATCGCCCCGCCCGGCCTGTTCGACCCCCCGGCCCCCTTTCCGTCCAGCCGCTGGCCCGATCTCCAGTTCGAGCAGAGGCGGCTCATCGCGGCCGCGCGGATCGCCGCCTGGTCCGCCGAAACCGGCGAGGAACCCGTGCTCCGGGTCGAATTGCCGCCCGGCCCCGGCAGCGCGATCCTGCTGCGCGAGATCGCCCGCGACTGGCAGGCGATCGGGGTGAGGACCGAGCCGGTCGACCCCGGGGAAGAAGCGGACCTCGTGCTCAGGGACCGGCTGGCGCGCTATTCCTCGCCGCGCTGGTTCATCAATCAGTTCAACTGCCGGCTCGACCTTGGCCTGTGCGAACCGGAAGCGGATGAACTGGCCCGGCAGGCGCTGGTCCTCGACGACCCGGCCGAGCGGCGCCGACTTCTCGTCGAAGCCCACGCGGCCCTGGTCGACGCGGAAATCTTCATCCCGCTCGGCCCGCCGGTGAGGTGGTCGCTCGTGCGCGGCGCGGTCGGGCCGTACGAGGCGAACCAGTGGGGTCTCCACCCCTTGTTCCCACTCACCCAACCCACCAGATGAGGGGTATGGAAAACAAGCCGCACGCCGCGACGAAGGCCCGCCCCATGGCGATCACCCTGCCGACCGGGACCGATCCCGCCTCGGTCCGGCAGCGCGTGGAAGCGATGGAATTCCTGCTCGAGCGGAGCCTTCGCATTCCCGGCGTCAAGGTCCCGATCGGCCTCGACGGGCTGGTCGGCCTCGTGCCGGTTCTGGGCGACGTGATCACCACGCTGCTCGGCGCCTACATCGTCTGGGAAGCGCGCAATCTGGGCCTTTCGAAGTGGCAATTGACCCGGATGGGCGCCAATGTCGCGTTCGACGCCGTGCTCGGGCTTGTCCCGGTGGTGGGCGACGCGGCCGATTTCTTCTTCCGTTCGAACACCCGCAACCTGAAGATCCTGCGCCGCCATCTCGACCGGCATTTCCCCGAAACCCGCGTGATCGAGGGCTAGTTTCCTCGCCCGCACGCCTGCGCTAGGGCGACGGCATGAGCCGCGACGTCACCTATTCGAGCTATCTCGATCTCGACCGGATCCTGGCCGCCCAGCATCCGGCCTCGGGCGCGCATGACGAGATGCTCTTCATCATCGTCCACCAGGCGAGCGAATTGTGGCTCAAGCTGTGCCTGCACGAACTGGCCGAGGCCCGCGCGCGGATCGAGGCAGACGACCTCAGGCCCGCCTTCAAGATGCTCGCCCGCGTCGCCCGCGCGCAGCAGCAGCTCATCCAGAGCTGGGACGTGCTCAGCACGATGACCCCGCACGATTATTCGCGCATCCGCCCGCACCTCGCCTCGTCGAGCGGGTTCCAGTCGGCGCAGTACCGGATGATGGAGTTCATGCTCGGCGGGCGCGATGCGAAGCACGTCCGGCTTCATCGCGGGAACGAGGGGTGGGCCGGGCGGCTGGAGGCCGAGACCGGCCGGGCGAGCCTCTATGATGCCACGGTCCGCCTGCTCGCCCGGCGCGGCCTTGCGATCGCGCCGGAGGTGCTCGAACGCGACGTGGGGGCGCCGTGGCGCCACGATGCGAGCGTGGAGGCGGCCTGGGCGGCGATCTACCGCGAGCCGGAGGCGCATTGGGACCTCTACGAACTGGCCGAGAAACTGGTCGATCTCGAATATCATTTCCAGCGCTGGCGGTTCGGCCACCTCAAGACGGTCGAGCGCATCATCGGTTTCAAGCGCGGGACCGGCGGGACGCCGGGCGTGCCCTATCTCGAAGGGGTGCTGAAACAGGCCTTCTTTCCCGAATTGCTGAGCGTGAGGACCGCGATATGAGCCGGCGCATCCGCGACATTTCGCAGCGCCTCCATCCCGGCCTGCCGGTCTGGCCCGGTGACACGACTTTCGTCCAGGCGCGGACGTGGCGGATGGAGGATGGATCGCCGGTCAATGTCTCCGCGCTCACCCTGTCGACCCATTCGGGCGCTCATGCCGACGCGCCGCTGCATTACGCGCAAGGCGCGAGCGACATCGCCGGGGTCGATCTCGATCCCTATGTCGGGGAATGCCTCGTGGTGGATGCGCGCGGCGCCGGGCGGCTGATCGAAGTGGGCGACATACCCCCTCTCCAGGGTGCCGAACGCGTGCTGTTTCGCACTTTCGAGCGTTTTCCGCAGGAGCAATGGGCGGGCGAGACGACGGCGCTCGCGCCCGGGACGATCGAATGGCTGGCGGGGCAGGGGGTCCGGCTGGTCGGGATCGACGGACCTTCGATCGACCCGCAGGATTCGAAGGACATGCTCGCCCACAAGACGGTGCTGAAGCACGACCTGCGCGTACTCGAAGGGCTGGTGCTCGATGGCGTCGAGGAGGGGCGCTACGAGCTCATCGCCCTCCCGCTGCCGATCGTGGGCGGCGATGCCTCGCCGGTGCGCGCCGTGCTGCGGGACCTCGCATGAGCCTGGCCGGGCGCGCCCGCGAACGCGATGCGGCCGACCCGCTCGCGCCTTTCCGCGAACGCTTCGTCCTGCCCGAAGGCGTGATCTATCTCGACGGCAATTCGCTCGGCGCCCTGCCGCGCGCGACACCGCCCGCGATGGAGCGCACGCTGCGGGAGGAATGGGGCGAGGGGCTCATCCGCAGCTGGAACAGCACCCGGTCCGGGGCCGGCTGGTTCGAGATGGCGCAGCGGATCGGCGGCAAGATCGCCCCCCTGATCGGGGCAGCCCCCGAAGAGGTCATCGCCTGCGATTCGACCAGCGTGAACCTGTTCAAGCTGATCGCTGCCGCGCTCGACATGCGACCGGGGCGCAAGGTGGTCCTGTCCGAACCGGGCAATTTCCCGACCGATCTCTACATGGTCGCGGGGCTTGAGCGGCAGGGGCTGGCGGAGCGTCGGCTCGCCCCGCGCGAGGAACTGGCCGCGGCTCTGGGCGGGGACGTGGCGCTCCTCATGCTGACCCACGTCCATTACAAGACGGGTGCGATGCACGACATGGCGGCGCTGACGAAAGCGGCGCACGCAGCGGGGACGCTGGTGTTGTGGGACCTGTCCCATTCGACCGGCGCCGTGCCGGTCGACCTCGCGCGCATCGGGGCCGATTTCGCGGTCGGCTGCGGCTACAAATACCTGTGCGGCGGCCCGGGCGCCCCCGCCTTCGCCTATGTCGCGCAGCGGCACCATGGCGATCTCGCCCAGCCGCTGACCGGCTGGTTCGGCCACGCTACGCCCTTCGCCTTTTCCGACGATTACGAGGCCGCCCCGGGCGTGGAGCAATTGCTGTGCGGGACCTCGCCTGTTCTCGGCCTGACCGCGCTCGAAGTGGGGGTGGACCTGATCGCGGAGATCGGCGTCGAACGGCTCCACGCCAAGTCGCGCGCGCTGTCCGGGTTCTTCCTCGAATGCCTTGCCGAACGGGGCCTTGCGCTCGATCTCGCGAGCCCGGCCGACAGCGCGGTGCGCGGGAGCCAGCTCTCCTTCCGGCACGAACGGGCCTATCCGATCTGCCAGGCGCTGATCGCTCGCGGCGTGATCGGGGATTTCCGCGCGCCCGACATCCTGCGGCTCGGCTTCGCGCCCGCCTATCTCTCCTTTACCGAGATCGCCGAGGCCGCCCGCCACCTTGCCGAGGTAATCGCGGGGGAGGAATGGCGGCGTCCCGAGTTCAATCGCCGCGCGGCCGTGACCTGAGCAGGTCGACCCGGTTCATTCGGTCCGGGGCCGGCGGCACGAAGGCTCCGCGTGCTTCCCCGAATCCTGCAGGAATTCCTGCGAGAGGCGGCAGAAGGTCACGCTTCCAGTTCGATGTCCCAGTAGAGCCAGTCGCGCCAGGTTTCGTGGAGGTAGTTGGGCGGGAACAGCTTGCCATGCTGCTGCAATTGCCAGCTGGTCGGCCGGATCGGCTTCATCCGCACCGGCATCGCCGCCTGTTGCGGTGTCCGCCCGCCCTTCTTCATGTTGCACGGCGCGCAGGCGGTGATGATGTTCTCCCACGTCGTGCGCCCGCCCAGCCGTCGCGGGATCACGTGGTCGAAGGTCAGGTGATCCCCGCTGCCGCAATACTGGCACTGGAAGCGGTCGCGCAGGAAGACGTTGAAACGGGTGAAGGCGGGGAACTCGCTCTGCTTCACGTATTGCCTGAGCGCGATCACGCTCGGGATCTTCATGTCGAGGCTGGGCGAATGGACCTCGCGGTCATAGCTCGCGACGATGTCGACCCGGTCGAGGAACACCGCCTTGATCGCGGTCTGCCAGGGCCACAGGCTCAAAGGGTAGTAGGACAGGGGCGTGTAGTCCGCGTTGAGCACGAGCGCGGGACATGCCGACAGGTTGCGCGTCGGGTCTTCTTCGCTGCTCCGGAACCGAGCAGCCCTTTCGATCAGTTCGGCGTGAAACACGCTAGGCGTTCCTCCCTGATTTAACGGACCATGCCGTGGCAAGGAAAAGAGTCAATGCCATGACACCGCGCTTATCCACCGCGGCAAGCTGTCGATAGGCTGTGGATAGCCTGGGGGCAAATCGCCTCCGAGCCGCGGCATGATGGGGTTCCGGCGCAGTTTGTGGCAGAACGCCATCCTGTGGAAATCGTCACCCGCTTCGCCCCGAGCCCCAATGGCCCGCTCCATCTCGGCCATGCCCTTGCCGCGATCGTGGCGCATGACCTCGCGCGCGAAGCGGGCGGCCGATTCCTGCTGCGGATCGAGGATATCGACGGGCCGCGCTCGCGCCCCGACATGGCCGACGAATTCCGCCGCGATCTCGAATGGCTCGGGCTCGAATGGGAGGATGTCCCGGCCCAGTCGACCCGGCTCGACAGCTATGCCGCCGCTGCCGGGCGCCTGCGCGAGCGGGGCCTGCTCTATCCGTGCACCTGCACGCGCCGCGAGATCGAGGTCGCCGCGAGCCGCAAGGGCCCCGAAGGCTGGGTCTACCCCGGGACCTGCAAACGCCGTCCGCCCGATCCCGCGCTGCCCGCGGCGCTGCGGCTCGACATCGAGCGGGCGCTCGAGGCGACCGGCGAACTGCGCTGGATAGATGCACTCGCCGGGGAACAGGTGGCGGACCCGGGCAGGGGCGGCGATGTCGTGATCGTCCGCAAGGACCTGCCGGCGAGCTACCACCTCGCCGCGACGCTCGACGATGCGGCGGACGGCGTGACGCTGGTGACGCGCGGGGCCGACCTGTTCGAGGCGACCCACGTCCACCGCCTGCTCCAGGCGCTGCTGGGCCTGCCCGTCCCGCGCTGGCACCACCATCGCCTCCTGCTCGACGGGGAGGGCCGCAAACTCGCCAAGCGGCGCGGCTCGCCCGCCCTGTCCGACCGGCGGGAGGCGGGCGAGGACGGATTGATGCTTGCCCGGCAACTGCGCTTCCGGAATTTGCAGCTTGGAACCTGAACAACAAGAGGCCATTGTGCACTCATGGAATATGTTCTCATCGCGGCGCTCGTCTTCCTGTGCATCATGGTCCTCGTGTCCCTGATCCGCGGAGTGGTGGCCTTCCTCAGGACCACCAAGATCGATCTCGAATCGGGTGAGGGCGAAACCGCGACCGACATGCAGCTTGCCCAGAACAAGGCGATGTTCGCGCGGATCAAGTACCAGGCGCTCGCGATCGTCGTGGTCGCGATCATCATCGCGGTCGCGCGCTAGACGCGCCGCCGCCCAGCGCATAGGTGCCGGCCCCATGGTCAAGCTCAACCGCATCTACACCCGCACCGGCGACGACGGCACGACGGGGCTCGTCGACGGTTCGCGCGTTCCCAAGCATTCCTTCCGCATCGAGGCGATCGGCCTTGTCGACGAGGCGAACAGCGCGATCGGCCTCGCCCTTTGCGCGATCGCCGACCAGGCGCACCGCGCCCTGCTGACGCGCGTGCAGAACGACCTGTTCGACCTCGGCGCGGACCTCGCGACGCCGGCCGAGGATGGAGATTTCGCGCCGTCCGAAATGGTGCTGCGGATCGCCGCGTCCCAGGCCGAATGGATCGAGAGCGAGATCGATGCGCTGAACGGGAAGCTCGAACCGCTGACCAGCTTCGTCCTGCCCGGCGGGAGCGAGGCTGCGGCGCGCGTCCACATTGCCCGCGCAACCACCCGCGCGGCGGAGCGGGCGATCACCGCGCTTGCTGCGGAAAGCCCGGTGAACCCGGCCGCCGCGGCCTATATCAATCGCCTGTCGGACCTGCTTTTCGTCCTTGCCCGGGTGCTCAACGACAACGGCGCCTCGGACGTCAAATGGGTCCCCGGCGCGAACCGCTAGCTATACTTCTGGCCTTTGCCCGCGGCTCCCGCTAACGCGCGGGCTCGAATGCTGCAGTTGCGAAGGAGTCGAAATGCGGAACGTCGCCGTCATCGGGGCCGGGCAGATGGGCACCGGGATCGCCCAGACCGTCGCCTGGCACGGAATGAAGGTCATGCTCGCCGATGTCGACCTTGACCGGGCCGAGGCGGGCAAGGCCAATATCGAAAAGGCGGTGACCCGCCTGGTCGGGCGCGGCAAGCTCGAGGCGGACGAGGCCGAAGCGCTGCTCGGCCGGATCACGCCGGTTCCCGATTACGCCCCGATGGAAGCCGCCGACCTGATCATCGAGGCCGCGACCGAGAAGGAGGAGATCAAGCAGGCGATCTTCGAGGGCGCGAGCAGGGTGCTCGGCCAGGGCGCGATCATGGCGAGCAACACGAGCTCGATCCCGATCACGCGCATGGCGAACCATTCGCCCGATCCCAAGCGGTTCATCGGGCTGCATTTCTTCAATCCGGTGCCGGTCATGGGCCTGATCGAGGTCATCCCCGGCCTCGCCACCTCGCAGGAGACGACCGACGCCGTCATCGCCTTCGCCCGCGGGCTCGGCAAGGAAGTCGTGCTGAGCCAGGACGAACCGGGCTTCGTCGTCAACCGCATCCTCCTGCCCATGATCAACGAGGCGGTCTTCGTGCTCGGCCAGTCGACCGCGGGGATCGAGGATATCGACAAGGGCTGCCGCCTCGGCCTCAACCACCCGATGGGGCCGCTCCAGCTTGCGGATTTCGTCGGGCTCGACACCTGCCTCGACATCCTCATGGTGCTCTACAAGACCACCCGCGACAGCAAGTATCGCCCGGCGCCGCTGCTGGTGAAATATGTCGAAGCCGGCTGGCTCGGGCGCAAGACGGGGCGCGGCTTCTACGACTACACCGGCGGGGCGCCCGTTCCCACGCGCTGAGAGGGGGCGGCGACGGAACATCGGCCGCCGCCCGACCGTTGGTTTTGCAAAGGAGATTTTGCATGACCGACCGCAACGGCACCGACCGCAAGGACACCGACCGCAAGGACAATGTCAGCCAGGAAGAGCGCCAGTCGGGCCTCGCGCCCGAGACGCACAGCGACGAGCAGGACGACCACCGCCAGCAGGCGCAGGAAGTCGCCCGCGAGGCGCAGGCCGAGGAAAGCGCGGCGCCCGGCGGCACCGAAAGCCGCAAGGCTCCTTCGCCCGGCGTCGATAACGTTGCGGGCCATGAACGCGACCTGATCGACGAGATGCGCGACATGGAGGACAAGGGCCGGATCGACCATTCCGCCTATGCCGGCGAGCCGAACCACGACGACAACACCGGCAAGTACGACGGCAAGGAGCGCTAGGCTCCCGCCCGTCCGCTTCAGTCGTCCTCGGGGTATCCGTTCGTCTCGGCGTAGGGCGAGCCGTCGCCTTCGAGGATGACGTAGTCCTCGCCCACGGGATCGGTCGAAATGACCGGGTTGGGATTGAACCCTTCCGCGTCGTCGATCGGATCGGCGTTGCCGAGGTCCTCGAGCGGGGCGTCGTACCAGCCCTCCGGCGGTTCGGGCTGGGCGTAGGCATCGCCCCCGTTCGTGTCATCGGGATCGGGGCCGGGCTCGGGATCCTCGATCACGTATTCGGGTTCGGCCGGACCCGTTCGGCCCACCCCCTCGAAATTCGCCGCGACGAAGCCGGCGCCCGCGATCACCACCGCGGCGAAGGCGAGTGCGGTCCGCGAATTGTCGAACAGGATGCGCGCCATGACGCCAAGCCTTAGAATGCCATCCTTAAGCTTTGGTGTTCGCCGCTTCGCGTTTCAGGTCATACAGCAGATCGAGCGCCTCGCGCGGAGAGAGCGCATCGACGTCGAGCCCGCAGAGCCGCTCGGCCAGCGCGTCGGCCGGGGGCGGTTGCCTCTGCGCGCTCGCCGCGGCGAAGAGCGGCAATTCGCCGAGCCCCGCGGCAAGGCCGCCCGTCTCCGTCCTCGCCTGCTCGAGCTTCTCGAGCACCTGGCTCGCCCGCTCGACCACGTCCTTCGGCACGCCCGCGAGTTTCGCGACCGCAAGGCCGTAGCTGCGATCGGCCGGCCCTTCGGCGAGTTCGTGGAGCAGGACGAGATCGCCCTTCCATTCGCGCGCGCGCACGTGGTGCAGCGAAAGCGCGGGGCAGCTTTCCGCCAGCCGGGAAAGCTCGTGGTAATGGGTCGCGAAAAGGCAGCGGCAGCCGATCCGCGAATGCACCGCCTCGACCACCGCCCAGGCGAGCGCCAGCCCGTCATAGGTCGAGGTCCCGCGCCCGACCTCGTCGAGGATCACGAAGCTGCGCGGCCCGGCCTGGGCGAGGATCGCGGCGGTTTCGACCATTTCGACCATGAAGGTGGACCGGCCCCGCGCGAGGTTGTCGGACGCGCCGACCCGGCTGAACAGCCGGTCGACCAGCCCGATCCGGGCCGAGGATGCGGGGACGAAGCAGCCCGCCTGCGCCATCACCACGATCAGCGCGTTCTGGCGCAGGAAGGTCGACTTGCCGCCCATGTTCGGCCCGCCGATAAGCCACATCCGGTCCTCCGCCGAAAGCGCGCAGTCATTGGCGACGAAGCGCTCGCCCGCCTTTGCCAGCGCCGTCTCGACCACCGGGTGGCGCCCGCCCCGGATGGCGAGCACCGGCTCCTCCTCGATGTCCGGGCGGCACCAGTCCCCTTCCGCGGCGCGCTCGGCATTGCCGGCCGCGACGTCGAGCCGCGCGAGCGCCGCGGCGGTGCGCGCGATCGCCTCCCGCGCCGCGCAGACTTCGCCCACCAGTTCCTCGAAATGCGCGTCCTCCGCGGCGAGCGCACGCCCGCCTGCCTCGGAGATGCGCGAGGCTTCCTCGTGCAGGGCGAGCGAATTGAATCGCACCGCGTCCTTCATGGTCTGGCGATGGGTGAAGCCGCTGCCCTCGGCCATGAAGCGGTCGGCATGGCGTGCGGGCACTTCGATGAAATAGCCGAGCACCCCGTTGTGCCGGATCTTGAGCGAAGGCGTTCCCGTCTCCTCGCGGTAGCGCGCCTCCATCGCCGCGATCGCCTTGCGCGCGTTCTGCGAGACCTCGCGCAGTTCGTCGAGCGCGGCGTCGTAACCGGGCGCGATGTAGCCGCCGTTGGCCCGCTCGGTCGGCGGAGAGGCGACGAGCGCGCGCGACAGCAGGTCGGTCAGCGCGCCGTGGCCGCCAAGCTCGGGCAGGAGCCGGTCGAGCAGGGCGGGGCGGTCCGGTTCCTGCGAAAGCGTGTCGTTCAGCCGCGCGGCTTGTGCCAGTCCGTCGCGCACCTGGCCGAGATCGCGCGGGCTCCCGCGCCCGGCCGCGATGCGCCCGAGCGCGCGGCCGATGTCGGGCAGCGCGCGCAGCGCCTCGCGCAGGCCCGCCCGCTCGATCGGCCGGTCGAGCCAGAACTGGACGAGAGCAAGGCGCGCCTCGATCGCGCCGCGGTCGAGCAGCGGCGCGGACAGGTCCTCGGCCAGCAGGCGCGAACCCGCCCCGGTCGAACAGCGGTCGAGCGCGGCCACCAGGCTTCCCGCCCGCCCGCCCGTGCTGCTGGCAAGGATTTCGAGACTGGTCCGGGTCGCCTCGTCCATCGCCAGCCCTGCACCCCCGGTGCGCGCGACCGGCGGCAGCAGCAGCGGCAACCGCCCGCGCCCGGCATGGTCGAGATAGGCCACGAGCCCGCCCGCCGCCGCCAGCATGGCGCGGCTGAAATCGCCGAAACCGTCGAGCGTCGAGACGCCGTGGATGCGCCGCAGCGCCGCCGCGCCGCCCTCGCTCGTGAAGGCGCTGCGCGGGTGCGGCGTCGCATCCTCGAGCGGAGTCCCCGCGAGGGTCGGGATCTCGTCATGAGCGACGCTGCCTTCGGGGAAATCCCCGCCTTCGCTGGGACCCGGTTCGGGGATGATGACCTCGGACGGGCCGAGCCGCGCGAGTTCCGCGCCGAGCATCTCCGGCGCGCATTCCTCCAGCACCATGGTCCCGGTAGAGATATCGACGCTGGCGATCCCGACGACCCCGCGCACCTCCGCCAGCGCCACCAGCAGGTTCGCCCGCCGCGGTTCGAGCAGCGCCTCCTCGGTCAGCGTGCCGGCCGTGACGAAGCGAACGATGTCGCGCTTCACCAGCACTTTCGAGGAAGGCGTGCCGTCGCGCTTCGCCCGCGCCTTCGCCTCCTCCGGGGTTTCGACCTGTTCGGCGATCGCGACCTTGCACCCGGCCTTGATCAGCCGCGCGAGATAGCTTTCTGCCGAATGGACCGGCACGCCGCACATCGGCACCGGCTCGCCGGTGTGCTCCCCCCGCGTCGTCAGCGCGATATCGAGCACCTGCGAGGCCGTCCTCGCATCCTCGAAGAACAGTTCGAAGAAATCGCCCATGCGGTAGAACAATAGCGAACCGCCCGCCTCGGCCTTGAGCGCGAGGTATTGCTCCATCATCGGCGTGGGCTTGCCGGCGGCTTTCGAGGCGTTCCTTGCGGCCATGCCAGCCGGACTAGCACCGCGCAGGCGATTCGGAACGAGGCGGCGCGGCGCTTTCCCCTGTTGCCTCGCCCGGTTCCTCCGGATGCGGCCCGGAAGGGCCTATCGTTCGGCTCGCGCTCGGGCTAAGCGGCTGGCTCGTTCACTTTCAGGCGCATTCGGAGAGACTAGGGGCATGGCTGACCAACAAGAGGGCGGGCCGAAGGGCGGCTTCACCACGCGCGAGGCGCTGTTCTACCACGAGACGATCCGGCCGGGTAAGCTGGAGGTGGTCGCGACCAAGCCTATGACCTCGCAGCGCGATCTCAGCCTCGCCTATTCGCCCGGCGTCGCTGCCCCGGTCGAAGCGATCGCGCAGGACCCGAAACTCGCCGCGCGCTACACCGCCAAGGCGAACCTCGTCGCGGTGATATCCAACGGGTCGGCGATCCTCGGGCTCGGCAACCTGGGCGCGCTGGCCTCCAAGCCGGTGATGGAAGGCAAGGCGGTGCTGTTCAAGCGTTTCGCCGATGTCGATTCGATCGACATCGAGCTCGCCACCGAAGACCCCGACAAGTTCATCGAGGCGGTCGCGCTGATGGAACCGACTTTCGGCGGCATCAACCTCGAGGACATCAAGGCGCCCGAATGCTTCATCATCGAGGCGGCCCTGCGCGAGCGCATGAACATACCCGTGATGCACGACGACCAGCACGGCACCGCGATCATCACCGCGGCAGGCCTGCTCAACGCGTGCTACCTGACGAACCGCGACATCAAGGACGTCAAGGTCGTGGTGAACGGCGCGGGCGCGGCAGCGATCGCCTGCACCGCCCTGATCAAGGCGATGGGCGTTTCGCCCCGGAACGTCATCATGTGCGACCGTTCCGGCCCGATCACGCCCGAGCGCGAAGGCATCGACCAGTGGAAGAGCGCGCACGCGACCGCGACCGATGCGAAGGACCTCGAGGAGGCGCTGGTCGGCGCGGACATCTTCCTCGGCCTTTCCGCCGCCGGAGCACTGAAGCCCGAATGGGTGAAGAAGATGGCGGACAAGCCGATCATCTTCGCCATGGCCAATCCCGTGCCCGAGATCATGCCGGACGACGCCAAGGAGGTGCGCCCCGATGCGATCATCGCCACCGGGCGGAGCGATTTTCCCAACCAGGTCAACAACGTGCTCGGTTTCCCCTTCATTTTCCGCGGTGCGCTCGACGTGCAGGCGACGACGATCAACGAGGAAATGAAGGTCGCCGCTGCCGAAGCCATCGCCAAGCTCGCGCGCGAACGCGTGCCCGAGGAGGTCGCCGCCGCCTATGGCCGCAACCACAAGTTCGGCACCGACTACATCATCCCCGCGCCCTTCGACCCGCGGCTGATCGAGGTCGTTTCCTCGGCGGTCGCCAAGGCGGCGATGGATTCGGGGGTGGCGCAGGCGCGGATCGAGGATTTCGAGGCCTATCGCATCAAGCTGCGCTCGCGGCTCAACCCGACGACGGCGGTGCTCAGCGGCGTCTACAACGAGGCCAAGGAAAACCCCAAGCGCATGGTCTTCGCCGAGGCCGAGGAAGAGGTCGTGCTGCGCGCCGCGATCCAGTTCCGCGATTTCGGCTACGGCAAGCCGATCCTCGTCGGGCGGACCAAGGCGGTGCTCGACAAGCTGCACCAGCTTTCGGTCTCCGACCCCGGCAGTTTCGAGATCCAGAACTCGGCCGACAGCGAGCACGTGCCCGCCATGGTCGATTACCTCTACAAGCGGCTCCAGCGGCGCGGCTATACCGAGCGCGACGTGCGCCGGATGGTCAACCAGGAACGCAACGTGTTCGCCGCGCTGCTCGTCGCGCTCGGGCACGGGGACGGGATGATTTCGGGACTGACGCGGACCTTCGCGCAGACCGTGCGCGAAATCAACATGGTGCTCGACCGCAAGCCCGGCGCGCTGCCTTTCGGCATCCACATGATGATCGGCAAGAACCACACGACCTTCCTCGCCGACACGACCATGAACGAGCGGCCCACGGCCGCGGAACTCGCGCATATCGCGCGCGAGACCGCCGCCGTCGCTCGCCGGATGGGGCATGAACCGCGGGTCGCGTTCCTTTCCTATTCGACCTTCGGCAATCCGTCGGGCCAGTGGCTCGGCAATATCCGCGAGGCGGTGGCGATCCTCGACCGCGAGGATCCGGGCTTCGAATACGAAGGCGAGATGGCGCCCGATGCCGCGCTCAATCCGACAGTGATGAAGCTCTATCCCTTCAGCCGCCTGTCGGCGCCTGCCAACGTGCTCATCATGCCGGGCCTGCAATCGGCGAACCTTTCGGCCAAGATGCTGCGCGAACTGGGCGCGAACACGACCGTGGGGCCGATGCTGATCGGGATGGAAAAGCCGGTCCAGATCGCCCCGATGACCGCGCTGACGCCCGATGTGCTGACGCTGTCGGTTCTCGCCAGCGCGGGCGTGGTGGGCTGATCTCCACGCGAAAAGGGCCCGGCTGGCGTGCCGGGCCCCTGCCGTTTCGCGCGGGACGATGGATCAGGCCATCGCTTCCCGGTTGACTTCTCCGGTGGCGATTTCCGTCATCGTGCGGTCGCCGCCATAGGTGTTGTCGAGGCATTCCTGCAGGATCTTCGCATCCTCCTCCAGCCCGAGCCGGCGGGCGAAGCTCGCCGCCGTGCCGTAACCCGCGATGCCGTAATGGGTCATGTACTGGTACTGGGTGATGATCGAGGCATCGCGGACGTCTTCGTCCTTGATGTCCTCGGCGTCGATCGCGCGGGCGTGCGCCTCCTTGACGAGGCCTTCCATGCCCTTGCAGAATTCGCCCGTGGGATTGGCGTCATGCTTCTTGATGATGCCGCCGACCTGCTCGATGCCCCGCTGGATGCCTTCGGTACCCGCCTGCAGCGCGTTCTTGAGCGATTCCGACGTGGCGCGGTCGCGCATCTTCCTGGTGGCTACGAGCGACTGCTGGTCGGCACTGTAGATGTCCTGAAGCTGGTCGATGTAGAGGTCTTTGAGGGTCGCGATGCTCATGGGCTTCGTCTCCTTCCTTCGAGTTTGCGTGTCTGCAACATCGACGGATGCCCACGGCAAATGTTCCGGACGCGGAAGGCGCGGAAGCGGGGTTTGCGCCGAGCCGGGAACGGTCCGCGACGGACGCCCGTCAGCGCCTGCGAAAGCGGAAATACCAGACTTCGTGGCCGAACTTCTCGCGCGCCTTCTGTTCGTAGCGCGTCTCGCACCAGCCCGAGGGGCGGTTCTGCCAGCTCGCGGGACTTTCGACGACCCATTCGAAGCTCTCCCCGTGCCGCTGCATCACCATCAGCGCGTGGCGCAGGTAGACCGCGTGATCGGTCCCGAAGCGCAATTCCCCGCCCGGCCTGAGCTTGTCGGCGAACAGCGCGACCGGGCCGTCGTTCATCATGCGCCGCTTGGCGTGGCGTGCCTTGGGCCACGGGTCTGGGTGAAGGAGATAGATCATCGTCAGCGCCCCGTCGGGCACGCGGGCGAGCACCTCGAGAGCGTCGCCGTGATGCAGGCGGACATTGGCGAGGCGCTGCTCTTCGACGTGGGTGAGCGCCTGCGCCACCCCGTTGAGAAAGGGTTCGGCACCGATGAAACCGTGATCGGGCAGCAGGTCGGCGCGGTAGGCTAGATGTTCGCCCCCGCCGAAGCCGATCTCGAAATGCATCGGGCGGTCCTCGCCGAACAGGCGCTGCGCCGTCACCGGGCCTTCTTCCGGCACGGCGATCTGCGGCAGGAGATGGTCGACCAGCCCCTGCTGGCGCGCGCGCAGCGGCTTGCCCACCGAACGGCCGTAGAGCCGGTTCAATGTCGTCGGGTCGCCTTCTTTGAAAGCGGTCATGGCCGTTCTCTCGTCATCGGGGCAGCGCGCTAGGGCGGGGGAGGGGCGCTTGTCCAGCCTTTCGCGACGGGTTGTCGCGGGGCTTGAGCAGGGCGGGGCTGTGCCGCTATCGCCCCGGCATGAACGATCTCGTGACGGCCTTCGACGAACAGACGCTGTGGGCGCAGTCGCTGATCGGCCTCATGCTGCTCGTGCTGGCCGCGCTGACGGTCAATTTCCTGCTGAAGAAGGTGATCCTGCGCGCCGCCGCGCCGTTCCTCGATCGGCAGACCGACACCGCCGACAAGGCGGCCGCCTTGTTCGCGACGGTCGTCCCGCTGCTGATCGTCTCGCGCGGGATCGAATTCGTGCCGAACCTGCCCGAGGGGGTCGCGATCGTCATCACCAACGTCGCCGAGGGCCTCATCGTGCTCTCGATCGCGATGGCGATGGTCAAGGCGCTGTCCTACGCCAACGAGGTCTACGAACGCCGGCCGATGGCGAAAAACCGGCCGATCAAGGGCTATCTCCAGGTGCTCAAGATCGTCGTCCTGTGCGGGGCTGCGGTGATCGTCATCTCGGTCCTGATCGGCGAATCCCCGCTGATCCTCCTGTCGGGCCTCGGCGCGATGGCGGCCGTGGTGCTGCTGGTGTTCAAGGACACGATCCTCAGCCTCGTCGCGAGCGTCCAGCTTTCGACCAACGACATGCTGCGGGTGGGCGACTGGATCCGGATGCCGAGCATGAACGCCGATGGCGACGTGATCGACATCGCGCTGCACACGGTCAAGGTGCAGAATTTCGACAAGACGATCACCACGATCCCGACCCACCGGCTGATTTCCGACGCCTTCATCAACTGGCGCGGGATGACGGACAGCGGCGGGCGGCGGATCAAGCGCGCGATCCATCTCGATCAGAACACGATCCGGTTCCTTTCGGGCGAGGAGATCGAGCGCCTCTCGCGCTTCCGCCTGATCAAGCCCTATCTCGAGGCCAAGCGCCGCGAGATCGAGGAATGGAATGCGCGGAACCTGGCGGAGGGCGACGACCTCGTGAACGCGCGCCGGATCACCAATATCGGCACCCTGCGCGCATACGCGGTCGCCTACATGAAGGACCATCCCCGGGTGAGCGACAGGGGCTTCACCCTGATGGCCCGCCAGCTGGCCCCCACGCCGCAGGGCGTCCCGCTCGAACTCTACTGCTTTGCCGCGAGCACCGAATGGCCGGTCTACGAGGCGATCCAGTCCGACATCTTCGACCACATCCTCGCCATCATTCCCGAATTCGGCCTGCGCGTCTTCCAGGAACCTTCGGGCCGCGACCTTGTCGAAGCGCTGCGGGAGGGGGGTGAGCCTTAAGGCGATTGCCGCCCCGGGCCCCGGAACGCGGAAAGCCCGGGGCGATGCGCCCCGGGTGTCCGCAATTTTCCAGAAGAATTTTCCAGAAGAAAGGTCGCCGTCAGGCCGCTTCGACCTCTTCGTTCGGGTCGCGCAGCACGTAGCCGCGGCCCCAGACCGTCTCGATGTAGTTTTCCCCGCCGCAGGCGTGGGAGAGCTTCTTGCGCAGCTTGCAGATGAAGACGTCGATGATCTTCAGTTCGGGCTCGTCCATGCCGCCGTAAAGGTGGTTGAGGAACATTTCCTTGGTCAACGTCGTGCCCTTGCGAAGGGAGAGCAGCTCCAGCATCGCATATTCCTTGCCCGTGAGATGCACGCGCGCGCCGTCGACCTCGACCGTCTTGGCATCGAGGTTCACCGCGAGCTTGCCGGTGCGGATGATCGACTGGCTGTGGCCCTTGGAACGGCGCACCACGGCGTGGATGCGGGCGACCAGTTCCTCCCGGTGGAACGGCTTGGTCACGTAATCGTCGGCCCCGAACCCGAAGCTGCGGATCTTGGAATCCATTTCCGCGATGCCCGAAAGGATCAGGACCGGGGTCTGGACCTTGGCGACGCGCAGCTTCTTGAGCACGTCGTAACCGTGCATGTCGGGCAGGTTGAGGTCGAGCAGGATGATATCGTAATCATACAGCTTGCCCAGATCGAGCCCTTCCTCGCCCAGGTCGGTCGAATAGACGTTGAAGCCCTCGGTGGTGAGCATGAGCTCGATCGCCTTCGCCGTGGTCGGCTCGTCCTCGATCAGAAGCACTCGCATTTTCGGTCCCCTGTTGCGCCATGTGGTGGACGACGGTGCGTGGTAACCCCTCGCTAAGAGGTGTTGCCCTCCATTAACCACACAACCTCTGAAGGGAAAAGGTTAATAACACGTAAAGCCGGCCGCCCCGCAAGGCGTAGGGCCTTCGGATTCCGGCTGCGTGCGCAGCCGCATTCCTACCCGATTCCCGCCAGTTTCTTCGCCCGCCGGCGCTCGGCGCTGGACCCGATCCCGATCGCCTCGCGGTACTTGGCGACCGTGCGCCGCGCGAGATCGAAACCTTCCCCTTTCAGCACGTCGGCGAGCTTCTGGTCGGACAGGACCTTGTTCGGATCCTCGCCGTCGACCAGCGCCCGGATGCGCGCCTTGATCGCTTCCGACGAGGCGCCGGCGCTTTCGCCGCCGTCCGATTCGCCGATCCTGGCGACCCCGCTCGAGAAGAAGTACTTGAGCTCGAAGCAGCCCCTGTCGCAGGCGAGGTACTTGTTGCTCGTCACCCGGCTGACCGTGCTTTCGTGCATTTCGATCTTCTCGGCGACCTCGCGCAGGGTGAGCGGGCGCAGTTCGCTCACGCCATGGCGGAAGAATCCCTCCTGCCGACGGACGATTTCGGCGGCGGTTTTGAGGATGGTTTTCTGCCGCTGGTCGAGCGCGCGGATCAGCCAGTGCGCGTCGGCGAGCTTTTCCTTCAGCCAGCCCTGCGCCTCCCGCCCCCTGGAGGCGGCGCTGAGCTCGAGATAATAGGAACGGTTGACGACGAGGCGGGGGAGGGTGTCCTCGTTGATGCGGATGTCCCACCCGCCCGCCGCGTTCGCGCTGACGAGGATGTCGGGCACGATCGCCTCGACCCGCGACGAGGCGAAGGCGAGTCCCGGCCTCGGATCGTAGCCGCGCAATTCGCGCAGCATGTCGGCGAAGTCCTCCTCGTCGACCGCGCACATGCGCCGCAGCCGCGCGATCTCTCCGCGCGCGAGGAGGTCGAGATTGTCGATCAGCTTCGCCATGCACGGGTCGTAGCGGTCGGCCTCGCGCGCCTGGATGGCGAGGCATTCGGCAAGGCTGCGCGCGCCCACTCCTGCCGGGTCGAGCGACTGGACGAGGCGGAGAGCATCCTCGACGACCTTGCGTTCGGCGGCGAGGTCATAGGCAATCGTGTCGAGATCGAAGGAGAGGTAGCCCGTATCCTCGAGCAGGCCGATGATGTGCCGCGCGATGAAGGCCTGCCGTTCGTCCCGCGCCGCGGCGCCGACCTGGGCGAGGAGGTGTTCGCCCAGCGTAACCTCGCCCGCTTCGAGCTGTTCGAGGCCGGGCCAGTCCTCCGCCCCGCCTGCACCCAGGGCGGTCACGGCCCCGCCCCAATCGCCGCGATCGACGCCGCCGCCTTCTCCGTCGCCGGTGTCCCGGTCCCGGTCGAGCGCCGCCGGATCGAGGTCGAGCGGCGCATCGGCTTCGCCTCCGCCCGCCGCGATCAGCACGTCGCTGCCGGCCTCTTCGGGCGCTTTCTCGCCGGTCTCGCCGGGCTCCGGCCCGGGGATGTCCTCGCGTTCCTGCCGGCCGGCCTCGAGCAGGGGGTTCGCTTCGAGCGCCTCGCCGATATGGGTTTCGAGTTCGAGGTTGGAGGCCGCCAGCAGCCGGATCGCCTGCTGGAGCTGCGGCGTCATCACCAGCGATTGGGATTGCCTCAGGTCAAGCCGCGGACCGAGCGCCATGGCCTACCCCCGCTGCCGGCTCACAGCGTGAAGCTTTCGCCGAGATAGAGCCGACGCACGTTCTCGTCGGCGACGAGTTCCTGCGGGCTGCCCGCGAACAGGACCTGGCCGCCATAGATGATGCAGGCGCGATCGACGATATCGAGCGTCTCGCGCACGTTGTGATCGGTGATCAGTACTCCGATTCCGCGGCTTTTCAGGTCCTTGACGAGGTCGCGGATGTCGCTGATCGAAAGCGGGTCGATCCCGGCGAAAGGCTCGTCGAGGAGCATGATCGAAGGCTTGGCCGCGAGCGCGCGGGCGATCTCGCAGCGGCGCCGTTCGCCCCCCGACAGCGCCATCGCGGGCGCATCGCGCAGGCGGGTCAGGCCGAATTCGCCGAGCAGCCGTTCGAGTTCGGCGGTGCGCGTCTCGCGGTCGGGTTCGCCCAGTTCGAGCACGGCGTTGATGTTCTGTTCGACCGTAAGGCCGCGGAAGATGCTGGTTTCCTGCGGGAGATAGCCGAGCCCGAGGATCGCGCGGCGATACATCGGCAGGTTCGTGACATCCTCGCCGTCCATCAGGATGCGGCCCGAATCGGGTTTGACGAGGCCCATGATCGAATAGAAGCAGGTCGTCTTGCCCGCGCCGTTCGGCCCGAGCAGGCCGAGCACCTCGCCCTTCGCCACGGTCAGGGAGATATCGGTCAGAACGGCGCGCTTGTCGTAGCTCTTGGCGATCGAGATCACCTCGAGCCCGCTCCCGGCCGGCGGCGCGGCTGCGCCCCCGGCATCGGCCGGCGCTGCCGACTGCTCGATCGCGGATGACTCGTCCATGGCTCCACGCTTTAGCATTCGTGGCCCGCCATGAAAGGGCGTTGACCGTGAATTGGCAGGATTTTTGCTGGCAAGGGTTTGCGTGCTCCGGGCGGGAGGGCGCCGGATCGGGCACCCGGCAGAACCCGCGCAGGCTTCGCACGGCGATCGGGGAAAGCAAGTCCGGCGAATTCCGGAGGTTGCATCGCGGCAGGTGTCGAAAAGGCAACATTATGTCCGTTTGGTTGCCGTCCTTGCAACAAGGCGACACTTCTGAAATAATTGCTGCTGCCATGAATGCAAATCGGGGATCGAGCATGGACCACAGATCGCACGGGTCATCGCGGGCCGCGGCCAGGGCAGGGCGGCTTGCGGGCCGGACACGCGGCGCGCCGGAGGTGCGGGACTGGCGCCGCGCCATGAGCGATCATGTCGCCTATGCCCTCCTCGTCTACACCGGCCTGCAGATCTTCATGACCGTCAAGGCCCTCAACGAGGGCGGTTCGGGGCTTCTGCCCTATGCCGTGCTCGTCATCCTGGTGGCCGGGATCATCCCCGCCTGCCGCTGGTTCGAGAAGCGCTGGTCGGGCCTGTCCGACGAACAGGCGGGCGATCCCGCCCACGCGGCCGCGTTCCGGCGCGATGCGGCGGCGCTCTGGCTGCTCGCCATCGGCCTGCCGATTGCGCTGACCATCCTGATCAAGGCCGCCTTCGCGCTGATCTGAGCCCCGGTCCGGGCCTCGCACGCAGGGCAGGCCCTTTCGTCCCCTGCCGCTTGCTGTATGCTTCCCGCGCCCGGAGCCCGGGCGGAAAGGAAGTGTCGTGACCGTCCTGCGTCTTTGTGCGGCCCTGCTGGCGGCGGCCCTGGCGCTCCCGGTGTCGGCCGCCTTGCCTTCCCCGCCGGGCGCAGAGAGCCCGGCTGCCGAAACGGTCCCCGAAATTGCGCAGGAGCAGGACGCCGGCGGCGATGCCCGGATCGAGGCGCGCATCCGCGGCATATTCTCCGAGCTTCCGGAATTCGGAACGGTCAGCGTCGCCGTTCGCGAAGGCGTCGTCACGCTCGAAGGGACCCTGCCCGATGCCGGGACCATCGCCCGCGCGGAGGCCATCGCGGGGCGCGTCTCGGGCGTCGCCACGGTCGAGAACCGGATCCGGCGCGACCTTTCGATCGAGCGCAATCTCTCGATCTTCGGGCAGGCGGCCGAGGTCGGCGGGGAGGCGCTTGCCCTGCTGCCGCTGCTCGCGATCGCGGCGGCGGTCGCCGCGATCATCGGCGGTCTTGGCTATCTTATCGCTGGTCTCGGTTTTCTGTGGGACAGGATCGCGCCCAACGCCTTCGTCGCCGAGGTCCTTCGCACCGCGATCCGTTCCGCCTTCGTCATAGCGGGGCTCGTCATCGCGCTCGACATGCTCGGGGCCGGGGCGCTGCTCGGGGCGCTGCTGGGCGGGGCGGGGGTGATCGGGATCGCGCTCGGCTTCGCGATGCGCGACATGGTCGAGAACTACGTCGCCTCGGTGATGCTGAGCCTGCGCCAGCCCTTCCGGCCCAACGACCTCGTGCTGATCGACGACCGCGAGGGCAGGGTGATCCGCCTGACCAGCCGGGCGACGATCCTGATGACGCTCGACGGCAATCACCTTCGCATTCCCAATTCGCAGGTCTTCAAGGCGGTCATCCTCAACTACACCCGCAATCCGCAGCGACGCTTCGATTTCGAGCTCGGGGTCGATGCCGAAGACGATCCGCGTGCGGCGATGGCGCTCGGCATCGAGGTGCTGGACGGCCTCGCCTTCACGCTCGACAATCCCGCGCCGAACGCGCGGATCGTGGAGGTCGGGGATTCGAACATCGTGATCCAGTTCTTCGGCTGGATCGACCAGCGCGAGGCGGACTGGCTGAAGTCGCGCAGCCTTGCCATCGCGGAGGTGAAGGACGCGCTCGAGGAGGCGGGCTTTGCTCTGCCAGAGCCGATCTACCGCCTGCGCTTCGACGGACGGACCGACATGCTGCCGATCGGCCGCCCCCCGAAAGAGGGCGGCGCCCGGCGATCGGAAAGGCACGCGGCCGCGCGGGCGCAGGCCGGCGACACGCGGCCCGAAAGCGAGATCAGCGACCTGGTCGCGGCGGAGCGCCGGGCCGATACCTCCGGCCAGCGCGATCTCCTCGACGAGGATCGCCCGGTCGAGTGATCTACCGTCGGAAGATCAGCCGCCGTTCTTCGCGCGCTCGATCGCTTCCATCACGATCTGCTGGGCTTCGGCGCGGGTCCCCCAATTGCCGATCCGCACCCACTTCTCCTTCTCGAGATCCTTGTAGTGCGTGAAGAAGTGCTCGATCTGCTGGAAGATGATCGGCGGCAGATCCTTGGTTTCGCCGACCTCGGAATAATAGGGGAAAGTCGTATCGACCGGCACGCAGACGAGCTTCTCGTCGCCGCCGTGCTCGTCCTCGAGATTGAGCACGCCGATCGGCCGCGCGCTGACGACGCAGCCGGGAATGAAGGGCGAGCGCGCGATCACCAGCGCGTCGAGCGGGTCGCCGTCGGGCGAAAGCGTGTGCGGCACGAAGCCGTAATTGGCCGGATAGCGCATCGGGGTGTGGAGGATGCGGTCGACGAACAGCGCCCCGCTTTCCTTGTCGAATTCGTACTTCACCGGTTCCCCGCCGGTCGGCACTTCGATGATGACGTTGAGGTCGTTGGGGGGATTCTTTCCGGTCGGGATCTTGTCGATACGCATGAAAGCCTTCCTGTCCTGGTTGGGCCGCCCCCTCTCCCCAAGGACAGCGCTGCGCGCCGATAGCCCGCTCTCGATATTGCGGCAACCGGAAGTCTCGCCTAATCGCGCAGCCAGGCAAGGACATCCCCATGAGCAAGAAGACCCCGCTGGCCGTTCGCGGCACCCAGGACATATTCGGCGCCGAGGCCGAGGCCTTCGCCTTCGTGGTCGAGACCTTCGAACGGGTGCGCAGGCTCTATCGCTTCCGCCGCGCCGAATTCCCGGTGATCGAGCGGACCGAGGTGTTCGCCCGCTCGCTCGGCGAGACGACCGATGTGGTGTCGAAGGAGATGTATTCCTTCGAGGACCGCGGCGGCGAACAACTCACCCTGCGCCCCGAATTCACGGCAGGGATAGCGCGCGCCTTCCTGACGAACGGCTGGCAGCAGCACGCGCCTTTGAAGGTCGCCACGCATGGCCCGCTGTTCCGCTACGAGCGCCCGCAGAAGGGCCGCTATCGCCAGTTCCACCAGATCGACGCCGAGATCATCGGCGCGGCCGAACCGCAGGCGGATGTCGAACTGCTGGCGATGGCGGACCAGCTGCTGCGGGAACTCGGGATCGCGGGGGTGACGCTGCATCTCAACACGCTCGGCGATGCGGCGAGCCGCGAGGCGTGGCGGGCCGGGTTGGTCGACCATTTCGGCGCGGTGAAGGGCGATCTGTCGGAGGAATCGCAGGAGCGCCTGGAGAAGAACCCGCTTCGGATCCTCGACAGCAAGGACCCGCGCGACCGCGCCTTCCTTGCCGACGCACCGCGGATCGACGACTACCTCTCCGACGAGGCGCGCGGCTTCTTCGAGGCGGTGACGAGCGGCCTCGACGCCGCGGGCGTGAAATGGGTGCGCGCGGAAAGTCTCGTGCGCGGCCTAGACTATTATCGCCACACCGCGTTCGAATTCATCCCGGACGAGGGCTCGGCGGCGGCGCAGGCGCTGGGCTCCCAGAGCACGGTGTTGGGCGGCGGGCGCTATGACGGGCTGATGGAGAGCCTCGGCGGGCCGGCGACACCGGCGGTCGGCTGGGCCGCGGGGATCGAGCGGCTGGCGATGCTGGTGGGGGAGCGTGGGGACACGAAAGCCGACGCCGTGATCGTGGTCGAGAACGACGATCGTCTGGCCGATGCGGTCGGGCTTCTCGGCAAGCTTCGCTCGGCAGGTTTTTCGGCCGAACTGGTCGCCAGCGGCTCGCCGCGCAAACGGTTCGACAAAGCCAAGAGGATTGACGCTCACGCGCTCGTCTCCTTCACGGTCACGGAGGAGGGTTCGCCCCTGCGGGTAATGGGCGATGGCAGCGAGCGTCACACGGCAGTCGACAGCTTGGTGCTCACCGGCTCTTAGCACGGAACGTCACCCTGAACTTGTTTCAGGGTCCATCGTGCCGCCCGGACCGCGGCCCGAAATCGCAGAATGGATGCTGAAACAAGTTCAGCATGACGTGTAAGAGAAGCTCAGTATGCAAATCCCCCCCGAACGCCTCGACCAGATCGCGAACCGCTTCGCCGAGCTCGAGGCGCGCATGGCTTCGGGCACGCTCGAGGGCGAGGACTTCGTGCGCGCCTCGCGCGACTACGCCGAACTCGAACCCGTCGCCAAGGCCGCACGCGAGGTGAAGGCGATGCGCGAGGAGATCGCGGGGCTCGAGGCAATGCTCGCCGATCCCGAAATGAGGGCCATGGCCGATGAGGAACTGGCGAGCCTGCGCGAGGGCCTGCCCGAACGCGAACGCGCGCTCGCCATCGCGCTCCTCCCGCGCGATGCTGCGGACGCCAAGCCCGCAATGCTCGAAATCCGCGCCGGGACAGGCGGTGACGAGGCGGCGCTGTTCGCGGGCGACCTTTTCCGGATGTACGAACGCTTCGCCGCCGAACAGGGTTGGCGGGTCGAGCCGGTCAGCATGAACGCGGCCGAGGTCGGCGGCTTCAAGGAGATCGTCGCCAACGTCTCCGGGCAGGGCGTCTTCGCGAAGCTCAAGTTCGAAAGCGGTGTCCACCGCGTCCAGCGCGTGCCCGTGACCGAAAGCGGCGGGCGCATCCACACCTCGGCGGCGACCGTCGCGATCCTGCCCGAGCCCGACGAGGTCGATGTCCAGATCGAGGGCAAGGACCTCAAGATCGACATCTACCGCGCCTCCGGTGCGGGCGGGCAGCACGTCAACACGACCGATTCGGCCGTCCGCATCACCCACCTGCCGAGCGGCATCGTCGTCACCCAGCAGGACGAGCGCAGCCAGCACAAGAACCGCGCCAAGGCGATGCAGGTCCTGCGCGCGCGGCTCTACGAAAAGATGCGCAGCGAGGCGGAAGGGGCCGAGGCCGAGGCGAGGAAGGCGATGGTCGGATCGGGCGACCGGTCGGAACGCATCCGGACCTACAATTTCCCGCAGGGGCGCGTGACCGACCACCGGATCGGGCTGACCCTGCACAAGCTCGACGAGGTGCTCGCCGGGCCGGGCCTGAGCGAACTGGTCGATGCCCTGATCGCCGAGGACGAGGCCAAGCGGCTCGCGGCGCTGGCCGGGTGATGACCGTCGCCGAGGCGATCCGCGCAGCCGCCGCGCGGCTCGCGAGGACCGGCGACACGGCGCGGCTCGATGCCGAACTGCTGATGGCGCACGCGCTCGGGGCGAGCCGGTCCGAGCTCCTGCTGCGGCACATGGCGGACCCGGTGCCCGGGCGCTTCGCCGAACTGGTCGAACGCCGCGCCGCGCGCGAGCCGCTGGCCTACATCACGGGCGAACAGGAATTCTTCGGACGGACCTTCGCAGTCACCCGCGACGTGCTCATCCCGCGCGGCGACAGCGAGACGGTGGTTGCGGCCGCGCTCGACCTCGTCGTTGATCGCCCGGGGCTTACCGTGCTCGACCTCGGCACCGGATCGGGCGCGCTGCTGCTCACCATGCTCGCCGAGCGGCCGCGGGCGCGCGGCACGGGGCTCGATGCGAGCGACAGGGCGCTGGCAGTGGCCCGGGGCAATGCGCGGCGCCTCGGGCTCGAGGGGCGCAGCCGGTTCCTTTCCGGGGACTGGCGCCGTGCGGGGTGGAATGAAGGGCTTGGCCGGTTCGACCTCGTCCTGTGCAATCCGCCCTATGTCGAGGAAGGCGCCGCGCTCGAACCCGACGTGCGCGATTACGAGCCGCACGCGGCGCTGTTCGCCGGACCCGATGGCCTCGACGACTACCGCCGGGTGATCCCCGCCCTGCCCGCGCTGCTGGCGGAAGGGGGCGTGGCGGTGCTCGAAATCGGGGCCGCGCAGGGTGCCGCCGCCACCCGGCTTGCCGAAGCGGCCGGATTCGCTGTCGAAATCCGCCCGGACCTCGCAGGCCGTCCCCGCGCGGCCATCCTGCGGTGAGGAAAATCCCCGGGGGGCTTGGCAAACCCGCCGCGCATCGCTACGTCCTGCCACAGGCAAGCGATCTGCGAAGGGCGCAAATCGCTAAGGCCAAGCTCCAAACCTCGCTTGAAACGGCCGTTAGGGCTCGTCCCCGGCCTCTGGCAGCGCGGAGCGCGCGCCCCTTTGGCATGAGGCCAGGCAGGCGGCGCATAGCAAGGGGTCTGTTGACCGTGAGTGCATCAATGCTTGCGCCAGGTCGCTGATAAGGAACGTTTTCCTTGAATAACAATCGCAACAATCGCCGCCGCGGTCGCGGGAATCGCAACACGGGCGGTGGCAACCAGCTCAACCGGATCGACAGCCGGGCGCGCGGCAATGCGCCGCAGCTGCTGGAAAAATACAAGAAGCTGGCGCAGGACGCACAGCACAACGGCGACCGGGTCCAGGCCGAATATTACCTGCAGTTCGCGGACCATTATTTCCGCGTGATCGCCGACAACAAGGCCCGCCAGGAAGAAGCCCGCTCCAAGCGCGGCGACGATCGCGGCCAATCGGATGACTACGACGATGGCGACGAGGACGATTTCCGCCGGAACGACGGCAAGCGGGCCGCGAATCGGCGCTCGCGCTCGCGCCGGGACGACCGCGACGACCAGTCCGACGGCGATTCCGGCGACAGCCCGGTCGAAGGCGAGGAAGGCGTCGAGGGCGAACCGCTCGAAGGCTCGAATCCCCCCAAGCGCAAGCCGCGCAAGACCCGCAGCGGCGGCGATGACGATGGCGACGGCCGCAAGGAAGCCCGCAAGCCCGCCCGCTCCGCGCCCAAGCGCAAGCCGCGCTCGAGGAAGGACGACGACGGACCGGGCGAGATCGACTCTTCTGTCCTTCCCCCGGCGATCGGGGCGGAGGCGGAATCTTCCGCCGGCGATGGCGACGACAATCTCGAGACCGTCGGCTGAACCCGGTCGCGGGCCTGTTCACCTGAACAGGTCCCCAGCTGAGCGATGAAGGATCGCATCGAGGCAGCCCGGCAATTGGCGCAGCGCAGGCCCGGGCTGATTTCGCTCGCGCTCGGCCTCGTCTCGGCCTGCGCCTTCCCGCCGCTCCATCTCTGGCCGCTCGGCCTCGCCGCGCTTGCCGCGCTGGTGTGGCAGCTTCGCGCGGCGCCCGACTGGCGCGCCGCGGCGTGGCACGGATACCTGTTCGGCTGGGCGCACCTGACGCTCGCGAACAACTGGATCGCGACCTCCTTCACCCACCAGGCGAAGATGCCGGAGTTCCTCGGCTGGCTCGCGGTGCCGCTGCTGTGCGTCTATCTCGCCCTCTACCCTGCGCTGGCGGCGCTGGCGGCGCATTTCGCCGCGAAACGATCGGGTCCGCTCGCCTTCGGCACGGCCTTCGCGGGCGCCTGGATCATTGCCGAATGGATCCGCAGCTGGGCCTTCACCGGCTATCCCTGGCCGCCGCTCGGGCTGATGCTGCTGGGCGGATGGGACACGCCGGGAATCGCCCGCTTGCTGCCGTGGCTCGGGACCTATGCGCTTTCGGGGCTCGCGATCCTGCTGGCGAGCGCCCTGCTCTGGGCGCTCGCGCACCGGCGCCGGGTCGCGGCAGGCGCGATGGCGCTGGGGATCGTGGCGGCGATGCTGCTGCCGGGCCCGCGCGGCGACGCGACCCGGCCGGAAGACGCCGTGCGTTACGCTCTGGTCCAGCCACTGATCCCGCAGGACGAGATCAACGACGGCAGCAAGTTCGAGGAACAGTTCCAGCGCATCGCCCGGCTCACCCGGCCCGGCAGCGAGCAATCGCGCCTCGTCCTGTGGCCCGAAAGCGCGATTCCCGACTATCTCGAGGATGGCTATCCGCTGCGGTACTACGCCCGGATGACCTTCGCCGCCGATCCGCTCGCCGCAAGGGCGCGGATCGCGCAGGTGGTCGGGCCGGATTCGACCCTGCTCACCGGCGTCGTCAACCTCGACATCGGCGAGCGCGAGGACGGCACGCAGGGCGCGGTCAGCGCGCGCAATTCGGTGCTCGCCATCGGCGGCGATGGCGCAATCGAGGCGCAGTACGCCAAGGCGCACCTTGTCCCCTACGGCGAATACCTGCCGATGGAATGGGCGCTCGAACGGCTCGGCCTGTCACGGCTGACGGCGGGCACGATCGCCTATGTCGCGGGGCCGGGTCCGCGCACGCTCGACCTCGGCGAGCACGGGCGGGCGGGGATCCAGATCTGCTACGAGATCATCTTCTCCGGCCATGTCACCGATCCCGAGGACCGGCCGGACTACATCTTCAACCCCTCGAACGACGGCTGGTTCGGCAGCTGGGGCCCGCCCCAGCATCTCGCCCAGGCCCGGATGCGCGCGATCGAGGAGGGACTGCCGGTGCTGCGCTCCACCACCACCGGCATCAGCGCGGTGATCGACGCGAACGGGATCGTGCGCGGCGCGATCGGACGCGGCAAGGCCGGACGGCTCGACGGCTTCGTGCCGCAAGCCAAGCCGCCGACCGTGTTCGCGCGGGCCGGAAACGCCCTGCCGCTGGCCTGGTCCGGCCTGCTGCTGGTCCTCGCCCTGGCGGTGCCGAGATCGCTTGCGCTGCGCCGTGCGCGCGGCTAGACGCCTAGGCGACGAAGCCCGGACATAAAGATTTCCTTATATCTGCATAAGGGGACATGAGCGAAGGGCGCCCGACTGGACCGCGAACCCTGGGGGAAAAATGCGTAGCGACTTCATCTTCACTTCCGAGAGCGTTTCCGAAGGCCATCCCGACAAGGTTTCGGACCAGATCTCCGACGCCATCGTCGACCTGATGCTCGCCAAGGACCCCGAATCGCGCGTCGCCTGCGAAACCATGACGACCACCCAGCGCGTCGTCCTGTCGGGCGAGATCCGCTGCAAGCCGATGTACGACGACCAGAACGAGGACTGGAAGTACAACAACTACTGGGCACCGGGCGCGCGCGACGAGATCGAAAGCGCCGTGCGTCGCACCGTCAAGGAAATCGGCTACGAACAGGAAGGGTTCCACTGGAAGACGCTGACCTTCGAGAACCACCTCCACGGCCAGTCCGCCCATATCGCGCAGGGTGTCGACGCGGGCGCGGAAGGTTCGAACAAGGACGAAGGCGCGGGCGACCAGGGCATCATGTTCGGTTTCGCCTGCGACGAAACGCCCGACCTGATGCCCGCGACGCTCGATTACAGCCACAAGATACTCCAGCAGCTCGCCGATGACCGCAAGTCGGGCAAGGTGCCCTTCCTCGAACCCGATGCGAAGAGCCAGGTGACTCTGCGCTATGTCGACGGCAAGCCGGTCGCCTGCACCGCCATCGTCGTTTCGACCCAGCACGCACCGGGCTATCACGAAGGCGCGAAGGAAGCCGAGCTCAAGGCCTATGTGAAGAAGGTCGTCGGCGACATCCTGCCCGAGGGATTCCTGTCGGACGACACCGCCTGGCACATCAACCCCACCGGCAAGTTCGAGATCGGCGGGCCGGACGGCGACGCGGGCCTCACCGGCCGCAAGATCATCGTCGACACCTATGGCGGCGCATCTCCCCATGGCGGCGGCGCCTTCAGCGGCAAGGACCCGACCAAGGTCGACCGCAGCGCGGCCTACATCACCCGCTACCTCGCCAAGAACGTTGTCGCGGCAGGGCTCGCCAAACGCTGCACGATCCAGATCGCCTATGCGATCGGCGTATCGGAACCGCTGTCGCTCTATGTCGACACGCACGGCACCTGCGCCGAAGGCGTGAGGGACGAGGCGATCGAGGACGCGATCCGTTCCATCGGCAAGCTCGGCGGGCTGACGCCGCGCGCGATCCGCACCCATCTCGGCCTCAACAAGCCGATCTATCGCAAGAGCGCGGCCTATGGGCATTTCGGCCGTCCGGCCGAAGGCGACCATTTCCCGTGGGAGCGCACCGACCTCGTCGACGACCTCAAGGCCGCGCTTTCCTGATCGCGTTTTTCTGATTTGCGGGGCGGCGCCGCCTGCTAGGGCCTCCCGGTCATGGTGGTGGCGCCGCAACCTCGCACGGGCCGGATCGCCCAGCTCGATGCCCTCAGGGGCCTCGCGGTGATCGGCATTGCGTGGATGAACGTCCACGTCTTCGCCCTGCCGGTCCAGGCCTATTACAACCCCCTCGCCTGGGGCGGCGAGAGCGCGTTCGACCGCCTCGTCTGGGCGGCGAGTTTCGTCTTCGTCGAAGACAAGTTCCGCACCCTGTTCGCGATGCTGTTCGGGGCGGGCTGCCTGATCCTGTTCGACCGCGGGCGTGCGGCCTCGGGCGTGGCGCGGGCGTGGCGGGCGCATTTCGCCCGCATGGCGGTGCTGTTCGCGATCGGCCTCGCCCATGCCGTCCTGCTTGCGAACAACGACATCCTGCGCGCCTATGCGCTGGCCGGTCTCGCCCTGCCGTTCCTCGCCCCGCTGGCGCCGCGGGCGCTGGTGGCGGTTTCGATCGGGCTGATGGCGCTGCACGTCGGGGCGGGGATCGTGACGTTCGGCGGCGGGCTGCATGATTGGCACGCGGGACGGATGGCGAGCGATGCGAGCTTCTTCATGGAGCGAAATTTCGGGACCGACCCGGCCGCCGTCTCCTTCATGCTCGAGCGCGGGCGGGAAACGCTGGGCGAACGCGCCCTCCGGCGGACCGAGGGCTTTGTGGCGCAGCTTTCGGCGATCGCCGCGTCGCTGCCGCTCAACCTGTCGGCGATCGCGCTCGGCATGGCGTTGTGGCGCGGGGGGATGCTGGCGGGCAGATGGCCGACCTTCCGGCTCCAGCGGCTCGCGGCGGCCTGCGCGCTGGTCGCCCTCCCGGCCCTGCTGGCGCTTGCGTGGTTCGTCGCCGAAGCGGGCTTTCCGGGCGCGCTGACGGGGGCGGCGGGTCTGGTCCTGTCGGCGCCGTTCGACACGCTGCTGGGCATCGCCTACGCCGCACTCGCCATGGCGCTGTTCACGCCGGAAGGGGCCATCACGCGGCGGCTTGCGGCGGTGGGCCGGCTGTCGCTCAGCAATTACCTGCTCACCTCGATCATCCTCGCCGCGATCTTCGCCCCGTGGGGGCTCGGCCTGTTCGGCCTCGTCAGCCGGGCGGAGGCCTTCGCCTTCAGCTTCGTGCCGATCGCCGTCATGCTCGCCTGGTCGCCGCCCTATGTCGCGCGGCTGGGACAGGGCCCGTTCGAGCGGCTGTGGCGCGGCGCCGCGCGCCTGATCGGCTGAGCCGCCCGCCTACTCTTCGGGATCATGCTCGCCGAGCAGCGGCGAGGGCCGGTCGAGCGCGAGCCGCGCGCCGGAAAAGGTGAAGGGGCTTCGCACGCCCGCCATCCCGCCGAGATCGACCTTCATGGCGCGCGCCGTCACCTGCGGATCGGCGAAGACCTCGTCCAGCCGGTTGATCGGCCCCGCCGGGACGCCCGCCGCGTGGCAGGCGTCGAGCAGCGCCGCCTTCGTCCAGCCCGCCGTCGCCGCGGCGATTTCGGCATCGAGCGCCGCCGCGTTAGCGACCCTTTCGCCATTGTGCTCGAACCGCGGATCCTCCGACAGATCGCCGCGCCCGAGCAGGTCCGCGAGCTTGTGGAACAGCCCGTCATTCGCAGGCGCGAGGATGACGTGCCCGTCCTTCACCGGGAACACGCCGTAAGGCGCGACCTGGGCATGGGCATTGCCCATGCGCGGCGGGTTCTCGCCGGTCGTGAAGTGATAGGTCGCCTGGTTCGACAGCAGCGCGATGGAGCAGTCCATCAGGCTCATGTCGACATGCTGGCCCCGGCCGATGCGCTCGCGCATCAGCAGCGCGGCCTGGATGCCGTTCACCGCCCACACGCCGGTCGCGAGGTCCGAGATCGAGATGCCCATCTTCACCGGCGGACCCCCGGGCTCCCCGGTCAGCGACATGAAACCGCTCATCCCCTGGATGACGAAGTCGTAGCCCGCCTCGTGTGCGCGCGGGCCGGTCTGGCCGAAGCCGGTGATCGAGCAATAGACGAGCCGTTCGTTGCCGGGCGCGAGCGAGGCGTAGTCGAGGCCGAACCTGGCGAGGCTGCCGGTCTTGAAATTCTCGATCAGCACGTCCGCGCCGCGGCACAGTTCGCGCACCCGCGCGAGGTCGTCCGCATCGCGGAAATCCGCGGTGATCGAGCGCTTGCCGCGGTTGCAGGAATGGTAATAGGCGGCCTCGCGCCGGGTCTTCCCGTCCGGCCCGGCGCGCTCGACCCAGGGCGGGCCCCAGGCGCGTGTGCCGTCGCCTTCCGGGCTTTCGACCTTGATCACGTCGGCGCCCAGGTCGGCGAGGACCTGCCCGGCATAGGGGCCGGCCAGCACGCGGGCGAGCTCCACCACCTTGAGCCCGGCGAGCGGACTGTCCGGGTTGCGCGGATGATCGAGCCACATTGCTTGTGCCCTCCTCGGGCGCGGGTCAGGCGTTTTCCAGCGCCACTTCGTAATGCGCCGTGGTCTTTTCCGCGATCTCTTCCACGGTGACGCGGGGCGCAAGTTCGACGAGGCGGAAAGGGCCCGAATGATCCGGCCGCTGGAACACGCCGAGGTTGGTGATGATCATGTCGACCACGCCCGCCCCCGTCAGAGGGAGGGTGCATTCGGGGATGAACTTGGGACTGCCGTCCTTGGCGTTGTGGTCCATCACCACGATGATCTTCTTCACTCCCGCGACGAGGTCCATCGCCCCGCCCATGCCCTTGATCATCTTGCCCGGGATCATCCAGTTCGCGATGTCGCCGTTCTCGGCCACCTCCATCGCGCCCAGCACGGTGAGGTCGATGTGCCCGCCGCGGATCATCGAAAAGCTCGTCGCGCTGTCGAAATAGGCGCTGTGCGGCAGTTCGCTGATGGTCTGCTTGCCCGCATTGATGAGGTCCGGGTCGACCTCGTCCTCATAGGGGAAGGGACCGATGCCGAGCATCCCGTTCTCGCTCTGCAGCGTGACCATCATGCCTTCGGGAATGTGATTCGCCACCAGGGTCGGGATGCCGATCCCGAGATTGACGTAATAGCCGTCCTCCAGCTCCCTCGCGGCGCGTGCCGCCATCTGGTCGCGGGTCCAGCCCTTGGGTTCGTCGGTCATGGTGTCGGCCTTTGGTCGGAGGGAAGGAGCGGCGGGACGAGAAACCATCCGTCGCCGATGAGAAGCTCGAGGCCGAGCGCGGCCTCGGGGTTGACGAGATAGGCGTAGAGTTCGTCGAAATCCTCGCGCTCGTCCCCGGCGATCGCGACGAGGCAGGCGCTTTTGGCGAGATCTTCGCGGCGGGTCTGCTTGCGCTCGCCGGGATGGCGCATGAGCAGGAGGGTGTCGGCCCCCTCGGGATCGAGCCCGGAGGCGGCGAGCGCCTCGCGCACCGCGCCTGCATGGGCGGCGGACTGACCCGAAATCCACGCGATCGCGACTCCGGCCCGGCGCAGCTGCGCGAGCCCGCGGGCAAGCGCGGGGCGAGGGCGTGCGACCGGCTCGCGCGCCAGCACGCCGCCGGCGGGGTCGAGGTCGAGCAGCACGACCGGCGGCCCCGGCGGGCAGGGCTTGCGCTCGCTTTCGAGCGAGGCCGGATCGGCGAGCAGGGCCGATGGCCGCGCGGCGCCCGTGCTGGCGGCGGTGCCCGTGGCGGCGTTCGCGGCGAAGGCGAGGAATTCGGCATAGCCCGGCGCGGCGAGGGCATCTGGGGCTGGCGCGGATGCTCCTTCGGGCGCGGGGGCGGGGCCGGCGAACATCGTGTCGCTGTCGCGGGCGATCTCAGCGAGCGGGACGGGCGCGAGCGCCGGGGGCGTCTCGATCACGTCCTCGACCATGACCCGCGCGTCCTCGCCATCGGTGCCGGTGCGCAGGACCGCGCCGCCCGCGATCACCGGGATCGCCGCCGCGACGCAGCCCGAAAGGGCGCCTCCAAGGGCAAGCGCCCCCGCTGCCGGAAGGATGCGGCTGCGACGCACCGGCCGGCCGTCAGGCGGTTTCCCGCTCGCGCACGGTGCGGAACTCGATCTTCTTGTCGTAGGGCGCACCGAGCACGAGCCGGTTCACGAACACGCCCGGCAGGTGGATCTGGTCGGGATCGAGCGCGCCGGCGGGCACGATCTCCTCGACCTCGGCGACGCAGACCCTGCCGCAGGTCGCGGCCGGCTGGTTGAAATTGCGCGCGGTCTTGCGGAAGACGAGGTTGCCCGTCTCGTCGGCCTTCCACGCCTTGACGATCGAAAGGTCGGCGAAGATCCCGCGCTCGAGGATGTAGGTCGACATGACGCCGTCCGGATCGGGGAATTCCTTGTGCTCCTTGCCCTCGGCGACCTGGGTGCCGACGCCTGTCCTGGTGTAGAAGCCCGGAATGCCCGCGCCGCCTGCGCGCATCCGTTCGGCGAGCGTGCCCTGCGGGCAGAATTCGACCTCCAGCTCGCCCGCGAGGAATTGCCGCTCGAACTCCTTGTTCTCGCCGACATAGGAACTGATCATCTTCTTCACCTGGCGGGTGCGGAGCAGTTTGCCGATGCCTTCGTTGTCGATCCCGGCATTGTTGCTGGCGAAGGTGAGGCCGGTCACCCCGCTGTCGCGGATCGCGTCGAGCAGGCGTTCGGGGATGCCGCACAGGCCGAAGCCCCCGGCGGCGATCAGCATGTCGTTGCGCAGGATGCCCTCAAGGGCGCTGGCGGCATCGGGATAGAGCTTGCTCATGGCGGTCCTCGCTTGCGGCCCTGCTGGGGGGCTCGAATCCGGGCTCCGACCCCGCGATCGGCGGCGCGACGTCGGTGGCGCGCTGATTAGAGCCTTGTCCCGCCGCTGTCACGTCTGGCCTTCAGACGGGGTTTCGAAAGCGCGATTCGTGCTGCATTGCAAAATCGGAAGATGGGCTTGGCTGCCTTGAAAAAAGGCAGTTGCCCGGTTTTTAGGCACAAACTGTGCAAACTTTGGCACAAGCAGCGAGTTTCCCGAGCTTTTGATGCATAAACTTCACGAGACCATGCGCCATTCGCACTTGCACAAAAACGGTTGCCGATGCATACCGACCCTGCCTTTCAGGCATCCTCTCCCAAACTTTTCAAGCCCGGCCCAGTGCCGGGCTTTTTTCTGCCCGGCAGAAATCGGGGTCGCGCCGGGCTTTTTTCTGCCCGGCGGAAACGGGGGCGTCGGCGGTTTTCGCCGGGGGCGGTCGGACGGGCGAGGCGGCGCGTCGTGCCCGCGCCATCCTGCATTTGCAATAGGCCCGACCCTTCCCTAGCTAGCGCGCAAGCCGAGCCCGCCGCAGCCAGAGGATTGCCCATGGCCGATGCCGACACCGCCAACGACACCCGCACCGCGCGACTCCAGGTCGCCCCGGCCCGACAGGAGGAATCGGGGCAGGGGATCGCGCGAATGCCGCGCTCGGCGTTCCAGGCGCTCGGCATCACCGAGGGCGACGTGGTCGAGATCGCGGGCAAGCGCTCGACCGCCGCGATCGCGATGGCGGCCTATCCCGAGGACGAGACACTCGACGTGGTGCGACTGGACGGGCTCCAGCGCGGCAATGCGGAAGCGGCTTCGGGCGAGCATGTCGAGATTTCCGCCGCCCGTTCGCGCCCCGCGACCCGCGTCGTCTTCGCACCCGCCCAGCGCGAGATGCGGCTGCAGGGGCCGACCCAGGCGCTGAAGCGCAATTTCTTCAGGAAGCCGCTGGTCGCGGGGGATCTCGTCGCCACCACCGGCCAGCAGCCGGTGCAGAACATACCCTCGGAGGTGCGCCAGCTGCTGCGCGCGCCAGCCTATGCGCTGACCCAGATCCGCCTGTCGGTCGCCTCGACCAGCCCCAAGGGCATCGTCCACATCGACGAGAACACCGAGGTCGAGCTTCGCACCGAGTTCGAGGAACCGCGCGATGCGCGCGCGGTCGTCAATTACGACGACGTCGGCGGGATGGACGACACGATCCAGCAGCTGCGCGAAATGGTCGAACTGCCGCTGCGCTATCCCGAACTCTTCACCCGCCTCGGCGTCGATCCGCCCAAGGGCGTCCTGCTCCACGGCCCGCCCGGCACCGGCAAGACGCGGCTGGCGCAGGCCGTGGCGAACGAGAGCGACGCGGAATTCTTCACCATCAACGGGCCGGAGATCATGGGCTCGGGCTATGGCGAATCCGAAAAGCGTCTGCGCGAGGTGTTCGAGGAGGCGGGCCGCGCCGCGCCCGCGATCGTCTTCATCGACGAGATCGATTCGATCGCGCCCAAGCGCACGCAGGTCCCGGGGGAGGCTGAAAAGCGCCTCGTCGCCCAGCTCCTCACCCTGATGGACGGGCTCGAGGCGCGGTCCAACCTCGTCGTCATCGCCGCCACCAACCGGCCCGACGCGATCGACGAGGCGCTGCGCCGCCCCGGCCGCTTCGACCGCGAGATCGTGATCGGCGTGCCGGACGAGCGCGGTCGGCGCGAGATCCTCGCGATCCACACCCGCGGGATGCCGCTCGAGGACGCGGTGGATCTCCGGGAACTCGCCCGCGTCACCCACGGCTTCGTCGGTGCCGACATCGCGGCGCTCGCCCGCGAGGCGGCGATCGACGCGGTGCGCCGGATCATGCCGCGGCTCGATCTGGACGAGCGCACGATCCCGCCCGACGTGCTCGAGGACCTGTGCGTCACGCGCGAGGATTTCCTCTCGGCGCTCAAGCGCATCCAGCCTTCGGCCATGCGCGAGGTGATGGTGCAGGTTCCCAACGTCGCGTGGGAGGACATCGGCGGCGCTAACGAGGCGATCGAGCGGCTCAAGGAGGGGATCGAGCTGCCGCTCAGGAACCCCGAGGCGTTCCGCCGGCTCGGCATCCGGCCGGCCAAGGGCTTCCTGCTTTACGGCCCCCCCGGCACCGGCAAGACCCTGTTGGCCAAGGCCGTGGCGAAGGAAGCGGAGGCGAACTTCATCTCGATGAAGAGCTCCGATCTCCTGTCGAAATGGTACGGCGAGAGCGAGCAGCAGATCGCCAGAATGTTCGCCCGCGCGCGCGCCGTCGCGCCGTGCATCGTGTTCATCGACGAGATCGACAGCCTCGTTCCCGCGCGCGGCTCCGCCCAGGGCGAGCCGCAGGTGACGGGGCGCGTCGTCAACACGATCCTTGCCGAGATGGACGGGCTCGAGGAATTGCAGTCGGTCGTGGTCATCGGCGCGACGAACCGGCCCACGCTGGTCGATCCCGCGCTGCTGCGACCCGGCCGGTTCGACGAACTCGTCTTCGTCAGCACGCCGGACAAGGCCGGCCGCGAGCACATCCTGCGGATCCACACGGCCAAAATGCCGCTCGCCGACGATGTCGATCTCGCCGCGGTCGCGGCCGCGACCGAGCGCTTCACCGGCGCCGATCTCGAGGATGTCGTGCGCCGCGCCGGGCTCGGCGCGCTGCGCCGGGTCGGGAGCGGGGTGAACGAGGTCGCGGCCGAGGACTTCAAGGCCGCCCTCGAGGATTCGCGCGCGACCGTCACGGCCAAGATGGAAGACGAATACCGCAAGATGCAGGGCGAGCTGAAGAAGCGCGCCGCCGAGGTCCAGCCGATCGGCTTCGTCGTGCCCGAAACGCTCGCCCCGGTGCGCGAGAAGAAGCACCTCTGAGCCGCGCCCGGCTGCAGGCGATCAGTCGGGCAACACGTCGAGCCCGTCGCCGTCGATCGGTTCGACCCGGCGCCGCGCGACCGCCTCGGGCATTTCGTCGCGGATGAAGGCCATCATCGCCTCGCGGATATCGCAGCGCAGGTCGAACGCCGTGCCCGCGTCCTTCGCGCTCATCAGCAGGCGGACCTCCATGTAATCGGGCGCGGTGTCGGTCACCTGGACCGCCTGTACCCGCCCGTCCCACAGGGGGTGGGCGGTGATCAGCTCCTCGTACCTGGCCCGCACCTGGTCGACCTGCGCCATCGGGTCGAGATGGAGGAAGACCGTTCCGAGCAGCTGCGAATCGCTCCGGGTCCAGTTCTGGAAACTCTCCTCGAGGAACTTGTGCGCGGGCACGATCAGCCGCCGCTCGTCCCAGATGCGGACGACGACATAGGTCGTGCGGATATCCTCGATCCGCCCCCATTCGCCGTCCATGATGACGACGTCGTCGATCCGGATGGGCTCGGTCAGCGCCATCTGCAGCCCGCCGATCAGCGCTTTCAGGGCAGGCTGCGCCGCCGCGCCCACCGCGAGCGCGGCAAGGCCGGCGGAGGCCATGAGGGTGACCCCGATGTCGCGGATGCCCGGGATCGAGAGCAGCATGAGGCCGATCGTCACGAAGACGATCGCGAAGGTCCCGATCCGGCTGAAGATCGCGAGCCGGGTGCGCCGCCGGCGCGCCTCGAGATTGTCCGCCACGGTGATGTCCGCGCGCAGTTCGAGCGCCTTCACCGTCGCCTGCATGATCGAAAGCGCGATCCAGCCGATCAGCGCGGGCACCACGAAGCCCGCGACCGCCTGCCAGGCGGAATCGAGCAGCGGCATGGCCCGCGCCGACAGCACGAGGGCGAGCGCGACCACGGCCCAGCGGGTCGGGCTGACCAGTTCGCGCACGACGATGTCGTCCGCCTCGCTCTCGCTCGAACGGGAAACCCGGCGCAGCGCGCGAAAGACGAGGCGGTGCGCGACGAGCGCGATCGCCACCGCGATGCCCGCGGCGAGCGCTGCCGCGCCAATGGCCTCCCAATCGCTCGTGACGAGGCCGCGCATCCGCTCGAACCAGTTTTCCATGACGCGCGACCCTAAGGCCCGGACGCCTTCGCGTCACGTCTCAGTGTGCCGCGTCCCACGAAGCGCCGGTCCCGATCTCCACGCCTAACGGCACGTCGAGCTTGACCGCGGGCAGCGCGGCTTCCGCCATCACCCGCTCGATCACCGGCGAGGCCACCGCGACATCGGCTGCGGGCAGTTCGAACACGAGTTCGTCATGGACCTGCAGCAGCATCCGCACGTGGCCGAGCCCCGCATCCTCGAGCGCGGGCAGCATTCGCACCATCGCGCGCTTGATGATGTCCGCGCTGGTCCCCTGGATCGGCGCGTTGATCGCCGCGCGTTCCGAACCCTGCCGTTCGGCCTGGTTCTTCGCATTAATCCGCGGGAACCACGTCTTGCGCCCGAACAGCGTCTGCGAATAGCCCCGCTCGCGCACCGTCTCGAGCGTTTCGGCGATGTAGCGCTGGATCCCGGGGAAGCGCTGGAAATAGGTGTCGATCATGTCCTGCGCCTCGTCCGGGTCGACCTCCAGCCGGGCGGCGAGGCCCCAGCGCGAAATGCCGTAGAGGATCGCGAAGTTGATCGTCTTGGCCCGGGCCCGGGTGTCGCGGGTCACCTCGCCGAACATCTCCCTCGCGGTGCGGGCGTGGATGTCCTCGCCATTCGCGAAGGCGTCCTTGAGCGTGTCGACATCGGCCATGTGCGCGGCGAGGCGCAGCTCGATCTGCGAATAGTCCGCGGCGAGCAGGACATTGCCCTCGTCGGCCACGAAGGCCTCGCGGATCTGGCGGCCGATCGCGGTCCTCACGGGGATGTTCTGGAGGTTCGGGTCGGTCGAGGACAGCCGGCCCGTCTGCGCCCCGACGAGGCTGTAGCTGGTATGCACCCGGCCGGTTTCGGGATTGATCGCGGCCTGCAGCGCGTCGGTATAGGTCGACTTGAGCTTGGCAAGCTGGCGCCAGTCGAGCACCCGCCGCGCGATCGGCGCGCCTTCGACGGCGAGCTTTTCGAGGACCGAGACATCGGTCGAATAGTGCCCGCTCTTGCCCTTCTTGCCGCCCTTGTAGCCGAGCTTGTCGAACAGGATCGCGCCCAGCTGCCGGGGGCTGCCGACGGCGAATTCCTGTCCGGCCAGTTCATGAACTTCGCGCTCGAGCCGCAGGATCTCCCCGGCGAATTCCTCCGAAAGTCTCGCAAGGCGGGCGCGGTCCACCTTGATGCCCTCGCGTTCCATGCGGGCCACCACCGGGATCAGCGGGCGATCGACCCGTTCGTAGATGCGCGTGCCGCCCTCGATCGCGAGGCGCGGCTTGAGGAGCGTGTAGAGCCGCCAGGTGATGTCGGCATCCTCGGCGGCATATTCGGTCGCACGGTCCAGCGGCACCTCGCCGAAGGGGATCGCCTTCTTGCCCGTCCCGCACACGTCCTTGTAGGCGAGCGCCGTGTGGGCGAGGTGGCGGCGGCACAATTCGTCCATCCCGTGCCCGCCGCCGATCCCGTCCTGCGACCGCCCCGCGTCGAGCGCGAAGCTGATGATCATCGTGTCCTCGATGGGCCTCACCGAAAGGCCGTGGCGGGCAAGCACGTTGAGATCGTACTTGCCGTTCTGGAACACCTTGATCACCGCCTCGTCGGCAAGCAGCGGGCGCAGCGCGGCGAGCGCCGCCTCGCGGTCGACCTGGTGCGGCGTCTCGGCGAACATGTCGCCGGAGCCGTGGGCGAGCGGGACGTAGCACGCCTCGTTCGGTCCGACCGCCAGGCTGACGCCGACGAGATCGGCCCGCATCGCATCGAGCGAGGAGGTCTCGGTGTCGATCGCGACCAGCCGCGCCGCCCGCGCCCGTGCGATCCAGCCTTCGAGCGCTTCGATCGTCTGGACCGTCTCGTAGGCGCCCCGGTCCACCGCCGGCATTTCGGGCGGAGGCTGACGGTTGCCTTCCGGCGTGCCGTCGTCGCCCGCGCGTTTATCGCCCGGCGGATCGAGCCTGTTCGCCCGTTCGGGGCTGCCATGCCCGTCGCCCAGCCGCCGCAGCAGCGAGGTGAAGCCGTGCCTTTCGAGAAAGGCGGCGAGCGGCCCGGGAGGGATCTTGCCGAGCTTCATCTCCTCGATCGGCTGGGGGAGGACACAGTCCTCGCGCAGCGTCACCAGCTGCCGGCTCATCTCGGCTGCGGCGCGGCCCTCGATCAGGCGCTCCTTGAGCTTGGATGGCTTCATCGCAGGCGCATGGTCGAGCGCGGCAGCAAGCGAGCCGTGCTCGGCGATCAGCTTGCTCGCGGTCTTCGGGCCGATGCCGTAGATGCCCGGAATGTTGTCGACACTGTCCCCCATCAGCGCAAGCACGTCGCCGACAAGTTCGGGGCCGACGCCGAACTTGGCCTCGATCTCGGGAATGTAGAGGCGCTGGCTCTTCATCGTGTCGAGCATGTCGATCCGCGCCGGACCGCTCGGGCCTTCGAGCTCGCCGACGAGTTGCATCAGGTCCTTGTCCGACGAGACGATCGTCACGTCCCAGCCCTTGCGCTGCGCGTCGCGCGCGTAGGAGGCGATGAGGTCGTCCGCCTCCAGCCCTTCTTCCTCGATGCAGGGCAGGCTGAAGGCGCGGGTCGCATCGCGGATCAGCGGGAATTGCGGGCGCAGGTCCTCGGGCGGTTCGGGCCGGTTGGCCTTGTATCCGTCATAGATGTCGTTGCGGAAGCTCTTGGAATCCTTGTCGAGGATGACCGCGAGATGAGTCGGACCTTCGGCTGCGTCGAGGTCCGCGGCGAGCTTCCACAGCATCGTGGTGTAGCCGTAGACCGCGCCGACCGGCGTGCCCTCGGGATCGGTCAGCGGAGGGAGGCGGTGATAGGCCCGGAAAATGTAGGAGGAGCCGTCGACGAGATAGAGATGGTTGCGCTCTGTGCCCATGCAGGCCTGCTAGCACCGCGCGCGGATGGGCGTAAGCCGCTTTGCCGCATCGGCCACAGGCGCGGCCCGCCGCCCGGCGAAACGCGCCGGATCGAGGCAGAACTGCCATATTGTCCTTGCCCTGCCACATTCCTGCCATTATTTGGCGGGCGAAGCCAGGACCGCGATCCGGCTTTCCCGCGGCACCTGCGGAAATGGGGCCGCGCGGCAACTCTCGCTGAAGAAGGAATTTTGTTCATGCGTAGAATCGTTCTTGCCGCCGCCATCGCGACCTCGGCTCTCGGCCTCGCCGCTTGCGGCGAAACCGCCGAAACCGCGGACGAAACCGTCGCCGACATGAATGCCGACGCCGAATCGGTGGCCGACGAAGCCACCGCCGCCGGCGAAGAAGCCATGGCCGAAATGGAAGAAGGCATGGCCGAGATGGAAGAAGGCGCTGCCGATGCCGCCGCCACCGCCGAAGAAGCCGTCGATAACGCTGCCGCCGAAACCGGCGCTGCCGCCTCGGGGATGCTCGACAAGGCGGTCGACAAGGCCATCGAGAAGGGCGAAGCGGCCGCCGACGAGGCTCTTTCGGACATGTGATCCCGTCCCGTCCGCCGCGCGCGGACGGATCGGCGCAAACGAGGGGGCGGTGCCTTGCGGTGCCGCCCCTTCTTCATTCGGGAAGCCGGGGGAGGTCAGCCGCCGGTGCGCGGCGCGCTGGTCCAGTTGATCCCGTCATTGTCGCGCAGCCGCGCCTTGGCGTCGAACCCGTCGTAGAGCGCGCGGGCGATTGCGGCGATCCGGCGTTCGCGTGCGAGGCGCGTCCCCTGGCCGGTGACGTAGATCGCCACCGCGATCGCGCGCCCGTCGGGATATTCGATGATGCCGATATCGCTCGAAGTGTTGTTGAGCGAGCCGGTCTTGTGGCTCACGCTGGCCCCTTCGGGCATGTTGGCGACGATCCGCCGCTGGCCGGTGACCGTGCGGCTCATCGCGCCGAGCAGGACCTTGCGGTGCGTGTCCGAAAGGAAATCGCCGCGATAGAGACCCTGCAGCAGCCGCACCATCGCCCGGGGCGTGGCGGCATCGCGCGGGTCGATCCAGTTCGCCGGATCGTATTCGCCATCGTCCCGCACCAGCGTGGCGATGTCGCGGTCGATGCTGAATTCCTCGATGCCCTGCCGGTGGACCCATTCGGTCACTTTGGCCGGGCCGCCGATCGCCGCGAGCAGGGCGTCGGTCGCCGGGTTGCTCGACCGGGTGATCATGAGCTCGATCAGTTCGATCGCCTGCATGTAGCTGCCCTCCCGCACCGGGGCGGCGACGGTGGAGAACCGGGCCGAACGGATCGGGATCTTCAGCGGCCATTCCGAGGTCAGCGAGAACTGCCCCTTCTCGACCATGTCGAGATAGGTCGCCGCGACCGCGATCTTGCTGGTCGAAGCCATCGGGAAAAGCTGGTCGCCCAGCACGGCGATCTCTTCCCCGGTCGCAAGATCGACCGCCGCGACGCCGATCCGCCCCTGCGAGCCGTCGGCGAGTTCGGCGATGCGCTGTTCGAAGCTGCTTTCGTAGATCGCCTCGTAGGTCTGGGGCGTGCGAAGCTCGGTCCCGAACGTCTCGTCGAATCGCGCGGACAGCTCCGTGCCCCGCGGGAGAAGCTCCGTCCCCTGGGCGTGAAGGGGCTGGGGCAGGGGTGCGCCGAGGAGCGCAAGCGAGGCGAGCAGGAAGGCGAAGAAGGCAAAGCGCTGTTTCGGGGCCATGGGAGAAAGCTACGTCCTTGTGATTGCCGCAGGCTTAACACCTCATCCTAGAGCGCGGCGATTCCGGCCCGCAAGGAAAATCAGGCCCTTGCTGCGGCGAGCGGTGCGTCCGGCGCGCTGCGGCCCATGTTCGCCCTTTTCCTTGCGAAGGATTCGCCATGCGTGGGGCGATTCGGCGCGGGCGCCGGTCGATCGGATCGCGGAACGGGGACATAAGCTCTTGACTGATCGGCCGGGCCGGGCAGTCTGGCCGTCAATCCACAAGCCTACGGGGACACACATGACAAAATCCGGTTTTCGCGGTCGCACGGCCGGTTTTCGCGGTCGCACGGCGCGCGCGGCGTTCGCCGCCATGCTGGTCGGCACCTCCACCATCGCCTTCGCCCAGAGCGCGCCGATCGTGCAGCCCGGCGCCCCGGGCGAGGACAGCCGCGATCTCTCGGCCGAAGAGGCGGTGAAGCTCGCCGGGTCGAGCTACACCCGTGCCGACGTGAAGTTCTTGCAGGACATGATCACCCACCACGCCCAGGCGGTCGCGATGGCACAGCTGGCCCGGGAGCGCACCAACACCAGGGAGATCATCGCGATCGCCGGCCGCATCGAGGCGAGCCAGGACGACGAGATCGCCTTCATGCGCGAATGGCTCGAATCGCGCGGCGAGCCGACCGCGATGGCCATGCCGGCGGGCCACGACCATTCGCACCACCACGTGATGATGGGCATGGCGACGCCCGAGCAGATGCAGGCGCTCGCCGCGGCCGAGGGCGCCGAGTTCGACCGCCAGTTCCTCACCCTGATGATCGCCCACCACGAAGGCGCGCTCGACATGGTGGACGAACTGCTTGCCCAGCCGGGCAGCGCGGCGGACCCGATGCTCTACCGCTTCACCGGCGATGTCGAGAACGACCAGAAGAGCGAGATCGAGCGGATGGACGCGCTGCTCGCCGGGCTTTCGCCCGATCCGCGCGCAGGCCTCGCCGCGGGCTTCGACGACGCGGGAGAGGCGATCTCGAACCTGCGCCACGTCGCCAGCCTGAGAAAGCCCGCGGGCTTCTTCAACCCCGACAACCCGGCCGACCTGCGCCCCGCCATCCCCCCGCGCGAGGAGGAAAGCGAAGAGGCCGCCGAAGACCTCGCCGAAGCCGCCGAGGAGGTCGCCGCCAACGCCGCCGCCGAGGAAGAGGGCGAGGACGAGATTCCGACCCGCATGGAGGGGGACGAGGAAAGCCTCACCGAGTTCGCCGAACGTTCCCCGCTGCTCGATTTCGCCAACACCGACATGGCGTTCTTCGAAGACGTGATGGTGGCGGGCAATTACCACGGCTTCAACATCTATCGCCTGGGCGAGGACGGCGTGCCCGCGCTCATGTCCTCGGTCGTCTGCCCCGGCGGGCAGGGCGACGTCTCGGTGGTCGGCGACATCCTCGTCATGAGCGTCGAACAGACCCGCGGGCGGGTCGACTGCGGCCTCGAGGGGGTCGAGGAGGACGTCAGCGAGGAACGGTTCCGGGGCCTGCGCATCTTCGACATCTCGGACCTTCGCCGCCCACGCCAGGTCGGCGGGGTGCAGACCTGCCGCGGGAGCCACACCCATTCGATCGTGAGCGCCGATGCCGAGAAGATCGTCCTCTACAATTCGGGCACCTCGAGCATCCGCGACGAGGAGGAACTCGCCGGATGCATCGACAACCCGGCTTCCAGCCGCACCGCGCTGTTCAGCATCGACGTGATCGAAATCCCGCTTGCCGATCCGTCGCAGGCGCGGATCGTCAAGAGCCCGCGCGTCTTCGCGGACGACGAGACGGGCGACATCGCCGGGCTCTGGAAGGGCGGCGAAAGCGGCGAGGGCACGCAATACACCCGCCGCACCGACCAGTGCCACGACATCACCGTATTCCCGTCCAGGAACCTCGCCGCGGGGGCCTGTTCGGGCAACGGCATCCTGATGGACATCTCCGATCCCTACAATCCCAAGCGGATCGACGCGGTCTTCGACAAGGGGTTCGCCTACTGGCATTCGGCGACGTTCAACAATGACGGGACCAAGGTCGTCTTCACCGACGAATGGGGCGGCGGCGGGCGGCCGCGCTGCCGCGCCTCGGACCCGCTCGACTGGGGTGCCAACGCGATCTACGACATCGTCGAGGGCAAGCTCGAATTCCGCAGCCACTACAAGATGCCCGCGCCCCAGACCGAATGGGAAAACTGCGTCGCCCACAACGGTTCGATCATTCCCGTGCCCGGGCGCGACATCTTCGTGCAGTCCTGGTACCAGGGCGGGATCAGCGTGATGGACTTCACCGACAGCGCGAACCCCAGGGAAATCGCCTTCTTCGACCGTGGCCCGATCAGCGACGAGCAGATGGTCGTGGGCGGATACTGGTCGTCCTACTGGTACAACGGGCGGATCTACGGGACCGAGATCACCCGCGGGATCGACGTCTTCGCGCTCGAGCCGAGCGAACACCTGACGAAGGCCGAGATCGCCGCGGCGCAGGCCGCCTCCTATGCGAGCGGGCGCTTCAATCCGCAGACCCAGACCGAGGTGACCTGGTCCAAGGCCGCGATCGACGCCGCCGAGGCCAGCCGCGAGGGCGGCTGACCTTCGCCGCCCCCTCCTGAAGGTAACAAGGTTGACACCCCGTCAACCTTGTCACCTCTCCAGTTTGCCTTTCGCAATCAGCGACTTGCCGCTCTCTTGCGGCAAAGGTGACACGGGAGGGGCGGGCAGGTGCGCCGCGCCCTGCACGACGCAGGTCCGGACCCGGCCGCGCCCGTCGTCTCCCCCGATCAGGGGATGTTACGGGCGGTCCGGGGGAGCTAGCCTTCGGGCGCGTCCTGAAGGAGAGACCGCCATGTCACGCCGCTTGCTCGCCCTGTTCGCCGCCCTCCTCCTGTTTCCCGCCGGCGAAGCGCTCGCGCAGTCGAAGGAACTCGGCAACGGCCGGAAGGCCTATGAAAGGCAGCGCTACGCGCAGGCGCGCGCGCTCTACCTCAAGGCGTGCGAGAAACGTTCGGGCGAAGCCTGTTTCGAACTCGCCGACATGGAGGAAAGGGGGCTTGGCGGCCCGCAGGACGTGAAGGCCGCAGCCGAGCATTTCACCAAGGCCTGCGATTTCCATTACTACGCCGGATGCACGCGCGGCGGGTTCCTGCTGATGGGCGAGGGTCCGGCAAGAGGCGTCCTGCCGGTGCAGAACGAGAAGGCCCTGTCGCTCTCCTTCTTCGGCTGCCGCTTCGGATCGCGAAGCTCCTGCAGCAACTTGGCGCATCAATATGCCAACGGGATCGGGACGGCGGTGGACGGGGTCAAGGCCCGCGAAGCGGCCTACAAGTCCTGCTCGCTGGGCTTTGCCGGGGGGTGCAACAGCTACGGCTACTGGCTCGGCACCGGGTTCGGCGGTCCGGTCGACAAGGGGGGCGCCTATCTCTACCTCGACAAGGCCTGCAAGGGCGGGGAGCAGAAGGGCTGCGAGAACATCGCCAACCTCTTCCCCGACGGCGCGCCGGGGGCAGGGCAGGCCGCGGGCTCGGCCGGACAGCTCGCCCGGGGGATCCAGTCCTTCAACAGCAAGCTCTATGCCGATGCCTATTCGATCCTGCGTCCCTTTGCCGAACAGGGCGAGGCAAGGGCCGAATACACCGTCGGCTGGATGCTCGCCTTCGGGCAGGGGACGAACCGCGACTATCTCGACGCGGCGCGCTTCCTCGTCTCCGCCGCGCGCAAGGGGGACAGGGAATCGCTCGCGGTCCTCCAGCGAATCGCGCCCAAGGTGCGCGAGGCCGAATTCGTCTACATGATCGACAGTGTCGGCCCCGACATGTCGACCCTTTCCAGTTTCGCCTACGAGGTCGAGGTCTATTGCCGTTTCGGGGGCCGCAACTGCGCCACCTGGAAACAGCGCTACCGCCAGGCCGAGAACGCCAACAACCGCCGCGCCTTCACCGAACAGATGGCCCGCGCCTGGACGACGCAGGCCCAGCCGCGCGCGGGCTTCGGCAACGACCCGCGTCGGGGCGGAGAGACCTTCGGCGCCTGCATCCGCCGACAGGCCCGCACGCGCGGGGTGACGGCGGGCTCCACGGTGCTCGACTTCGACTGCTATTGAGGGGTGGGGATATGCCAGGCATCGGCTTCGCGCCGATCCATCGCCGCGCGCGGCGCCAGTCAGGCGAAACCCGCATCGCGCCTAGAACGCGCAGGTTCCGAGTGTCCGGAAGAACTGCTGGAACTCCTCGGGCCGCTGCGCCGCCTTGATCCTTTCGAACGCGGCATCGGACCGGGCCTCCAGATCGCGCTGCACGCTTGCGGCGGCCTGTTCGTCGTCGCCGATGTCCTGCCTCAGCGAAATGGCCCAATCCTGCGCCATGGCCTCGGCGGATTCGGGCCCTAGATCATGGGACAGGTTCGACCAGAACGGGCTGTCGCGATTATTGTCGTGCATGGTGAGCAGCGCGATCCAGTGGGCGAAGCACATCGATTTTTCGCCGCGGGCCAGGGGCGTCGTGCCGGAATTCGCGCCGTTGTCGTATTCGGCCAGTGCGTTCTGAATGGTGAAGCCTTGCGCCGGCCCGGCTTCTGCCGCCTGTTTGGCGGCGGTGCGCTGGATGCAATCATCGAGCAGGCCATAGGCCATGCCCCTCGCCTGGAGCGAAACCGGGCCCCAGCTTTCCCGGTCGGCGACGAAGGTGACCGCATCCGACGTCCTGAGCTCCCCGAGCGCGCGGTCGGCCTTCGCCGCATCGTCCCAGCCGCCCACCGCGCGATAGGTGAAGCCCGCGACATATTCGCCCCATTCGAGATCGTGGCGGCGCTGCCCGTCGAAGACCAGCGCGAGGGCGGGCTTGCGGCCCGCATCGAGCCCGGCGTTGACGATGTCGCCGTCGATGTTGTGCATCGAGACGTTGACGTTGGCATCGCTCACCCGGATCGTGAATTCGAGCTTCAGCCCCTGATCGCCCGCCGGGATGCCGACCGAACAGATCCCGTTGGTGTCCCCGATCTCGAAATCGAAGGACTGCTTCTGCTGCGCGGCCGCCGGGCCTGGCGTGGGCGCGATCAGCGCGGAAACGAGCAGAAGGGAAAGACGCGGGTTCATCGGCAGGCTCCTTCGGGAACGGGGGAAGACAGGCGGTTCAGCAATAGCTCGACCGGCAGGCGGTGGTGGCGCCGGTCGCATATCGGACGAAGGCGTCGAAATCGCGCTGCGAGGCACCGGCGACATAGTTCGCCCAGCCCCCGCCCGCGGATGCGGGGCGCGCGGAATAGCTCGGCGACCAGCTCGACGCGGCCAGCCCGGCGATCACCTCGCCCCAGAAGCTGCGCGGGCGGTAATTTTCGGCAAGGCGGCGGTCGAGTTCGGCCTTCTGGCGGTCGCGTTCGATGTTGCCCGCCATCGAGCGGTAGAGCGCCTCGTCGAGCGGATCGCCGCTTCTCATCGCGATCTGCATGATGCGCTTCGCCTTCTCGCGGTCGGTCGTGACGCCGTCCCCTTCCCAATAGGCCATGCCGACCCAGCGCGCGGCGGCGGCGTGCCCCTGCGCGGCGGCGTTTTCGGCGAGGGTGACGGCCTGCGCGCGGTTGGGCGTGTCGATCACGCCGGGCTCGCCATAGGCCAGCCAGCCCGCCAGCACCCAGCTGGCATCGGCGTGGCCTTCCTCCATCAGCCGGGCGATCACCTCGAGGGCGTCCTGCCCGCGCCCGGCCTCGACCAGCGCGAGCGCGGCGGCGATCTGGTCTTCGGCGGAGTGCGCCGGGTGAACCGGGAAGGTGCGGCGCCGCGCGGCTTCGGCGACCGGACCGAGCCGGCGCGCGCGGGCGCAGGCGGGCTCGTCGCCCAGCGCGCAGGCATGGTCGATCAGCGCCACCGCCCGATCCGGCCAGCGGGAAACCTGTCCGTTGCCCTCGAGGTAAAGCGCGCCCAGTTCGCGGCACGAAGGCGCATGGCCCTTGTCGCAGCCGTCGCGGTAGGACAGCGCGACTTCCCAGGCGGCGATCTTCGATCCGGGCGGGTTCCGGCGGCCCAACTCGCCCGCCTCGAAGCAGCCGATCGCCGAACCGGCAAGGCAGGCGCGGGTGAGGAGGCGCGATCCGCGCTCCATGGCCGGACCATCGCCGGCGCGGGTCAGGAAATGGCCGTGGTGCGCGCAGGCATCGGCATCGCTGGTCGAGGCGGCGCCGCAGCCGCGCTCGGCAAAGCGGGCGGCGGCGGCCGGATCGGCGCTCGCGCCCTCGCCGAACCGGTGCGCCGTGGCAAGCTGGCCGCAGCCCCATCCCGCGCCGCTGTCGCACGCCTTGCGGGCAAGCGCGAGGGCGCCCGCCGGATCGCCCGCCTCGCGCCGCGCGCTGGCCTCGAGGCGGCAGGCTTCCATCCCGCCATCCGCACATCCCGCGCGCCACATGGCGATCGCCTGCGCCGCATCGCGCGGCGTGCCTTCGCCCCGATAGAGGCCAAGCCCCATGAGGGCGCAGGCTTCGGGGTCGCCCCCGGTCTTGCATCCGCTCCGCGCGGTGCGGAAGGCAAGGTTGAAATCGACATAGCCCGCCTTGCCGTCGCGGATGATCGCCGCCGCTTCGCCGCAGGCCGCGCCGTCGCCTGCGCGGCACCCGGCGAGCCAGTATCCGACCGCGATGCGGATATCGCGCCGGATGTCGCCCGCACCCCTGGCGAAGGCGAGCGCGAGCCTGCGGCAATCGGCCACCTTTCCGCCCGCACACCCGTCTGCCCATTCGCGCGCGATGCCGGGGAGGATCACGGGCATGTTCTGCCTGCCGTTATGGATCGCCCCGTGCCGCCAGCCGTCGCGGCTCCACGGCAGGCGCTCCTTCGCGGCGGCGGCGGCGGCGGCGGAAGCGACGGGAGGGGCAGCGGCGGGGACAAGGCCGAGGATCAGCATCAGCCCGGCGCCCAGCATTGCCACAGTCCGCATTATGCCCTGCCGCGCGCTGCGCCGCGATCCCGCCTCGCTGCCTGCCTGCCGCACCCCCGACCTCCCCTGCCGCATCCCCGCGTGATGTGCGGGGATCGCCCGTGAACGCGGCGCAGGTTATTGCCTGAAGGCCCGAGAGGCTTGGAAAAACACGTCAATGCCCCTGCGCGCGCGGGCGTTCGGGCGGCGAGGGGCGGCCATCGCCTTCGCGGGAGATCGGACCATCACCCGAACGGGGGATGGCGTGCGGCGGCAATCGCTGCTTCCTGTGCGGACAGGCCTCTCCCGGTCCGTGCCGGTGCGGTTCCGGCCGGGCCGCGGGCAGGCCGACCGATTGATCGAGGCGTTGGGCAATGCCCGCATCGTGACTGCGCCCGACGTGCGCACGGCTCTGGCCAGGCTGGCGGAGGAGGAAGAGGCGTTCGACCTTGCGCTGATCGATCTCGGCCTGCCCGACGGGTCGGGGATCGAGGTGCTGCGCGCGCTCAAGGCGAGGGACCAAAGCGCGCTCGGCGTGGTGGCGACGATCCTCGGGGACGATGCCTCGGTCGTGGCCGCGCTCGCCGCGGGGGCCGACGGCTATCTCCTCAAGGACCAGGACGCCAGCGGAAGGCTGAAGACCGCAGCGCCGAGGCAGAAGGCATAGGTCATGGCGCCGCTCGCGCAGAACAGCAGGGCCGCCCCGTCGCGGGTGCGCAGCGACCAGATCCAGGCGGAGAGGATCGCGGCAATGCCGCCGGTGAAGAGCGCGGGCCAGAGCCCCGCGCGCGGTTCGCCCGCACCCTTGTCGAAACCGATCCCGAGCGCGATCGCCAGCATGGCGAGGAGCGGGACGGCGATGACGACCAGCAGCGCGCCAAAGGTCGTCGCCGGCGGTAACCGGATCGGCTGGGCCGGGCGCGAGGCAGCTTTCCGGGCCGTTTCCCGGGCCGGCGGCGCGGCGGGATTGCCGGACAGTCGCATGGGTGATCGGCGTGAAGCGCGGCGGCCTGCCGGCCCCCTCAATCGCCGTGCGATCGCCGTGCAGGGATCCGGCGGGGGATCGCCCCGAACGCGTCATGGGTATCCTTGCAGCCGATAGGCACACCGGAGCCGAGCCCCATGATCAAGGCGCCTGCATGTCGCATCGTCATTTCCCCCCGAAACCCCCGTTTTCGCCGCGTTGCGCGATCGAAGAGGCAGGGTATGACCACGATCTGACGCGTCATCAAGACGGTAAACCGCCCCGCTCGGCCCCGGACCGCCCCCATCCGAAGGGGAGGCGCGGGGCCTTTCGTGTCGCCGCGCGGCGCCGGATCAGGCGGCGGCGATCGCCTTTTCGATCTCCTCGCTGGAATGGTTGGTCAGGGTCTTGTCGATCTCCCCGACCAGCCGTTTCTTCAGTTCGGTGTGATAATGCTGGCGCATCTCGCCTAGCGTTTTCGGATCGGCGATAACGAGGACATCGTGCAGCGTCCCCTCGATCGCCTTGGCGTTGAGCCATTCCGCCGCCGCCGCGCCATGGGCGAGTTCGTTGAGGTCGGTCCGGCCGAGCCTCTGGCCGTTGTCGTCCTGGTGGCGGATCCCGGCGCTGAAATTGGTCGCGTCGAGTTCTGGGGTGTCCTCGACCGCGAGCTTGGGGTCGAAAATCCGTCCCTCGTTGCGAAACAGCGTGAAGCTTTCGCCATCGACCACGGCGACATGCGAATTGACGGGAAGTTTCATGGGCTTGGTCCTCCTTTCCCGTTCAACGCACGGCCGCCGCGATCGTTGCGAGGCGCCTACCCTGCCTTGACCCCGGCGATCCAGTTGTCGACCCGCTGCTCCAGCAGCGAAAGCGGCACCGCCCCGCCGCCCAGCACGGTATCGTGGAAACCGCGAATGTCGAAATCCTCGCCCAGTTCCTTTTCGGCGCGGGCGCGCAATTGCTGGCCTCTCTTATTCACGGCGATGCGGTTGGGCGCCTCTCGGCGCGAGCTTGACGCCACTGCTGCGTGCGGCGGCGTAGAGCGGGCGTGCGGCACCGCTGGCGTCTGTTTCACCGCGCTGTGATCGATGGGCTTTTCTGGTTGAAGGACTTGGCTCGGGGTTTCTGCGGCACTGCCGCGCCCGCTACGTCGGCGCAGGCTTGAGCGCGAGAACGATGGCACGCATCAGATCGGCATCGGGGCACGCAGAGGCGAACGCTACGCGGATTCGGGTGGCGCTTTCCATGACGCGGGCAGCAACCTTGAGCAGCCGCAGGCGCAGGGTCGTAAACTCGGCTTTTGCCAGAGCGGTGGTCTTTGGGATCGCCTGCTGAACGCGCCACAGCAGCCAGTAGGCAGCGGTGTGCAGGATCAGGCGCATCTGGTTGGCGTTCGCCGACCGGCACGAGGTGCGGTCACTGGCCAGCTGGGTCTTGTGCAGCTTGATCAAGTTCTCGGCCTGCCCGCGCGCACAGTAGAGCGTGTCATAGATGTATTCAGCCGAGCCTTGGGTTAGCGATGTGACGACATAGCGGATATCCATTCCCAGCGTGCTGGCCTCGATCCTGGCGACGACGCGGCGCTGGCGGTTCCAGCTCTTCGCGCCGTAGCGGGTCTCGGCATAGCTGCACAGGACCGGGAGTTGGCACTCGGCGCGGCGGACCGCACAGGCATCGGCAGCCGTGACGATAACCGGATCAGCGCGCAGCGCGGCGTTGGTCGGCAGACCGAACACGTAATCGACATGGGCCGCCTCGCAGAAGGCCATGACCTCAGGGCGCCCATAATGCCCGTCACCGCGGATGGTGATGTGGGTATCAGGCCAGTGGCGGCGAAGATGGCGCACCAGACGCCGGATATGCCCTGCCGCCTCCTTGCCAGAAGGCGTCTTGCCCGTGCGCAGCAGCATCGCCACCGGCCGGCCCGTTGCCGTGTCGTAGACATGGATCGGCAGGAAGCAGCGCTCCCCATGATGTCCGTTCCAGAAGGAGAGTTGCTGATAGCCGTGCACGACGTCGCAGGTGTCATCGATATCCAGCGTCACCGCCGCCGGCGGAGTGGGGTAGCTGGCGCAGTAGATGTCGATCATGATCCCCAGCATCTTTGCCAGTTCGCGCGTGCTCGGCGCATTCTCCCAGCGGCTCATCGTCGGTTGGCTGGCCAACCCCGCACCCGATCCCGGCAGCTTGCCCAGCGCAAGGCGGAAGCCCGGATCATCGCGCAGAGCGTCGAGATCATCGGCATCCTCATAGCCGCAGGCGATCGCGAACATCCGCGCGCGCAGGATATCTTCAAGCCGATGAACCACCCGAGCAGGATCGCGCGGATCGGCAATACACGCCGCAAGCCGCTGGCAGAGCCCCATCATGCGCTCGGCCTGAGCCAGCACCAGCACCCCGCCATCCGAGGTCAGCCTGCCGCCGTCAAACGCAGCTGTGACCTTCTTGCCGCGCACTGCTGGAAACGAAAATACGGACGCGCTATCATCGCATCCGGCGGGTGTGGTCTGTGGCATATTTTGCCCCGTTGCAGGTCTGGCTTAAGCAACCACATTCCTACAACAATGCAAATGCTTACGCCACTCCCGCCAACCCGTCAGACCACCGCCGGTGAATAATCCGGGCTAGCGTTTTCGGATCGGCGATAACGAGGACATCGTGCAGCGTCCCCTCGATCGCCTTGGCGTTGAGCCATTCCGCCGCCGCCGCGCCATGGGCGAGTTCGTTGAGGTCGGTCCGGCCGAGCCTCTGGCCGTTGTCGTCCTGGTGGCGGATCCCGGCGCTGAAATTGGTCGCGTCGAGTTCTGGGGTGTCCTCGACCGCGAGCTTGGGGTCGAGAATCCGTCCCTCGTTGCGAAACAGCGTGAAGCTTTCGCCATCGACCACGGCGACATGCGAATTGACGGGAAGTTTCATGGGCTTGGTCCTCCTTTCCCGTTCAACGCACGGCCGCCGCGATCGTTGCGAGGCGCCTACCCTGCCTTGACCCCGGCGATCCAGTTGTCGACCCGCTGCTCCAGCAGCGAAAGCGGCACCGCCCCGCCGCCCAGCACGGTATCGTGGAAACCGCGAATGTCGAAATCCTCGCCCAGTTCCTTTTCGGCGCGGGCGCGCAATTGCTGGATGCGGATCATGCCGATCTTGTAGGAGGTCGCCTGTCCGGGCAGGACGAAATAGCGCCGCACCTCGCTGCGCGCCGCGGTTTCGGGGGTCGGCGAATTCTCCATCGCGTATCGCACCGCCTGCTCCTCGCTCCAGCCCTTGGCGTGGATGCCGGTGTCGACCACCAGCGCGGTCCGGGCCATCGGGCTGAAGGCGATCTGTTCCTGCCACTTCGTCTCGAACCACTGGTTGAGGCATTGCGTTTCGCTGGCGGTGCATTCGGCGGGCGCGGGGGCGGGCTGGGCCAGCGCCCCCTGGGGTCCGCCAAGCGCGACCGATGCGAGCAGCAGGGCGGCAAGTCGAATTCATGATCGGTGTCCTTCGGTCCGTGAAGCTGCAGGATGCAACATCCCGGCCGCGGTAGGAAGCGGCACCTGCCGCGAGACCGGAGCGCAGCGCCCACGAAAAAGGGCCCCGGCGCGGTGCGCGCCGGAGCCCCCTTTCGTGCAGTCGCCGGGTGGCGGGGCTCAGAAGCCCATGTCGCCCATGCCACCCATGCCGCCCATGTCGGGCATCGCGGGGGCCGCCGACTTGTCTTCCGGAGCCTCGGTGATCGCCGCCTCGGTGGTGATCAGCAGGCCGGCGACCGAAGCCGCGTCCTGCAGCGCCGTGCGGACGACCTTGGTCGGGTCGATGACGCCGGCCTGGACGAGGTTCTCGTAGGTGTCGGTCGCGGCGTTGAAGCCCATCGTCTCGTCGCCTTCGCGCAGCAGGTTGCCCGAGACGACCGCACCGTCATGGCCGGCGTTCTCGGCAATCTGCCGGATCGGGGCGAGGATCGCGCGGCGCACGATGTCGATCCCGCGCGTCTGGTCGTCGTTCTCGCCCTTGAGGCTTTCGAGGACCTTGGAGGCGTAGAGCAGCGCGGTGCCGCCGCCCGGGACGATGCCTTCCTCGACCGCGGCGCGGGTCGCGTGGAGCGCGTCGTCGACGCGGTCCTTGCGCTCCTTCACCTCGACTTCGGAGGCGCCGCCGACCTTGATCACGGCCACGCCGCCGGCGAGCTTGGCGAGACGCTCCTGGAGCTTCTCGCGGTCATAGTCGCTGGTGGTGTTGTCGATCTGGGTGCGGATCTCGTTGACGCGAGCCTTGATGTCGTCCTCGCTGCCGGCACCGTCGACGATGGTCGTGTTGTCCTTGTCGATGGTGACGCGCTTGGCTTCGCCGAGCATCCCGAGGGTGACGTTCTCGAGCTTGATGCCGAGATCCTCGGAGATCATTTCGCCCTTGGTCAGGATCGCGATGTCCTGCAGCATGGCCTTGCGGCGATCGCCGAAGCCCGGGGCCTTGACCGCCGCGACCTTGAGGCCGCCGCGCAGCTTGTTGACGACCAGCGTGGCGAGCGCCTCGCCCTCGATGTCCTCGGCGATGATGAGCAGCGGACGACCCGACTGCACCGCCGATTCGAGGATCGGCAGCATCGACTGGAGGTTCGACAGCTTCTTCTCGTGGATGAGGATGTAGGGGTTATCCAGTTCCACGGTCATCTTGTCGGGGTTGGTGATGAAGTAGGGCGACAGGTAGCCGCGGTCGAACTGCATCCCCTCGACGACGTCGAGCTCGAATTCGAGGCCCTTGGCTTCCTCGACGGTGATGACGCCTTCCTTGCCGACCTTTTCCATGGCCTCGGCGATCTTCTCGCCGACTTCGCGGTCGCCATTGGCCGAGATGATGCCGACCTGGGCGATTTCCTCGGAGCCCGAGACGTCCTTGGAACGGTTCTTCAGGTCTTCGGTCACCTTGGCGACGGCGAGGTCGATGCCGCGCTTGAGGTCCATCGGGTTCATGCCCGCGGCGACCGACTTCATGCCTTCGCGCACGATCGCCTGGCCGAGCACGGTCGCGGTGGTGGTGCCGTCGCCGGCGAGGTCATTGGTCTTGCTGGCGACTTCGCGCAGCATCTGCGCGCCCATGTTCTCGAACTTGTCCTTGAGTTCGATTTCCTTGGCGACGGTGACGCCGTCCTTGGTGATGCGCGGCGCGCCGAAGCTCTTGTCGATCACGACGTTGCGGCCCTTGGGACCGAGCGTCACCTTGACCGCGTTGGCGAGCGTATCGACGCCCTTGAGGATGCGTTCGCGAGCGTCGCGCGAGAATTTCACGTCCTTGGCAGACATTGGTGTTTCTCCTGGATTGCGTGGTTGATGGGCAAAGCGTCAGAAGGGTCGGCGGATCAGCCGATGATCCCCATGATGTCGCTTTCCTTCATGATCAGCAGGTCTTCGCCGTCGATCTTGACTTCGGTGCCGGACCACTTGCCGAACAGCACGCGGTCGCCGGCCTTGACGTCCATCGGGATGCGGTCGCCATCATCGTCGCGCGCGCCCTCGCCGACGGCGATGATCTCGCCCTCGCTCGGCTTTTCCTGCGCGCTGTCTGGGATGATGATGCCGCCTGCGGTCTTCTGGTCGGCTTCGATGCGACGAACCACGACGCGGTCGTGCAGCGGACGAAATGCCATAGGTAATGACCTTTCTGCTTGGTTGCTAAGTCTCTTGGCACTCTCCCCTCGAGAGTGCCAGCAGCGGGCATTTGGTTGCGCCCCGGTGCAGAGTCAAGCGAGGTTCATGAAAAAAAATCACGCGCGCGCCGCGCGGCCTTGCGGGTCAGCCGGAACGCCGCGTGAGGCCCAGTTTCTCGCGCCTTCCCCAGCGCGCGATCAGCAGGATCGCGGCGCAGGAAAGCCCGCTCGCAAGGCCGACCCACACGCCCCTTTCGGCAAGCGGCGTGAAGAAGCCGAAGAAGATCGCCGTTCCGAAACCGGGCACCCAGTAGCTGAAGATCGCGATCCACATCGGCACGCGCGTGTCCTGCAGGCCCCGCAGCGCCCCGGCGGCGACCGCCTGGACCCCGTCAACCAGCTGGAACGCCGCGGCGAGCACGAGGAACTGGAGCGCGAAGCCGACCAGCGTCGCGTTTTCGGGGTCGGCAGGATCGACGAAGATCATCAGCAGCGGCCCGGGCACGAAGATCATCAGGCTCGCGGTCACGCCCATGAATCCCGCGCCGAGCGCCAGCGCGACCCATCCGGCACGCGCGATGCCGAGCGGGTCGCGCGCGCCGTAGAAATAGCCCACCCGGATCGTCGCCGCCTGCCCCACGCCGAAAGGCACCTGGAAGGCGAGCGAGGCGATCTGCAGCGCCACGATATGCCCCGCCAGCGCGGCGGCGCCGAAGCGGCCCATCAGGAATGCGGCGGCGCTGAACACCCCCGCCTCGGCGGTGACGGTGAGCGCGATCGGCGTGCCGATCCGCACGATCTGCCACAGCCGCGGCCAGTCGGGCTTCCAGAAGCGGTAGAAGACGTGGAACCGGGCGAGCGCGGGGTTTAGGAGGATCGCGAGGACATAGGCGGCGAGAGTCACGAATGCGGTGACGATCGTCGCCACCGCCGCCCCGACGAGGCCGAGCTCTGGCGCGCCGAGATTGCCGAAGATGAAGGCATAGTTGGCCAGCGCATTCACCGGGATCCCGCAGGCGGTGATCGCGGTCGCGACGATCGGCCAGCCGAGCGCGGAGACGTAGTTCCGCAACACCGCGGCGAGCAGCATCGGCACGAACGAGAATATGATGACCCGGTTGTATTCATTGGCCAGCGCGATGATTTCCGGCTGCTGTCCCGAAGCCCGCATGACCGGATCGAGCAGCAGGCACAGCCCCATCCCCACGACCCCGCTCAGCACCGCCAGCCACAGCGCCATCCGGGTCGCCCGCCGGACCGGGCGGAAGGAGGGCGACCGCGCGCCCAGCGCTTCGGCGATGAGCGGCGCGACCGCTCCCGTCAGCGCGGTCATCGCCCACAGGATCACACCGAACACGCCGATCGCGAGGCCCGAGGCGGCGAGCTCCTCCTCGCCGAGGCGCGCGATGAACACGACATCGACGATGTAGGTCGCCATCTGCAGCAGGTTGGCGAGCGCGAGCGGCGCGGCGAGCAAGGTCGTCGCGCGCAGTTCGCGTCCCCAGCCGGGCGTTTCGAGATGGGCAGGCTCCCTCATGCAGGCGGTCCCGATAGGCGCGGCGCGCGTCCGAGGAAAGGCGCAAGCCCGCGTTCCATCCGCTTCGCCGCGAGCCTGCGGTGATCGCGTCATGCCGTCGGGGTGGCGCATTTCCGGACAGCGGCCCGCGATGGGCCTTTCGAAACACGGTTAAGCGATGTCGCCGATCGGCCATTCCTTGGCGAGCAGCCTGGCGCGCCGCGGACGGGTTGGCGGCGCTGCGGATCATCGCCACCACTTCGTCGAGATTGGACACCGCCACCACGAGGCCGAGCAAGACTTGGGCGAATCGCCGAATTGCGGCATTCTCCGCGGCCAAGCCGAGCGTTCTGATCACGGAAAATGTCTCCCCCGGGTGACTGAAGCCCAAAACTCTCTTTTCGCGGCGTTTTTACGCCTGCGAACCTCTGCGACTCGTCTGGGGGGAAGTGTTAGAGGAATTTAACTAAGTGTCCCCGCAAGGGGATGTTTCCCGCCGCGGCTCGCCCGCCGCGCCCGTGCGGGCGAAACGAAAAAAAGGGCGGCAACCGGTCGGTCGCCGCCCTTTCCTCTCGGGCCTTGCGGAAGCGGACGCGGCGAGGATCGCCGGCGTTCGCCCTGCCGCGGGCTTACTTCAGTTCGACGGTGCCGCCGGCAGCTTCGATCTTGGCCTTGACCTCTTCGGCCTCGGCCTTGTTCACGCCTTCCTTGAGCGCCTTGGGCGCGCCTTCGACGAGCGCCTTGGCTTCGGTCAGGCCGAGGCCGGTGATGGCACGGACTTCCTTGATGACCTGGATCTTCTTGCCGCCGTCGCCGGTGAGGATGACGTCGAATTCGTCCTTCTCTTCGGCGGGGGCAGCGGCATCGCCGCCACCGGCGGGGCCGGCGACGGCGACTGCGGCGGCGGCGCTCACGCCCCACTCTTCTTCCAGCGCCTTGGCGAGTTCGGCCGCCTCGAGGACGGTCAGCTTCGAAAGTTCTTCAACAAGCTTGGCAATATCGGCCATGATGGTTCACTCCAGATTGTGGCGGGGCGCATCGTCTGCCCCTGATGTTTCGTCGTGTGCGAATTGCGTCTCTCAGGCCGCGTCCTTGGCGCCGTAGGCACCGAACACGCGGGCGAGCTTGGCCGCGGGGGCGTTGACGACCTGGGCGACCTTGGTCGCCGGGGCGTTCACGAGACCCACGAGCTTGCCGCGCAGCTCGTCGAGGCTGGGCATCGAGGCGAGCGCCCTGACCCCGGCTTCGTCGAGCACCTGCGTGCCCATCGAACCGCCGACAATTTCGAGCTTGTCGTTCGACTTGGCGAAATCGACAGCGGCCTTGGCGGCCGCGACCGGGTCTTCCGACCAGGCCAGCGCGGTCGGACCCGAGAGGAATTCCTCGAGGCCGACATAGTCGGTGTCCTTCAGGGCGAGCTTGGCGAGACGGTTCTTCGCGACCTTGTAGGACGCCCCCGCTTCGCGCATCTTCGAGCGCAAGTCGGTGGACTGGGCCACCGTCATGCCGAGATTGCGGGTGACGACCACCACGCCGACCTCGTTGAAGACCGCATTAAGCTCGGCGACCGCTTCGGTTTTCTGCGAACGATCCATGCTTTTGCTCCTTCACTAATGGCCGCGCGGGGAAGGTTCCCCGAACGGCCGGCTCATGTTCGCCCATGCCGGCAGACGGCACGGGCCCCGCGCCGACAGGCGGCACGGGCAAGGGTCCGTTGACAAGGGAAGGAGGGAGCGCATTGCGCCACGCGGGCCGCCAGGAGAGTGGAGGCCGTAAATCTCTTTTCCCCGTCTAGGCTGGAAATTAAGACCGGCCAATCCCGGTCACCAACTGTCTCGGACGGATGCCCGGCGCGAAAAGATCGGCCGGGCTGGGGCGCCTTTAGCGGGAAGGGCGGCATTGTCAAGCGATCCCTCGGCGGGGACGGCCGACCCGTTCGCGCTGGCGCGCGGATATGGGGCCTGGCGCGAATGTTCCTCGCCCGCCTGCGCCCGTGTTGGGCGCACTTGACCGACAACAGGTGCGCGCCTATATGCCGCCCGTGCCCGTTTCGAGCCAGGCCGATTCATGCGCGGGGATCGGTCCGAAGAATGGAAGCGGCGGCCACCCATTATCGCGACGCCAGTGACAGCTGCACGAGCGGCCCCCGACGGGTTGCTCCATCGTGCGGCTTCTTTGCGTCCGCGGTGGGCCTGCACCCGATCCCGCCAGACCCGAACGATCATCCCGCGCGCGGCCCTGATGCCGCGTGCCGACAAAGAAGAGGCGTATCTCCTCCATGGCAACCAAGGCGAAGGCTCCCACCACGGGCAAGAACCTCTCCCGCAAGGCGCAGGGCACCGCGAAGAAGCGGATCCGCAAGATCTTCGGCGATATCCACGAAGTGGTCGAGATGCCCAACCTGATCGAGGTCCAGCGCGAGAGCTACGAGTTCTTCCTGCGGTCCGATCCTTCGGTGGGTTACGTGTCGGGCCTCGAAAAGACCCTGCGTTCGGTGTTTCCGATCCGCGACTTCGCCGGCACGGCCGAGCTCGACTTCGTGCATTACGAGCTCGAGGAGCCCAAGTACGACACCACCGAGTGCCGCCAGCGCGGGATCACCTATGCCGCCCCGATGAAGGTGACCTTGCGCCTCATCGTGTTCGAGGTCGACCAGGAAACCGAAACCCGCTCCGTGCTCGATATCAAGGAGCAGGACGTCTACATGGGCGACATGCCGCTCATGACCGAGAACGGCACCTTCATCATCAACGGCACCGAACGCGTGATCGTCTCGCAGATGCACCGTTCGCCGGGCGTCCTGTTCGACCATGACCGCGGCAAGACCCATTCCTCGGGCAAGCTGCTGTTCGCCGCGCGGGTGATCCCCTATCGCGGTTCCTGGCTCGATTTCGAGTTCGATGCCAAGGACATCGTCAACGTCCGCATCGACCGCAAGCGCAAGCTGCCGGTCACCGCGCTGCTCTATGCGCTCGGCCTCGACAGCGAGGACATCCTGCACCACTTCTACGACACGGTCGTGTGGGAGCGGGCCAGGGAAGGCTGGCGAATTCCCTTCAATCCCGAACTCTGGCGCAACCAGAAGCCGGCCTTCGCGCTGGTCGATGCGAAGACGGGCGAGGAAGTCTTTCCCGCCGGTCAGAAAATCAGCCCCCGCGCCGCGAACAAGGCGGCCAAGGACGGCCTTTCCGAACTGCTCCTGCCGACCGAAGAAGTCGTCAGCCGCTATGCCGCGCGCGACATGATCGACGAGGCGACCGGCCGCATCTACATCGAGGCGGGCGACGAGGTGACGCTCGAACATGTCGAGGCGCTCGACAATGCCGGGATCGACCGGCTCGAACTGCTCGACATCGACGAGATCAACACCGGCCCGTGGATCCGCAACACGCTCAAGGCCGACAAGGCCGAGAACCGCGACGAGGGTCTCGAGGCCATCTACAAGGTCATGCGTCCCGGCGAGCCGCCGACCAAGGAAACCGCCGAAGCCCTGTTCGAAGGCCTGTTCTTCGACGGCGAGCGTTATGACCTCTCGGCGGTTGGTCGCGTCAAGCTCAACATGCGCCTCGGCCTCGATGCCGAGGACACGGTGACGACCCTGCGCAAGGAAGACATCCTCGCCGTGGTCAAGGAACTGGTAGGCCTCAAGGACGGCAAGGGCGAAGTCGACGACATCGACAATCTCGGCAACCGCCGTGTGCGGTCGGTCGGCGAACTGCTGGAAAACCAGTATCGCGTCGGCCTGCTGCGGATGGAACGCGCGGTGAAGGAGCGCATGAGCTCGGTCGATGTCAGCACGGTGATGCCGAACGACCTCATCAACGCCAAGCCCGCCGTGGCCGCGGTGCGCGAGTTCTTCGGTTCCTCGCAGCTTTCGCAGTTCATGGACCAGACCAACCCGCTCTCCGAAGTCACCCACAAGCGCCGCGTCTCCGCGCTCGGCCCGGGCGGCCTCACCCGCGAACGCGCAGGCTTCGAGGTCCGCGACGTCCACCCGACGCACTATGGTCGCATCTGCCCGATCGAGACGCCCGAAGGCCCGAACATCGGCCTGATCAACTCGCTCGCGAGCTTCAGCCGGGTCAACAAGTACGGCTTCATCGAAACCCCTTACCGCAAGGTCGAGGACGGCAAGGTGACGAGCGAGGTGATCTATCTTTCCGCGATGGAGGAACAGAAGCACACCGTCGCGCAGGCTTCGGCCGAACTGAACGAGGACGGCAGCTTCGTCGAGGAACTCGTCTCCGCGCGCCACGCGGGCGACAACCTGATGGCCCCGCGCGAGCAGGTCACGCTGATGGACGTCTCGCCGAAGCAGCTCGTCTCGGTCGCGGCCTCGCTCATCCCCTTCCTGGAAAACGACGACGCCAACCGCGCGCTGATGGGCTCGAACATGCAGCGCCAGGCGGTGCCGCTGGTCAAGGCCGAGGCGCCGTGGGTCGGCACCGGCATGGAAGAGACCGTGGCGCGTGACAGCGGCGCGGCGATCGCGGCGAAGCGCGGCGGGATCGTCGACCAGGTCGACGCCACCCGCATCGTGATCCGCGCGATCGGCGATGTCGAACCCGGCCAGTCGGGCGTCGACATCTACACGCTGCAGAAGTTCCAGCGTTCGAACCAGAACACCTGCATCAACCAGCGCCCGCTGGTGAAGGTGGGCGAGGTGATCGAGGCCGGCGACATCATCGCCGACGGTCCCTCGACCGATCTCGGCGAACTGGCGCTGGGCAAGAACAGCCTCGTCGCGTTCATGCCGTGGAACGGCTACAACTACGAGGACTCGATCCTGATCTCCGAACGCATCGTGAAGGACGACGTGTTCACCTCGATCCACATCGAGGAATTCGAGGTCATGGCCCGCGACACCAAGCTCGGTCCGGAGGACATCACCCGCGACATCCCCAATGTCGGCGAGGAAGCCCTGCGCAACCTCGACGAGGCGGGGATCGTCTATATCGGCGCCGAAGTGCACCCCGGGGACATCCTCGTCGGCAAGATCACGCCCAAGGGCGAAAGCCCGATGACGCCGGAGGAAAAGCTGCTGCGCGCGATCTTCGGCGAAAAGGCGTCGGACGTGCGCGACACCTCGCTGCGCCTGCCCCCGGGCGTTGCCGGGACGGTGGTCGAGGTCCGGGTGTTCAACCGCCACGGGATCGAGATCGACGACCGTACCCGCGCGATCCAGAACGAGGAGATCGAACGCCTGCGCAAGGACGCGGCGGACGAACGCAACATCCTGAACCGCGCGACCTACAACCGCCTGCGCGACATGCTGCTCGGCCAGACCGCTTCGGCCGCGCCCAAGGGCGTCAAGAAGGGGATCGAGATCTCCGAGCAGGTGCTGCAGGACATCGACCGCCACGAATGGTTCAAGTTCGCGGTCGCCGACGACGCGCGCCAGGCCCAGCTCGAGGCGGTGAAGTCGCAATACGACGAAGCCGTCGCGCTGATCGATGCGAAGTTCCACGACCGCAAGGAAAAGCTCGAACGGGGCGACGAACTCGCGCCGGGCGTGCTCAAGATGGTCAAGGTCTTCGTCGCGGTGAAGCGCAAGCTCCAGCCGGGCGACAAGATGGCCGGCCGTCACGGGAACAAGGGCGTCATCAGTCGCATCCTGCCGGTCGAGGACATGCCGTTCCTCGAGGACGGGACGCCGGTCGACCTCGTGCTCAATCCGCTGGGCGTGCCTTCGCGCATGAATGTGGGGCAGATCTTCGAAACGCATCTCGGCTTCGCCGCGCGCGGGCTGGGGCTGGAGATCAAGGAAGAGCTCGAGAAGTGGCGTGCGGAGAACCCCAACGCCGAGGAGGACTACGCCAATGCCAAGCCTCCGCAGGCGGTCATCGACCGGCTGAAGGACGTCTATGGCGACAGCTATGTCGAGGACATCGAGAGCCGCTCGGTCGAGCAGATCGTCGAACTCGCCAGCAACGTGACCGCGGGCGTTCCGATGGGGACTCCGGTGTTCGACGGCGCGCGCGAACCCGACGTGTCGGAAATGCTGGTCAAGGCCGGGATCGACAGCTCGGGCCAGTCGACGCTCTATGACGGGCGCACCGGCGAGGCGTTCGACCGCAAGGTGACCGTGGGCATCATCTACATGCTGAAGCTCCACCACCTCGTCGACGACAAGATCCACGCGCGTTCGATCGGCCCCTACTCGCTCGTCACCCAGCAGCCGCTGGGCGGCAAGGCGCAGTTCGGCGGCCAGCGCTTCGGCGAAATGGAGGTCTGGGCGCTCCAGGCCTACGGCGCGGCCTACACCTTGCAGGAAATGCTGACGGTGAAGTCCGACGACGTGGTCGGCCGCACCAAGGTCTACGAGGCGATCGTCAAGGGCGACGACACCTTCGAGGCCGGCATTCCGGAAAGCTTCAACGTGCTCGTCAAGGAAATGCGAAGCCTCGGCCTCAATGTCGAACTCAAGTCGCTCTCGGACGACGAGGAAGGCGACGACGGCGATATGCTGGAGGCAGCGGAATAGGGGGGCGGGCGTTCCGGCCCCTCCTTTCCCGCCCTCGACGATTCATCCCTCAAGGGAATTGAAAAATGAACGAACTGACCAAATTCACCAACCAGCTCGCGAAGCCGGAAACCTTCGACCAGATCCAGATCGGCATCGCGTCCCCCGAGCGCATCCGTTCGTGGTCCTTCGGCGAGATCAAGAAGCCCGAAACGATCAACTACCGCACGTTCAAGCCCGAGCGAGACGGGCTGTTCTGCGCGCGCATCTTCGGTCCGGTGAAGGACTACGAATGCCTGTGCGGCAAGTACAAGCGCATGAAGTACAAGGGCGTCGTCTGCGAGAAGTGCGGCGTCGAAGTCACCGTGACCAAGGTCCGGCGCGAGCGCATGGGCCACATCGAACTGGCAGCGCCCGTCGCGCATATCTGGTTCCTGAAGTCCCTGCCGAGCCGCATCGGCCTGCTGCTCGACATGCAGCTCAAGCAGCTCGAGCGCATCCTCTATTTCGAAAGCTATGTCGTGATCGAGCCGGGCCTGACCCCGCTCGAGAAGTACCAGCTTCTGACCGAGGACGAACTGCTCGAAGCGCAGGACGAATATGGCGAGGACGCCTTCAGCGCCGATATTGGTGCCGAGGCGGTCAAGGTCATGCTGATGGACCTCGACCTCGAACAGGAGCGCGAGGACCTTCTCGAAGAGCTCGCCACGACCAAGTCGGCGCTGAAGCCCAAGAAGATCATCAAGCGCCTGAAGGTCGTCGAAAGCTTCATCGAATCCGGCAACCGGCCGGAATGGATGATCCTCGAGGTGATCCCGGTGATCCCGCCGGAACTGCGCCCGCTCGTTCCGCTCGACGGCGGCCGGTTCGCGACCTCGGACCTCAACGATCTCTACCGCCGCGTCATCAACCGCAACAACCGCCTGAAGCGCCTGATCGAACTGCGCGCGCCCGACATCATCGTGCGCAACGAAAAGCGAATGCTGCAGGAAGCGGTCGACGCCCTGTTCGACAACGGTCGCCGTGGCCGCGTCATCACCGGCGCGAACAAGCGTCCGCTGAAATCGCTCTCCGACATGCTCAAGGGCAAGCAGGGCCGTTTCCGCCAGAACCTGCTCGGCAAGCGCGTCGACTATTCGGGCCGTTCGGTGATCGTGACCGGTCCCGAACTCAAGCTGCACCAGTGCGGCCTGCCCAAGAAGATGGCGCTCGAACTGTTCAAGCCGTTCATCTACGCCCGCCTCGACGCCAAGGGTCTGTCGATGACCCTCAAGCAGGCGAAGAAGTGGGTCGAGAAGGAGCGCAAGGAAGTCTGGGACATCCTCGACGAGGTGATCCGCGAACATCCGGTGCTGCTCAACCGCGCACCGACGCTGCACCGTCTCGGCATCCAGGCGTTCGAGCCCGTGCTGATCGAGGGCAAGGCGATCCAGCTGCACCCGCTCGTCTGCTCGGCCTTCAATGCGGACTTCGACGGCGACCAGATGGCGGTCCATGTGCCGCTGAGCCTCGAAGCCCAGCTCGAGGCGCGCGTGCTGATGATGAGCACGAACAACATCCTCTCGCCCGCCAACGGCAAGCCGATCATCGTGCCCTCGCAGGACATGGTGCTGGGGCTCTATTACCTGTCGATGGAACGACAGGAAAAGCACCCCGAATTCATCGAAGAAGAGGACGGGACCAGGATCGAGAAGCTGCCGCGCTTCTCCGACATGGCCGAGGTGCACCAGGCGCTCGAGGTCAAGTCGGTGACGCTGCACACCCGCATCCTCGCCCGCGTGCCGCAGGCCGCCGAGGACGGCAACGTGGTGATGAAGCGTTTCGTCACGACACCCGGCCGGATGCTGATCGGCGAATGCCTGCCCAAGAGCCACAAGGTGCCCTTCGACATCGTCAACCGCCTGCTCACCAAGCGCGAGATCGGCGACGTCATCGACCAGGTCTATCGCCACACCGGTCAGAAGGACACGGTGCTGTTCGCCGACGCGATCATGAGCCTCGGCTTCCGTTACGCATTCAAGGCGGGGATCAGCTTCGGCAAGGACGACATGATCATCCCCGAGGCGAAGGAGCGGCTGGTCGAGGAGACCAAGGAACTCGTCGCGGGCTATGAACAGCAGTACCAGGACGGCCTCATAACCCAGCAGGAAAAGTACAACAAGGTGATCGACGCCTGGTCGCGTTGCGGCGACCAGGTGGCCGAGGCCATGATGGAGCGGATCAAGGCGACCCCGATCGACGAGGACGGCAAGGAAGCGCCGATCAACTCGATCTACATGATGAGCCATTCCGGCGCGCGCGGCTCGCCCGCCCAGATGAAGCAGCTTGCCGGGATGCGCGGCCTGATGGCCAAGCCTTCGGGCGAGATCATCGAGAACCCGATCATCTCGAACTTCAAGGAAGGCCTCAACGTCCTTGAATACTTCAACTCGACCCACGGCGCGCGCAAGGGCCTTGCCGACACGGCGCTCAAGACGGCGAACTCGGGCTACCTGACCCGCCGCCTCGTCGACGTGTCGCAGGACTGCACGATCGTCGAGACCGACTGCAAGACCGAGAACGCGCTCGAAATGCGCGCGATCGTGCAGGGCGGTTCGGTCATCGCCTCGCTCGGCGAACGCATCCTCGGTCGCACGGTCGCCGAGGACATCCTCAATGCCGCCACCGGCGAGGTGATCGTCAAGGCCGGCACGCTCATCGACGAGCCGATGGTCAAGGACATCGAGGCCGCCGAAGTGCAGTCGGCCAAGATCCGCTCGCCGCTCGTATGCGAGGCGGAGCAGGGCGTGTGCGCGACCTGTTACGGGCGCGATCTTGCCCGCGGCACGCCGGTCAACATCGGCGAGGCGGTCGGCGTGATCGCGGCGCAGTCGATCGGCGAACCGGGCACGCAGCTCACCATGCGGACCTTCCACATCGGGGGTGCGGCGCAGCTGAACGAGACCTCGCATCTCGAGGCGATCTCGGACGGTCGCATCGAATACCGCGACATGCCCACGATCACCGACAAGAAAGGCCGGATCCTGAGCCTCGCCCGCAATGGCGAAATCGCCGTGATCGACGCCGAAGGGCGCGAGCGCGAAATGCACAAGGTGCCCTACGGGACCGTGCTGCATTTCAAGCATGGCGACAAGGTCAAGATCGGCGATCGTCTGGCCGAATGGGACCCGTTCACCCTGCCGATCATCACCGAATATTCGGGTGTCGTGCACTACAAGGACCTGATCGAGGGCACCACGCTTGAAGAGCAGACCGACGATGCGACCGGCATCGCCCAGCGCGTGGTGACCGAGAACCGGGCGACGGGCCGCAAGAAGAAGGAAGACCTTCGCCCGCGTCTCACCCTGCTCGGGGAAGGCCAGACCGACGACGGCGAGACCGAGGCGCAGCGTTACATGCTGGCCCCGGGCACGACGCTTTCGGTCGAGGACGGCCAGACGGTCGAGGCGGGCGACATCCTCGCCCGTGCGAGCCGCGAGGCGGCCAAGACCCGCGACATCACCGGCGGTCTTCCGCGGGTGGCGGAGCTGTTCGAGGCGCGCCTGCCCAAGGACATGTCGGTAATCGCCAAGATTTCGGGCAAGATCGAGTTCGTTCGCGAATACAAGGCCAAGCGCAAGATCGCGATCATCCCGGAAGAGGGCGATCCGGTGGAATACCTGATCCCCAAGACCAAGGTGATCGACGTCCAGGAAGGCGACTTCGTGAAGAAGGGGGACACCCTGATTTCCGGTGCGCCGAACCCGCATGACGTTCTCGAAGTCCTCGGTGTCGAGGCGCTGGCCGAATATCTCGTCAACGAGATCCAGGAGGTCTACCGGCTCCAGGGCGTGAAGATCAACGACAAGCACATCGAGGTGATCGTTCGCCAGATGCTGCAGAAGGTCGAGATCACCGATGGCGGCGACACCACCCTGCTGCCGGGCGAACAGGTCGATCATGCCGAGATGCTCGAGATCAACGGCAAGCTGCCCAAGGGCAAGCAGCCCGCCGAGGGCAAGCCGGTCCTGCTCGGCATCACCAAGGCGTCGCTCCAGACCCGCAGCTTCATCTCCGCGGCGTCCTTCCAGGAGACGACCCGCGTGCTTACCCAGGCATCCGTCGAGGGCAAGAAGGACACGCTGATCGGCCTCAAGGAGAACGTGATCGTGGGCCGTCTCATCCCCGCCGGGACCGGCGCGGCGATGAACCGGATGCGCGTCACCGCCTCCAGCCGCGATGCCGCGCTCAAGGCGGCGTGGAAGAAGCAGCAGGAAGCGCTCGCCGCGGCGGGTGCCGCCGAGCAGGAGCCCGAGGCCGATGCGGTTCCCTCCGAGGAAGCGATGAAGGCCGCGATGGGCGGCGGCGCCCCGGCCGGCGACACCGCCGAGGCTCCTTCCGAAGAGTAGGCGCCCCCTCGCACGACGGACGACCCGTGCGGTGCGAACGAAAACACCCCGCCGGAGGCAGCGCGCCTCCGGCGGGGTTTTTCTTGCGGGTTTGCGGAAAGTCAATTTCGATATTGCAAATCACTCTCAATAATGCGAGCACCGAGTCGACGCAGACGCAAGAGAGGTTTCCATGACGCAGCACCGCACCCCCACCGCCCGCACCCAATCGCTCATCGCGCAGCTCGCGCAGCCGGTGCGCCTCGATGCGCTCGGTCCGCTGGCGGCGCGCTTCGTCTATGCGCTCCGCCTCATCGCCGCGCATGAGCGGGTGCGGCGCGATCCCGTGCCCGAACTGACGGTACGCCTCGGCGGGGTCGAAATTGCGGCCAAGGCGCTCGCCCTGTCGCAGGCGATCGCGGCGAGCTGGCCGGAGAACGTCCACGTCTCGCGCTTCTGCTGCTGCCACCTGACCCATGACGAGGCGACCATCGGCGCCATGCTCGACGCCGTGGGCGAGGGCGACCGGGACAGCTTCATGCACAGTCTCGTCGGCCTCGTCCGTCCCGAACGGATCGAGCGTCTGTGGGACGCCGGTCTGGCGCTGTTCTCGGCCGAGATCCGTTCGGCCTGACCGACGCTGGTCGCGCGCCGCGCGCAAGCGCTTGCCGCGCGCAGCGGGTCGTTTTACCGCGGGGGCCATGACCACCACCCGCTTCGCGCCCTCGCCGACCGGCCGCCTTCATGTCGGCAATATCCGCACCGCGCTCAACAACTGGATGCTGGCGCGCAAGGGCGACGGCCAATTCATCCTCAGGATCGACGATACCGATGCGGAGCGCAGCCGGGAGGAATTCGTCGCGGCGATCCGCGAGGACCTCGCCTGGCTCGGGCTCGGGTGGGATCGCGAAGAACGCCAGTCCGAACGGCTCGACCGTTACGAGGCGGCCTTTGCCGCGCTCCGCGACGCCGGGCGCATCTACCCCGCCTATGAAACCGCGCAGGAGCTCGAACTCAAGCGCAAGATCCGGCTCGGCCGCGGCCTGCCCCCGATCTACGACCGCGCCGCGCTCGAACTGACCGACGCCGCGCGCACCGCGAAGGAGGCCGAGGGCATCGCGCCGCATTGGCGGTTCAAGCTCGACCACGAAGAGCCGATCGTCTGGGAAGACGGCATCCGCGGCCCCCAGCGCTTCGACCCGGCGCAGCTTTCCGACCCGGTCATCCGCCGCGCCGACGGGTCATGGCTCTACATGCTGCCGAGCACGGTCGACGATGTCGACATGGGGGTGACGCAGGTGCTCCGCGGCGAGGACCATGTCAGCAATACAGCCGTTCAGATTCAGATGTTTACCGCGCTTCATGCTGCAGGCTTCGCTGCGCAGCATGATGGAGCGGAAGAGGTCCCCGATTTCGCCCACGAGGCCCTGCTGGTCGGCAGGGAGGGCAAGCTGTCGAAGCGTCTCGGCTCGCTCGGCTGCGACGCCCTGCGCGAGCGCGGGATCGAGCCGGAGGCGATCGTCGCCCTGCTCGCGCGGCTCGGCACCTCGCACCCCGTCGAACCGATTGCGGACCGCGCGGCGCTGGTCGAGGGCTTCGACCTGTCGACCTTCGGGCGCGCCCCGGCCAGGTTCGACGAGACCGAGCTCGAGCGGATCAACACCGCCATCGTCCACCAGATGCCGTTCGCGGCGGTGAAGGATCGCCTGCCCGAGGGGATGGACGAGGCCGGGTGGCACGCCGTTCGTCCGAACGTCAAGACCGTGGCCGAGGCCGACGAATGGTGGCGCCTCGTCACCGGCCCGATCGAACAACCGGATTTCGCCGAGGAGGACCGCGCCTACCTCGCCGAGGCAGCCGAAGCCCTCGCATGGGGCGAGGATCCGTGGGGCGCGCTCACCGCCGCGCTCAAGGAGCAAACCGGCCGCAAGGGCAGGGCGCTGTTCCTTCCGCTGAGGCAGGCACTCACCGGCATGGATCACGGCCCCGACATGGGCGAACTGCTCCCGCTGATCGGGGAGGACGAGGCGCGGGCGCGGCTGGCACAGGCGGCGGAGGCATAGAGCGATTTCCAGCGCCGTGAAATTGCTGCGCGATCCGGAAAATCGCGGCAAACCGGGAAATTGGAACGGGATCGGGTGGTGCCGGGACCCGCGTCACCCGCGGCGGACGAAACAGGCTACCGCTCGCGCCGTTCCAGCTCGTTCCCCGACAGGGTGACGATATGCAGCAGGTTGGTCGCCCCCGGCGTGCCGAACGGAACCCCGGCCAGCGCGATCAGCTTCGATCCCGCCTTACCGAAACCATGACGCAGGGCCATGCGCTTGCCCTTGCCGATCATCTCCTCGAAACTGCCGATGTCGCGCGTCGCCACGGCGTGCGCGCCCCATAGCAGGCCGAGCCGCCGCGCGGTCCGCATCGACGGGGTGAGCACCAGCATCGGCGTCGCGGGCCGCTCGCGCGCGACGCGCCGCGCGGTGGCGCCGGAGGAGGTGAACACGGTGATCGCGCTGATCGGGACGGTGTCGGCGATGGTCATGCAGGAATGGGCGAGGGCATCGGAGGTCGTCGCATCGGGCAGCGTCTCGAGGAAGCGCACGCGCTCCTTGTAACCCTCGTCGCGTTCGACCTGCCCGGCGATCCGGTGCATCATCGCGACCGATTCCTCCGGCCAGTCGCCAGCAGCGCTTTCGGCCGAGAGCATCACCGCGTCCGCCCCGTCATAGACCGCGTTGGCGACGTCGGAGACCTCGGCGCGGGTCGGGATCGGGCTTTCGATCATCGACTCGAGCATCTGCGTCGCGACAATCACCGGCTTTCCGGCAAGGCGGCTTTCGTTGACGATGCGCTTCTGCAGCGGCGGAACCTCGAAGGGTTCGAGTTCCACGCCGAGATCGCCGCGCGCGACCATGATGCCGTCCGAAAGCTCGATGATCTCGGCAAGGCGCCGCACCGCCTGCGGTTTCTCGATCTTGGCGCAAAGCGCGCCCTCGCTGCCCATCAGCTTGCGCGCCTCGGCGATGTCCTCGGGCCGCTGGACGAAGGAGAGCGCGATCCAGTCCGCGCCGTGATCCATCGCGAAGGCGAGATCCCTGCGGTCCTTCTCGGTCAACGCAGGGATCGGGACCTCGGCATCGGGCACGTTGACGCCCTTGCGGTCCGAGATCACCCCGCCGACCTCGGCCGAGCAGCGGATCCGCGTGTCGTCCGCCTCGCGCACGACGAGGCGGATCTTGCCGTCGTTGATGAGCAGGCGCTGGCCGCGTTCGAGCAGGCCGAAAAGCTCGGGGTGGGGCAGGCACACGCGGCTCGCATCCCCCGGCGTCTCGTCGCGGTCGAGCGTGAAGTGGCTGCCGTGGCGGATCACCGCCTCGCCGCCCTCGAACGCGCCGACGCGCAGTTTCGGCCCCTGCAGGTCGGCGAGGATGGCGATGGGACGGGCGAATTCCTTTTCCAGCGCGCGGATCGTGCGGACCGCCGCGGCGTGATCGTCATGGCTGCCGTGGCTCATGTTGAGGCGGAAGGCGTCCGCCCCGGCGCGGAACAGGCGGCGCAGCATGTCGGGAGAACGGCTTGCCGGGCCGATCGTCGCCAGAATCTTGACCTTGCGACCGCGCGGGTCGATCCTTGCCTGATCGCTTTTCGCCATGGCAAAGGCCTATGGCACAGCAAGTTTGCAACTCAAGGAAAAGCCGGGATGACCGATTCCGCCGACCCGCTAGATGAGCTCGACGACGCGGTGGCCGCGGCCGCTTTCCGGCGGCTGGTGCGCCACCTGCGCCACCGCCACGACGCGCAGAACATCGAGCTGATGGGGCTCGCGGGATTCTGCCGCAATTGCCTGGCCGACTGGATCCGCGATGCCGGATACGAAGGCGACAAGGCGGCGGCGCGCGCGCTGGTCCACGGGATGCCGATGGAGGAGTGGAAGGCGACCCGGCAGAAGGAGGCGACGCCCGAACAGCTCGCCGCGATGGAGCGTTCGATCGCGCGCAACGCGGCCGACCGGGGCTGAGGCGAATTATCCCCGCCGCTTTCCCGCCCCTGTGGAAAGCGGCCTTTTGCGGCACGCGGCCTTTGCCTATCCGGGGCGCCGAACCGATTCCCACCCATCCGGAGTGACCTGACCAATGGCCGAAGCCAGCGACGCCCAACCCACTGATGACCGCCTGCGCCTCCTGATCGAGCGGATCGAGCGCCTCGAGGAAGAGAAGAAGGGCATCGCCGACGACATCCGCGACGTCTATGCCGAGGCGAAGGCGGTCGGGTACGACACCAAGATCATGCGCCAGATCATCCGCCTGCGGAAGATGAAGCCCGACGACCGCTCCGAACAGGAAACGATCCTCGAAACCTACATGGCCGCGCTCGGGATGCGCTGAACGCCCGCCGGGCTCCGCTCGCGCGTCCCGTCGCTCGGCCTGCCCGCCCGGTCGGCAGGGGCGGAACGGGCGCGCGCGCAGCAGGGTTGGTCGCTTGTTCAAGGACGAGAGGACCGCCCATCATGACGGAGCAGAAACACACCGCGAACGCGACCTTCATCGAACCGATCGACGAGGAGCCGGACCTTCCCGGCCATGAAAGCGCGCTCGAGAGGAAGCCCGAATGGCAGCCGCGCTATCCAGGTTCGGGCCGGATGCAGGGCAAGGTCGCGATCGTGACCGGCGGCGACAGCGGCATCGGGCGGGCGACCGCCGTGCTGTTCGCGCGCGAAGGGGCGAACATCGCGATCGCCTATCTCGAGGAGCACGACGACGCCGCCAGGACGAAGGAACTGTGCGAGGCCGAGGGCGCCGAAGTGCTCACGCTCGCGGGCGATCTCGGCGCGGAGGGCGAGGCGCAGCGGCTGGTCGACGCGGTGATCGAACGCTTCGGCCGGATCGACAGCGTGATCCAGATCGCGGGCGAACAGCACCCCGACTACGATGTCACCGACATCACCCCCGAGCAGCTCCAGCGCACCTTCCAGTCGAACATCTTCTCGATGTTCTATCTCGCCAAGGCCGCCCGTCCGCACCTGAAGGCGGGCGCGACCATCGTCAACTGCACCAGCGTGACCATGTACAAGGGCTCGCCGATCCTGCTCGACTATTCGGCGACCAAGGGCGCGATCACCGCCTTCACCCGCTCGCTCAGCGAGAACCTGATCGGGCACGGCATCCGCGTGAACGCCGTCGCGCCGGGGCCGATCTGGACCCCGCTCAATCCGTGCGGCGGGATGCCGGAAGAGGAGATGGACGACTGGGGCGAGGACGTGCCGATGGGCCGGGCGGGCGAACCCAACGAGGTCGCCCCGGCCTTCCTGTTCCTCGCCTGCGAGGATTCGTCCTACATGAGCGGGCAGGTGCTCCACCCCAATGGCGGCAGCGTGGTGAACGGCTGAGCGATCTTGCGACCGGCGGCGTGTTATGCCAACAACACACGCGGGCCGGACATCCAGGAGAGCGAATTCATGCCAGGCGAATGGAAGGACGCGCGCGGCGTCATCGTCACCACCACCCCGACGATCGAGAGCCGCCCGATCCAGGAATATTGCGGCATCGTCGTGGGCGAGGTGATCGTCGGGGCGAACCTGTTCCGCGACCTATTCGCCAATATCCGCGACATCGTCGGCGGGCGCTCGGGCAGCTACGAGCGCATCCTTTCGCAGGCCCGCGACGAGGCGATCGCCGAATTGCAGGCCGAGGCGGCGAGCCGCGGGGCCAACGCGGTGGTCGGCATCGACCTCGATTACGAGGTGATCGGTGACACCGGCTCGATGCTGATGGTGAGCGCGAGCGGGACCGCGGTGAAGGTCTGAGCGCGCCGGATCAGCCGGCCGGTTCGAGCGACAGCGCGACGAGGGCGATGCCCACGGCAAAGCCGTTGTGGGCCGCGTGGAGCAGCATCGACCACACGAGGCCGCAGCGCACCCTGACATGGCCCGCCAGCGTCCCGAGCACGAATTGGGGGACCAAGAGCGGCAGCAGGATGGCGAGCGCGCCTTCTTCGTAATTGGCAAGATGGACCGCCGCGAACAGGATCGCGCTTGCCCAGAAGAACCATGCGAAATGCCGCTCGAACGCCGGCAGGGGCGGGCGGCCGCGCAGCGCCACCAGCATCGCCGCCGCAAGGACCAGCCCGATCAGCGCCGCGATCGGCCCGGCAGGCCCCGCACCCGCCCCGAACAGCGCCAGCCCGGCGAGCCCTGCGCCGGCCCAGAACAGGGCAAGGATCGTGCCCGGCCGGCCCGACAGCCAGCCGCGAAAGACGATTTCCTCCAGCACCGGGGCGACGATCACGAGCAGGACGATGGTCTGAGCGCCGAGGCCGAGGGTGGCATTGTAGTTTTCCGGCAGTTCCAGCCCCACCGCAGTCAGGGCGAGTACGGCGAACCCGGCGATGGCCACGAGGTCGAGCGCGAACAGCCGCGCCACCAGCCGCGCCGACTGGCCCGGCGGCAGCAGGCGTTCGGGCAGGTAGGGGTGCCTCAGGAAGGCCAGCAGGTCGGCCCATTGCCCGCGCATCGTCGGCGCGAGCGCGCCCTCGCTGCGCGCACTTGTGATTTCGCCCGTCATGCGGCTAATGGGCAGGCTGATTTCAACACCGGCTTACGAAGAGTCCCCATGGCAGGCCATTCCAAATTCAAGAACATCATGCATCGCAAAGGTGCCCAGGACAAAAAGCGTTCCAATCTCTTCTCGAAACTTTCGCGCGAGATCACCGTGGCGGCGAAGATGGGCGCGCCCGATCCCGACATGAATCCGCGCCTGCGCCTCGCGGTCAACAACGCCAAGGCCCAGTCCATGCCCAAGGACAACATCCAGCGGGCGATCGACAAGGCGAGCGGTGGTGACGACGAGAGCTACGAGGAAGTGCGCTACGAAGGCTACGGCCCCGGCGGCAGCGCGATCATCGTCGAGGCGCTGACCGACAACCGCAACCGCACCGCGACCAACGTGCGGACCTGCTTTGCCAAGAACGGCGGCAATCTCGGCACGGCGGGTTCGGTCCAGCACGGGTTCGAACGGCTCGGCCTGATCGAATATCCGGCGAGCGCCGGCGACGAGGAAAAGGTGCTCGAAGCCGCGATGGAAGCGGGCGCGCTCGACATCGAGAGCTCGGAGGACGGGCACACGATCTGGACCGCGGCGGACGATCTCCACCAGGTCGCTGGCGATCTCGAAAGGACTCTGGGCGAGGCGGAGAACGTCAAGCTCGCGTGGAAGCCCAACATCACCGTGCAACTCGACGAGGGCACTGCCGGCACGCTGATGAAGCTGATCGACGCGCTCGACGATGACGACGACGTGCAGACCGTGTGGGGCAATTACGAAATCCCGGACGAGGTGATGGAGAAGCTCGGGGCGTGAGCCGCCTCGAATGGCTTTTCGCGCTCGCGCTCGGCGCCGCCTTCCTCACCGCCTTGCTGTGGCGGGTCGGCCTGCGGTTCGGGCTCGGCTGAGGGCAGGGCGGGCGTGGTCATCCTCGGCCTCGATCCCTCGCTGTCCTGCACCGGCTGGGGCGTGATCCGCAGCGAGGGCGCGCGGCTGTCGCATGTCGCGAACGGCGAGGTGCCGACGCCGAGTTCGGCGCCGATGGCGGAGCGGCTTGCCTTGCTGCAGCGGGAGATCGCCGCGGTGATCGCGCAATACGCGCCGCAGCGCGCGGCGTGCGAGGAGGTGTTCCTCAACAAGAACCCGCAATCCACGCTCAAGCTCGCCCAGGCGCGCGGCGCGGTGCTCGCGGCGTGCGGGGCGGCGGGGCTGGCCGTGCGCGAACACGCGGCGCGGCGGGTCAAGCAATCGGTGGTCGGAACCGGCGGGGCGGACAAGGCCCAGGTACAGGCCATGCTGCGCGTCCTGCTCCCCGGAGCGGCGATCGCGGGGGCCGACGCGGCGGACGCGCTGGCCGTGGCGATCGCGGATGCGCATTCGTGATCAGGAGACGAAGGTGGTGACCGCTTTCATGAGAGCCCGCCTGTAAGGGAAATGACCGGAGGGGGTGGGAGGCGGAATGGCGGCTCGTAGGCGTCGGCAGAAAGCTTTTGGACACACTCCGCCCCCTTCCTTGCCGCACCCTAACCCGGATTATTCACCGGCGGTGGTCTGACGGGTTGGCGGGAGTGGCGTAAGCATTTGCATTGTTGTAGGAATGTGGTTGCTTAAGCCAGACCTGCAACGGGGCAAAATATGCCACAGACCACACCCGCCGGATGCGATGATAGCGCGTCCGTATTTTCGTTTCCAGCAGTGCGCGGCAAGAAGGTCACAGCTGCGTTTGACGGCGGCAGGCTGACCTCGGATGGCGGGGTCCTGGTGCTGGCTCAGGCCGAGCGCATGATGGGGCTCTGCCAGCGGCTTGCGGCGTGTATTGCCGATCCGCGCGATCCTGCTCGGGTGGTTCATCGGCTTGAAGATATCCTGCGCGCGCGGATGTTCGCGATCGCCTGCGGCTATGAGGATGCCGATGATCTCGACGCTCTGCGCGATGATCCGGGCTTCCGCCTTGCGCTGGGCAAGCTGCCGGGATCGGGTGCGGGGTTGGCCAGCCAACCGACGATGAGCCGCTGGGAGAATGCGCCGAGCACGCGCGAGCTGGCAAAGATGCTGGGGATCATGATCGACATCTACTGCGCCAGCTACCCCACTCCGCCGGCGGCGGTGACGCTGGATATCGATGACACCTGCGACGTCGTGCACGGCTATCAGCAACTCTCCTTCTGGAACGGACATCATGGGGAGCGCTGCTTCCTGCCGATCCATGTCTACGACACGGCAACGGGCCGGCCGGTGGCGATGCTGCTGCGCACGGGCAAGACGCCTTCTGGCAAGGAGGCGGCGGGCCATATCCGGCGTCTGGTGCGCCATCTTCGCCGCCACTGGCCTGATACCCACATCACCATCCGCGGTGACGGGCATTATGGACGGCCCGAGGTCATGGCGTTCTGCGAGGCGGCCCATGTCGATTACGTGTTCGGTCTGCCGACCAACGCCGCGCTGCGCGCTGATCCGGTTATCGTCACTGCCGCCGATGCCTGCGCGGTCCGCCGCGCCGAGTGCCAACTCCCGGTCCTGCACAGCTATGCCGAGACCCGCTACGGCGCGAAGAGCTGGAACCGCCAGCGCCGCGTCGTCGCCAGGATCGAGGCCAGCACGCTGGGCATGGATATCCGCTATGTCGTCACATCGCTAACCCAAGGCTCGGCTGAATACATCTATGACACGCTCTACTGTGCGCGCGGGCAGGCCGAGAACTTGATCAAGCTGCACAAGACCCAGCTGGCCAGTGACCGCACCTCGTGCCGGTCGGCGAACGCCAACCAGATGCGCCTGATCCTGCACACCGCTGCCTACTGGCTGCTGTGGCGCGTTCAGCAGGCGATCCCAAAGACCACCGCTCTGGCAAAAGCCGAGTTTACGACCCTGCGCCTGCGGCTGCTCAAGGTTGCTGCCCGCGTCATGGAAAGCGCCACCCGAATCCGCGTAGCGTTCGCCTCTGCGTGCCCCGATGCCGATCTGATGCGTGCCATCGTTCTCGCGCTCAAGCCTGCGCCGACGTAGCGGGCGCGGCAGTGCCGCAGAAACCCCGAGCCAAGTCCTTCAACCAGAAAAGCCCATCGATCACAGCGCGGTGAAACAGACGCCAGCGGTGCCGCACGCCCGCTCTACGCCGCCGCACGCAGCAGTGGCGTCAAGCTCGCGCCGAGAGGCGCCCAACCGCATCGCCGTGAATAAGAGAGGCTAAGAGCGGTTCTCACTTGCTTCCGATTGGCCGCGGCCCTGCTCGATCTGCCGAAGCCATCGTCGATCTCGGATCTGAGACGGACACAATGCGATCCGCCGGATCGTCGCGGTCTGTCACGATGATACGATATTGGCCGCCCTTGGGTTCCACCCGGCACACGATATGGCCCACCTTGCTGGCCAATCGATCCGTGAGGCGCTGCATGGACAGTGTGGCGGCAGGATGGAGTGCGGTCGAATATATGTCTCGCGGCCCTGGATAGATCCGTGGATTGAACAGCCGCTCCAAGGTCGAGAGGCTTGGGTGCGAAGCATGCCAGGCCGAGATCACCCAATCACGCGCAGCAAGCGCTGCGATGGTCCCAGACGACGCTGCATCGAACATACCGTGGTGCGGAACGGTCGATACATGCACGGGCCCTGCGGCAGTCGCCGCCGGAGTCAAGGCATTCATCCATGGCCGCGTGCCCGCATCGGCCCAATCGGTCAGATCACCTCCGGTGAAATATCTGAACGGCCCGTAAGACAGCAGGAATGCCGCCGACATGGCATTCTCGCCAGGCCAATCCCCCCGCAGAAGTTTATTGCGCGCAGGGAAAACATCACGCGTGGTGGAGCCTTCGCCAGTCCACACTTGCCCGCGGCTGGCGACGGTGCGCAACGACCATGCGGCGCTGTCGGCAGAGCCGGACGCAACCGCGCGCCCGGCTTCCAGCCTCTTCACCGCGCGGCCCGCGTGTGCACGGTCGCGGGCGAAGGCGATGTAGTTCTCGACCGACTCCCTCCCTTCGAATGCGGGGTAGCCATAGTTCGGCCAATCGGGGTCAAGCAGCCGGTCAATATCGAGATGCGCTGCAACCGCGCTGATGCCCGTTTGCTGGTGCGTTGCAGTCTGGCGCAACACCGCGCCGGACGGCACTTGCCCGATATGATCCTGGTGCAGGTGGGTCACAATGGCATGATTGAGCCCGTCAAGACCGGTCGCCGCGATGTGACGCCGAACATATCTGGCGATCCACGCCCCTGCATCTTGATCTGCCCCGCTGGCAGGACGAACAAGCGCCGGATCATTGCCCAGCACAGCACCCGCATCGATCAGCAGCGATTGCCCGTCAGGACAGATAACAAGGGTCGCATCGCCCCGCCCGTAGGCAAGGTGATGGATGTCCAGCGTGCCAGGAGTCCAGGCGGGAAGCGCGCGGCCGACCTCGAGTTTGGCTGGCGATGCAATGGCCGCCGATCTGGCCGATGCCGCGATCACCGCCGCGCCGACCATCCCGGCAAGAAGCTCTCGCCGGGATGGCCCGGTCATCAGAATGCGAACCCGAGACGGACGCCATAGGTGGCGGGCGGGCCATAGGCTTCGCCGACCCCGCCCGCGCCGAAATCGGAGCGGATCAACACGAATTCCTTATCGAAGATATTGTCCGCGAAAGCCACGATGCGCCACTTCCCGTCTGCAGCTTCCAGTCCCAGCGAAACATTGGCCAGATCGTAGGACTCGATCAGAAAGGTCGGGCGGTTCTCCGAACCGGTGAAGTAATCGTCCTGCCAGGAATATTCCGCATTGGCGATCAGGTAGATGTCGTCGGTGATCGGGAAATCGCCGTCGAGGCTGATCGAAAAGTCATGTTCCGGAGCGGTCGACAAGCGGTTGCCGGAACGGTCTTCGTTGTTCAGCTGCAGCAAGAACTCGTCATAGGTCGCATCGAGATATGCATAGGATGCCGAAAGGCTGACACTGCGGGTGATGGCGAAGCGGGTTTCGACTTCCACCCCCTGCACGGTCGCTTCGGCAGCATTGCGGATCACGAAGTTGAAGCTGGGGGTGAGAAACCCCTCCTGCTTGTCTCTGAATTTCTGGGTGAAGGCAGCGATGTTGAACGTGAGACGGTCGTTGAACAGCGATGATTTAAGGCCGAGCTCAAACGAGTCGACTGTCTCTGGTCTGAAAGGGTCTGCCACGACGGCGATCGAAGGTTCCTCGGTATTGAACCCGCCTGCCGTGAACCCTTGTGTATAGGACGCATAGATGAGCACGTCATCGCTCGGAGTCAGTTCGAGGGCGAACCGGGGCGTGAACTGCTCATAGTCATCCTCGAATGCCGCATTGCTGAAATTGCCGGCCGGGTTGAGAGCATCGACATAATCGACATTCACCCGCTTTTCTTCGAACGTGTAGCGCCCGCCCGCATGGGCGGTGAGCCAGTCGGTGACCTGATAGCTCAGGTTCAGATAGGCGGCGTAGCTTTCAGTGGTCACGTCTTGAAAGAAGGTGCGATCGCGGTTCAGCGCGCCGGTCTGACCGGTGAATTGCAAGGTGCGGGCATCGCGCTCGATATTCTCGCGAAAATAGTAAAGCCCCGCGACATAGCCGATCCGCGACCCCGCATCGCTGACCAGCCGCACTTCCTGCGAGAAGGTGCGCGGGTTATCGCGGTTGTCGGTCGTCCGCTGAAACGGGAAAGCGGCGTTGATGCGCGGCAGCAGTGTGAAACTCACGGGGCTGAACGACAGTTCCTCGTTCGCCTCGCTGGTCCGATAGGCAGTGATCGAGGTCAGGTTGCCGGCGCCGGTTTCGAGATTGACCGTGGCCGAAAGGCCAAAGCCTTCGCGGTCATAAGCCTGCGGAAACCCGGTTTCGGTGGTGCGGATATCGCCGTCATCGGCCGCGACCGGTGTGATGGCCGAAATCGCGCGGCCATTCGAGTTTTCCTTATCGAAATCGGCCGCGAGCAGAACCGAAAGCGTGTCGCTCGGCTCAAACAGCACCGCCCCGCGCACCGAGAATGCTTCAAAGTCGTCCACATCGCGGTCAATCAGGCGATCAACCGAATAGCCGTCACGGGTCACATAATTGGCCGAGAGTTTCGCCCCGATATTGTCGGCAAGCGGCCCGCTGACCAGCCCGCGCAAGGTGACGGCGTTGAAGTTGCCGTAGCTTGCCTCGCCCTTCACCAGTGTGTTCGACAGGCGCGGCTTGGCGGTGTTGACCACGATCGCGCCGCCGGTGACGTTGCGCCCGAACAGGGTTCCTTGCGGTCCGCGCAGAACTTCGATCGATTCAAGGTCAAACAGCTGAAAAGTCGAAGCGCTGTTGCGCGAGATGAACACGTCATCGATGAACACGCCCACCGGCTTGCTGGCGCCCGCCTGAGAAAAGGTGTTGGTGGCACCGCGCACTGCGATGATCGGTTCAGCCTCGCTGAACTGCGAGACTGTGAGGCCGGGGACCGAGCGGGCGAGCTCGAAGAGATCGCTTGTTCCGCGGCGATCGATGTCTTCTCCGCGGACGGCACTGACCGCGATCGGAACATCCTGCACATCTTGCTGTCGGCGCTGCGCTGTGACGATGATCGGCGTGCCGTAGGTTTCTTCGGCAAGTGCCGCCTCGTCGGTGCCCGGCAGCGCGGCAGTCTGGCTTGGGCCTTTAACAACCACAAAGGTGCGATCCCCGGTCTTGCGGGCTTCAAGCCCGGTGCCAGCCAGCAGTTTCGCCAGTGCCTGTTCGACCCCCATTGCGCCCGACACCGCATTGCCTGTCCGCCCGCGTGCAACATCGCCCGATACAATGATCTGCACACCGCCTTGGCGCCCGATCCGGCGCACCGCATCGGCAACTGGTTCGCGCGGCACATTAAACTGGGTCGATTGGGCCGCGGCGATTTCTGGTGCGCAACAAACAATAAGAGCGGCACTGGCGAAGAGCGTGCGGATAAGGCTGGTCATGGTTCCCCCTGGTGGTCGAGAATGAAGGTCTCCCCCACCTGACGGACCACTGCGGCCTTTCCGTTAGCGGCTGCGAAAAAATCTAGCGGCCGAGGGTGATTGTGCCGTTCTGCTCGGCGAACGTGGTATTGAGGCTTACAGCCACCGCCTGAGCAAACCCGCGCGGATCGCTCATGCGGAATTCACCATGGAGCTCCTGCCCGGCAAGGCCCGGATCAGCGATGACGATCTGCACCTGATTGGCGCGGTTGAGCTGCGCGACCGCCTCGGCCAGGGTATCGCCATCAAGCTCCAGACGCCCCTCACGCCATGCGGTGGTGCGCAGGATGTCGCGGGTGGAAAGGGACTGGCTTCCCGATCCGATCGGCCGCCCGCCAGTTGGAGCTACCCGGATGGTCTGGCCAGCGACCAGGTTCAGGCGCAGCCCCGGCCCGTCGATCTGCACCTCGCCTTCGGTCACCAGCACCTCAATCAGCTTGCTGGCAGGATCGTTATAGACCTGAAATTCGGTGCCTATGTCTGTGATCGTTATGGCGCCCACAACCACCTGAAACGGGCGATCATCGCCCTTGGCGGCGCGAAAGATGGCGCGCCCGTTGCTCATCGTGATGCGCCGGGCATCGCCATCGAAATCGACCGCCAAGCGCGATCTTGCATCGATCGCCATGGCCGACCCGTCGGCAAGCGCGATTTGCTGGACTTCGCCAGCACCGGTCTCATAGATTGCGGGAGGGCGCGGCATGGCAAGGAACAGTGTCACGGCGGCTGCCATCGCGGCAATTGCGCCGCCGCCGGCCAGGAGCCAACGCCTGATCGAACGGGCTGGCGGGGCTGGCTCATCGGCCTCGCGCAAAACGTCAGAGTCCTCGCTCAAGAGCGCGAGGATCGACTGCGCGCGGAGCAGCGCGCCCGTGTGCCGGGGGTCTTCGGCAAGCCATGCGTCGAGCTCGGGCAGGGGCTCTCCGGCACGCGCATCGATCCGCGCCGCCCAAGTTGCAGCCTCGCTTTCCATATCCCTACATGGCTCTCGTTCGTTCGGCGGCAATGCTGGTTTCGTCCTCTTTTGCACCTTGGTCGCTGCGCAGCGCTGCCTGGAGCGCTCGCACAGCCTTGCGCACATCGTTCTCTACAATCGTCTCGCTGACCCCCAATTGCTGGGCGATCTGCTTCTGGCTCAGCCCCTCGATCCGCTTCAACGTGAATATTGTCCGACATCGTTCAGGCAAGCCTTCAAGCACCTCGCCCACCATCCGTAGCTCAGACCGGGCACCGATCTCGGCTTCTAGCGATGAGCCATAGTGATCGACGAACGGCTCGATGATTTCCGTAAATTCCTCGAACTGAATAATCTTGTCGCGCCGCAGGCGATCGCGCCGCAGATTTTTCACCATTTGCATGAAATAGGCAGCCGGCCGGTCAATTTGTTCGACCGAGGCCATCGCAGCAATCCGGCAATAGGCATCCTGGACGAGATCGTCGATCTCGTCCATCGCCGCGCCAGTGGCTCTGAGGCTGGCGCGAACCTGAGGCTCGGCGGGTAAGATGTATCGAGCGACCCAGCGGATCCGCCCTTGCGAATGTCCCGGCAACGCAGTCACCTCCCGGGAAACAGGTTAGGCGATCTAACGCGAACATATTGTGACAAGCCCGCAATGACGGATTGCTTGCGAACGACCGCTATGGGGTCGCAAGCCGAACGGCAGCTTTTTTCCGAAAATGTGGCAAAGCAGCGGTGGTTCTGTGGCATCCCGGATGGGACTCGAATCTTCCGCAAAACAGGGGCACGATCAATCAATGGCCAAGCTGGAACTCTACGGCATTCCCAATTGCGACACGGTCAGGAAGGCGCGGGCGTGGCTCGATGCGAACGGGCGCGATTACACCTTTCACGACTTCAGGAAGGAGGGCGCGGACCCGGCCAGGGTCGAGGCGTGGATCGCGGCCTGCGGCGTCGAGACAATGGTCAACCGGCGCGGGACCACGTATCGCAAGCTGTCGGACGAGGAGAAGGCGGCCTCGCAGGACAGTCACACGGCCGTAGCCTTGCTCGTCCAGCACCCCAGCCTGATCAAGCGCCCCGTGGTCGAACATCCGGGCGGCATCCTCATCGGTTTCAAGGAAGACGAATGGTCGCAAAGCCTGTCCTGACGCTCGCCCTCGCGGCGCTCGCATTCGCCGCGCCCGCGGCCCATGCGGCTCCGGCCGAGGACATCCTGATCATCGCCCATCGCGGCGCTTCGGGCGAACGGCCCGAGCACACGCTCGCCGCCTATGAACGGGCGATCGACCAGGGCGCGGATTACATCGAGCCCGATCTCGTCGTGACCAAGGACCTCGTCCTCGTTGCCCGCCACGAGACGGAACTGTCCGACACCACCGATGTCGCCAGCCGCAGCGAGTTCGAGGATCGGCGGCGGACCAAGGACATCGAGGGCCGGATGGTCTCGGGCTGGTTCGCCGAGGACTTCACCCTCGCCGAGTTGCGGAGCCTGCGGGTCAGGGAGCGGATGCCGGCGATCCGCCCCGCCAATGCCCGCTTCGACGGGCTGTATCAGGTGCCGACTTTCGAGGAGATCGTCACACTGGTGCGCGCCAAGGAGGCCGAGACCGGGCGCCGCATCGGTCTTTATCCCGAACTCAAGCACCCCACCCTGCTGCTCGAACAGGAGGGCATCGACAGCGTCGATCTGCTCGTGCGCGAACTCAGGCGCCACGGGCTCGACGGGGCCGATGCGCGGGTCTTCGTGCAGATCTTTGAGGTGCGCCCGCTGCAGCGGCTGAACAAGCTGGTCGACACGCCGCTCGTCCTGCTGATCTCCTCCGAAGGCGGCCCTTACGACGAACCCTCGCTGCGCTGGGCGGACATGATGAGCCCGTCGGGGCTGGCCGAGGTGGCGCAATATGCCGACGGGATCGGCCCCTTCCTCGGCCATGTCTTGCGGCCCGACGGCTCGCCGACCGGCCTCGTCGCCGATGCCCATGCGGCGGGGCTCAAGGTCCATCCGTGGACCCTGCGCAAGGAGAACGGCTTCCTGCCCGCCGAACTGCGCGCCGCGGGCGGACCGGAGGCCGAGGGGCGCTGGCGGCAGCTGTTCCGCGCCGCCATCGCCAGCGGGGCGGACGGTTTCTTCACCGACAACGTCACCGAACTGGTGGAACTGCTCGGTGAGCGATGATGCGCCCGCGCGCCGCGGCTTGCGGCTCGCGCTCTGGCTGCACGCGCTGGTGTGGGTGGTGTTCGCGGGCGGCATGATCGCCCTCGCCCTCGCCTCGCGGGAATCGCGGGAGAACCCGATCTTCGTGCAGGTGCTCGCAGGCGCAAGCGTGGCGGCGGTCGGCAGCCTTGGCGCAGCCCGTTTCCGGATCTGGGGGGTGGCGCTCGCGCTGATCGGCGGGGGTGGCGTTCTCCTTGCCTGGATCGCCGGTGGCAGCGGCCGGGAATTGCGCCTGCCGGTCGCGATCATCCTCGGCCTCTTCGCGCTCGCCGTCGCGGCCGAGCGGCGCGCCTTCGTCAGCTCCGACGCGCGCTGAGGATGTAGGTGAGCGCCCTGTCGTCCGACAGGTGCAGCCCCTTGCCCGGCCGCCAGGCGATGCCGCGCAGCGCCGTGACCGTCAGCCCGACCTCGGCCAGCAGGGCTTCGAGCTCCTCGGGCGTGACGAAATCGCTCCAGCGGTGCGTGCCGCGCGGGACATAGCCGACCGCTTCGGCAGCGCCGACCAGCAGCAGGCGCGATGCGGCGGTGCGGTTGGGCGTGGAAAGCACCAGCAGGCCCCCCGGGGCGAGCCGTTCGGCGACGTCGAACAGGAAGGCGCGCTTGTCCGCGACGTGTTCGATCACCTCGAGACAGGTGACGAGATCGAAGGTCCCGATGTCGAGGCTCGCCACCTCGCCCGCCATGTAGCGGATGTCGAGCCCCGTGCCGTCGGCGTGCCGGGCCGCCGCCGCGACGTTTTCCGTCGCCGCATCGACCCCGGTCACGTCCGCGCCGAGCCGGGCGAGCGGTTCGCACACCAGCCCCGCGCCGCAGCCGATGTCGAGCGCGGCCTTCCCCGCGAGCGGCTTCGCGCTGCCGGCCGCCGCGGGCCAGTGCGAATCCACCGCCTGCCGGATGAAGCGCAGCCGCACCGGGTTCACTTCGTGCAGCGAGGCCATCGGTCCTTTCGCATTCCACCAGTCGCGCGCCAGCCTGGCGAAATGTTCTGTCTCTTCAGGGCGGATCGTCGCCGCTCCGGTTTTCCCTGCCATGACGTTTGCCTTTCCCATGGCCCTTGCTTAACAGCCCCCCGACGAACCCGCCAGCAGGAGCATTCACAATTGGCTGACGCGCCCCCGCAGACCAAGCGCCCGCGCATCGTGATGAAATTCGGCGGCACGTCGATGGCCGGGACCGAACGCATCCGCCGCGTGGCGAACCTGGTGCGGGCGCAGGCTGCGGGCCACGGCAAGGGCGAAAACGAGGTCGCGGTGGTGGTCAGCGCGATGGCGGGCGAAACCGACCGGCTGGTCAATTTCTGCCGCGAGGCGAACCCGCTGTTCGACCCGGCCGAATACGACGTGGTGGTGGCGAGCGGGGAACAGGTGACGAGCGGGCTGCTCGCGCTGACCCTGCAATCGCTCGGCTGCCGGGCGCGCAGCTGGCTCGGCTGGCAACTGCCGGTGCAGACCGCGGGCGCCCATGCCAGGGCGCGGGTCGAGGCGATCGAGGCGCCCGCCATGCTCGAAGCGCTGGAACGCGGCGAAATCGCGGTCATCCCCGGCTTCCAGGGAGTGAGCGCGGACGGGCGGATCACGACCCTGGGGCGCGGCGGGTCCGACACCTCGGCGGTCGCGGTCGCGGCGGCGGTCGGCGCGGATCGCTGCGACATCTACACCGATGTCGACGGCGTCTACACCACCGACCCACGCATCGTCGCCAAGGCGAGGAAGCTGAAGGCGGTGACCTACGAGGAAATGCTCGAACTCGCGAGCGTCGGCGCCAAGGTGCTGCAGACCCGGTCGGTCGGGCTCGCGATGAAGGCGGGCGTGCGGATCCAGGTGCTCTCGAGCTTCATCGGCGCGGACGCGCCGCCGGCGGACGAGCTTCCGGGGACGCTGATCGTCTCGGACGAGGAAATGGACGAATTGGTGGAGAAGGGCCTGATGGAACGCCAGCTTGTGACCGGCATCGCGCATGACAAGAACGAGGCCAAGGTGATCCTCACCCGCGTGCCGGACGAGCCGGGGGCGGTCGCCAACATCTTCGAACCGCTGGCCGGAGCAAGCATCAATGTAGACATGATCATCCAGAACGTCGGCCGCGACAAGGGCGAGACCGACGTGACCTTCACCGTGCCGCAGGCCGACCTCGCCCGCGCGCAGGCGCTGCTGGAGGACCGGCGCGGCGAGATCGGCTTCAATCGGATCATCACCGACAGCAAGATCGCCAAGATCAGCGTCGTGGGCGTCGGCATGAAGAGCCACGCGGGCGTCGCCAGCACCATGTTCCGCGCCCTGTCGGACCGGGGCATCAACATCCAGGCGATCTCCACCAGCGAGATCAAGGTCAGCGTGATGATCGACGAGGACGAAACCGAGCTTGCGGTGCGGGTGCTGCACACCGCCTACGGGCTCGACGCGGACTGACCTGGCCGACCGTCGCCACGGCCGGTCGGGCGATTGCCACGCCCGGTCTTGTTAGCGACGCGCGCTAATTCGATCTTAACCCCGGGGCCGGGATTCCTGTGCTAAACTCGCGCAGGAGATACGTAATATGCCGCTCAAGGCCCATATCGAACAGGCTTCCGGCGATGGACCGTCCACGGGACGGGACGGCCAGCGCAGCCAGCCGCGGCGGGCGATGCGACTCGAAACCAGCGGGGCGCTGCCCGGCGGGCTCGAAGCGAACGTCACGATCCACAACCTCTCGGCCGCCGGCCTGCTGCTCGAAACCGACCTTTCCCTCGCCGAAGGCGACACGCTCGCGATCGACCTGCCCGAGCGCGGCAGCGTCGATGCGGTGATCGTGTGGCAGAGCGGCCGCCTGTTCGGCTGCGCCTTCGAGGAAACCCTGCCGCGCGCCGCCCTGGCCGCGGCGCAGCTGCGCGGGGCCGGTCCCGAAAGCGGGGGATCGCAAGGCGAGGCACGCCCCGCCGCCCCGCTCCCGCTCGCCCACGGGGAGCCGTTCGGGATGCGGCTCAACCGGCTGCGCCGTGAACGCGGCCTGACGCTCGCCGAGGTTGCGGCGGTGCTCGGCGTCAGCAAGCCGACCGTGTGGGCGTGGGAAAAGGGCAAGGCCAAACCGCTTCCCGAACGGCTCGAATCGATCGCCGCGGCGCTCGGCGTGTCGAGCGAGGAACTGGCCGACCGGGCCGGACGCGATGCCGGGGCCGAGGTCGTTCAGGAATGCCGCCTGCGTATTGCGTCCGCATTCGGGACCCTGCCGCGCAATGTTCGCATCATGATCGAGCTGGAGCCTGGCCCCTAGCGTTTCCTACTTATTGGAATCGAGTGCCTTTCGAGAAATTATGGTAAACGAATTCAACGGCTGATTCGTTTTTTAGTTCAGTCAGTTAATCCTTTCGCCCATGCGGGCGGCCGGGTTTGAAATCGGTTCGGACGCGGGGCCTTCCTGCAATCCGGACGTTAGTCTTGAAAACGCAACCACGATGTTGCGGGTCGCACAAGCCGGGGGCATTCGGCATGATAGAGAAGTGGAGCGACACGGAAGGTCGCAGCCTGCACGGCCTGCTCGAAGAGGCTGCGGGCGATATCGTCCTGAAACTCGATTCCAAGGGATTCATCGTTCACGCCTCGGCCAGCGCGGCCGATCTCGGCTTCGATCCGGCGGAGCTCCTGCTCATGCCGCATATCTGCGAACTGGCCGCGCGCGATCACGTGGGCGCGGTCGACGAGTTCGCGGCGCGCATCCTTGCGGGCCGCGCCGTCGGCAGCTCGCTCGAATTTCCCGCCACCTTGTGCGGGGATGCCGATGCCTGCCGTTCGTCCGGGCGATGCGCCCAGGGCGATCACCAGCGCTGGTATCGCCTGACCCTGCGCCCGCTCCACGGGGAGCAAGGCTCGATCCGCGGCGCGATCGGGCTGATGCGTTCGGTCCAGCACCTCAGGACGCTCGAAAGCGAGCTCCACGCGCGCGCCACCACCGATCCCCTGACCGGCCTTGCCAATCGCCACGCCTTCGCCTCCAGGCTCGAGCTTTTCCTGCGGCGGCAGGCGGAGCATTCCCGTGACAAGCCCGCCTCGCGCGGGGGGCAGGCAATGCTGGCGGTCTTCGCGATCGACCGGATGCGCGCGATCTTCATGCAGTACGGGCAGGACACGCTCGACGAATTCCTGTGGGGCTTCGCCAAGTTCCTCGAAACCATGGTCCGCCCGGGCGACGTGCTCGGCCAGCTCGATGCCGAAAGGTTCGGGGTGATCATGCCGGGCACGGACCCGCGCGAAGCCCGGCACTGGGCCGAGGACGTGCTCAACACCTTCGGCGCGCTCGCCCTTCCGTCCTCCGCGCGGATGCCGCACGTCGCCGCCAGCGCCGGCCTCGCCGCGGTCGAGCATTCGGTCGATCGCACCCTGCGCCAGGCCGAGCTCGGTCTCGTCATCGCGCGGGCCGCGGGCGGGATGCAGGTCGGCCGCGCGCTCGATCACCGGCGCGCGACGATCCGCGCGCGCGAACCGGTCGATCTCGCCATGTCTGGCGCCTTGGGAATGGCCGCGAACGGGCGCTAGGGCGGTTTCCGCTCCGATTTCCCCCCCCCGCCGCGATCTTTCCGGGCCACGCGGTGTTTCCACTGCGTCGCAAATCGCTCTAAGCCTTGCCGCCATGGCACATATCGCGACGATTCTGCTGCTCGGCTCGGGCGAACTGGGCCGCGAATTCACCATCTCCGCCAAGCGGCTCGGCGCCCGGGTGATCGCCTGCGACGCCTATGCCGGCGCGCCCGCGATGCAGGTCGCCGATGCCTGCGAGGTTTTCTCCATGCTCGACGGCGACAGCCTGCGCGCGGCGGCCCTCAGGCACCGGCCGGACCTGATCGTGCCGGAGATCGAGGCGATCCGGACCGAGGTTCTTGCCGAACTCGAAGCGGAGGGCTTCACCGTCGTCCCCTCCGCCCGCGCGGCGCAGCTGACCATGAACCGCGATGCGATCCGCGAGCTTGCCGCGAACGAGCTCGGCCTCGTGACCTCGCGCTATCGCTACGCCTCGACGATCGACGAGGTCGAGGCCGCCGCCGCCCACACCGGCTTTCCCTGCGTGATCAAGCCGGTCATGTCCTCCTCCGGCAAGGGCCAGAGCAGGGTCGAGGACGCATCGGGCCTGCAGGAGGCCTGGGACTATGCCTGCGCCAACATGCGCGGTGACCGGGCGCGGGTGATCGTCGAGGAATTCGTCGCCTTCGATTACGAGATCACCCTGCTCACCGTGCGCCATCGCGGCGGGATCGCCTTCTGCCCCCCTATCGGCCACCGGCAGGAGCGCGGGGACTACCGCGAAAGCTGGCAACCTGCCGCGATGGGCGCGGACGCGCTCGCCGCGGCGCGATCGATGGCGGAGCGGATCGTCATGGCGCTCGAAGGGCAGGGGCGCGGCTGGGGTCTTTACGGGGTCGAGTTCTTCGTGCGGGGCGAGGAGGTGATCTTCTCCGAGCTATCACCGCGCCCGCATGACACCGGAATGGTGACCCTCGTCTCGCAGCGGCTTTCGCAATTCGACCTGCACGCACGGGCGATCCTCGGCCTGCCGGTTCATGGGGAGGAGGCGGCCTCGCCTTCGGCTTCGGCCGTGATCCTCGCCGACCGGCACAGCAGCGCATTCAGCTATGACGGGCTCGCACAGGCGCTGGCGATCGATCCGGCGATCGACGTGCGGATCTTCGGCAAGCCGGCGACCCGTCCCTTCCGCCGCATGGGGGTGGCGCTTGCGCGGGGCGCGGACACGGACAAGGCGCGCGACCTCGCGATGAAGGCCGCGGCCATGGTGCGGATCCGCTATTCCTGAAAACGCGAAGGGCCGGCCTTTCGCGATGGAAAGGCCGACCCCTGTTTCACGGTCGCGTGCGATCAGAAGATCGAGACGACGCCCAGCTTGTCGGCGATCATCGCGACGCGGCGGGCATTGGCCGCGTCCAGCGCGACGCGAACCTGCTCTTCGGTGCCGGCGCGGGCGGTGTCGACGCATTTGCGGAAGGCGCCGAAGGCCCCGAGGTTGCGCAGGTCGGGCTGGCCGCCGCAGACCTTGCGGGCGGCCCGGTCGATCCGACGGTCGAGCGCGTCGCGCCCGGCCTTGGTGGTGAGGTCGAGATCGGCGAGCGCGACCTTGGCGGTCGCCGGTTCGGCCGCCTGCGCGGCGGCGGGGAGGGTCGCGGCACCGGCAATCGCGGCGGCGAGGGCGAGGGTGATGATGCGATTGAACATGGGACGGGGACCTTTTCGTTCGTGCGAGTTCGGTTGCAGCCGGTCCGTTGCGGGGAAGAGAAGGGGGACCGACGCTGCCGCCCTACTCGATTCATGTTTCAGCTTGTTTTCAGATTGCTTGCAAACGCAATATTATTCTGTTGCAACGCAATGACCGGAAGGCAGGCGCGTGACGCCGGATCCCGCAAAGGAGGACGCGCCAGCCCGCCCTCAATGCTTGCCCCGATCCGCCCTTGGGCCTAATCGCGGGGCGCAAAAGGACCGATCATGACAAGCCATTCCAAGACCCGCGCGCTGATGCGGCGCGGCACCGCCTTTCTCGGCTGCGAGACCGCGATCATGTGCGGCGCGATGAGCTGGGTGTCCGAGCGCAATCTCGTTTCGGCCATTTCCAATGCAGGCGGCTTCGGCGTGATCGCCTGCGGGGCGATGACGCCCGACCTGCTCGATGCGGAGATCGCCGCGACGAAGGCGCTGACGGACCGGCCCTTCGGCGTGAACCTCATCACCATGCACCCGGACCTGTTTGACCTCATCGCGGTGTGCGGGAAGCACGGCGTCGGCCATGTCGTCCTTGCCGGGGGCATCCCGCCCAAGGGCAGCGTCGAGGCGATCAAGGGCGGCGCGAACCCGGCGAAGGTGATCTGCTTCGCGCCGACCCTGGCGCTGGCGAAGAAGCTGCTGCGTTCCGGCGCGGACGCGCTGGTGATCGAGGGGATGGAAGCGGGCGGGCATATCGGCCCGGTTTCCACCAGCGTGCTGGCGCAGGAAATGCTTCCCGAACTTTCCGAAGATCACGTCGTCTTCGTCGCCGGGGGCATCGGGCGCGGCCAGGCGATCGCGGGATATCTGGAAATGGGCGCGGCGGGCGTGCAGCTGGGCACGCGGTTCGCCTGCGCGACCGAGAGCATTGCCCATCCAGACTTCAAGAAGGCGTTCTTTCGCGCCTCGGCCCGCGATGCGGTGGCGAGCGTGCAGGTCGATGCCCGCCTTCCCGTCATCCCGGTGCGCGCGCTCAAGAACCGGGGCACCGAGGAATTCACCGCGAAGCAGCGCGAGATCGCGGGCACGCTCGACCGGGGCGAGATCGCCATGGCCGAGGCGCAATTGCAGGTCGAGCATTACTGGGCGGGCGCGCTGCGCCGCGCGGTGGTGGACGGCGATGTCGAAAACGGCTCGCTGATGGCCGGCCAGTCGGTCGGCATGGTCAAGAGCGAGGAGCCGGTCGCCGACATCATCGCCCAGCTGATGGACGAATGCGAAGAGGCGCTCACTCGGCGCAGGGCATGAAGGGATGGGCGAGCCGCTGATCCTGACCCTGTCCTGTGCCGACCAGCCCGGGATTACCGCGCTGGTGACGGGCTTTCTCTACGAGCGGGGATGCAACATCCTCGACGCGCAGCAGTTCAATGACCGGCCGCCCAGCGGGGCAGGGGACCGCTTCTTCATGCGGATCGCTTTCGACCCGGACGGGGTCGCGGCCGACCGGCTGAAGACCGAATTCTCAGACTTTGCCGACGCGCACGCGATGGAGTGGAAACTGGCCCGTCGGGATCGCCCGCGCAGGGTCATCATCATGGTCAGCAAGTTCGACCATTGCCTCGTGGACCTCCTCTATCGCTGGCGCACGGGGGAACTTCCGATCGACCCGGTCGCGATCATCTCCAATCACCCGCGCGAGGTCGCGATCCGCAGCGATATCGGGGAAATCCCGTTTCATTACCTGCCCGTCACGCCGGAAACCAAGGAGGAGCAGGAGGAGGCCCTGCGGGCCCTCGCCGAGGAATTGCAGGCCGATCTGGTGGTGCTCGCGCGCTACATGCAGATCTTTTCCGATGCGCAAGCGCGCCATTTCGCCGGACGCTGCATCAACATTCACCACAGTTTCCTGCCCGGCTTCAAGGGCGCGCGCCCCTACACCCAGGCTTACGAGCGTGGCGTCAAGATCATCGGCGCGACCGCGCATTTCGTGACCGGCGACCTCGATGAGGGACCGATCATCCACCAGGATGTCGAGCGCATAACCCATGCCGACAGCGCATCCGACCTCGTGCGCAAGGGCCGCGACATAGAGCGCCGCGTGCTGGCCGAGGCGGTGCGGCTGTTCGTCGAGGAGCGCGTGCTCCTTAACGGGAACCGCACCGTGGTCTTTCGCGGTTAGCCCTTGGCGCTTCTTCCCTAGCGCTTCGCCACCCGCTTGCCGCGTTCGCGCTCCATCGCCTTGTCCTCGTTCGCGCGGTGGATGACATAGGCGCGGATCGCCTCGATCTCCTCCTTGCTCATCGAAGAGCCGAAGCCCGCCATGCCGTTGTCCTTGAGCAGGCCGTCATGCACCACCGCCTGCCACGCGCGCTGGTCGCCGAGCGAACCCGCGCGCCTGAGGTCGGGGAGCACGGTCGAACCCACCGCCGCCGGGGCATGGCACACGGCGCAGTAGCGGCCGTACTTCGCCTCGCCCAGCGCGACCGTCTCGGCCGAGGCGCGGCTCGGCGGGGGGTCGAGCGGGAGGTCGGCGAGTTCGGGTTCGGGCGGCAGTTCGCCGTCGGCGCCGAGCTTGAACACCAGCAGGCGCGAGACGTTTCGCACCGGCGCCTTCTGTTCGATCAGCGCCCCGTCGACCGACAGGGCATAGGCCCCGCCCCAGCCCGCGAGCACGGCGACATATTGCTCGCCGCCGACGGTGTAGGTGATGGGCGGGGCGACCACCCCGGTCTGCGCGGGAAAGCTCCACAGCTTTTCCCCGCTTGCCGCGTCATAGGCGTTGAATTCGCTGCCTGCGGTCCCCTGGAAGACGAGCCCGCCCCCGGTCGCGAGCAGGCCGCCGTTCCACGGACCCGGATGTTCCACTGTCCAGCGCGGTTCCTGCTTGACCGGGTCCCACGCGACCAGCATCCCGCGCAAGGACCCCGCGACCTCGCGCCGGATCCCCATGCCCGGCGGCAGGTCGCCCGCCCCCAGTTCGAAGCCGACATTGAAACCGCGCGCCCGGTCGGGTTTCCAGTTGGCTTCGGGCGCATACATCATCCCTGCCTCGAAGGCCGGAATGTAGACGAGGTTCTCGTCCGGGTGATAGGCCATCGGGTGCCAGTTGTGCCCGCCCAGCGCGCCCGGCAGGACGAGCGCGGGCTTGCCGGTCTTGTCGATGCGCGTCTCCGGGTTCTCGATCGGGCGACCCGTGGCGGGATCGATCCCCTTCGCCCAGTTGAGCGAGACATAGGGCTCTGCGCTGATGAATTCGCCCGTCCTGCGGTCGATCACGTAGAAGAAGCCGTTCTTGGGCGCCTGCATCAGCACCTGCCGCATCTCGCCGTCGATTTCCATGTCGGCGAGCACGATGTGCTGGGTCGCGGTGAAGTCCCAGGTTTCGCCCGGCGTCGTCTGGTAGTGCCAGACATATTCGCCGGTATCGGGCCGGATCGCGACGATCGAGGAAAGGTAGAGGTTGTCGCCCTCGCCGGTCCCGTCCTCGCCGGGCGACCGATAGGCGCGGTTCCAGGGCGAACCATTGCCGACCCCGATATAGAGCAGGTCGAGCTCGGGATCATGGGCCATCGAATCCCACACCGTGCCCCCGCCGCCGATCGCGTCGGAGGAGCCGAGCACGTCCATGTTCCAGGTCTCGGCCGCCTTTTTCAGGTGCGCCGGGGCGTCTTCGCCGTCGTCGCCGCCCGGCACGGTGTAGAAGCGCCACAATTCCTCGCCGTCGGCCGCGTCATAGGCCGCGACATAGCCGCGCACGCCGAATTCGGCGCCGCCATTGCCGATGATGACCTTGCCGTCGATCACGCGCGGCGCGCCGGTGACGGTGTAGCTTTTCGACTGGTCGACGGTGACCTTTTCCCACTTCACTGCGCCGCTTTCCCGGTCGAGCGCGACCAGCCGCCCGTCGAGCGTGCCGAGGAAGAGCGTGTCGCCCCACGCGGCAAGGCCGCGGTTGACGACATCGCAGCAGGCCTTGACCGCGGTTTCGCCCGGCACTTCGGGGTCGTACTGCCACAGCGGCTCCCCCGTCGCGGCGTCGAAGGCGAAGACCTTGCTCCAGGCGCTGGTCACGTAGAGCTTGCCGTCGATCACCAGCGGCGTCGCCTCCTGTCCGCGCGCGGTGTCCATGTCGGCGAACCAGGCGAGGCCGAGGTCGGCGACATTGCCCGTGTTGACGCTGTCGAGCGGCGAGAAGCGCTGTTCCGAATAGGTCCGCCCGTGGGTGATCCAGTTCGCCGTGTCCCCGTCCGCGTTCGCCAGCATGGCGGCGGTGATGCCGCTTTCCCCGGCAACCGCCTCGCTGAAGACCCCGTCGCAACTGCCGAGCGCCAGCGCGCCCAGCAGCGCCGCCGGCGCTGCCACCCATCGCATCATCATCATCGGTTTTCCTCTCCCATTGAACACCCATCCTGCCGCGCAATCCGGCGGTTGTCCATTGCCCGATTGCGTGTCACTTGTTGCGCCGGGCGGGCCAAGGAGAAACGATCATGTGCGACGAGGCGAAGCTGGCGGACTGGGCAAGGCAGGCGATCAGCCGGCGGGATTTCGGAGCCCTGGCGGGCGCGGCGACGGTCGCGGCCTGCGCCGCGGGCGAGGCGCGCCGCGAAGTCGAGGACCGACCGGTCCTTACGGAAACCGGCGTCACCTTCGCAACCGCCGACGGGACGATGGATGCCTTCTTCGTCCATCCCGACGACGGCAGGCATCCCGGCGTCGTGTTCTGGCCCGACATCGCCGCCCTGCGCGAGGCGAAGCGGAACATGGCGCGCCGGCTGGCGGGGGAGGGCTATGCCGTGCTCGTCCTCAACCCCTATTACCGCGACGCCCCGGGCGAACAGTTCGCCGATTTCGCCGCCTTCGTCGATCAGGGCGGCTTCGACAAGGTCGGACCCTGGCGCGACAGGCTCGACGCTGCGGCGATCGGGCGCGACGCGGCGGCGGCGGCGGACTGGCTCGACCGGCAGGCGGCGGTCGATGCGGGCAGGGGCATCGGCACGCAGGGCTATTGCATGGGCGGACCCTTCGCGATCTGGAGCGCGGCCGCGGTGCCTTCCCGGATCAGGGCGGCGGCAAGCTTCCACGGCGGGGGCCTCGTGCGTGGGGACAATCCGGACAGCCCGCACAACATGCTGGACGAGGTCGAGGCGCGGCTCCTGATCGCCATCGCCGAGGATGACCACGCGAAGGAACCGAGCGCCAAGCTGCTCTTCGCCAAGGCCGCCGGGGTCGCCGCGGTTCCGGCGAGGATCGAGGTCTACGAAGGCGATCACGGCTGGACCGTGCCCGACAGCCCAGCCTATGCCGAAGCCGCGGCGGAAAAGGCCTACGAAGACCTGCTCGCGCTCTACGAGGCCGCGCTCTGAGCCGCCGACCCGATCGCGGCGCGGCGCGCGGTCAGGTGGCGCGCGTGTCGCTCCGCACGTTATCCAGCCCGAAGCGGCCCTGCTTGCGGTAGCGCACCATCCACTTGTCGAGGAACAGGCCGAGCGGCTTGGGCTCGATCCCGAGGTCGGCGAAGGTGCGATGCTCCCCGCTGACCGTGCTGCCCGGCTGAAGCAGGGTCCACTGGTCCTTGCTCATCGGGGTCCCCGGCAGGCTGGCGAACAGGCCGGACATCGAATCCGACATGGCGATGAACCGCCGCTTGCGCCCCTGCGCCGCGGCGATGCGCTCGTTTATCTCCATCATGGTGAGCTGTTCCGGCCCGCCCAGTTCGTAGATGTGCCCGCCATGGGTTTCGGGATGTTCGAGCGCGACCGCGATCGCCTCGGCGACGTCGTCGACATGGACGAGCTGCAGCTTCGCCTTCGGCCCGAAGACCGGCAGGATCGGCATCGTCGCGATGAGCTGCCCGAACATGTTGAGGAAATTGTCGTCCTTGCCGAAGACGATCGAGGGCCGCAGGATCGTCGCCTCGGGGAAGGCTTCGCGCACGCGCGTCTCGCCGAGCGCCTTGGCGCGGGCATAGGCAGCGGTCGAATTGGCATCCGGCCCGATCGCGCTCATGTGGACGAAGGCGCGCGCCCCGTTCGCCCTGGCGATGCGGGCCATGGCGCCGGGGGCCTCGCCCATCAGCTTTTCGAGGTCGCCCTCGAACGCCCCGACGAGGTTGACCACGTGCGTCGCCCCGTGAAGCGCGGCGGCGAGCGAAGCCTCCTTGGTGATGTCGCAGCGCGCGAACTGCAGCTGGCCGAGATTGGCGAGCGGTTTGAGCGAATGGCTGTGTTCGGGATGGCGGCTGGCGATCCGCAGGCGCGCGCCGCGTTCGAGCAGGCTTTGCGCGACGTAATTCCCGATGAAGCCGCTTCCGCCGAAAACGGTGACGAGCGAATCGAAGAGGGGAGGGGTTCTGGTCATGCGCGGTTCGATGGTCGGCTGGCGTGGGAGGGGCGCGAAGCGATGGTTCGGCCTTCCAACGCGCCATGCGCCAATCCGCTCCGGGGAGCAAGGCTGAAGAACTCCTTTGCCCGAAGCTTGCGCCGGGCGTTGACAGGAGGACCCACCGCTCGCTATTGGCGCGCTCCTACCCGGCACGGACGCGCTTTGGCCCCGTGGCCGACAAGTGCCCAGATGGCGGAATTGGTAGACGCACCGTCTTCAGGTGGCGGCGGGGGCAACCCCGTGGAGGTTCGAGTCCTCTTCTGGGCACCATTTCCGTTCAAGGATGGGAACCGCGCCGTCGAGGCGCGGAGCGATGCGCTTTCGGGTTGCGGACCATTCCGTTGCAGGGGGCGCTTCCTTAGAAGCGCCCCGTCAATCGCGCCCAGACGCCGCGTCCCGGCCCGGGCAACCGTTCGAACAGGGGCACGTCGGAAGCCCCGAACCGGTTGCGGCCCGCCAGGTGCGGGGCATAGAACTCGTCGAACAGGTTCTCCACGCCCGCTTCGATGGCGAGGCCCCGGGCAAGGTCATAGCGCGCGAACAGGCCCACGACCGCGAAGGATTCGCTGGGCTCCTCCTCGTTGAATGCCGAAACCTCGTCCTGGCCGGCGGCGGCGAACACTTCGGCCCCGAAAGAAAAGCCGTCGCCCCGGTATGCGCCCGACAGGCGCAGGTTTGCAGGCGGTATGCGATACAGGTTGTCGTCCGCATCGCGGCGTTTGCCCCTCACGAAGCCGGCCGTTCCGCTCACTTCGATCCGATCCACCGTCCTCACGGCGAAATCCATGTCGATCCCGAACAGCTCCGCGTCCACGTTGCCGAATTGGAGCGGCGTGGGATCTCCGCTCATGGCGGCGATCATTTCGACCGGGCTGTCGATCACGCCGATCGTTTCGTCGAAGGGAACGCCCTGGATGAAATCGTCGACACGCCGGTAGAAGGCAGTCGGGCGGAGCGAGAATGCGCCCGCGTCGAGATCGAAACCGATTTCGGCGATCCACGCGGTTTCCGGCGCCAGGTCCGGATTGCCGACATAGATGTTGCCGTCGGCGAGGCCGAAGCTCGCCTCGGTCGGCAGCCAGCCGAACCGTTCGAGCAGGCTTGCCACGCGTTCCTTTCGGGCGAGCGTCAGCCGCGGCGTGATATCGCCAAGCGGGAGCCAGCTGCGCAGAATCGCGTCCACGGTGGTTTGCCGCGTCTCGCGATCGGCGGCCGCGAAGGCCGCGGCCAGTCCGCGCGGCCCCATCGGCACGGCCGCGCCGAGTTGCGGCTCGCCGGCCGACTGGTCGGTGCTGTCCACCCGCGCACCGAGCTCGAATTCGACCTGGCCCGCCGCGCCGCGCCACTGGGCGAAGGCGCCGATGCGCTCCGCCTGCACATCGGGCTGCGATTCCACGAAGAACCCGTCGTTGAAGGGGTTGGTGATGGTGACGGACTTGTCGGTAAGTTCGGCATCAGCACCGACCTGGAGATAGGAATTCGCCTTGCCGATCCGCACGGCGAGTTCCGCGGTGCTCGTATCGGCATCGGCGAACGTAGCCCGCGCCCGGTCGGGCGGTGCCGCCGGGTCGCGCGTGGTCTGGTTGTCCATGAGGTGACGCACGGCGACATGGCCCAGTCGCAGCGTCAATTCCACATCGTCCGCGATCTCGCCGCGAAAGCCGCCCTGGAGGAAGTCCGTGTCGAAGAAAACGATGTCGAGGAAAAAGGGCGGGTTGCCGGTCGGATCGGTTTCGCTGCGCCTGTATTCGAGGAAAAGCTCGCCCGCACCGGTCCGGAAACCGGCATGGGCGCCATAGAGGTTGCGCTCGAAGGAGGTGCCGGCTGCGGTCCCTCCGGGAAATTCGTAGTCCTCGCCTTCCTCGCGGCTGGCAAGGACGCCGAAGCGCCACCTGTCGTTCGACACGCCGGCCATGCCGCCCACGGCGTAGCTGTCGTCGACGCTGCGATACTGACTGGTGAAACGAAGGTCGGCCGACAGGTCGGGGCCATCGGCGAAATCGGTTTCGAACAATTGCACGTTGACCGCCCCGGCGAGCGAGGGGCCCTGCGCGACCGGAGCGATGCCCCGGGCAACGTCGATCCTTTCGACGAGAACGGAAGGCGCGTAGTGGAAGGGCGGGTCCATCGCGTTCGGCCCGCCGGTGGCGAAGCGTTGGCCGTTGATGCGTCCCAGCACGCGTTCTCCGGCGAGGCCGCGATAGGACAACTGGCCCGATAGCGTGCCGTTTCCGAAGAAGGCACCGCCGGGCACACGGGCAGCGATGGCGGTGGCATCGGCCGGAAGGGCGATCTGTTCCGGCATGGCCATTTCGTCCTCGGAGATCGGAGCCGCGCGATCGGGCCGCACGGCGCTCACCACGATCCTGTCGATCAGGATCGGATCGTCCGGCGTTCTGCGGGGCCTGTCCTGCCCGGGCCTGTCCTGCTCGGTGATGTTCCGCTCGGGCGTGTCCTGCGCCAGAACCGGGTGGAGGGGGGCGAATGAAAGGGAGGCGAGCAGCATCGCTCGGCCACGGGTGTTGAATGCCATTGGATCTGTCCGAAAATCGCGTGAGCCATCGAACGCCGGCCGAAGGCCTGCGTCCGGGTCTGAAAATGATGGATGTCAGACGCTCGGCGGGGGCGCGCGCAGGGGCGGCCGCAATCGCAGCAGCCGCAGTTCGGCGGGCTCTGTCCGCAACGGGACCGGCGGCGACGCATCGATGCGAAGCGGCTCGTTCCATAATTCGACATGGTGGGCGAGACCCTGGGCGCCCAATCCCGCGAACGCGCAGTCACCGCCTGACGAGCTCGTGAAGGGTTCGTCGTCGGCGGGGTCCACCGCGTGGCCCATGGCTGCATGAGCCTGCCGGTGTCCCTCGCCCTGGCCTTGCGCGACCATGCGCGCCAGCGGGTTGGTTTCGGGGCAGGCCGATACCTCGAACAGATGCGTCGAGGACGGGGCGATCATGTATCCGCGCGGAACGAGCACGCTGGCGACGAGCGCGGCCAGCATGACCGCCAGGATCGCGGGGGTCCTCATGGAAACGGATCTCAACGCGGAAAGCATGTCGCTCGGCGCCTAGATCACGGGCGGGGGTTTGTCACCCGGCGCGCAAATCAAGGCTGCCTCGGCGTCGATCGCGTCTCGGAAACGAAACGGTAGGAGGCGTGGCAGGTGTTGCAGGTTCGAAGTGCTTCCAGTCGCTCGGCCCTGTAACCTTCGAGATCGCCGTCGGACAGGTGCCGCTCCATCGCCGCGAAGGATTTTCTCGTCCCGCCGCTCATCGCCTGGAACGTGTCTGGCAGCCGGTCTCTAAAGCCTTGCGGCGGCTGCTCCTTTCCCGGCCCGTGGGCTCCGGCGAGGCGGGCCATCGCGCCGGTGTTCCCCTCCAGCTCGGCAGCCTCCAGATCCTCGATCGCCTCCAGAAAGCCGCGCATCTGTGCGAGCGCGAATTGCATCTGTTCGTCATTGAGGGGGATCGCTTCGCGCGGATCATTCGAGGCTTGCTGCGGCTCGGGATCGGGCGATGCCCCGTCCGCACGCTCGCCGGACCCCCAGGCAATATAGGCGAGGAGGACGATCGCGACCGCCAGCAGCAGGACGAGGATGTCGGAATGTGTCTTGCTCATCGGCTTCTTCTGGTTCCGGTCCGCGATACCTCACCATCGGACCTGCCCGCGCGGAAGGGGCGATGCCACCTTATGACGTGCGCTCCGCTTGAGAAAGCCCGATATTCGCAAGACCGATCGAGCGGCGCGCATCCGTCCTCCGTCAGGACGCCGGGGCGTCGTGGTCGGGAGTTCGCCGGGAATCTCGGGGGAGCGATGCGAAGCGTCTTGCCAGGAACCGCCTCAGGCCCTAGGGATGAAATGTTATCTTGTTACATTCGGAGAGGTCGCCATGAGACGCCCCGGCCCTGTCCTGATCGCTGCCACGATGCTCTGGTCCGTTCCGGCAAACGCCCAGCAGGGCACCGGAAGCCTCCCGGAACCGCCGCAAGCGGGACAGGGCCGCGAGGATGGCGGGGAAACCGGCAGCGACCCCGCCATCTTCGCGGAACCCATCATCGTGACCGGCACGGCGCGCAGGGCAGTCCCGCTGACCACGCCGAGCGATGTCGACGTCATCGACGGGGCCGACAAGGACCGTATCGCATCGGCCGGGCTCGGAGCCTTCGCCAGGAGATTTGCCGGGGTCGATTCGCTTTCCACCGGGGATCAGGTCGGCAATGTCGTCATCCGCGGCCTGTCGGGAAATCGCGTTCGCGTGCTTTCGGACGAACTGAGCCTCGATTTCCAGCAATATGGCATTCGCCATCCGGCAAACATCGATCCCTTCATCGCCGAACGGATCGAAGTGGTCCGCGGCTCTTCGAGCATTCTCTACGGGTCCGACGCGATCGGCGGTGCGGTAAACGTGATCCCGAAGCGCCCGCCTGCGGTCGGTCGAGGCGAAAGCCATCTGGGCGGGCGCGCAACCTTCGGTTACCAGAGCGGCTTTCGCCAGACGACCGCCGCACTGACGATGGAAGCCGCGGATGGCCCGCTTGGCGCGGTCGGCACGCTCGTCCTGCGCGATTCGGGAGGCCTCGTGGTGCCCGAGGTGCCGAACGCTCTCGAAACCGACAATCCGCGCGATCCGCTGGTCACGGGGGAAGTGCCCTTTACCGATTATGTCCAGCAGAACTGGGATGTCAGTGTCGGCTACGACACCGCCGGCGGACCGATCATCCTGCGCTGGGAAGCGTATCGCAGCGATCAGAACTATGTCCTGCCCGATCCGCCCGCGCCCGGTTCCGGCGATCCGCTGCGGCCGGGTGGGCTTGGCCAGGATCTCGAAAACGATATCGTGCGCCTGTTCGGGGAATTCGATCTCGATCCCGATCTCGTTCTCGTTCCCAGCCTGTCCTATGTCCGCAACCTGCGTATCGCGGGCGCCGGCGGCGCCGACCCGGTGCCCCGCAGCCAGCTTCCCGAAGGCGCGGATATCGATATCCTGCGCGAAAACATCACCGCGCGCATCGACCTGAAGCACGGGTCCGGGTTCGCCGGGCTCGACGGTCGCATCGGCGCCGAGGCCGTCTTCATCGATCAGGAAAGCTTCGGGCCGACCGCGCTGACGCCGGGCGGGACCATCAACCGGCTCGCCCTGTTCGCGCTCGAGGAAGCGCGTTTCGGCCGGTTCATCGTCAATTTCGGTGGCCGCATCGATTACATCCGGACCGAAGCCGATCCGGAAAGGACCGCGCAGCCCGACTTCTTCGCCAATGTCTCGCCCGAGCTGCTCGAACAGGAATACACCATCGTCACCGGTTCGCTCGGGGCGGTCTACCGGGTGAGCGACACCTTCTCGCTGACCGGCAACCTGTCGCGCGGGTTTCGCGCGCCGACCATTTTCGAGCTGTTCGTGAACGGGGTGCATGGCGGCGTCGCCGCGGTGCAGCGCGGCGATCCCACGCTCGAGGCCGAAACCTCTCTCAGCTCGGACGTTTCGCTGCGCTACGACGATGGACGGACCCGGTTCAAGATTACAGGATACATCAACGACATCGATAACTTCATCTTCCTCGCCGATACCGGAGAGACCAATCCGGGCGGGCTTTCCATCTTCCAGGTCGATCAGCAGAACGCCGCGCTGCAAGGCTTCGACGTGGAAGCAAGTCACCGGATGACCGACTGGGCCGAACTGCGCGGCGTGGTGGAATATGTCGATGGAGAGCTAGACGACGGCAAGCGGGTTCCTCTTCTGCCGCCGCTCAAGTTCCGGGCCGAACTGGAGTTGACGCAGGACAGGCTCGGCCCTGCGCGCGATGCCTTCTTCACGGTCGGGGTGGATTATGCCGCCGCGCAGGACGCCACGAGCATCATCGAGCCGTTCATCCAGTTCGACACGCCTCCGCCGCCGTTCGGGACCGCTTCGACCGACAGCTATGCCCTCGTCGATCTTCAGGCGGGCGCACGGTTCGGGAACATCGACGTCACCCTCGGGGTCGAGAACCTGCTGGATGAAGTCTACCGCGACTTTCTCGATACCTACAAGATCATCACGCTGGGCGTGGGGCGCAATGTGACCGTCTCGCTCAGCACCCGCTTTTGAGCCCGGCCGAAATCGGGCGGTCGGCGAGACGTCCGAAGCGTATGGCCCCGCAAGGATTGCGTTTGAACCCGGCGCGTTCCCCGCTAGGGGCTCGCGCCATGACCCGCGACGAACTCCAGCGCCTGCTCGACAACCGGACCAAGCCGGTCGGATCGCTCGGACGGCTCGAAACGCTCGCGGTCGCGGCGCGCTCGGCATTGGGGGAGCGGATCGCGGGCGAGGTGCCGGGCGCCAGCCTCACGATCTTCGCCGCCGACCACGGGATCGCTGCCGAGGGCGTCTCGTCCTTCCCGCAGGAGGTGACCGGGCAGATGGTCCGCAACTTCCTTGCAGGCGGCGCGGCCGCGAACGTGATCGCGGGGGCTCTCGGCATCCCGGTTTTCGTGGCCGATTGCGGCATCGCCGAACCGCTTTCCGATGCGCCGGGCCTGATCGACATGCGGCTCGGGCCGGGCACGGCCAACAGTCTTCACGGCCCCGCGATGAGCGGCGCGGCCGCGCAGGAGGCCGTCGCGCAAGGGCGCGACCACGGCCGGCGGCTCCGGGGCGAGATCGCCTGTTTCGGGGAAATGGGGATCGCCAACACCTCCGCCGCCACGCTGGTGGCGCACAAGCTTTCGGGCCTTCCCGTCGCGCGGCTCGTGGGGCGGGGCACGGGGCTTGGCGATGCGGCGCTGGCGCACAAGCGGGCCGTGCTCGAACGCGCGGCGGCGCGCACCGGGGTGCTCGCCCCGATGGAGGCGCTGGCCGAAGTCGGCGGGTTCGAGATCGGGACCATGGCCGGCGCGATGATCGGGGCGGCCGAGGCGGGCAGGCTCGTGATCGTCGACGGGTTCATCGCGGCCAGTGCGGCGGCGCTGGCCCGCGCACTGGTTCCGGAATGCGAGGGGCGCATGGTCTTCGCCCATCGCTCCGCCGAGGCCGGGCACGACGCGCTGCTCGACTGGCTCGGGGCCGAACCCCTGCTCGATCTCGGCCTGCGGCTGGGCGAGGGCACGGGCGCGCTGCTTGCGGTGCCGCTGGTGCGGGCGGCGCTGGCGCTGTTCGACATGGCGAGCTTCGGCGAGGCGGGCGTGGCGCACCGCACGGACGAATGCTGAGCCGCCCGCTTCGCAGTCTTGCCGCGGCCTGGATCTTCCTCACCCGCATCCCGCTCCCCGCGATGGCGCTCGAGGAGGAGGATTTTGCCGCCGCCCCCGCCTTCTATCCGCTGGTGGGCCTCCTCGTCGGCGCGATCGGGGCGGCCGCCCTTGCGGCGGGCCATGCCTTGGCCTCGCCCGTCATCGCCGCGCTGCTGGCGCTTGCGGCAACCCTGCTGGCGACCGGGGCATTCCACGAGGACGGGCTCGCCGACCTGTTCGACGGGCTGGGCGCGGCGACGCGCGAGCGGATGATGGAGGTGATGCGGGACAGCCGGCTGGGCACCTTCGGGGCCGCGGCGCTCGGCGTGGCATTGGCGCTGAAGGTTGCCGCGCTCGCCGAACTGCCGCCGGCGCTGGCGCTCGCGGCCCTGCCGCTCGCGCATGGCGTTTCGCGGCTCTCGGCGGTGCTGGTGATCGCGACCTCCTCCTATGTCCGGGCCGCGGGCCTGGCCAAGCCGGTCGCGCAGGGGATCGGCCGGGGCGCGCTTGCCGCCGCGATCGCGACCGGGCTCGGCGCGCTCGGGCTGTTCGGCCTCGTCGCGGGCGGCGGAGCGGTGCTGGCGGCGGTGGCGGGCTGCGTCGTCGGCCACGTCGCGATACGGCTGCTGTTCGAACGCCGGCTGGGCGGCTACACCGGCGACTGCCTCGGCGCGGTGCAGCAGGCGAGCGAACTCGGCGTCTATCTCGCGCTCGTCGCATGGCTCTGATCCTGCTGCGCCATTTCGAGCCGCAGGTGGACCCGGGCGTCTGCTACGGCCGTTCGGATGTCGCGGCGCGCGCGGCGACTGCCGCGGACCTGTCCCGCCTCCTCGCGGCCTTGCCCCGCGGCATCGCCCGGGTCGAGAGCAGCCCGCTGATCCGGTGCCGCGCGCTGGCCGAGGCTCTCGCCGACCGGCTCGGCCTGCCGCTCGCCTTCGACGAACGCCTCGCCGAGATCGATTTCGGGCGTTGGGAAATGAGATGCTGGGACGACATTCCCAGGGCGGAGATCGACGCCTGGGCCGCCGATGTCACCGGCGCGCGCCCCCATGGCGGCGAAAGCGTCGCCGACATGATCGAGCGGGTGCGCGGCTTCCTCGCCGAGCGGTCGGGCGGCACGGAATCCGTGCTCGCGGTCACCCATCTCGGCGTCGTGCGCTGCGTGCGCGCGATCCTCGGACAGGAGGGCGCGTTCGTGCACCGGCTCGGTCACGGCGCGTTCGAGCAGGTGGATCTCGCGGGCCTCGCCTGACCTGCGCCTGCCCGGAAAAGGCGGCGGCAGAAGGGCCGGCGCGAGCTGCTTGACAGGCGCGCGCGTCCAAAGCAAAGAACAGCCCAGACGGTGCTGCGGGTGCGAAAGCGCCCGGAGCTAAGAGGGAAGCCGGTGCGCCCCCAAGGGCAAGGCCGGCGCTGTGCCCGCAACTGTAAGCCGGGAGTCCCGAAGCACCAATGTCACTGGCAAGGCCTTCGGGCGGCGCCGGGAAGACGCTTCGAGGGCGGTGATCGGCGAGCCAGGAGACCTGCCGTCGCGTCGTTCGTCCGGGGCCGGGACCAGCCCAGCGGGACAGGAAAAGCTTTTTTCCGAAGTAACGACAGCGAGGCCGGTTTCGGCGTCGGCGCTTCCATGTGCCATGGGGTGTCGGCGGGCCAGTTGTCCGTTCCGCGCGGGGCTCCGGACCCCTCTCGCGGTGTGGCTTTGGAAACGCTCATGAACATCACTGTCCGGCTCTGTGCAGCCGTCTCCGCGCTCGCCCTGCTGCCTGCCCCGGGCCTTGCCCAGCAAGCGCTCGATCGGCAGGGCGGGGAGGATCCCGGGGACGAGGAGATCATCGTCACCGCCAACCGCAGCGCCCGCGCGAAATCGCAGGTCGGCGAATCCGTGACCGTCATCGGCGAGGAGGAGATCGTCACCCGCCAGCCGAGCGAGGTGCTCGACATCCTTCGCACCGTGCCCGGCGTGACCTTCAACCGCAATGGCGGGATCGGCACGGTCGCCGGCGTTTCGATCCGCGGCGCGCAGGCCGACCAGACCGTGGTGCTGGTCGACGGGATCAAGCTGAACGACCCGGCCTCGACCGGCGGGGGGTTCGATTTCGGCGCGCTGCTGGTGGGCAATATCAGCCGGGTCGAAGTCGTGCGCGGGTCGCAATCGGTGCTTTACGGCAGCCAGGCGATCGGCGGCGTCGTCAACCTCCTCACCCGCGAACCGAGCGAGGAGATCGAAACCTTCGCGCGGGCCGAATACGGCGCGCGCGACACGGCGGAACTGGTCGGCAATGTCTCGGGCCGCTTCGGCCCGGTCGCGGCGAGCGTCGGGGCGACCTGGTTCAGGACGGACGGCATTTCCGCCTTCAGCGAGGCGCGCGGCGGGACCGAGCGAGACGGGTTCGAAAGCCTCGGCGTGAACGGCAAGCTCGACATCGCGATCACCGACACGGTTTCGCTCGACCTGCGTGCCTTCTACGCCGATGCCGAGACCGGAGTGGACGGTTTTCCCGCGCCCGCCTTCGCCCTCGCCGACACGGACGAGCTTTCGCTGCGGCAGGATTTCGTCGGCTATGCCGGGATCAACGCGGCGTTCCTCGACGGGCGCTTCCGCAACCGGCTCGGCTTCGCCTACACCGATATCGACCGGCGCAATCTCGACCTTTCCGGCGGGAACGAGACCGAGACCTTCGACGCCAATGGCCGGAACCGCCGCTTCGAATACCAGGGCGTGTTCGATGCGACCGGTTTCGCGAACCTCGTCTTCGGGGCGGAGCGGGAGGAGTCGGAGCTGCGCAGCTCGAGCCGCGGCGCGCCCGCGACGCGCGCGGATGTCTGGATCAATTCGGTCTACGGACAGGTCAACCTGACCCCGCTCGATGGGCTCTCGCTGACCGGCGGCGTGCGCTACGACGACCACGAGACCTTCGGCGAGGCGACGACGTTCCAGGCGAGCGGCGCCTACTCGCCGAACGCAGGCAGCACCGTGGTGCGCGCGAGTTACGGCGAGGGTTTCAAGGCGCCCTCGCTGTTCCAGCTGTTCAGCGATTTCGGCAATCCGGGCCTCGATGCCGAGGAATCGGAAGCCTGGGACGCCGGGATCACGCAGGCCTTCCTCGACGGGCGGGCCGAGATCGGCGTCACCTATTTCGAGCGCGAGGCGACCAACGAGATCGTCTTCGTCGGCTGTTTCGAAAATCCGCTGCCGCCGTGCCAGGTGCCCACGCCGCCGTTCGGCACCTACGACAACATCGCGCGCGCGCGCGCCGACGGCTGGGAATTCGGCCTCGCCCTGCGCCCGGTCGACGGGTTCGATGTCGCGGTGAACTATTCGATCATCGATGCCTTCGACGAGACCACGGGCAATCGCCTGCCGCGCCGGGCGGAGGAGACTGTCAGCCTCGTGGCCGATTACCGCATGGAGAACGGCCTCGGCATCGGCACGACGATCTTCGTCGCGGGGGACAGTTTCGACAATGCCGCGAACACGACGCGGCTCGATGGCTATGTCGTCGCCGACCTCAGGGTAAGCTATGGCATCACCGAAAGCCTCGAATTGTTCGGACGGATCGAGAACGTGACCGACGAGCAGTACGAGACGATCTTCCTCTACGGCCAGCCGGGCCGCGGCGTGTTCGGCGGCGTGCGGTACCGGATGTGATCGAACGACGATGCGGATGATCCTCGCGGCGCTGGCTTTTCTCGCGCTCGCCGCCTGCGCGCGGGCGCCCGAACGCGTCGGCGAAGCGCCGCGGCGGATCGTCAGCCTCGATTACTGTGCCGACCAGTATGTCCTGCGCTTCGCCAGGCGGGAGGAGATCCTCGCCCTGTCGCCCCATGCGCGCGATCGCTATTCCTACTTGCGCGATCAGGCGAGGGGCCTGCCGCGGATCCGCCCGCGCACCGCAGACGTGCTCGCGCTGCGCCCGACCCACGTGGTGCGGTCCTATGGCGGCGGCCCGAACGTGTCGGGTTTCATGGAGCGTGCCGGGATCGAGGTGGTGCAGCTCGGCTTTCCCGGCACCATTGCCGACGTGCGCGCGGAAGTGCTGCGCGTCGGGGGCGCGCTCGGCGGGCGCGAGGCTGCGCGCGGCGTCGCCGGGCAGATGGACCGGCGGCTGGCCGCGCTCGCGCGGGAAAGCAGGGAAAGGCCCGCGACGCTCTACATGACTCCAGCGGGCGTGACGGCGGGCGAAGGGACGCTGGTTCATGAACTGCTGCGCGCCGCCGGGCTCGCCAATTTCCAGGAGCGCGGCGGCTGGAATCCGATCCCGCTCGAACGGCTCGCCTACGAACGGCCCGATCTCGTCGCCGCCGCGGCCTTTTTCGGAAGCGGGAGCGAACAGGTCGATCGCTGGAGCGCAGCGCGCCATCCCGTCGCGCAGGCGCAGCTCACCGAACTGCCGGTGGTGCCGCTCGAGGGAGCGTGGACTTCGTGCGGCGGCTGGTTCCTGCTCGACGCGATCGAGGCTCTGGCGCGGGCCGGACGGGCGAAGGGGCCGGCGGGCGAGGCGGGCGAGGCGGCGAGGGGCGAATGACGCGCGTCCTCTTCCTCCTTGGCGCGGCCCTGGCGCTGGCCCTGCTCGCCTCGCTCCTGCTCGGTTCGGTGGCGCTGCCGCTGCCACGGGTGCTGGCGGCGCTCGCCGGGAGCGGGAGCGAAGGGGACGGCCTTGTCGTGTGGCAGATCCGCCTGCCGCGCGCGCTCGCCGCGGCGCTGGTCGGAGCGGCGCTCGGCATGAGCGGGGCGGCGCTGCAGGGGCTGCTGCGCAATCCGCTGGCCGAGCCGGGCATTCTCGGCGTTTCGGCGAGCGCGGCGCTGTTTGCGACCTTCGTGCTCTATTTCGGCCTCGCCGCCACGGGCCCGCTGGTCCTGCCGCTTGCCGCGGTGGCGGGGGCGCTGGTCGCGACCGGGCTGGTGGCCTTCGCCGCGCTGCGGACCCGGTCGGTGGTGACGCTGATCCTGATCGGGGTCGGCCTGTCCAGTTTCGCGGCGGCGCTGATGGCGCTGATGATGAACCTTGCGCCCAATCCGTTCAGCCTTGCCGACATGGTCAACTGGACGCTCGGCACGGTCGCCAATCGCAGCCTCGAAGACCTCGCCTTCGCCGCGCCGTTCCTGTTCGCCGGCATGGCGATCCTGCTGGCCGGCCGCAGCGGGCTTGCCGTGCTTGCGCTGGGCGAGGAGACAGCCGAGGGGCTCGGGCTCGACCTCGGGCGCCAGCGCCTGGGCGTGATCATCGGCGCGGGGCTGGCGACCGGGGCGGCGGTGGCGCTGGCGGGCGCGATCGGCTTCGTCGGGATCGTCGCGCCGCATCTGGTGCGGCCCTTCCTGCGCTACGATCCGGCGCGGCTGCTGTTGCCTTCCGCCCTGCTCGGCGCGCTGCTGCTGGTGCTGGCGGATGTCGGTGTAAGGCTGGTGCCGACCGACAGCGAATTGAAGCTCGGCGTGCTCGCCTCGCTGATTGGCGCGCCGGTCTTCGTCTGGATCGCCGCGCGCAGGAGGCTCGCATGATCGCGCTCGAAGCCCGCGCGCTGACCTATCGCGCCGCGGGCCGGTCGCTGGTGGAGGAGGCGAGTTTCGCGCTCGAACCGGGCACGCTCACCGTGCTGATCGGCCCGAACGGGGCGGGCAAGACGACGCTCCTGCGCCTCGCGCTCGGCCTGCTGGCGGCGGACAGCGGCGAGGCGCTGATCGGCGACGGGGCGGCCCGCGCCCTTTCCCCGCGCGAGCGGGCGCGCCGCGCGGCCTATCTCCCCCAGGCGCGTCCGCTCGTCTGGCCGCAGCCGGTGCGCGACATCGTCGCCCTTGGCCGCTACGCCCATGGCGGCACGCCGGAGCGTCTTTCCCCGGCCGATGCCGCGGCGGTGGACCGTGCGATCGCCGCCTGCGGGCTTCAGGGCTTCGAGGAGCGCGCCGCCGACACGCTTTCGGGCGGGGAGATGTCGCGCGTCCATCTCGCCCGTGCGCTCGCCGCCGAAGCGCCGGTGCTGGTCGCCGACGAGCCCGTGGCCGCGCTCGATCCGCGCTTCCAGCACGAGGTGCTGGGCATCTTCGTCGCCGCCGCGCGGCGCGGGACGGCGGTGCTGACCGTGATCCACGACCTCGCGCTCGCCGCGCGCTATGCCGACCGGCTGTTGTGGATGAAGGTGGGGCGCCTGGTCGCCGACGGCGCGCCCGCCGCGACGCTTGCGCCCAAGCGCCTCGCCGAGGTGTTCGGGATCGAGGCGGCAGTGTCGGACGGCGCCGGGGGCCGCCCCGAGGTGCGGATCATCGGGCCGTCGCGAAGCTAGCGCGCTCGCCGCGGCGCCGGCGGGGCGACTGTGCCCTGTTACTCGAGCCGGGCGAGCCGTGTCCGCGCGGCGGCGCTCGCCGCGTCCCGTTCCGCGTCCGTCATCGCCTGCCAGCCCGCGATCTCGTCGAGGGTCCGCCCGCAGCCGACGCACAGGCCGCCGTCCTGCGACAGGCGGCAGATCTTTCGACAGGGCGAGGGAACGGGATCGACCATGCAGGGCAGGCTTTCGAAGGAGCGGACGCAGAAGGTCTAGCCTGCCCGCCCCGGTCCGATCAATGCGATCTTTGGGCCGCGCACCGCGGCCCCTCCGCCGAGCGAGAACCGCCGCACGCAAAGGGCGCTGACCCGTCGTTCACGGCGCGGGTACCTTTTGCGGGTGCGAGAAATCTCCGTCTGCCAACTTGATTTAATTACTGTGGGCAATACAGCACGTCGGCTCTGAAGAAGGGCAGCAGGGGAACGAATGTCCGGACCGGCACAGCAGGTTGCGGCCAGCAGGGTCGCGGCGAATCCGCCGAAAGCGGATTATTCCCTGTCGGGCGGCCTGCTTTCCCGTCTCGCCTCGCTCGGGGTTTCCCTCGCCTTCACCTCCTATCAGAGCGGCTTTCTCTACATGCTCGGCCGCGGCCCCGCCGGCGGGGCGCAACTGCACCAGTCCGAGATGCCCAAGCCAATGGGGCTCGCGCTCGACGGGCCGGACCGGCTCGTGCTTTCCTCGCGGATCAACCAGCTCTACGACGCCTGTTTCATGCCGCGCACGCAGCACGTCACGGGCCAGCTCGACGCGCATGACGTCGGCGTGACGGGCGAAGGCGAGATCATCTTCGTCAACACGCGCTTCAACTGCCTTGCGACGCTTTCGACTCGCCATTCGTTCAAGCCGGTCTGGAAACCCGATTTCATCAGCGAGATCGTGGACGAGGATCGCTGCCACCTCAACGGGCTCGCGATGCGCGATGGCAGGCCCGCATTCGTCACCGCGGTGTCCCGCTCCAACACGATCGACGGCTGGCGCGACCGCCGCGCGGACGGCGGGGTCGTGATCGAGGTCGAAAGCGGGAAGGTGGTGTGCGAAGGGCTCTCGATGCCGCATTCGCCGCGCTGGCACGAAGGCAGGCTCTACGTGCTCAATGCCGGCACCGGCGAATTCGGCGAAGTGGTTCTGCCCGGGAAGGGTGCGAAGGGCGCGAAGGGCGCAAAGGACACGAAGGGCGCTGCCGCGACGGGGACGTTCAGGCCGATCGCCTTCTGCCCCGGTTTCCTGCGCGGGCTCGCCTTCAAGGGGAATTACGCCTTCGTCGGGCTGTCGCGGCCGCGCTACCAGCGGTTCGAGGGGCTCGAACTCGACCAACGGCTCAAGTCCGCGGACAGCGAGGCCTGGTGCGGGGTGCAGGTGATCGACCTTGCCAAGGGCAGTTGCGTCGACTGGTTCAGGATCGATGGCGATATCGGCGAGCTCTACGATGTCGAGCTGGTCGAGGGTTTCGCCTGTCCGATGACGGTTTCTCCCAATTCCCCCGATGCGGCGACGCTGATCACGGTGGAACCGGAAGCGTAATGCGCCGGCTGCGCCCGATGGGGCGAGCGGCGATTTGGGGAATGAACGAGCCGGCTCGAAGCGCTGTCGAACAGCGGTGCGAGCGGTGAGAAAGAGGGCGAGAACATGAAGAACATCCTGGACGCGGCGATCGATCGGGCGGGTATCGGCGGCGAGGTTCGCGGGCCGGTCGGCCCGGCCATGCTGCGCGGCGGCCGCATGACGAAGCACAAGGGTGTGGCGGCGAGCTATTCGCCCGATCTCGGCCTTGCCGTGACGATCGAACCGCGGACGGGCGAGGGGCGGAGCGCCCTTTTGCGGGCAGCGACGAGCGCCCTTCGCTGGGGCTCCGCGCCGATCGCGCTTCTCGCTTCGGGCCTTGCGATCGCCACCCCTGCCGCCGCGCAGGACGCCTGCGCCGTGACCGGCCCTGACTAAGTCACCTGCGAGGACAACGGCCCGCCCGCCACGACCACCCAGGTGATCGCCGGCACGAATCTCGATATCCTGATCGACGACGGCTTCGCCATCGACACGACCGGTGTCGGCGGAGACGGCCTGCAGGTCACCACCAATGGCGGCCTGACATTGAACCAGGTTTCGGGCAGCAGCTCGATCGTCGGCGACAACGGCTTCACCTTCACGAACAACGCCGGCCTGGTCCGCGTGCGGACCGGCGGCCCGATCACGGGAACGACCGGGGTCGGGATTTCAGGCACACATTCCGGCGATCGCTTCGACCTCATCACCGTGGACGGCGATGTCGTGGGGCAGACCCGCGGCATCAGCGTCTTCACCAGTTCCACGAGCCAGACCGAAGTGGTGACCGGCAATGTGACGGGCCTGACGAGATATGGCCTGATCGCGTTCGAGAACAGCGCCGGGAGCCTGCGGATCGATACGAGCGCGGGGACCGTCTTCGGCGGGACGATAGGGGTCTATGGCCGCAATGGCGGCGCCGGCAATCTCGTGATCGAGACACCGCCGACGTGACGGGCGCCGACGGCGACGGCGTGCTTGCGGTCAATGTCGCCGGGGACGACATCCTCGTCAACACCACGCAGGGGAGCGTGACCGCTTCGGACATCGGCATCAACGTCCTGAACCAGGGTTCGGGAGACACGAGCATCGTTGCCGGGGACATCGTCGCGGCCGCCGGCGCGGCGATCAGGTCGACGAGCTACGGTACGACGGCCACGATTTCGGCCTTCCGCGCGATCAGCGGGGCGCGCGGCATCGAGGCGGTGCATTACGGGACGGGCGAACTCGCGATCCGCGCGGATGCTGTCACCGGAACCACCGCGGAAGGCATCCTGGCCTACAACGCGGGCTCCGGCCTGACGATCGATACGGTCGGCGGGGTTACCGGGGCGACCGCCGGCATTACCGCGTTCAACGGGGGCACGGGCGCGCTTTCGGTGACGACCGGCGACGTGACCGGAACGGCGGGCTACGGCATCTACGCCTACGGCATCGGCACGGACCTGACGATCGACAGCAGCGCGGGAAGCGTAAGCGGCGAGATCGGCATCGTCGCCAGCAATTTCGGCACCGGGGCGACCACGATCACCACCGGTAACGTGACCGGCACGAGCGCCTACGGCATCTACGCCTATGGCGCAGCCACGGACCTGACGATCGACACGGCCGCCGGAGCGGTGAGCGGTGCGACCGTCGGCATCTACGCTTCGAGCGGGGGGAGCGGTGCGCTCTCGATCACGACGGCGGACGTGGCGGGCGCAGGCGAACTCGGGATCGGCGCGGTGAACTCGGCTGCGGGGACCGATCTCTCGATCGACAGCAGCGCGGGGACCGTCACCAGCGCCCTGGTCGGGATCGGCGCGCGCAGCTACGGCACGGGCGCGCTTTCGATCACCACCGCGGACGTGACCGCGATCGGCGGCACGGGCGTCTACGGCTACCAGAGCGCGAACGGCACCAGCTTCGCGATCGACGCCAGCGCGGGCACGGTGAGCGGGGGCTCGCACGGCATCTATGCCGAGCATTTCGGGTCCGGCCCGCTCACGATCACCACCGGCGACGTGACCGGCGGTTCGGCCTTCGGCATCTTCGCGCGTTCGGCACAGGCGACGGCGGACATCACGATCCAGGGCTCGTCCGGCGACATCGTCGGGGCGACCGACGGCATCCAGGCGATCACGGCCGGTGCGGACATCCTCGTCACCGACTTCGACAGCGTGACCGGGCAGGCGGGCGACGGTCTCGACCTCGAATCCGCGGGCGGCGCGATCGCGGTCAGCGACATCGGGACGATCCTCGGCACGGGCGGCACCGGCATTATCGCGGTGAGCGACGGCGGCGCGATCTCGATCCAGGGCGTCGGCCTCGTCGGGGGGGTGACCGGCACGGGCGGGGACGGTATCGTCGCCTACGCGCTGGGCGGCGGCGACATCGCCATCGGCACGAGTGCCGCGATCGGCGACGTGACGGGCGATGGCACTGCGTTCGCCAGCGGCATCCTCGCGATCACGGATGGTGCGGGCACCATTGCCGTCGACACGACCGGCGGAAGCGTCAGCGGCACGCAGTTCGGCGTGCTCGCCGAGAGTTCCGGAGCGGGCAGCGTCACGATCACGACAGCAGACGTCTCCTCGGCAACCTATGACGGCGTCTTTGCCCGAAGCCTTGGCGGCGGCACTGTCACGGTCGACACGAGCGCGGGGACGGTGACCGCGGATCGCATCGGTGTTCGCGCACGGGTCGATGCAGCGGGCGGCGATGTCTTCATCACCACGGCGGACGTTAACTCTGCGACGGGCGACGGCGTGCTCGGCGAAAGCATTGGCGGCGGCAGCATCACGATCGACACGGTCGCGGGCAGCGTCAGTGGCGGCCGCTATGGCATGATCGCCGGGCATTACGGGACGGGCGGCGTAACGATCACCACGGCCGATGTGACCGGGGTGACCGACGGGATCGACGTGCGGACCGACACCGGCACCACCGGGGTTGCCATCGATAGCACGGCCGGCACGGTTACGGGCGGGGGTGACGGCATTTCCGTTCGGAGCAATGCAGGCACGGGTGCGGTGTCGATCACGGCCGCCGATGTTTCGGCGGGCAGTATCGGCATCCTGGCGGAGAACACCGCCACCGCGACCGACATCATCATCGATTCCGCGGCAGGTGCGATCTCGTCGGGCTCGACCGGCATTTCGGCCGAGAACGGGGGCACCGGCAACACTTCGATCACCACGGCCGACGTGACCTCGACTGGCGACAACGCGATTTCGGCGAGCAATGCGGCGACTGCGGATTCGCTGGCGATCGACACCACCGCGGGCAGCGTGACCGGCGCGACCGACGGGATCGCCGCGCTCAACGACGGCACCGGATCGACCACGATCACCACGGCCGACATCGACGCGGAGGGCCGCTACGGCGTCTACGCGATCAACGCGGCGAGCACGACCGACCTCACGATCGACACCAGCGCCGGTGACGTGACAGCCGCCCTGGTCGGCATCGCGGTCCGGAACGAAGGGACCGGCGCGCTCTCGATCACCGGCGGCGACGTGACCAGCGCCGGGGGGACCGGCGTTTACGGCAACCTCACGGCGGCCGGCACCGACCTCGCCATCGACACTTCCGCCGGTGCGATCGGCGGCGCGACCAACGGCATCTATGCCGAGAACTACGGTTCGGGCGCGACCGCGATCACCACGGCGGACGTGACCGCGGGCAGCGGCTTCGGCGTCTTCGTGCGCAACGCGGCCACCGGCACGAGCCTCGACGTGACGACCACCGCGGGCGCGGTCTCGGGCGGCGTGTCGGGCATCACGGTCCGCTCCGACGGGGCGGGCGCCACCACGATCACGACCGCCGACGTCACCGGCACCGCAGGCCCGGGCATCGACGCGAGCGGGGTCGGGACCTCGCTGGCGATCGACACCACCGCGGGCGCGGTGAGCGGCGCGACGACCGGGATACTCGCCAGCGTCTCGGCCGGCACGCTGACGATCGCCACAGCGGACGTGACCGGGACGAGCGGCAACGCGATCAGCGTGATCACCACCGGGGCGGATGCCGCGATCGACACTTCGGCAGGCGCCATCGTCGGCGGGGCCAACGGCATCTACGCCGCCGCCGATGGCACCGGTTCGCTGACCGTCACGGCGGCCGATGCCACGGGCCTTGCCGGAAGCGGGATCAGCGTGCGCGGCGGTGCCGATTCCACCGGCATCTCGATCGCGACTTCCGGCGATGTCACCGGCACGGAACCGGGCATCTATGCCGTGAACAACGGCACTGCGCCGACGGTGATCGTCAACGACGGCTTCGTCAGCGCCGACACGCGCGAGGCCATCCGTGCCCGCGGCCCGGCCGGATCGCAGATCACGAATAACGGCGAACTGGTCGGCTTCGTGACGCTCGACGATGCGGCCGACACGCTGACCAACAACGGCGAATTCCTCGCCATCGGCCACAGCGCCTTCGGCGGCGGCACCGACTCCCTGGTGAACACCGGCACCTTCCGGGTGGCCAGCGCCGGCCCCGTGAACATCACGGGCCTCGAAACCTTCGCCAACGAGGGCCTGATCGACATGGCCGACGGGACTTCCGGCAACAACCTTGCAACCTCCGGCAACTTCGTCGGGACCGGCGGTTCGACCCTCAACGTGGATGTCGACCTCGCCGCCGCGACCGCCGACACGCTGACGATCGAAGGCGCCGCGACGGGTTCGACCGTGGTCACGGTGAACCCGGCCGGCACCCAGCCCAGTGGCCTCGTCTCGGACATCCTGGTCGTCGATGCCGGCGCGGGCACCACGGCAAACGCCTTCGATCTCGTCGGCGGGCGCCAGACCATCGGCCTGATCGAATTCGATCTCGCCTTCGACCCGGCGGGCAATGATTTCTTCCTCGCCACCGCCCCGTCGACCGCGGCGCTCGAATTCAGCACCTTCGCCGAGACCGCGCGCAACCTGTGGACCCAATCGGCCAATGCCTTCGCGGACCAGATGGCGACGATGCGCGACACCGGCGGTTCGGATGAAAGCAGCGTCGGCGGCGGCGACAAGACGACGCGCGCCTGGCTCACCGGGTTCGGCAGCAGCCTCGAACGCGAGCAGGTCAGGAACACCGTGTTCAACAACATCGCCGGGACCCACGAACTCGGCTATGACCAGGACTTCTGGGGAATGCTCGCCGGGATCGATTTCGGGACCAGCGCGGTGCGTTACGGCGTGACCGCGGGCTACCAGAGCAGCGACGTCGAATTCACCGCGTCCTCGAACGGGATCGACTACGACGTCTTCAGCCTCGGTGCCTACATGACCGCGGATATCGGCGCATTCTGGGCGAACGCGCTGGCCAAGTACGACAGCGTTAACGGCACGCTCCAGAGCAACACAGCCGGGCTGACGGCCGATGTCGAAGGCTCGGTGATGGGGGTCCAGGCCGAAGCCGGGGCGCTGCTCGGCGACCGCAGGGCGTTCTTCCTCGAGCCGAGCGTCAGCTTCGCCTATGCCAGCTCCGACCTTGATGACATCGTCACCGCCCAGGGCACCTTCGCCTTCGATGCGGGCGATGGCGCGCTGGCACGGGGCGGGGCGCGGGCCGGGATCGGCTTCGATCTCGGGGGAACCTCGGGCGTCGTCTTCGTGGGCGCCCACTACGCCCACGAACTCGGCGGCGACGACACCGCGGTCAGCTTCGCGACCGGCCCCAACCGCGTGTTGTTCGGCAACCAGCCTTTCGACGACTACGTGGATCTTTCGGCCGGCATCACGATCGGCAACGAGGATGACGCGATCACCGGCAGCCTGCAGGGCAATTACCTCACCGGGGACGACCTCGATGGCTATGGCGGCTCGCTGAACGTCCGCTTCCGGTTCTGAGCCGAGGATAGCGCCTTCGGGCGTGCGGCAGGTGTCCTCCGCTGGGGGCACCTGCCCGCGCGGGCGTATGGTTGGAGCGCGCCTTCGGTCCCTTTCGAGGACGGGGCGGCGCAAGCCGTCTGGCGATCGTCCTGCGGATGGACCGCGCGCAGCCGCGCTGTCAGGCGCCCTGCCGCTCGCAGGCGGGCGGACGGTTTCCGGCGAGCCGAGCGCCGGCCTGCGCGTCCCTTGCGGCGATCGTCTCCACCGCCCGCTCGAACGCGGCGCAGTCATAATCGGCGCCCCGTTCCATGCTGGCGATGACCACCGCGCCGAAGCTCTCCGGCGGCATCACGGCCGGCCCCCGCCGCAGGAACAGGCCGTGCCAGCGTTCGGAACCGGCGATGATCGCGGCCATTGTTTCCCGCGCCGCCGGGTCGGGACCGTCGAAGATCGCGGGGCCGAGCTGTTCGAGCGTCGCATCGGCCGTCTCGCCCCGCGCCAGCAGCGCCGTGTAGCGCCGCGCCGCCTCCGCCCGGTCCCCCGCGCCCAGCGCGAACCGGGCCATCGCCTCCTGCGCCGCGATGTCGCGCCAGCCCCGGCGGGCCGCATACTGGATCGAGCGCGACCCCCGATCGATCTCGCCCGCCTGGAACTGGGCGAGCGCAAGCAGGCGCAGCGATTGCGCCGGAACCGGACGCCTGACGACGAGCCGCTCCGCTTGCGCGAGGGCTGCCCGCGCGTCGTCGCCCAACAGCGCGGCCGAGACGATGCGCGGCTGCCCGGCCGAGCGGAAGATTTCCGGCACCAGCGCCGCGAGCGCGGGCGATGCTGCCGATTGCTTGTCCAGTTGCAGCCCGGCCGTGACCAGCGCCACGGCTGAAAGCAGGCCGTACCATGCGATGCGCCGCATCGTCATGCGCGCTCCCCCGGCGCCTGCGCGGTCCGCGCCAGCGCCAGCAGCGCAAGACCCGCCGCGGCGAGGATGGTCTGGTTCCGCAACGGGTAATCGGTGATCGACTGCAGCGCGATGCAGACGAGGAAGGAGGCCCCTGCCCATCCCGTCCAGCGCCAGCGAGAGCGCCGCGCCTGCCAGCTCAGCCATCCGACCAGCAGCAGCCACGCCGCGACCAGCACGAGGCCGGGAAGCCCGGCTTCGATGGCGATTTCGAGATAGTCGTTATGCGCCCGCCCCGCCCGGCGGACGGTCATGTTCTCGAGCGATTCGTCGATCTGGAAGACCTCGTCGAAAGTGCCCATCCCCGCGCCGAGTGGCCAGTAGCGCGAGGACGAATAGGCCGCATCCTCCCAGATGTAGCTCCGCGCGTCGCGGTCGAGCGCGCCGAAGCGTTCGACGGTGTCGGCCACCCTTCCGGGGGCAAGCACCAGCAGCCCCGCGAAAAGCGCCGCCGCCACCGCCGCCGCTCCGGCAGTTAACGCCAGCGAACGTGGGCGGGCGCGCCCGGATCCCCTGGCGGGGCCGCGCGAGGCGGACCAGGACAGCGCCCGCAGCGCCGCGAGGCCGAGCGGAACGAGCGCGAGGACGAGCCCGGTGCGCGAGCGCGTGAGGATGATCGCCAGCAAGAGGAGCGCGCAGAGCCCGACCCGCAGGGCAAGCTCGGCTCGCCGCGCCCACGGCGCGGGGACAAGCGCCGCAAAGCCGAGCGCCCCGACGAGGAACAGCGCGGTCGAATTGCGGTTGGCGAAGGTGCCGAGCAGCACTTCCTCGGGCAGCACCTCGTCGAAAAGGCTTGCTCTCCCGCCCGGCGAGGAGACCTGCACGGCCCCGATCAGCAGGTTGAGGATACCGAGAGCCACGACGAGCCAGCCCAGCATGGCGATCTGCTCCCGCCTCAGGGTCCAGCCCGCAGCGAGCACGGCGAGGGGCGTCACCAGCGCGGTCAGCGCGAGCAGCGTTCGGTGCGGATCGAGGCTGAAGGGCATCCAGCCGGCCATGCCGGCCGCTTCGAGCGACTGGACGACCAGATCGCGTCCGGGCAGCGCGGTCCAGATCGCCGGCGGAAGAGGAACGAGCTGGAGCAGGGGCAGGAGGAGCGAAAGGCCCGCCAGCGCGCGCAGAGCAAGGGGGGCCGATGTCCGGAACGCCGCGAACGCCGCAGGGTGGAGGGCGAGCGCCGCGAGCGCGGTCAGTTGCACGGCGAGGTTGGCGAGCCCGTAGCGTTGGCCTCCGCCGCCCAGCGCCGCCGCGACGATCAGGACCGTACCGAGCGCGAAGAGACCCGAGCGTCCGCTCACGGCGAGATCGGGCGATTGCCGGCCCATGCTGCTGCCCGAAAGCGAGGAGGGGCCCGGCATAGCCACCTGCAGACGTCAGCCCCTCAAGAAAAAACGCACGGTAGGGCGTACCGTGCGTTCAATTCCATTCCGGCCGGACCATGGTGGCCCGCAGGTTCACCTCAGGCGCCCGGCGACTGATCGTCGTCGTCGTCGAGGAGGAGGATGATGCCGACCGCGGCGGCAGCGGCGAGGATCGCGGCGATGAACCCGGGGCCGACCAGCTTTTCCCCTTCGGCGCTGCGGCCCATGCCGGGCTGCGAGACGGGCGCGCTGTAGGTCGCGGTGCTGTCACCCGCGCGGGTGTTGGCCTGGGCGGCGATCGGCGAAAGCGCCAGACCGGCGGCTGCGACGGTCAGCATGACACGGGAAGTCGTTTTCATCATCATCGGCCTCGCATCGCGATATTCCGTCAGTTTCCCTAGTGCAACGCGGCGAGTTTGGCAACAGGCAGTTCACCGAAATGAAGAGGCGCGACGCGAGTCCCTGCGCCCCTTCTGTGCGCTGCCCGAATGGATGGTGCGATGGAGGGATCGCAGGGACGCTTCGCCTTCATCCTTCGCCGGCGGGCGCGGCAGCCGGCCCAAGCAGGGGGCTGAACCGGTCGACATTCCCTCCGAGAAGGACCGTCGATCCGCGCGACAGCCAGGCGTGGGCTTCGAAGGTTCCTTCCCGCCCCCTCGCCGTGCCGACCACGATCTCGCTCGCGACAGCCTGCCGGGCCAGCCAGTTCTGCCCCGCGAGCGCCTGGACGAGGCAATCGGACCGCCACGGCACGTGCAGCGCCATGCGGGTGATCGCAAAGGCCATTTCCCCGCAGAGCCGATTTGTCGCCGCCTCGTCCGGGGTTCGTGCCAGTGCGGCTTCCCTCGCCGCGACGCGGGCATTGCGCTGCATGATGTCGCCCGGCCGGATCCGGGAAAGCAGGAGGCGCGCCCGCGCGAGTTCGAATCCCGCGCGCGCGGCGAGGAACAGGAGCTTCGCGATCGGGATCGTCTCTCGCATCAGCGCCGCGATGACCCGGAAAGGCCGCCGCGGTCAAGCGCGCCCGCGCCGCCGCCCCTGGCAAGCGGGCTTCAGGCGCGCACGACCAGTTCGTTTTCGGCCAGTTCGGACAGGAACCGGCGCAGGTCGTTCTCCAGCGTCTCGCGCTCCACTTCGTATTGCTCGAGGATCCGGTCGCATATGTCGGCCGGCCGCTGTCCTTCCTTGAGCCCTTCCCACAGGATGCTGCCGATCGTGTCGAGCCCGTAATAGGTCCCGTTCCCGAGGTGCAGGATCACCGTCTCGCCGCCGACGGGATTGGCGATCGCGTCGTCGCTCGGCCGCCAATGCTCCCGCAGCATGTCACTCATCGGGCATCCCCCTCTTGCACGGAGTCTCCGCTCTCGCACGGACGCCGCGCCATGTGAAGCCTCTCGCATGGTCTGTCCGCGCGCAGGACAGGGGCTGCGGGAAGGGTGGGGCAGGGATGCGGCAGGAGTGATGCGGCGGGCACGATCCGGCGGCGCGCTTGCAAGCGGAGGGCGGTTTCTGCAACCTCTCCGACGGATCGAGCCATGGGGACGGCGAGCAATGTCGAAAGAGGATCCGGCCGAGCGATTGTGGCGCGACGGCGTCTGCATCGTCCCCGGGGCGGCCGATCCCGCGATCCTCGCCGAATGGCTCGAAATCCTGCAGGACCGGCACCGCCACCTGTTCGAGGAGGACGAGGCGGGCAGCAAGGTGTTCGTCTCGCCGGGCCGGTTCTACGGCGCCATCGAAATCGGCGGACCCTTCGCCCGCAGCGAGATACTCTTGCCGCGGTCGGTCGAAGCGGTCGTGCGCGCCAGTCTCGGACCCCGGTTCGTGTTCGACGCCTGGGGCCTGATCAATGCGCTGCCGGGGGCTCCGGCGCAGCACTGGCACCGCGACGGCGGGATCCTGTTTCCCGCGCATCCGCTCGAATTCATGCTCCCGGCGAGCGCCCTCACGCTGGCCATCCCGCTGGTCGAAGTGACCGGGGAAACCGGCCCGACCGGGTTTGCCCTGCGATCCCACCGTTCCAATGAGCATGTCGAGGTGCCGGATTACGAACCCCACGTGCCGCTCGGCGCAGCCATCCTGTGGGACTATCGCATCCATCACAAGGGGATGGCGAACCGCAGCGCGCGCCCCCGTCCGCTGATCTATGCGACGCTCTGCCGCGACTGGTGGTGCGACACGCTCAATCACGACGACCAGGACCGCTTGATCGTCGCGCGGGACGCGCTCGACCGGTTCAAACCGGGCTTCGCCGCGCGCTTGCGGCGGGCGAAGATATCGCGCTGAACGGGCCGGGCCCCGTCTTGGCGATCAGGCGTTGCGATAGCCTTCGAGCAGCTTGGTCAGGTGCCCGAGCGCGTCCTTGCCAGAGGCGAAATGGTCCGGATGCCGTTTCATCAGCGCGTCCGCGATGTCCTGCAGCGAACGTCCGTCACCCACCAGCGCGAGGCAATCGCGATCGATCGCCATGCGAGCGGTCGGCTGCGGCACCTGGTCATGGGCGTGCGGCCTCAGCCTTTCGGGCGAGAAGACCGCGCTCCTGAAGGTCGACTGGCGGAAACCGTGCCGCGATCCGCCCCCGGGACCGTCGGCGATATCCGTGTCCCATGACCAGACGTAGGACCCGTCCACCTGGCGGACGCGCAGGCGTGCGGCGATCCGGTCGCCCGGGGCGAGCTTGACCGGGCGTTCGAGCGGCAGGAACTGCTGCTGGTAGACCAGTTCGTCGCCGTCGGGACCGTTCGAGAAGCCGAGCCCCTCGTCGATCTCCGCGTCGAACCAGACGAGCAGTCCGTGACAGACGCCGCCGCGCTCGGCGACGAAACCGACGGTGCTGTCGACGTCGTGATCGGTCACCGTCCGGTAATCCAGCATCGCGAAGGCCTGCGAAGGCGCGAGCAGGGCCTCGGGCTTGAGCAGCGCCGGGGCGAGGGTGTTGGCGGCGTATCTCTGGCCCGCCGACAGATCGAGCCCGTAATTGTTCGCCAGCCACGGCCGCTCGCACGGGCGATAGTGCCGCACCGATTCGACCGGCGCGACGCGCAGGGTATCGCGCATCGGGAGGAGCCTGCCGCCGGGCGCCAGCAGCCGTTCGCGCGCATCGACGATGGTCGCGATGTGATGCTCGAACAGCGGGGTGATCCCGCGGATGTCCGACACGATGACGTCGGCCTTGCGTTCGGGGGCGTAGCGGGTGGAGATGTCCTTGACGACCTCGATCCGGTCGGCGCAGCCATTCGCCTTCGCCATGGGCAGGATCAGTTCGGCCGCCGGATCGGGCTCGATCGCGATGACCTTGCCCGCCCCGTACCTGGCCGCGAGCATCGAGAAGATCCCGAACCCCGCCCCGATATCGATCACGGTGCAGCCCGGCGTGACCGCGCGCCGCAGGGCTTCGGCGTAGATTCCCATGCGCGGTTCGCATTCGATCATGAGACCGAAGGAGACGAGATCATATCCGGTCGGACCGCCCATCAGTCCGTCATTGCCCGTTTTCGCGCGGGATTGCCGGTGTCCGATTGCGCCATCGCGGCGAAGATCACCCCGTGCAATTCCGCGATGCGGCCATAGTCGTGCGGGTAGGTCAGGCGATATCCCGGTATCGCGCCGGCGAGGCGCGCGATTTCGCGCAGCCTTGCGGCGGCCTTGCCCGGATCGCCCGGATCGAGCGCGAAGCTCTGTTCGACCAGCGCCATGCAGGCGGCGCTGGGGCTCGTTTCGTCCGCCCGCGGGTCCGATGCGCCCCCTTCGCCGGTAAGGAAGAACAGCGCGCCCAGCGGGAAGGACCGGGCGGCGTCCCGGGCGATGGCGGGCACGCTCACCCGCAGCTTGTCCGAATAATGCGCCATCGGGCTCGTCTCGACCGCGCCGCCGAACACCTGCGAGATCGTGTCCGGGAAAAGCCGCAGCGTCGGATAGACCGCGCGGCCGTGGAAGCGGCCCTCCCCGGGCGCGACGACGACCGCGTCGTCCCCCAGCAGGGGATGCCCGGCCTCGTGCAGGCTTGCCGCCAGCGTGGACTTGCCCGCGCCGGTGTTGCCGAGGAAGATCGCCAGTCTGCCGCCGATCGCGACGGCGCTGCCGTGCAGGACCACCGAACCCTGTTCGGCAAGGATGCGCGGCACCACGTGGTCGTGGAGGAAGTGTTCGAGGTCGCTCGGCGTGGCTTCGGCCGCGACGTCGAACACGGTTATCTCCTGCTTCGCCAGGTCGATCAGGAACCGGGCGAGACCCGCGAAGGACAGGCAGAACGATTCGCCGAGGCGCTGCACGCTCGAAGGGAGGGTGCGGGCGGGGCTTTCTTCGGGAGGTGTGGGCGCCAACCCCGGCGGCGAACCGGCGCCGAGGTGGCGAAGGGACCAGGCGGGCAGGAGGCCGGCGCGAAGCGCATCGGGATTCATGCGCTGCTGCCCCGGTTACAAAGGAATGGTGGAAACCTCGCGCCGAAGAGGCAGAACCGCCGCGTCAGATCTTGCGCGTGGCCTTGGCCATGGGGCCCTGGTTGGGGCCTTCGCTGAAGAACCCGCTGCCAGCCGCGGTCAGTTTGGCAAAGCCGCCGTAGACGGAAAGCGTGGGACGCTGATAGGTCGCCTTGGTCGAGCTGGCCATATTCACTCCATCAGCCGGGCTGGCTGTCTAGTTCACCTAACCAGTTCGACGCATAGCGGAAGGCAAGCCACTCGGCAACAGCCAAATCCCACGCGGGCCGGCCGGTCGCGGCGGCGCGCGTCGCGTCGATGGTCTGCGCCGAAATGTAAGGCAACAGGTTATCCATGGAGGAGCCGTCGTGCCGGTCGGCTGCGCTCCAGAGGCTTTCGACGAAGAGCCCGCCGAGGTGCTCCTTGCCCGCGCGCCAGCGCACCGCATCGGGCAGGAGGCCCGCGGTTGCCCGCCGCAGGATGACCTTGGGCCAGCCCCGGTCCTGGAACTGTTCGCCCGGCAGGCTCATGCAGAATTCGAGCAGGTCCTGGTCGCAGAACGGATCGCGCGGTTCGATCGCGAGCGCCGCCGCCACGCGGTCGTAGCGTTCCCGCCCGACGACGAGATAGGGGTGGAGCATCCGGCGTGCGCGATCGCTGTCCTCCTGCCAGCCGAATCCCGCGACCTGCGCGGCATTGGCCCGGCGGCGGGCGGGAAGATCGATGCGGGCCGCGAATTCCGGCGACAGGAGGGTGGGGGTTTCCCCCGCCGCGCGCCGCGGAACCGACAGCGCCCGGCGCACGGCACGCAGCGGCGCGGGCACGCAGACCCGCCCCAAACTGCGGATGAAAAGCGTCTTCGCCCCCGGCTGCGGCCCCCAGAACCGCTCGATGCCCCGCGCCTCGCGCCATGCGCGCGCGATCCGGCCCCGGCGCAAATGCCAGATCACCATGTCGTTCGCGCCCAGCACCATGTCGCCCCCGCCTCCGTCGAGCACGACCTTGTGGCCTTTCCGCTGCGCGGCGAGATACATGAGGCGCAGGAGCGCCATGCTCGCATCGAACGGTTCTTCGGCAGAGCGGGTGAGGGCGAGCAGTTCCTCGCGCATGGCCGGAACGTCACCGGGTGTCACGCGGACAGGATCGATGTGTCCGATGGAAAGGGCGGCGCGAACCGCGTTCGATTCGGCGCAGTCCGTATCGTCCTGCAGCGCCGAGAAGGTGGCGAGGGAAGGCCTGCCTTCCTGTTCGAGCAGGTGCGCCGCGACCGCCGAGACCGAGCCCGAATCGAGGCCGCCCGACAGCATCGCGCCGACCGGATCCGGCGCCCTGAGGCGCGCGGAAACCGAGCGGCGGAACACCTCGAGAAAGGCTTCGGCATATTCCCGGTCGTCCGCCAGCCTGAGCGGGGCGGGAGCCTCCAGCTTCCAGTAGCGCTGCAGTTCGAGGCCCTTCGCATCAACCGTCAGCGCATGGGCCGGTGGAAGCCGCCTGAGCCCTTCGAAGAAGGTCGATTCGAGGTCGGCCGCCTCGAGGTTCTCGAAGAAGTCGGCCAGCCGCACCTCGTTGAGACGCATCGGAACGTCGTCATGGCGCAGCAGGGCGCGCGGTTCGGTTGCGAAGGCGAACAGCCTGCCGGGCCGATGATGGTAGGCGAACTGGCGCATGCCCACCCGGTCGCGCGCGCAGAACAACCGGCGCGCGCGCGGGTCCCAGATCGCGAAGGCGAAGTCGCCGCGCAGCCGCGCGAGGCATTCGCTGCCCCAGCGCAGATAGGCCCGCAGGACCAGTTCGCCGTCGCCCGCCGCAGCATCCGCACCGACCGCCTCGATCAGTTCCGCGCGATTGTCGAGCCGGATGTCGGCGGTGATCGTGCAGCCCGTGCCGCGGTGGACGAAGGGCATTTCCTCAACCAGCGATTCCGGCGTGCTGGCGAGAAGCGCGCAGCCCATCGCCATCGCCCCGTCGGCGACCAGCCGCGAGCCGTCGGGACCGCGCCGCTCCAGCGCCGCAAGGACCGCGGCGAGCTCGCCCGCTTGCGCCGCCCTCCCGTCCAGCCGCAGCGCCCCGCAGATCCCGCTCACCTCAGGGCCCCGCGTCCTGCCTGGCCGGGAGGTGTGCCCGCCGCGGCGCGATGCATGGCATAGCCGAGATCGCCCGCCGCGATCACGCGGTCCGCGAGCGCGAGGCTCGCCGGGCGGTGCGTGATGATGATGACCGTCCGGCCCTCGAGCGACCGGATGCAGGATTCGACGAAGGCCGCCTCGCCCTCGAGGTCGTACATGCTGGTCGCCTCGTCGAAGATCAGGATCGGCGGATCGCGCAGCAGCGCCCGGGCGAGCGCGATCCGCTGGCGCTGGCCGCCGGAAAGCCGCACGCCGTCGTCGCCGATCGGGGTTTCGAAGCCTTGCGGCAGGCGCTGGATGAATTCCCAGGCCTGCGCGTGCCGGGCAGCGCGTTCGAGCGCGGCGGGATCGCAATCGGGCAGGCCGAAGGCGATGTTTTCGAACACGGTCCCGTCGAACAGCAGGGCGCGCTGCGGCACGTAGCCGAATTGCCGCCGCACGTCCTGCACCTGGAGGCCGGCGATGTCCTCTCCGTCGAGAGTGATGCGCCCTTCGTCGGGTTCGTAGAAGCGCAGGATGAGCTTGACGAGCGTCGACTTGCCGATCCCGTTCTCGCCCGTGAGCGCGACGATCTCGCCGGGCCTGATCTCGAGGTCCACCCTGTCGAGCAGGGGCGGGCGGCCGGGATAGCCGAAACTGACCTGCTCCAGCGCGATTGCGCCCTTGCCCCGGGCGAGCCTGCGGGGCGCGCGATAGCCGGGTTCCGGCTCCATCGCCATCACCTCCTCGAGCCGGCGGAGCGTGCCGAGGGCGATCTGGAACCGGCCGTAGGTGCTCGCGAGGCTCCCGACCGGCCGCGTCAGCAGGGCCGCGTAGAGCAGGAAGGCAAACAGTTCCCCGGACTCGCGCCCGTCGCTGCCGTGAAACAGGATCACGATCGCCGCGAATGCGGCGGCCAGCGCCGAGAACGGCCCGACGAAGGCGCCCAACCGGGTCTGCGCGAGGGCGAGCCGGCGGGCGCGTTCGACCGCCGCGCGGTAGCCGCGTTCGTGGTGCTCCTCGACGGCGAAGGCCTTGATCGCCTCGATCATGTCGAGGTCGCTGGCGGCTCGGGTGACGACCTCGACCTCGGCTTCGCGCTTGCGTTCGGCCAGTTTGCGCTGGGCTCGCCCGACCAGCTTGAGCGTCACGAAGAAGGCCGGGACCAGCACCGGGATGGAAAGGGCGAGGATCGGGTCGAGCAGCAGCAGCAGGACGCTCGCGCCCAGCGCGGTGACGATCATCGCGGGAACCTGGGCGAGGGTGGCGGTGAGGAAGGTGCTCAGGTTGGTGACTTCGTAGGTCATCAGCGCGAGCAGGTCCCCGCCGCGCGCCTGGTCGTGGAAGGCGGGCGGCAGTCTCTGGATATGGGCGTAGATGTCCTGCCGCAGGTCGGCGAGGATCCGGCCCGAGGCGTCCTCCGAGACGATCGTCACCGCGATGGTGATCGCGGCCAGCGCGGCGAGGGTGAGCGCGAGCAGTGCGAGCACGCGGCCGGTATCGATGTCGGCTTCGCCCACGACGCCGCCGACGAACTGCCCGGCCAGCCACGGCACCGCCAGCATCGCCGCGGAGCTCAGCACCGCGAGCAGGCCGATCACCGCAAGACGGCTCCTGAACCGGTATGCCCAGCGCCGCAGCATGGCCGTTCAGCCGCGCCCCGTCGCAAGCCTGAACAGGCCCTCGACCAGTCTTCGCCCGCGCAGCGCGGCGATCGGCCAACCCGCGGCGTCCGGATACCGCTCGCGCAGCTTTTCCGGCCCGGGGGCGATGGTCGATCCGACGAGGCTTGCCCGGGCGAGCACCCCCTCGCAGGCCTCGAGGTCGAGCCGCAGGCGCTCCATCGCCGATCCGGTCGAGATGTAGCTGTTCAGGTCCCGCGCGCCGCCATCCCGCGCGAGCGCTTCGCGGACATGGCCGGGCACCGCGGTGCCCAGCGCCCTTCGCGCGAATTCGAGCCCGGCGCGGACCTGCACCGCCGTGCCGCTGCGCTCCGCCAGCTCCACCAGCCGCGCCCAGTCGCGCGGCTGCAGGAGAGCGCAGATCAGGTGCAGGTCGACCGCCCAGATCAGGCGATCCCCGCTGTGCAGCTTCTCGTCCCCGGCGACGTAGCCGAACACTTCGTGCAGGCCGCGGTTCATGCAGACGAGGACGAGGTTGCCGATCGGGTCGATGCCGATGGCCCGGCGGGAGAGGGCGGGGATGGGAATGACGGTGTCGGCCACGCCGCCGCGTTCGAGGTGCTTCGCGAGATTCGCGCTCGCGCTGATGCGCCAGTGCAGGTCGACGAAGTGATCGAAGCCTTCGCGCCCCTTCGCCTGCCACATTTCCTGAAAGCTGAGGCTGTCCCCGACGCGCTCGAAGCCGCAATCCGCGAAAACGCGGCGCGTGCGCGCCTTGTCGCGCTCGCGCACGAGGATGTCGGTGTCTCCCCGGCGGCGCAGGGCCGGGCGCGGATAGAGCGAATAGGCGAGCGCCGTCCCCTTCAGCACGACCGCCTCGACGCCCGCTTCGGCGAGGCTCTCGAGGAGGGGGGAGATCGCGGCGCGATGGCTCTCCTCCCAGAAGCTCTGGCCCGTGGCTTCGTCCCGCAAGGTGCGGGTGAGGCCCTGCGGCCAGCCCGAAGCGACCGGATCGGCCTCCCACAGCAGCAGGCTGATGCCGTGAAAGGCGATGCGGGCGGCGACCTTTTCCTCGCAATCCGCGAACCGGGCGGGCCATGCCGGCGGGTATTGCGCGCGCAATCCGTTGGCGACACAACCGGCCAGATAGTGGTCGATGGTCTCAACGTGCATCGCGAGAAGGTCCGTCGGGAATCGTGTCGACCACCATTCGTTCTTCAGCGGGCGGGCGGCAGGCGCGGCTTGACAGGGTTTCCTATGCACCGCGCGCCGCCGATTGGAAAGTCCGCGCGGCGAGTTTTCCGTTGACCCCCAATGGCTATGCTGCGATGCGGCCCGCCGGGCTAGTGCGAGGGGGTTCGGTTGAGCCAGGCAGGCAGTACGGCGCGGCGGGGGATCATCCTTGCAGGGGGGTCCGGCACCCGGCTTTACCCCCTCACCCGCGGCGTTTCGAAACAGCTCATGCCGGTCTTCGACAAGCCGATGATCTACTACCCGCTCAGCACCCTGATGCTGACGGGCATCCGCGACATCCTGATCATCACCACCCCCGAGGACGCCGAGCAGTTCCAGCGCGTGCTCGGCGACGGATCGGATTTCGGGATCGCCCTCAGCTATGCCGTGCAGCCCCGTCCCGAAGGCCTCGCCCAGGCGTTCCACATCGGCGCGGATTTCGTCTCTGGCGGGCCGAGCGCGCTGATCCTCGGGGACAACATCTTCTACGGCCACGGCCTTCCCGATCTGCTCCACCGGGCCGACGCGCGCACGGCCGGAGCAAGCGTGTTCGCCTATCGCGTCACCAACCCGCAGGCGTTCGGCGTGGTCGAGTTCGATGCGGCGGGCAGGGCGGTGTCGATCGAGGAGAAGCCCGCCGAGCCCAAGTCCAACTACGCCGTGACCGGTCTCTATTTCTACGACGAGACGGTGGTGGATCGTGCCCGCGACCTTCGCCCCTCCGCCCGCGGGGAGCTCGAGATCACCGATCTGAACCGGCTCTATCTCGACGACGGCGCGATGTCGGTCGAACTGATGGGCCGCGGATTCGCCTGGCTCGATACCGGAACCCACGCCTCGCTGCTCGATGCCGCGACCTATGTCCGCATTACCGAGGAACGGCAGGGCTTCAAGATCGCCTGTCCGGAGGAGATCGCCTGGCGACAGGGCTTCATCGACGATGCCCGGCTCGAGGAGATCGCCGGGCCGCTTCGCAAGTCGGGTTACGGCGAATACCTGATGCGATTGCTGAGCGAGCCGCACCCCGCGTGAAACTGATCCCCACCGCGATCCCCGGTCCCCTGATCGTCGAGCCGCGCGTCTTCGGCGACGAGCGCGGCTTCTTCATGGAAACCTGGAGCGAATCGGTTTTCGCGCGGCTGGGGCTCGAGCTTGCCTTCGTGCAGGACAATCACAGCCATTCGCAGCGCGGCGTCCTGCGCGGGCTGCATTTCCAGAACCCCGGCGCGCAGGGCAAGCTCGTGCGGGTCGCGCGGGGGCGGGTCTTCGATGTCGCCGTCGACCTGCGCCGGTCTTCCGACCATTTCGGGCAATGGATCGGGGTGGAGCTTTCGGCCGACAACAAGCGGATGCTGTGGATCCCCGAAGGCTTCGCCCACGGTTTCCTGACGCTCGAGGACGATACCGACTTCCTCTACAAGTGCACCGCGCCCTACGCCCCCGAATGCGAACACACGCTGGCCTGGGACGATCCGGCGGTCGGCATCGACTGGCCGCTCGACGGGCTCGATCCGGTCGTGTCGGCCAAGGACGGGAAGGGCGTCCCGCTGGCGCAGGCGGAGGCATTCGCATGATCGCGGCAGGTGCAGCGCGCGGCATGGTTCCCGGCGCCGGTGGTCCGGCCGATCCCCGGGCGGGCGGAGGATGGCGATGAAGGTCCTTGTCACCGGAGCGGGCGGGCAGCTCGGCGGAGCCTTGCAGCGCTGTGCCCCGGACTTTGCCGACCTCAACGCGATCGACGTGGACGATGTCGATCTCACCGACGCGGCGATGCTGCGGGCGCGGCTCGCGGTCGAAGCGCCCGACCTGATCCTCAACGCCGCCGCCTACACCGCGGTCGACCGGGCCGAGGAAGAGGAGGATGTCGCCCGGGCGATCAATTCCGACGCGGTCGGGATCATGGCCGAAGCGATGGAGGAGACCGGCGGCAAGCTCGTCCATGTCTCGACCGATTTCGTCTTCGACGGCGCCGGCGCGCGGGCCTACCGGCCCGGCGACGAACCGGCTCCGCTGTCGGCCTACGGACGCACCAAGGCCGAAGGCGAGGCGCATTGCCGCGCAAGCGACCTGCTGGTGCGGACGGCCTGGGTCTACGAGGCGGGCGGCGCGAATTTCGTCCGCACGATGCTGCGCCTCATGAAGGAGCGCGGGGAAGTGGCTGTCGTGGCCGACCAGATCGGGTCGCCGACCTGGGCGACGGGACTTGCCCGGACGATCTGGGCGCTCGTCGAGCGCGAGGCGAACGGCATCTTCCATCACAGCGATGCAGGCGTTGCGAGCTGGTACGATTTCGCCGTGGCGATCGCCGAGGAAGGCTTGGCGCTCGGCCTGCTCGACCGCCTGCCGACGATCCGCCCGATTACGACCGCGGATTATCCGACCCCGGCGCGGCGCCCGGCCTTCTCGCTGCTGGACTGCCGGGCGACGCGCGAGGCGATCGGCGATGCGCCGGTCCACTGGCGCGAGAACCTGCGGCACATGCTCCGGGAGGAAACGCGGCTTGGCTAACCTGCTCGTAACCGGCGGGGCCGGGTTCATAGGCGGCAATTTCGTCCATTACTGGACCGCGCACCATCCCGACGACGCGATCATCGTCCTCGACGCGCTGACCTATGCCGGGAACCGTTCGACCCTTGCCGGGGCCAATCGCGCCGAACTGGTCGAGGGGGACATCCGCGACACCGCGCTGGTCGAGCAGCTCCTGCGCGAACGCGAGATCGCGACGATCGTGCACTTCGCGGCCGAAAGCCATGTCGATCGCTCGATCACCGGGCCGGATGCGTTCATCGACACCAATATCCTCGGCACGAACAGCCTGCTCAAGGCGGCGCGCGCGGTCTGGCTCGAGGGCGACGGGATCGAGCATCGGTTCCACCACATCTCCACCGACGAGGTGTTCGGTTCGCTGGAACCGGACGACCCGGCGTTCAGCGAGACGACGCCCTACGCGCCCAATTCGCCCTACTCTGCATCGAAGGCGGCGTCGGACCATCTCGTGCGCGCCTATCACCACACCTTCGGGCTGCAGGTGACGACGAGCAATTGCTCGAACAATTACGGCCCCTACCAATACCCCGAAAAGCTGATCCCGCTGTTCGTCCTGAACGCCCTGCACGGGCGCAGGCTGCCGATCTACGGCGACGGGATGAACGTGCGCGACTGGCTCCATGTCGAGGACCATTGCCGCGGTATCGAGGCCTGCCTCGAACGTGGCCGACCGGGCGAAACCTACAATATCGGCGGCGGAGCGGAATTGCCGAACGTCGAGGTGGTCGAGGCGATCTGCCGCGAGGTCGATCGGGCGTTCGAGGAGATCGAGGGCCTTGCCGACCGCTTTCCCGATGCCCCGGCAGCGCGCGGGGAAAAGACCGAGACATTGAAGTCCTTCGTCACCGATCGCGCCGGGCACGACCGGCGCTATGCGATCGACGAGACCAAGGCGCGCGCGGAACTCGGCTATGAACCCACCCGGAGCTTCGACGAGGGCCTGCGCCAGACGCTGCGCTGGTATCTCGAACGCGAGGACTGGTGGCGCCCGCTGCTGGCGGGTTGAAGCTTACCCCGAACGCAGTTCCTGCCGCACCGCATCACGAAGATCGGTCATGAAGGGATAGGCGTCATCCCGCAGGTAATCCGGATTGCGATGGACCGTCGGCCCGGTGCCGAAATGCCCGCAGGCATCGGCCAGGGCCTGCGCGAGCGGCTCCTCCGCGATCGATTCGAGCGAGGTGATGTTCGGATGGAACCGCGAAAGATCCTTGTGGAGATAGCTGTTGGTGATGGTCCTGAGGCCGAAATGCGCCATTTCCAGAGGGGGGTAGCTCGGATGCGGCGAGGCCATCAGGCTCACCCCGGCAGAGCTGCCGAGGAGCATTTCCGCATAGGCGTCGAGCGACAGCTTGCCGACCGACCGCAGCTTGCGGCCATCGCCCAGATCGACCGGCCCGTGTTCGACACCGGCCGAGACGACCTGCCAATCGGAGAATTGCGGATAGTCCCGCGCCCATCGCCTGAGGCCGCGGACCAGCGCGGGGAAGCAATTGCGTTCGACCGTCGGCCGGCCATAGACCAGCACGCGCTTGTGCCTTGGCGATGTGGCGACCCGATCGAGATAGGGGCGCAGGCCATCCGGGATGACCGGTTCGAAGACGAAGGAGCGCTCGGGCCGGTGCCCGGCGGTCCGGATGTATCGGGCGAGATTGCCGCTGTTGATCACGCCCCAGAGCGGCTGCGAGCCGTCGTAGGCCGCGCGCGCCAGCAAGTGCGCGGACGAGAACGGCATGAAGGCCGGCTCGTAGTCCTGCATCAGCCAGACCAGGGGAACGGGCGCCCGGTCGAAGAGTGTCGCCTGGGCATCGCGCAGCTTCGCGAAAGCGAGCGTGGTCCACCAGTTGTAGGTCACGAACAGGTCGCGTTCGCGGATTGCGATCGGATCATCGCGGCGCTGCACCGTCTCGATCTGGCCGGGGGAGATGGTCAGGCCCGCCTTCGCCGCCCGGCTCGTGACGATCGAGGGATCGGTTTCCGCGACCACGTCGGTAACGAGAACGCGAAGGTCGATCGCCTCGGTGGCGGCAAGTTCGAGATAGAGGCGGCTGAAGATGTCGATGCCGGTCGCCGTGCCCCCGAAATCCGAACCCTTCTGCAGCAGCGGCAGGACGAGGTTCAGGCGCGCGGTCGCCGTCTTGTCGGGCATCGCCCGATATTCGGCGAGCACGACGTCGTCGATGGGCGGGGGGGCGAACCCGGCCCGCACTTTCAGGAACAGCGCCTTGAGCTGCGGCGGAGCCTTGCGTTTGAACAACGACCGGGCCGTAGACGCGATGGTCACGCCGGCTTCCGCGCGATGATCGTCGGGAATTCGGCATTGCTCCCGGTTTCGACCTCGCCAAGCGCGCGGTCAAGGGCGGCGGGGAAGCGGAGCGCGAAATGGCGCGGTGCCTCGAATTCGGACTCATGGTTTAGATCGCGTGTCCACTGGTCGGGAAACTGATTTCTTAACATTGGTGTTCCCCCAATGGCCCGGTCGGGGCTTGCCAGCGACCTGCATGGCAGCCCGCGTGGCTTCAAGGTATTGATGGCCATAACGCCTGTCCGGCTCAAGGTGATTGCCCTCCGCCCATTCGTTCCAAGCGTTGATGAAGACGAATCTTTGACCCGGCGGATTGTGGTCTTGCGACCATTGAATTATCTTTCTCAGCCAGTCTCTGTATTTGGCGGGTGTCGAACCCAAGTAAATCAGCGGACGCTTTTTTCTGCGCGCAGAATTGTCCCAAGATGGGGTGACGCAGCGGAGCCAGCGATCTGAAGTTGTGCCCTCCGGCGGCGCCGCCCCCAGGCGATCATCGATTAGGTCATCGTAAAGATGCAGGCTGGCTTCGTATGCACCGTTGAGCCGCGCGCTAATACGGCCTAGAAGCGTAATAAGAAGGCGTTTCGGAGCGCGATGGGCAGATTGTTTCGCTGGGCACGGAACGAATTCGACCGCTGTGTCGAAATCCCAACCATCAATGTCTACCTCCCGTGTAACGAATGCTCCGAGAAACAGTTCTCCGAGGCCTGCTTCCCTCACTTCCTTGCGCCATATACGAGCCGTGGCTGCGGCATCAGGTAGCATGTCCGCCCGATAAATAAATAATGCCGGCTTCCCATCCATCTTGATGTATCTGGGGTCGGCCAAGATGGGGATGAGCGCACGAATGTGTTCGCGGTCGTCTTCCGGCGAATATTTCTGTTCGAGCAGGACTTCCCGGTCTCTGTCGTACCAAGTCCGAGTCCAGTTCTCGTTTGCCCAGCACAAGCAGAAGGGAAAATCGGGCTCGCCTAATCTGACAATCTCATCGACCGGGCGCTCGAGAATGCGTTTGCCATTGAACCAATAGTGATAATAGCAAAAGCCCGAAATCCCATACTGCTTGGCGAGGTCCGCCTGAGCCTTCCGCGCTTCCGGCAGTCGCAAGTCATAAAAGCCCAGATCTGCCGGTAGCTGCGGCTGATGATGGCCTGGGAAAAGAGGCCGCGCCTTGGTGACGTTCGTCCATTCGGTGAACCCTTTACCCCACCATTCGTCGTTCTCCGGCACTGGATGAAACTGCGGAAGATTTATCGCGATGAGCCTTACATCATCTGGGGTGTCGCATGAGTGTGACGAAGCGGCTTGGGTCATCGAAGGTCCTCGGGCTTACTTCCCAGTTGCGAAGGCGGGTCGCACAGGCAATAGCTCCGGACAAGAGCCTTGGCGCGGGGAAAGCGGGAATAGGCTCGCGGCGGCGGCGGCACCGCTTGGCGTGCGGTGTTCGGACCCGGCAGGAAAGGCGGCTCGAGTGATGGCCCTACCCTCGTTTCGCGGATCGAACTGATGGCGCTCGCGCGCAATTCGTTCCTCAGCCTCGCCCCGACGGTGGCGGGCGTGGTGGTGAGCATCGTGACCATTCCGCTCTACATCTCGCTCGCGGGAGCAGAGCGTTACGGTGCCTTGCTGATCGCGTGGGTGTTGCTCGGCTATTTCGGGCAGGCCGATTTCGGGCTGGGGCGGGCGATCACGCAGCGGCTTTCCGCGACGCGGGAAGCGGCCCCTGCCCACCAGGCCGAAATCGTGTGGTCAGCCCTGTTCGGGGCGAGCCTCATTGCGGGCGCGGGCGCGGTGCTGGTCTACCTCAGCTCGAACCTGTTCTTCGGATCGTTCTTCGAAGCCGATGCCGGATTGCAGGCTGAAGCGCTCGCTTCGACATGGCTGTTCGCGCTCTGCGTTCCCGTCATCATGTATACCGGCGTTTCCGCGGGCGCGCTGGTCGGGGTCGAGCGTTTCGGGGTCGTGTCGATCGGGACGACGCTCGGGAACATCCTGTCCCAGATCCTTCCCCTGGTGGTGGCGGTTTCCCACTCGGTCGAACTGAGCTGGCTGCTCGGCGCGTCGCTGTGCGGCCGCATGATCGGGCTGATACCGATCTTGGCGAGCATGTGGGCGGTCTTCCTGCGGGGGCACCGGGTCAATCCCTCCCTCGCGCAACTGCGCCCGCTGTTCTCCTTCGGCGCCTGGATCATGCTCACGGCGATGGTCAGTCCCTTGATGACCATGTCGGACCGGGTCGTGATCGGGGCGGTGATCGGCACTGCGGCCGTGGTGGCCTATTCCGTGCCGTTCCAGATCGCCCAGCGCACCGTCATGTTTCCGCTGGCGATGGTCCAGGCCCTCTTCCCGCGGTTCGCTTCGCAATCGCCCGAACAGGCGGCTGCCCTGGGCAAGGACGCGGTCATCATCGTGGGCCAGTGGTATGGCCTCGTCGTGATCGGGCTGATCTGCCTTGCCGAACCGCTGTTGCGATTGTGGCTGGGCGACGAACTCGATCCGCGGTCCATCCTCGTCGGCAGGATCATCCTGGTCGGGTGCTGGGCGAATGCCATTGCCAGTGTTCCCTATGCCCATATCCATGCGCGCGGGAATTCGCGTTTCACCGCGCTCGCACACCTGGTCGAACTGCCGATCTACTTCGCCATGCTGTACGGCTTTGGATCGCTCTTCGGCCTCGCAGGGGTGGCGCTTGCCTATTCCCTGCGAACCTCGATCGATTGCGTCGTCATGCTGGTGAAGGCCCGGTTCAACGCCGCCGACCTGCTGCGCAAATTGATGGCGCCGGCCGCGCTGATCGCGGTCGCGCTTGCCGTTTCACCCTATGCTGCGGACTGGGTTTCCGGCCTCGCCGCGGCCAGCATACTGGCAGGCATTCTCCTGCCGGTATGCTGGATGCAGATGCCCGGCGAAGCGAGGCGGGCCCTGGCGGTGCGGTTCAACCAATAGCGCCCGCGGCGCAGGATGACGCCCTGCGGTTTCCCGCCAGATCGTGCAGGACCACCGGCGCTTTCAGGTTCTCCGCCAGCGCTCCCTCCGGCGCAAAGTCCCCCGCGCCTGCATCCGCGAACAGGCTGTCCACCGTGCCCCCGATGCTGTGCCCGCTCGCCCCTGCGGGCGCGGTGGTGCCGGTGAAGGTGTGGTTGCCCGCAATCGACAGGTCCGCGTCGGGCGTTCCTTCCCATTCGATCCCGCCGAATACGCTCGCAGCGATCAGGCAGTATTCGTCCGCGCCATAGGGATCGGTCGTGTTCGTCCGCAGCAGCAGGCCCTGCTCGATCGAACAATGTGCGACGACGACATGGGAATGCTCGCCCCGATCGAACTGCGAGAAGAAATCGCCCTTCGGCTCCGCCGACACGCCGTCCAGATCGTGCAGCGCGTTGTTGACGAAGAACACGTCGTTGAGCGGGTTGAAGGTCGAAAGGAACAGCTTCTGCCCGGCAAAGTCATAGGCGATGTTGCCGTAGGCGATGACGTTTTCGAACGGCGGATAGGGATCGCCCCACACGATCTGCGCCTGCCACCAGTCGTTGTGGGGATCGGGCCGGGCGTAAAGCTCCAGCGGCGCGCTCTTGGCGTCCTGCGGACCGAAGCTGGTGCCGAGATTGGTGGAAAGGCCGAGCATCGACGCCTTGTAGGTGTCGTCCTCCAGCGTCGCGGTCCAGTCGGGCAGGGTGTTGATCCAGTCCACCACGTCGCTCGGGAACTCGGCGTTGCTCGGGTTGAAGGTCGCTCCGACGTTGCGGACCGTCAGCGTGCCGACCGTCTCCCCGTCCACCTTGGCGGTGACGGTGCGCGTGCTGGCGCTGTTCACGCCGCTCATCTCCAGCGTCGCGGTGCTTCCGGTGCCGGTGTATTGCGCGGTCAGGGCGAGCGTGTGGACCATCGCCTCGGCGCTGGAATGGTCGGAGCAGATGTTCCCGACGAGACATTTCGCGTTGGAGGCATAATCCCACCACCCGCCGCTGTTGATGTTGCCGCGCGCCAGACGCGCCTCGTTGAAGGCGTTGGGAACGTCGCTGATGAGGCTGTCGAGGAAGTAGTTCTTGCCGCGCGCGACGCCGAGCTGGCGATGAGTCCCCATCCAGATGAAGCCGATGCCGGCGCTGTTCCGGATGCGGATGCCGTCGAAGGCGCAGCCGTGCTGCTGGCTGTCGAACTCGGTGTAGAGCGACTGGCGCTGGAGTTCGAGCGTGATGTTCGGCCCCTTGAACCAGATGCCGTCGAGGTTCGGGCGGGCGGCCTGCCCGCTATAGGCGGTTGCTTCATCGACGAAGGGGGCAGGCCGGTCGAAGACGACGGGGATGTCGGCCTCGATCGTCAGCCAGCCCTTGGGTGCATACCCTGCCCAGTGCCCGCGCTTGATCTCATGGAAGCCCGCTGCCGGGTTGCTCCTGATCGTGATGCGCGGGTTTTCCGCGTTCTGGGCGTTGACATAGGTGTGGGCGGCGGTGAAGTCGTGGTAGTTGGAACCGGCCACGACGGGCTGCGTGTCGTCCACCGTCAGGTCGATGTCGTGCAGCGTGCCGTTGGCGAAGGGGTCGCGCGGGAAGAAATCGAACGGCCCGATGACGCGGCTCTGCATGGTCGCGTCGGCGGGGATCGCCTCGATGTAGAGATGCGTGTCGCCGCTGGTGCCCGCCGGTTTCTCGAGCGTGACGGTGTAGCACGGCAGGCGATAGGTCGAACCGTCGAACCGGGTGAAGGTGCGAAGCTGCGGCTCGATCACGTCCGCGACGTTGCCCTCGAAATGGAACCGCACCCGGTCGATCCCGCCGATCAGCGTGCCCCCGTCATTGGCAAAGGCCATGGCGCTGACGGTCAGCTCGTCGTCGAAGAACTGGCAAGGCAGGTCGATCAGGTGAACCGCGGGCTTGGCCGTGGTGCGCTCCGGGTCGGTAGGCACGGTCTCGAACCCGCTCTCGGCGGTGCCGTCCCACGATGCGGAAGGAGAAAGAGCACTTTTGGCGGCAGGAGCCCCGCCCCGGCTTTCCCCCTTTCTCGCGGCGGGCGATTGGCCGAACCCCGCCATCAGGCAAGCCCCACGAGCGCGGAGGCCGTCGTGCCGGTCGCAAGCACGGCACGCACGCGCACGTCCAGCGTGTAACCGGACGGGAGATTGCGGAACACCACGTCTTCCTGGCCTCTCGCCGCGCGCAGAACGACATCGCCCCCTTCGCCGACATAGAGCGCCTTGGTCACCTTGGGCAATTCGCCCGTGTCGCTCGGGGTGATGGCGAAGCATTCGAGCGACGGGGCGGTGGGGCTGTCGGCAAAATCCTTGAAAGGCTCGGTAGCCATGAATCACCTCTTCGTGGAACAAATGGGAAACGGCGTGTTTCACACTCGAGCCGAGTAGGAAAACGATTCCCGAAGTCTGCGCCATTAGCGGTTGCCTCGCCGAGATCGCCGGGGCTATTGCAGTGCGGAAATGGCGAGACCTGCGCGGTAGGTGGCATGAGTGCTCCGAACCTCACTGTCGATCGGATGCCGCGCGGCGCTCTGCCGGGTAGCGCGCATCCGCAGCCCGTGGCGAGGGGTGGGGACCTTCTCCGGATAGCGCCGGTGATCGTGCTCGTGGTGGCGCTCATGATGCCGCCCGAAGTGCGAGTGAACCTCGCCGGACAGACGCTCTACGCCTATCGCCTGGCATGGATGCTGCTCCTGCCGTGGACCATCGTCCGGCTGCGGCAAGGCGACCTGACCTGGCGGCTCAACGATCTTTTCGTGTTCCTCGGTTCGGCATGGATGACGGTCTCATTCATGATCGTCTACGGGCCCGGCCCGGGTTTCATGCCCGGCATGGCGCTCACGCTCGACGTCTTCATGCCCTACCTGATCGCCCGCCTGGCAATCAGGGACCTGAATGACCTCAGGCGCGCCCTCATCTTCATGGCGCCGCTGGTCTTTCTCGTGGCCGCCATCCTCCCGCTCGAAGGCCTGGCGGACCGGCGTTATCTCAGGGACGCCGCCGCGGCCATCTTCGGCAATCTGGGTGCGGCCGAATTCGGCAGTTCGTTCGAGCCCTCGATCGCCATGGACCAGAGATACGGCCTGCTGAGAGCGATGGGACCCTTTTCCCACCCGATCCTGGCCGGCCTGTTCTTCAGCAGCCTTCTGCCGCTTTATCACTTCAGTCGCATCCGCGGCTGGCCGAAAGTGCTCGGCATGCTGTCGGGCCTTGGCGCGGTGTTCACCTTCAGTTCGGCGGCGATGATCGGCCTCATCCTGTTCTTCGTGTTCGCCGTGTTCGATGCGGTCCGGCGGATCGTGACCTTCCTGAACTGGCCCATTTTCATGGGCGCGACCGTGGCCGTGCTTTCGGCGCTTCACGTGGTTTCGCAGAATGGCCTCATCGCGGTGCTCATTCGCTACACCTTCAACCCGGCATCCGGTCGCTATCGCCTGCTGATCTGGGAATACGGCAGCAATTCGGTCGAACGGCATCCGCTTTTCGGGATCGGCTTCGCGCAATTCGACGGTCTCGACTGGATGGGCAACAGCGTCGATGCGTTCTGGCTTGCGATCGCCGTTCGCAACGGGCTGCCGGCGGCCGTGTTCCTGGTGCTTGCCACCCTGTTGGCGTTCGTCGGCCTTACCCTGGCGGTCCGCCGCGAAACGGGTCCGGACGAAGCGACGCTCATCGGCCTCGCGGCGACGATCTGCGTGATTTTCCTGCTGGGCTTCACGGTATCGTTCTTCGGGGGCCTCCTGACCTGGTTCGCGATCCTGCTCGGGGTGGCGACGACGTTCGGCGGTCTGACCATGCCGCGCAGGTCGGCAACGACCCTGCCGCTCGGCCCGGCCGTGCAGCCCGCGGCATTCGGACAAGGAACAAGATGAGCCTCAACCGCCTGGGTCGATTGCGCAATCTGCTCGTCTCCCTGAAGCGCGCTTTCTACGTGCGGGTTCTGGGCATGGATCTGCATCCGACCGTCCAGCTTTCGCTTTCCGCGAAGCCCGACAGGACGTTTCCGCGCGGCGTCCATGTCGGCGCCTACAGTTACCTTGCATTCAACGCCCGCGTGCTCACCCATGACCGCACGCGCGGACTTTATCTGCACACCCGGATCGGCAAGAACTGCTTCATCGGCGGGGAAAGCATCATCCTGCCCGGCGTGACGATCGGGGATGGTTCGGTCATCGGGGCCGGGAGCGTCGTCACGAAGGACGTCCCGCCGGGCTCGGTCGCAGCCGGCAACCCGGCAAGGGTGCTGCGATCGGGGATAGTCGTGGGAGCCTATGGTCGCTTCGCCGATGCCGACGAACGCGAACACGACCTGCGCCTGCGCGATCCCGATGCCGCCGCGCTGCCCGACCGCGAATTTCGCAAGGGCAACTGAATGACAGGGGGCGACCGGCACGGGATCGAGGCCGTGACAGATCCCGCGATGACCGGCGCTTCCCCGAATGGCGATGCCGTTCCCGAACTCACGGTCATCATGGTGAGCTACAACACGCGCGAATTGACCCTCGTCGCGCTGGATACGCTGTTTGCCAATGCCGGGCGGGTGACGATGGACGTCATCGTGTGGGACAATGCGTCGAGCGATGGTTCCGCGGATGCCATCGCCGCGCGGTTCGCCGACAGGGTCAGGCTCGTGCGCTCTTGCGAGAATCTCGGATTTGCCGCGGCCAACAACGCCGCAGCGGCGTCCGCCCGCACCGGGTGGCTCCTGCTGCTCAATCCCGATACGCAGACGCATCCGGGTGCGATCGAGAACCTGCTCCAATTCGCGAAGGCCCATCCGGAGGCCGGTATCGTCGGCGGGCGCACCGTTTTTCCCGACGGGTCGCTCAACATCGCCTCCTGCTGGAACAGGATGACGATCTGGAGCCTGTTCTGCCGGGCGACCGGGCTTTCACGCGTGTTTCCCGGCTCCGCGTTTTTCAACCCCGAAGCGATCGGCGGATGGCGGCGCGACAGCGTTCGCCATGTCGACATCGTCGTGGGCTGTTTCCTGATGATCTCGAAGCCGACCTGGGAAAAGCTCGACGGGTTTCGCGGGAAATACTTCATGTTCGGCGAGGAAGCGGACCTCTGCCTGCGCGCCGCAGGGCTCGGATACAGGCCGATGATCACGCCCGACGCGCAGATCGTGCATCATGTCGGGGCGTCCTACGCGGATAACGAGGAACGGATCATCAAGGTCCTCAAGGGGCGGGTGACGCTGATCCGGGATCATTGGCAGCGGCTGGCTCGTCCGATCGGCATCGGACTGCTCCTCGTGTGGGTGCTCAATCGCAAGACCGTCGAAGGTTCGCTGTCGCGATTTTCGAAAGGCGCGGCCGGTGCGCCCGGACCCTGGCGGTCCGTCTGGGAGCGGCGGGGCGAATGGCTGCCGGGTTACGAATGATGGCGGAGCGCGCGCCGGTGCCCAAGAAGGCGACCACGAGGTCACGCCGGGCGCTGCGGCTGGTGCTGTCGCTGCTCGACCCGCGGGCCTGGCTGCATCTCGTGAAGATCGTCAATTACTACAACTATTCCCACGTCGCCCCGCTCCGGCAGATCCGGATGGGCAAGCCGCTCGGCATCACTCCCGACGTCAATTTCAGCGAGCCGCAGAACATCGTCATCGGAGAACGGGTCAGCATCGGATCGCGATGCTTCCTCTGGGCGGGGCCTTGCCGGGGGCGCATCGTCATCGGCGACGACGTGCTGTTCGGTCCCGAAGTCATCGTCACCGCCGCCAATTACCGCTTCAACGACGGGGCGCCCGTGACGCGCCAACTGATGGACGAGCGCGACGTCGAGATCGGCGACGATGCCTGGCTGGGCGCGCGCGTCATCGTGCTGCCGGGCGTGAAGATCGGCGCGGGTGCCGTGATCGCCGCGGGGGCGGTCGTGACGAGTGACATACCGAGTTTCGCGATCGCGGCGGGCGTGCCGGCAAAAGTCGTCGGAACGCGCCGGATACCTGAAGTCTCAGGCGGGGAATGAAGCCGGCCGCCCCGCCTAGGCCCGATCGTTTGCACAGGCAGCCATGAGGCCTTCGCGGAAGGCGCTGCCGATCGCCGGCCGTCTGAAGGTCTGCGCGTGGTCCGAGGCCTGCCAATCGGCGAGCGCCGCCTTCATTTCGGATTCCCGCTCGATCGCCCGGCCTATCGCCCGCGCGATCGAGCGCGGGTCCCGCGCGTCCACTGCGAGTGCGAAGGGCGCATCATCGAAGAAGCCGTCGACCCCGGCTCCGCGCGGATAGATGATCGGGAGGCCCGCGAAGAGGGCTTCGATGAAGACGAGACCGAAGCTTTCGCGCAGCGAGGGAAGGACGAAGACCTTGGCGCGGTTCATCTTCGCGCGGAGCGTGGCGCGATCGGCGGGGCCTGCCAGGACGACCGGCGCATCGCCGATCACCCGTTCGCACGCCGCGCGCGTGGCGGCGTCCCCTCCGCCGAGCACCGTCAGCGGTTCCGCAAACCCCTGCTTCCCGAGCGCGCTCATCGCACGGGCGAGGCCTGGGAGATTCTTGCGCCGGTGGTTCCTGAGGTGAAAGGCCGTGAGTGGTCCGTCCTCGCCCTTTCGCGGGGGCAGCGGGTCGTCGAGATCGGTCGGGCAGGGCAGGATCACGACCGGCCTTTCGGCGATGCCCAGCCTTGAGCGGACCGCGTCCCATGCCCAGGGCGCGAACGGAAAGATCATGCGGGCCTTGGCGATGATCTTCCGAAACTCCCCGGCAAGGTCGCGCCGGATCCCCAGGATCTTGAGATCGGTATCGCCCTGGATCGAGACGGCATAGGGAATGCCGAGCCGCGCGGCGGCGCGATGCACGGCGATACCCTCTATCGACAGCTTGTGCGCCACCAGCAGGTCCGGACGGATGGCCTCGTCTTCCAGCCGGTCCGCCAGCCAGTCGCCGAGCCGATGCAGCCCGGTTCGGTGAAGGAGCCCGCGCGGCGGCGCCTTATAGCGCGCGGCAAGCCCGTATTCGAAAGGCTCCGCAGCGATCCCCGCTGCGCGCCCGCCGATGAGGTCGCCGAAGCTCGGAGCGGATCGGTTGATCGACAGGACCCGGTGCTCGAAATCGCCTTCCGTCAGGTCGAGAAGCGTCTTGATGACAGGGGTTTTCGCCGGCTCCAGCGGATCGGGAAAGTCGCCCGAGACATGAAGGACGACCGGTTTCGAGCGGGTCTGCCGGTCGATGGAGAACCCGAACCCGCTTTCTCGCCCGGCCCCTATGGCTTTGCCGGGTGTCTCAGCCGTCACGCCCGTACCGGTAATATTCCTTGTAGCTGTAATCCACCCCGGCTTCGAGCGGCTTGTACTTGGTGAGCACCGCGCCTGCGATGCGGGCGCCGACCTTCTGCAGCCGGCCGACGGCCGAGCGGGCCTGGCCGAGGCTGGTGCGGTTGGCTTCCACCACGAACACCGTCAGGTCGACGAGCCGGGCTATTTCTGGAGCGTCTGCAAGGCCGAGCACCGGGCTCGTGTCGATGATCACCACCGAATATTCGTTCCGCACGTTCTCGATCAGGCCCTGCATGTGGCCCGAGGAGAGCAGGACGACGGGATCTGGCGGAACCTGCCCGACAGGAAGGATGGTGAGGTTGGTGTGGACGTGATCGACCTTGGCGTCGTCGAAGCTGGCCCGCCCGAGCAGGACCTCGGTCAGGCCGATTTCGGGTCTCCCGATGCCGATCAGCGAGTGGATCGAAGGCCGGCGCAGGTCCGCTTCGATGAGCAGGGTCTTGCGCCCCATGCGCGCGAAGAGTTCCGCGAGGATCAGCGAGGTCGTCGACTTGCCTTCGCTCGGCTGGCTGCTGGTGAGCTGGACGACTGCGCCGTCGCGGCCGATCGTGTAATCGAGCGCCGAGCGGATCGAGGAATAGGATTCCTTCAGGCTGCTGAAATTGTCGGAGCCCTGGTTTTCGAGCTCCTCGTTCCGGACGTGGGGCGTCATGCCGAGCAAGGTGAGGCCGAGGCGTTCCTCCACGTCTTCGGGGCGCCGCAGCTGGTCCACGAAGATTTCCCGCACCAGCGCAAGACCGCCTGCGAAACCTGCCCCGAGGACGAGTGCGATCAGCATGTTGCGGAACATGCTCGGCGAAACCGCCTCCGTCGGGACCGTTGCCCGATCAAGCGGGGTGATCGACCCGCTCTGGACGTTCGCGGCGGTGGTGAGCGAGTTGTAGCGCTCGAGCAGGGCATTGAGCTGCATCCTCAGCGAGCTCGCCTCGCGCTGCAACTCGTCGTACCTGATCGTCTCGTCCTGCTCGATTAGCGCATCCTCGGTCACGGCATTCAGCTCTGCCCGGAGCGCGGCTTCCTGTCTCCGGGCGATGTCGTATTCGCTGCGGATCGAATCCTTGATATCCCGCGCCGCACGGTCGATTTCCTCGTCGAGCAGCGCGATCCGGGACTTGATGTCGGCGATCACCGGATACTGGTCGTCGTAGCGCTGGCGCAGCACCGACAGTTCCCCGTTGAGCTTCGCCCGTTCGCCGAGCAGGCTCTGGACTGCGGCGCTGGCCTGGACTTCCGGCACCCTCAGGGGATCGAGATCGCGGACCGCCTGCCATTTCTGCTCGGCCGAGATCCTGCGGGCGCGGGCGTCGGCGGCGGTTTCGTTGATCCGCGCGAGGTTCGAGGTCGTGACCGTCGCGCCGCCTTCGCCTTCCTCGCCGGCGGATTGCGCGATGATCCCGGCGTTCCGGGCATAGATGTTGGCCGACCTTTCGGCCTCGCGCAGTCTCTGGCGGACGAGGTCGATCTGTTCGAGCAGGTATTCGCGCGCATAGGCGTTGCTGTCGAGGTTCCGGCGCGTGTCGGCCTGCGCGAATGCTTCGAGATACTGGTTGACGATTTGCGCCGCCAGCACCGGATCGTCCGAATTGTACGAAATGGTGAGGATCATCGCCGCGGTCGGGATGTCGGCCGATATGCCGGCGTGCAGCACTTCCCCGGCGAGACGGGCCTTTTCCCTTGCCCATTCTTCATCGTCGGCACCCGCGGGCCGTTCGCGATCTATCTCCGCCCCGAGGAGGGTCGCTATCGTGGACGGTTCGAGCGCCGCCGCGACGATTTCCGCCATGCTCCGGCTTTCGACCACTTCGACCTGCGTCGACAGGAAGTTGTCGATCTCGCTCGCTGACATGAGCGGCGTCTGCAGCTCCTGCCCTTCGACGATCATGTTGCCCCAGGGCGATACCCGGACCGATGCGGTCGCCTTGTAGATCGGGGTCATCAGCAGGGTGGCGACGAAGCCGAGCAGGAGCGCCGCCGCGAGTGTCCCGCCGATCAGCCACCGCTGGCGGAAGAGCGCGCCGCGCAGCCATCCCGTGTCGAAGACGGGTTGCGGCCGGCTCTCCCGCGGCGCGTATTCGACCGGAAGATAGGCGTCGGTCCACAATTCCCGGCCCATCGAACCGGCGGATTTCGGGGCGGGGGAGGGTTCGTTCATCAGGTCAATTGTTGTTGAGGCCTGCCACGGCGAAGACACCGAAGGCCGGCAGGGCCTTGAGGAGGTCTTCCCAGAACAGCGACAGGCCGTCGGTCCCCATCACCACGCGGTCGCCCGGCTCCAGCACCGGATCGAGCATCGTGCCCTGCCTGACCTGCTGGTAATCGAACTTGGCGACCATGATCCCCTCCGCGCTTTCCCGGAAAACCGCGACCTGTTCGGTCTTGGCGGTGCGCTTGGGCCCTTGTGCGAGGGCAATGGCCGCCGAAAGCCGAGCCCCCGGCTGGAAGGTGTAGACGCCCGGTTCCTCGACCGCGCCTTCGACCGTGACGAGATGCGAGGCGTAGTCGGAGATGTTGACGCTGACCATGGGCGATTTCAGGCCCGCCGCCGCGAGACGGCGCGCCACGTCCTGCTCGAACTGGCGCGGCGTCATTCCCGCCGCCGGGATCGACCCGAGCATCGGCAGCGACACGCTGCCGTCGACCCCGATCATCACTTCCTCGATCGACAGGTCGGGTTCGCGAAAGACGTTCACGGAAATCCTGTCGGAGGGGCGCAGGCCATAGGTGTCGGCGCGGCGGAACGTGAAGTCCGCCTGCCCCAGGTCCGCGCGGGACTGGGTCACGGCCGGGCCGATGATGGGCTCCGGACTCGAAGCGCAGCCGGACACCGCGATCGCGGCACCGACGCCGAGCAAGATCCTTGTCGCTGCCCCGTTTGCAACCATTGACTCCCCCCGAGCTTTGCAATGCTCGGGCTTAGACCGGGCGGGTGCAAAGCGCAACGGCCTGGGCGCGCGCGGGCCATCCCCGAAAGTCGCGGCTTTCCGCGCCTTGCGAGGGGGCGGATTCGTGTGGCGCGTGCAGGATGGCCGGTTGCGTGGCGGAGCGGAGCCGTTATGCAACGGGACGCGCCGCGTTTCGGCTCTGGAAGGGGAAAGCAGTCCGCCCATGCAGCCCGGACCGACGATGCTCAGCCTGGCGGCCAGCGCGCTCTATGCCATCGTCATCGCTGCAAGCCTGGTGGCGGCCTTCGCGGCCCGTGCACGCCGGCAACGATCCTGGCACCTCGCGGCATGGCTCGGCCTTGCGGTGCTGTTCGCCGCTTTGGTCCTGCTGCGCGTGTTCACCGTCGAGGAATTCCTGCGCGGCGAACTGCGCGCCTTCCTGGTCGAGCAAGAGATGGTGAACCAGAGGCGGTCGGTCCAGGGCCTCTTCGTCGCCGCCGTCCTGCTCTTCGCGGCCGCCGCCGCGTTCCTCGGGGCGCGCCGTGCGGCGAGCCGGCTGCGCGGACGCCGCGACCGGGCGGTGGGCGCCGCGCTGGCCGCCGGCGTTTTCCTGACGCTGCTGGTGGGCCTGCGCGTGATTTCGCTGCACGCCACGGACAGATTGCTGTTCGGCCCGCTCAAGCTCAACTGGATCGGCGACCTCGGCGCGACCTTCGCGGCGCTGGCCGCGGCGGTGTTCTACACGCTCATCGTGACGCGGCGACCGTAACCGCGACGGCGTCCGCAGCCAGGTCCCGGCTGCCGGGATGCGCCGCGGCCACGATACCGGCGATCCGGACCGCAGCCGTCCCGTCGCCATAGGGATTGTGGGCCTTCGCCATGGCCTCGTAGGCGGCGGGATCATCGAGCAGCCGCGTCGTCTCGGCAACGATCCGGCCGGTGTCGGTCCCGACCAGCCGCGCGGTCCCCGCCGCGACGCCTTCGGGCCGTTCGGTCGTCTCGCGCATCACCAGCACCGGCTTGCCGAGGCTCGGCGCCTCTTCCTGCACGCCGCCCGAATCCGTCAGCACGAGGTCGCTCGCCTCCATCATCGCGACGAAGCCGAGATAGTCGAGCGGTTCGATCAGCGCGATGTTGCAGATGCCGGACAGAGCGGGCCGCATCACCCCGGTCACGTTCGGGTTGGGGTGGACGGGATAGATGACCGCGACATCCTCGCGCGCGGCGAGGCGCACGAGCGCCGCGGCGATGCGTTCCATCCCCGCTCCGAAATTCTCGCGCCGGTGGGCGGTGACGGCGACGATCCGGCGGCCCGCGAACCGCGTCCGCAACTGCGCCAGTTGCGGGGCGAGCGAGCGATCCGCGGCGAGCTTCGCGCGGGCGGCGAACAGGGCGTCGATGACGGTGTTCCCGGTCACGTGGATCGCGGCCGGTGCGACGTTTTCGGCGCGCAGCGCGGCCGCGGCCGCTTCGGTCGGGGCGAAGTGGAGGTCCGCGATCGCCCCGGTGACCTTGCGGTTCACCTCCTCGGGCCAGGGCGCATAGATGTCTCCGCTCCTCAGGCCCGCCTCGACATGGCCCACGGGAATGCGCCGGAAATAGCAGGCGAGCGTCGCCATCATCGTCGTCAGCGTGTCGCCGTGGACCAGCACGCGGTCGGGTTTCTGCGCGTCGAGCGCTTCGCCGAAACGGGTCAGGATGCGCGCCGCGAGATCGTCGAGGCTCTGGCCCGGCTCCATCAGGTCGAGGTCGATGTCGGGTTCGATCCCGGCGATCGCGAGCACTTGGTCGAGCATTTCGCGGTGCTGCGCCGTCACCGCGACGCGCACGTCGAACCGGCCGGTCCGGGCGAGGGCATTGACGACCGGGAACATCTTGATCGCTTCGGGCCGGGTCCCGAAGGTGACGAGGATGCGGGGCCGGGACCGGGCGCCGCTCATCGCGTGAGCATGCCCCTGGTGTCGTAGACGATCCGGCCCGCCAGATCGCCGGGCGAAAGATGTCGGAAGGCGGTGTGATCGACGAGCACCACCACCACTTCCGCTTCCCTCAGCGCCGCGTCAAGCGTCGCGAGGCTTGCGCCGGTCCCCGCGAGTTCGCCGGGCAGGTCGTCGGTGAAGGGTTCGACCACCATCACGCGCTCGCCCAGGTCGCGGGCGAGGGCGGAGGCGATCTCGAGCGCGGGGCTTTCGCGGAAATCGTCGATGTCGGGCTTGAACGCGAGGCCGAGCAGCGCGACCTTGCCGCCCGGCGCGGCGGCGAGCAGGGCGCGGATCTTCTCCTCTGTGTAGACGGCCTTGCGGTCGTTCACTTCGCGCGCGGTGCGGATCAGCCGGGCTGTTTCGGGCGCGCCGGCGACGATGAACCAGGGATCGACCGCGATGCAGTGGCCGCCAACGCCCGGCCCCGGCTGGAGGATGTGGACGCGCGGATGGCGGTTGGCGAGGCGGATCACCTCCCACACGTCGATTTCCATGGCATCGGCGATCATCGACAATTCGTTGGCGAAGGCGATGTTGACGTCGCGAAAGCTGTTCTCGACCAGCTTGACCGTCTCGGCGATGCGGGCATTGGTGACGAGGCAGTCGCCCTTGACGAAGCTGTGGTAGAGCGCCGCCGCCCGGGCCGCGCAGGCCGGGGTGACGCCGCCGATCACGCGGTCGTTGTAGACCAGTTCGGTCACGATCCTGCCCGGCAGCACGCGCTCCGGGCAATAGGCGAGCGCGATGTCGCCGGCGTCCTCGTCGCCGAAGCGCGGCACGGCGAGGTCGGGGCGGACCTCGGCGATGAGCTCGGCGACCCGTTCGGTGGTGCCGATGGGCGAGGTGCTTTCGACGATGACGCAGGCACCCGGCAGGATCTTCGGCGCGATCGCCCGCGCGGCGGCTTCGACGAAGGAAATGTCGGGCGTGTTGCCGGGCCCCAGCGGGGTGGGCACCGCGATCATGTAGAAATGCGCGGTCGGCACCTCGGTCGAGGCGACGAGCAGCCGGGCCTTGGTCGCGCTGCGCACGAGCCCGTCGAGATCGCGCTCCTCGATATGGACCCCGCCGGCGTTGACGGTTTCCACCACGTGGGGCGAGACATCGACCCCGCACACGCTCCAGCCGTGGCTGGCGAGCACGGCGGCGGTCGGAAGGCCGATATAGCCCAGCCCGATCACGGCGACCTCGTGTTCGGGCGTCGCCTCGCGCGTCGCATCGGGGGCGAGGGCACTTGCTGCTTCGAAGGGTGCGTTCATCGGTCCGTCGCTTTCGTATCGCGCGGCGGCAATGCACCCGGAGGGCTTAAAATCGCGTTAGGCTAACCGCGTCTTTCACCATCGCGAGCGCGGGCGGACCGGCGCGTCGCGGGGGGCGATGGAAGCCATTCGGGGGTATCCTGGCCAGCACCGCTCCCGCGCTGTCAGCCCTCCAGCGCCTGGCGATAGGCGGCGAGCAGCGGGGCGATCTGGTGCTGCCAGTTCAACTCCTCGACCACCCGGCGCCGGCCAAGCCGGCCCATCTCCTCGCGCCGGGCGGGGTCGTCGACGAGTTCGAGGATCTTCTCCGCCATGTCGCGCGCGTCGTTGGGCGCGGCATAAAGCGAGGCTTCCTGCGCCGAGAACCGCCCCTCGGTCACGTCGAACTGGACGATCGCTTTCGCCAGGCTCATGTATTCCATGATCTTGTTCATGGTCGACTTGTCGTTCATCGCGTTGACGCGATCGGGGTTGACGCCCAGATCCATGGTCGAGAGCACCTCGAACAGGTCCTTGTCGGGCGCGCGGCCGGTGAAGGTGACGTAGTCCGACAGTCCGCGGCTTTCGCTCAGGGCCTGAAGGTCGGCCAGGGCAGGCCCGCCGCCGACCAGCACGAACTGCACGTCCTCGCGGCCCCTGCCGCGCACGATGTGATCGACCGCGTCGATCAGGAGGTCGATCCCCTCCTGCTCGCCCATCACGCCGACATAGCCGACCATGTGCGCGCGCCCGTTCTTCCACGTGGGGACCGGCGCGACCCGCTTCAATCGCGAGAGGTCGGGGCCCGAGCGCACGACATGGACCCTGTCAGGCGCCATCCCGCCGCGCTCGATCGCGATCTTCCGGTAGCTTTCGTTCGTCGCGATCGAGACGTCGGCGGCCCTGAAGGTCAGCTTCTCGAACAGGACCATGAGCCGCCAGAAGAACCCGCGCCTGTCGAACTTGGCTTCGTAGAGCTCGGGATTGATGTCGTGATGGTCGAAGATGTAGCGTACGCCCAGCGCCTTGAACGGCAGGGCGACAAGAAAGATGAGGTCGGGCGGGTTGCAGCCCTGGATCACGTCGATCCGGCGCCCGAGGTGGATCTTCCAGGCCAGCACCGTCTCCCAGAACAGCGCCGCGCCGTATTCGGCGAGGAAGCCGAGCGCGCCCGATGCCTCGAGCGGGAGGGGGTGGCGGTGGATCGCTATCCCCTCGATCTCCTCGAACCGCGCCTCGTGGCCCTTGCCGGTCGGGCAGATGATCGAAACCTGCGCGCCCGCCGCCTTGAGCGTGCGCGCCTCCTGCCAGACCCGCCGATCGAAGGGCAGGGGCAGGTTCTCGACCACGATGAGGACGTGCCGCCCCTTCAGCGGCTCGCCTTCGATGACCGCGGGGATGCCTTCCTCGGCGGTGCTCACGCGATCACGCTGATGTCGACGATCCTGGTGCCCGCGCCGAGCGCTAGGTCCCCGACCAGCCGGTTGGTCGCCACGATCACCGCATAGTCGCGCCGCTCCGCCTCTTCCTTCGCCACCAGCAGGTCGTCGATCTGCGGCAGCAGCGAATAGGCATAGCCGAGGTTCTGCCCGACGAGGTTTTCGGGTGCGATGTGGGGATCGTAGACGTCGAGGTCATAGCCCGCCTCGAGCAGCTTTCTCGCCATGTCGACCGCCGGGCTTTCCCTGAGATCGTCGGTCTCGGCCTTGAAGGCGAGGCCGACCAGCAGCACCTTCGCCCCCGGCGCGAGCCCCTCGGTCGCCTTCACGAACTGGTGGTGCTTGTGCGCCTCGTTCGAGCGCAGGAGGGAATCGACCAGATGGGTCGCCGATCCGGTGTCGGCGGCGATGTATTGCAGCGCGCGCACATCCTTGGGCAGGCACGACCCGCCGAACGCGCCGCCCGGGCGGGTGTAATGGGGCGAGATGTTGAGCTTGGTGTCGCTGACGAAGATCTCGTGCACCGTCTTTGCCGAGATGCCGAGATTCTGGCACACCCGGCCGATCTCGTTGGCGAAGGCGACCTTCACCGCGTGCCAGGAATTGTCGACGAACTTGGTGATCTCGGCCTCGCGCAGGCCGACCTCGAACACCGGGGCCTCGATTCCCTCGTGCAGCTTCGCCATGGTGGCCGAGGGTTTCCCGCCGAGCGTGCCGATGACGATCTTGGGCGGGTGGAAATAATCCTCGATCGCGCTCGCCTCGCGCAGGAATTCGGGATTGTAGACGAGCTCGACCGCGCTCGCCGCCGCATCGCCGAGGTGGCTTTCGAGGATCGGCCAGATGATGTTCTCGCACGAACCGGGCCGCATGGTCGATCGATAGGCGAGCGTCAGGGGCTTCGTGCGGTCCGGTTTCAGCGCGGTCGCGATCGAACGCGTGACCTGCGCGATGTAGCTCATGTTGTGGGCGCCATCGACGCCCGAGGGCGTGCCGACGCAGACCACGGCGAGGTCGCAATCGTCGAGTTCGTCGGTGAGCGTGGCAACCGCCGAGATGCGCCCGTCGGCATGGGCCGCGGCGATCAGCTCTTCAAGGCCCGGCTCGTAGACCGGTGCGCGGCCCGCATTGAGCGTCTCGACCTTGGCCGCGCTGACATCGACCCCGATGACCGTGTGGCCCTGGCTGGCAATGCAACCCGCGGCGGTGGAGCCGACATAGCCGAGCCCGAAGATTGCTACTTTCAAGACGTCCCCCCCGAAACGCGACCCCACCCGATACGCGAGCGTACCGGGTATGCGACCGGCGCGTAGCAACAGGCCCGGCATGGTGCAATGCACAAGCGAGCGGCCCGGCCGGGGCGCGCCCGATCGGGCAAGCGGGGTCTTGCCACAGGCCCGACTGCGCGCCAGAGAGGCGCCGGAGCGAGGGGAAAAGGGAGAATTGCCCGATGGAGAACGCCGCGGGGCCGCTTTCCGGCCTGAAGGTCATCGAGTTCAGCGGGATCGGTCCGGGTCCGCACGTCGCCATGCTGCTGGCCGATCTCGGCGCCGAGGTGGTGCGGATCGAACGCCCGGGGAGCGCGGTGTCGAACCCGGTGGTGGAGCGCGCCCGGCACCGCGTGGCGATCGATCTCAAGAGCGAGGAGGGCAAGGCCTTCTGCCGCGATGCCGCCGCGCGGGCCGACGTGCTGATCGAGGGTTTCCGCCCCGGCGTGATGGAACGCCTCGGCCTCGGTCCGGATGAGCTCCTCTCCGCGAACGAACGGCTTGTCTATGCCCGCATGACCGGGTGGGGACAGGACGGACCGCTTGCCCACGCGGCGGGGCACGACATCAATTACATCGCCCTGACCGGCGCGCTCTCGGCGGTCGGCAAGGCGGGCGAGCCGCCGGTCCCGCCGCAGAACCTCGTCGGCGATTTCGGCGGGGGCTCGATGTACTGCGCCTTCGGGATCGTGGCCGCGCTCTACGAACGCGAAAGATCGGGCATGGGGCAGGTGGTCGATGCCGCGATCGTCGACGGGGCGACCAGCCTGATGAGCTTCTTCTTCGGGGTGCGCGGGCGGCCTTTCGTCACCACCGAACGCGGCCGGGGGATGCTCGGCGGGGCGGCGCATTTCTACCGCTGCTTCACCTGCGCCGACGGCAAGGAGATCTCGCTCGGTTCGATCGAACCGCAGTTCTACGCCGAGATGCTGGCGAAGACGGGCGCCCCGGCGGAACTGGCCGAGGGGCAGATGGACGTGTCGAAGTGGGAGGAGAACGCGGAAGGACTCGCGGCGCTCTTCGCCACCAGGACCCGCGACGAATGGTGCGAAATCCTCGAAGGATCGGACGCCTGCTTCGCCCCTGTCCTCGACCTCGAGGAGGCGCGCGACCATCCCCACATGAAGGCGCGCGGGGCCTTCGTCGAACATGACGGCGAATGGCACACCGCCCCCGCGCCGCGCTTCAGCCGCACCCCGGGAGCGGTCCGTTCGAGCGCCGGCGACGGGGCGGAGGTGGTCGCACGCTGGACCGCGGAAGGATAGGCATGGCGGGCCGGTATTTCGACGAATGGCAGGTCGGCGACCGGATCGAGCACCCGATCCGCCGCACCGTGACCGAGACCGACAACCTCCTGTTCTCGACCATGACCCACAACCCGCAGCCGCTCCACCTCGATGCGGAGGCGGCGAAGGCGAGCGGGTTCGGGCAGATCCTCGTCAATTCGACCTTCACCTTCAGCCTGCTGGTCGGCCTGTCGGTGGGCGAGACGACACTGGGCACGCTCGTCGCCAATCTCGGCTTCACCGATGTCGTGACGCCCAGGCCGGTCTTCATCGGCGACACGCTCCACGCGGTGACCGAGGTGAAGGAATTGCGCGAAAGCAAGTCGCGGCCCGAGGCGGGGATCGTCACCTTCGTTCACGAAATGATGAACCAGCGCGGCGAGGTCGTGTGCCGCTGCGAGCGCACGGCGTTGCTCCAGCGGGCGCCTTCGGGGGACTGATCGCGGCGGATAACGGCCGCGGTTTCGCGCCTTCCGTGCCGATCCGCGCCCGCGGGGCTATGCGGCGCTACGGCGCGGCGGCGGTGCGTCCGTTTTGCGATGCCTCTGCCCGGGGCGCGGGCGGATCGCCGCCCAGCGCCTGCCACAGCCCGATCCGTGCCCGCCGCGCCCGCCCGAGCGCGGCCGCCGCGCGTTCGCCGCTGGCATCGGCGGCGCGGCGCGCCTCGAGCACGGTGAGGAAATCGGCGAGCCCCGCGCGGTAACGCGCATCGGCGATCCTCGCGGCGCGTTGCAGGGCGTCGCGTTCGCGGATCGCCTGCCGCGCCTCGGCATCGCTCGCCGCGATCAGGCCATAGGCGGCCTCGGCATCGCCCAGCGCCTCGAACACCGCGCCGCGATAGGCGGCGAAGGCGGCGCGTTTGCCGGCGGCGGCGGTGTCGATCCCGGCCTCGATCCGCCCGAAATCGAGCAGCGGCCCGGCAACCCCCGCGGTGAGGTTGCCGACGATGGAATCGGTGTCGAACAGGTCCTCCGGGTCGAAGGCGAGCAGGCCGATCACCCCCGACAGCGTCAGCCGCGGGAAGCGCGCGCGCGAGGCGGCCGCGAGATCGGCGTCGGTCGCGGCGAGCTCGGCCGCGGCGGCGAGCACGTCGGGCCGGTTTGCGAGCAGCAGCGAGGGCAGCGCGGCCGCGGCGGGCGGCTCGGCGACAGGCGGCGTGGCGGCGGCGGCGAGCAGGGCGCGCACCTCCCCCGCGGCGAGCCCGGTGAGCGTCACCAGCCGCCCGACGATCCGCACCCGCTCGCTTTCGAGCCCGACGAGGCGCGAGGCCGAGGCGCTCGCCTGGGCCTCGGCGCGGACCCGGTCGAACCCGGGCGCCAGGCCCGCCTCCTCCCGGGTCGCGGCCAGAGCGGCGAGGCGTTTGGCCGCCGCTTCGTCCGCCTCGAGCGCGGCGGCGCGGGCATCGAGCGTGCGCCAGTCGATCACGCTCGCCGCGATCTCGGCCAGCAGCGCGTTGCGGACCGCCGCGGCCTGCGCGCTCGCCGCGTCGATCCGGGCGATCGCGGCGCGTTCCTGCGCGCGCAGCTGGCCGAAGATGTCGGGGTCCCAGCTCGCCGCGACGTTGGCGCCGTACTGGGTGAGGTTGCGCGGGATCAGTCCGCTCGCCCCCGCGTCGCCGAACTGCGCGGGGTTGATGCGCTGTTCGCGCAGGCTCGCATCGGCGGTGACGTCGGGCAGGCGTTCCGCCCCGGCGCGCTCCGCCCGGCCGCGCGCGGCATCGACCCGCGCGAGCGCCTCGGCCAGCGACGGCGCGCCTGCCACGGCCTTGTCGGCCAGTGCGCGGAAGGCCGGGTCCTCGCGCGGCAGCAGGGCGGCGACCGATGCGCCCGGCCCGGCTTCGGGGGCGTGGAAGAAGGCGCCGGGAAGCTCGGGCGGCGGGGTCGCGACCTCGGGCGCGGGTTTCAGCCCGCAGGCACCGAGCGACAGCGGCAGCATGGCCGCGAGCGCCATCCTCGCGCGGCGGCGCAGGGCGAAGCGCGGCGTCATTCGCGCCCGCCCGCCTTGTGTTCGCCGGTCGCCGGGATGAAGGCATCGACCTGCTGGCCGACCCGGAAGGGTCCGCGTTCGCCCGCGTCGGAGGGCAGGGCGTAGATCAGCTGGAGCACGCGCACGTCGACCCGCTCGGCCGCGCTGTTGGTCAGCTGGCGCTTGGGCACGACCTGCGGTTCGGCGCGGATGAAGTTCGCCCGGACCTGGATATCCGCGGCGCCCCGCGGCGAGACCAGCGCGGGCGCGCCGAGCCTGACCCGGGCGGCCTCGTTCTCGTCCACGTCGACCCGGACGTGGAGCGGATCGGTCCGGCCCATCTGGATGAAGGGCGCACTGGACCCGCCGCCCTGCGTGGCGACGAATTCGCCCGGCCGGATATTGACCGCGAGTATCTCGCCCGCGATCGGCGCGCGCACGGTCAGGCGGTCGAGTTCGGTGCGCACGCTCGCCGCGCGCGCCTCGGCCGCGGCGAGCCGGGCGCGGGCGAGCTCGAGCCGGCTCGCGGCGGCGACTTCCTCCCCCTTGACGCGGATCACCTCGGAGCGGCTGACGGCGGCCGGGTCCGCGATCTCGTCGTAGAGCGCGAGCTGCTCGCGCGCGGTCGCCCTTGCCGCCGTGGCCTCGGCGATCGCGGCGCGCCCCTCGCGGATCGCGGCTTCGGCCTCGCCCAGCTGGGCGCGCGCGGCGCGCGGATCGACCGCGAAAAGCACGTCGCCTTCCGCAACGCGGTCGCCCGGTTCGACCTGCACCCGGGTGACGAGGCCCGACAGCGCCGAGCCGATGTCGATGATCTCGCTTGCCGGTTCGACCAGCCCGGTGCCCGCGACGCGCGCCGCACCGGCCAGCGCGCCGGACGGCTTGGGCGGCTGTTCGGCGGGCTCGCTGGTGGCGCGGTCGGGGAGGATCGCGGCGATGTAGACCGCGGCCAGGAGGATGCCGATGAGCGCGATCACCGGCAGCACCTGGCGCGAGAAGCTGACGTCAGCGGGGAGAAGGGCCATGCATTCCTCGGCGCAGGGGGAAGGGGGAAAGGCGGCGGGGCATCAATTGTCCTCGGGCATCTCGGCGCCATCGTGGATGACGCGCCCGTCCTCGAGCACGAGGATGCGGTCGGCGAGGTCGAAGATGCGGTTGTCGTGGGTGACTATGATGCAGGCGCGGTCCGGGGCGACGGCGACTTCGCGCAGGAGGTCCATCACCCGTCGGCCCGAACGCGCGTCGAGCGCGGCGGTAGGCTCGTCGCAGACGACGAGGCGCGGTTCGTGGACCAGCGCACGGGCGATCGCGACGCGCTGTTGCTGGCCGCCCGAAAGCTGGCTCGGCAGCTTGTCGGCCTGGTCGGCGATGGCGAGCTTGTCGAGCAGGACCTTGGCCCGTTCGCGCGCCTCGGCCACGGCCATGCCGCCCGCGATCAGCGGGACGGCCGCGTTGGCGGCGACGTCGATCGAGGGAATGAGGTTGTACTGCTGGAAGATGAAGCCGATGTTGGCGAGGCGGAAACTGACCAGTTCGGTATCGGACAGGGCGTAGATGTCGGTCCCGAACACCTTCACCTCGCCCTCGGTGGGGAAGAGGATGCCGCACATGATCGAAATGAGCGTCGTCTTGCCCGACCCGCTTTCGCCCACGACATAGGTCATCTCGCCCGAGCGGATGTCGGTGTCGATCCCGTGGAGCACGCGGATGGTGGTCTGTCCGGTCTCGAAATCGCGCGTGATGCCGCGCGCGCTGATCGCCGCTTCGCGCGGTTCGACGGAGGGCGAGGGTGCGGGTGCGGGGGAGGGCGGCTTCACCGGAACACCGCCGCCGGTTCGGTCCTGAGGACGGAGCGCAGGCCGATCCAGCCCGTCAGCGCGAGGATCAGCACGACCGCGACCAGGCTGACGAGCGGGACCTGCCAGGGGATATAGAAGCCCTTGAACGTGGGATTGCCGGAAAAGCTCCAGATGAACAGGACGGTGCCGACCACGCCGAGGGCATAGCCGATCGAGCCGACCATCGCCGCCTGCGCGGCGACCATCCGCACGATCTTGCCGTTGGTGACGCCGATCGCCTTCAATGCGCCGAACTGCTTGATGTTGTCGCGGATGAAGAGGCTGAAGGTCAGGCCCACGATCGCCACCCCGACGATGAAGCCGAGCGCCACGGTGATCCCGAAATTGAGCGGGATGCCGGTGTTCTCGACGATGAAGTCGATCCCGTTCTGCGCGAATTGCGGCCGGGTCAGCGCCTTCAGGCCGGTCTGTCGCTCGATCCGCGCGGCGACCGCCTGCGGCGTCTCGCCCTCGCTCGCCCCGGCGAGGACGAAGGTCAGGCGGTTGCGCGTGCCCGGCACGTAATTCAGCGCCCGGCTGTAGGTGGTGTAGAGGGTGACCTGGCTGGTGAAGGTCGGGATCGCGTCGGTCACGCCCCGGATCACGGCGCGCTGGTCGTTGAGTTCGAGCCGCGCGCCGATCGCCGATTCGCCCGGGCCGAACAGGTTGAACACGCCGAAATCGTCGATCAGCACGCTGTCGGGCTGGTAGAGGATGCGCTTGTCCCCTTCCTTCAGCCGCGCCGGCAGGCCGATCAGGGTCGCATCGTCGACCCCGATCATCTGCACCCCTTCCAGATCGCCCTCGCGCGTGCGGACCGAGGCCGGGGCGCGCAGGTGCGGCACGGCCCATTCGACCCCCTCGACCGAACGCACCTCGTCGAGCGCGGTCGAGGGCATGGCGTAATGAACCTCGGTCGTGCGGCTGACCGGGTCCATCACCCAGATCTCCGCCTCGGGCGCGTTGAAGACCCCGCTCGCCCCGCGTTCGATGAGGTTGGAGAAGATCGTCAGCTGCTGGGTGATGAGCAAGGTGGAAAAGGCGATGCCGAACAGCAGGCCGTAGAATTTCTGCGCGTCGCCGGTGAGCATTCGGATGGCGATCCAGAGCATCGGGGGAACCTTCGGTCCGGGACGGGGTTGCGCCGTGGGGCGATTCGCGACATTACTGAACGGTCTCGTTTAATTGAACGGAGCCGTTCATTTTGTCAACCGTCCGCGCCTCGGCCGCTCCGCGAAGGCCCGGCCGCCCTTCGGACCGGGCGAAGCGCGCGGCCATCCTCGAGGCGGCGACGCGGAGCTTCTTCCGCAACGGGTTCGCCGCGACCTCGATCGAGCAGGTCGCCGCCGAGGCGGGGGTGTCCAAGGTCACCGTCTACAACCATTTCGGCGACAAGCGAGCCCTGTTCACCGCGGCGGTGCACAGCGAATGCGACAACATGCGCGAGCATCTGCCGATCCGCGATGCGGGCGGCGAGGTCGGGACGATCCGCGAACGGCTGGTCGCGATCGGCGAGGCGATCGTCGCCTTCCTTTCCCGCCCCGAGATGATCCAGTTCGAACGCCGCATCGCCGCCGAGACCGAGACCGACCCCGAGATCGGGCGCGCCTTCTTGCTGGCGGGGCCGCGGCGGATGAGGGACGCTTTTTCCGCCTATCTCGAACACGCCGCTGCGGCGGGCGAGCTCCGGATCGAGGATCCGGCGATCGCGGCGGAACAGTTCGTCTCGATGTGCAAGGGCATGGGCGACCTCGAACGGCGTTTCGGCGCGGCCCTGCCGGGCGGGCAGGACCGCCACCGGATCGAGCGCGCGGTCGATGTCTTCCTGTCCGCCTACGGGCCGCAATGAAGCCCGCCGCGCCGTTTCCAAAAACCGCAATCGCGGTTTCGAAAAACGGCATCCTCGCGCGGGGGCACCATTATCTTGCCATTCATTCGCGCTGTCCTACATTGTGACGGCAGAAAGGAATCCAGCCGATGGCCGACCAGAACGATCCCAACCAGCAGCCGCCCGACGGTCCGAACCCCTGGGTCAAGCAATTGATGATCTGGGGCGGGATCTTCCTTGCCCTGCTGCTGCTCGTGTCGCTGTTCGGCAATGCCGGTCAGCCTTCGGGCACGCAGATCCGCTATTCCGATTTCCGCGAGGCGGTGATCGAGGGCGAGGTGCGCGAGGTCCAGCTTGGCGAGGACATGATCACCGGCACGCTGCAGAACAACGAGACGTTCCAGACCGTGCCCGTGCCCAATGATGCGGAAATCACCCGCCTGCTGGAAGAGAACGGCGTCGAGTTCTCCGGCAAGCCGCGCGAGGGGCAGAACGTGCTGCTGTTCCTGCTGATCCAGTCGCTGCCTTTCATCCTGATCCTCGGCATCGCCTTCTTCGCCCTGCGCCAGATGCAGAAGGGCGGCGGCGGCGGCGCGATGGGTTTCGGCAAGTCCAAGGCCAAGATGCTGACCGAACGCCAGGGCCGCGTCACCTTCGAGGATGTCGCAGGTATCGACGAGGCGCGTGAGGAACTGCAGGAGATCGTCGAGTTCCTGAAGGACCCGCAGCGCTTCTCCAAGCTCGGCGGCCAGATTCCCAAGGGCGCACTGCTGGTCGGTTCGCCCGGTACGGGTAAGACGCTTCTGGCGCGCGCGATCGCGGGCGAGGCGGGCGTGCCCTTCTTCACCATTTCGGGCTCGGACTTCGTCGAGATGTTCGTCGGCGTGGGCGCGAGCCGCGTGCGCGACATGTTCGAACAGGCCAAGAAGAACGCGCCCTGCATCGTCTTCATCGATGAGATCGACGCGGTCGGCCGTTCGCGCGGGCACGGGCTCGGCAATTCCAACGACGAGCGCGAGCAGACGCTCAACCAGCTGCTTGTCGAGATGGACGGCTTCGAGGCGAATGAAGGCATCATCATCATCGCCGCAACCAACCGGCCCGACGTGCTCGACCCCGCGCTGCTGCGCCCGGGCCGTTTCGACCGGCAGGTCGTGGTGCCGATCCCCGACATCGACGGGCGTGAGAAGATCCTCGGCGTGCACATGAAGAAGGTGCCGCTGGCCCCGGACGTGAACCCGCGCACGATCGCGCGCGGCACGCCCGGTTTCTCGGGCGCGGACCTCGCCAACCTCGTCAACGAGGCCGCCCTGCTCGCCGCGCGCCGCAACAAGCGGCTGGTCGCGATGCAGGAATTCGAGGACGCCAAGGACAAGGTCATGATGGGCGCGGAACGCCGCTCCATGGTGATGACCGACGACGAGAAGAAGATGACCGCCTATCACGAGGCGGGCCATGCGATCGTGTCGGTCCACGAGGAAGCGTCCGATCCGATCCACAAGGCGACGATCATCCCCCGCGGCCGTGCGCTGGGCATGGTGATGCGCCTGCCGGAGCGGGACTCCTATTCCTACCACCGCGACAAGATGCACGCGAACCTCTCGGTCGCGATGGGCGGGCGCGTGGCGGAGGAAATCATCTTCGGTCACGACAAGGTCAGCTCGGGCGCGTCGTCGGACATCCAGTACGCGACCGACCTTGCGCGCAACATGGTGACCAAGTGGGGGATGAGCGAGAAGCTCGGCCCGCTCCAGTACGAGAGCAGCCAGGAAGGCTATCTCGGCATGGGCCAGACCCAGCGGACCATGGCGGGTGCCGAGACGAACAAGCTGATCGACGCCGAGATCAAGGCGCTGGTCGAGGGCGCGCACAAGCGGGCGACCGAGATCCTGACCAAGCACGAGGACGAGCTCCATCTGCTTGCCCAGGCCATGCTCGAATACGAGACGCTGACGGGCGAGGAGATCAAGACGCTGCTCGAAACGGGCAAGATCGACCGCCCGAACGAGCCGAAGAGCCCGACTTTCGTCCGCCCGCCGCGCGGTTCGGCGATCCCCAAGGCGGGCAAGCGCTTCGGCGGCAAGGGCGCCGAGGACACCGGCGGGCCGGAACCGCAGGGCGCCTGAACGCTCGCGGCCGTTCGGCCGAGCCATCTGACACGCGAAAGGGGCGCCCGGACCGGATCCGGGCGCCCCTTTCCCTTGCGCCTCGCCCATGGCCCGGCCGGCGCGCGTGACTGGCCGCGCCTATCCCCCGGGTGCCTTTTGAAGGTGCAAAAACGCGGCAATCCGGCGGTCGCCGCCAGCCCCCGCTATTTCTCGGCCAGCTTGCGCTCGATCGCAGCCCAGAGGTGAGCGAAGGCGCGCGCGGCCGCCGAGCGCGGGGCGAAGGCGCCGACCGGCTTCCTTTCGACCGCGCATTGTTCGATCGCGGAGGCGAGCGGGACCACCGGCCAGTTGCCGTTCGCCTCGCGCGCTTGCTTGTGCAGCGCCCGGCGCATGTCGAGCATCGAGAGCACCGGCAGGATCGGCGGATGCCCCTTGCCGCTGCCGCGCACCTCGTCGACCACCAGATCGAAGGCGCGCGCCGATAGCGGCGAGGGCGGCAGCGGCACGATCACGAGGTCGGCCGCGCGCATCACCTGCGTGCTCAGCTCGTTGAGCACCGGCGGGCAGTCGAACAGGATCCGCTCGTAATCCCTGGACAGCGTCTCGACCAGCTTGGCGAGCCGCTTCTTCTTGCCGATCGCGTCGAGCTGGCGGCCGATCGTGCGGATGCTCTCGTCCGCCGGCAGCAGGTCGAGCGTCGGGTAGGCGGTCCGCTGGATCAGCTTGTCCGGCCCGCGCTCGGCGGCGAAGACCGTGTCGGCGGTGCGTTTCTTCCGGGGATCGACGCCGAGCAGGAAGCCCGAGCCATTCGAGGCATCGAGATCCCACAGCAGGGTGCGCCGCCGCGATATCTGCGCCGCGCACCAGGCGAGGTTGACCGCGAAAGTCGTCTTTCCGACGCCGCCCTTGACGCTGTAGACCGCGATCGTCGCCATCCCGCCTCCAACCTTCCGCTTCGCTCCGCGCGTATTGTTACGTTTCGATTACACGAGATTTCGTTACATCACCACGGGCCAAAGGCAAGCGCTGCGCCGTCGGGTTAGAATCTTGTCATCAAGCGCAATATCCTGCGGCAAACAAAAAGGCCGCCGAAACGGCGGCCTTTCGTGTGTTTCGCGAGCCTTTGCGGCGCCCCGGTCAGCCGTCGTAATCGGCCCCGATCGAGGTCGAACGGGTCGGCGCGGAGGCGGTGATCCGCAGCGCTTCGGCCGACTGGCTGAGCGAGCCGATCTCGTCGGCGTCGTCCTCGTCGTCGGGCAGGATCTTCTGCAGGCCGACGACCAGCGATTCCTCGAGGTCCCTGGGCCGGATCGTCTGTTCGGCGATTTCGCGCAGCGCGACGACCGGGTTCTTGTCGCGGTCGCGGTCGATCGTCAGTTCGGCCCCGCCGGAGATTTCGCGCGCGCGCTGGGCGGCGAGCAGGACGAGGTCGAAACGGTTCGGAACCTTGTCGACGCAATCTTCAACGGTAACGCGGGCCATGGGCGTGTCTCTTCCTGTCCGGGGCTGCGGGAAAGCGTGTCAGCTAGGCGCGGAGCCTTGACCTGTCAAGGATTCGCGCGGTCGCAGGCGCGTGGCCGCCAGCCTATTCGTACCCGTAATCAGAATAGTCGCGCCGGTTGGGCGAGGTGAACTTGGTGATGTCGCTCTGGAAATGCAGCGGCACGTTGCCGGTCGAACCGTGGCGCTGTTTCGCCACGATCAGGCTCGCCTTGCCGACCAGTTCTTCGTGCTTCTGTTCCCAGGCGAGGTATTTCTCGCGCGCCTCGGGCGAGGAGGTCTCGTCGGGCGTGTCGGGCTTCACCAGCAGGTGGTAGTAATCGGAGCGGTAGATGAACCAGACCATGTCGGCGTCCTGTTCGATCGAGCCCGATTCCCTGAGGTCGGACAGCATCGGCCGCTTGTCCTCGCGCTGCTCGACCGCGCGGGAGAGCTGCGACAGCGCGATCACGGGCACCGACAATTCCTTGGCGAGCGTCTTCAGGCCCCGGCTGATCTCGGAAATCTCGTTCACCCGGTTGTCGTTCGCCCGGCCGGAACCCTGCAGCAGCTGGAGGTAGTCGACCACGATGAGGCCGATGTCGTGCTTGCGCTTCAACCGGCGCGCGCGGTTGCGGAGCGCCGCGATCGTGAGCGCGGGGGTGTCGTCGATATAGAGCGGCAGTTCGGCGAGCCGCTGGCTGGCGAAGGAGAGCTGCTGGAATTCATCGCGCGTGAGCTTGCCGCTGCGCAGCGCCTCCGAAGAGATCTCGGCCTGTTCGGCGAGAATGCGGGTGGCGAGCTGGTCGGAGCTCATTTCCAGGCTGAAGAAGGCGACCGGCGCACCGTAATTGAACTCGCCCCCTTCCGACAGCCAGCGCAGGTGCTCCTCGGCGCAGTTGAAGGCGATATTGGTGGCAAGCGACGTCTTGCCCATGCCCGGCCGCCCGGCAAGGATGATGAGGTCGGAATTGTGCAGGCCCGAAGTCTTCGAATCGATCGTGTCGATGCCGGTCGTCTTGCCCGACAGCCCGCCGCCCGAGTTGAGCGCGGCCTCGGCCATCTTGAGCGCGCTCATAGAGGCTTCGCGGAAGGTCGCGACCTCGCTTCCCGTCGCGGCCCCGTCGGCGACCCTGAACAGGTCCGCCTCGGCCTGTGCGATGCGTTCCGTCGGGCTCACGTCCTGCGAGGTGTCGAGCGCGCCTTCGACCAGCCAGCGCCCGACCGTCACCAGTTCCCGCAGGAGCGCAAGGTCGTAGATCTGCTGGGCCAGTTCGCGGGGGGCGAGCAGGCCCGCCCCGCTCGCGGTCAATTGCGCGAGATAGCTGGTGCCGCCGAGGTCCCTGAGCGCCTCGTCGGCTTCGAAATAGGGGCGCAGTGTCACCGGCGAGGCGGTCGCGTTGCGGTCGATCAGCGTGAGCACGCGTTCGTAGATGCGGGCGTGGATCGGCTCGAAGAAATGCTCCGGGCGGATCGGAACCTGCAATTCCTCGATCACCCGGTTGTCGATCAGCACCGCGCCCAGAAACGCCGCCTCCGCTTCGAGATTGGCGGGAAGCTTGCGGGTCTCGGTCGATTCGCCGCTGGTTACGAGGGAGAGCTTTTCGGGTTCAGGCATCCCCTCCCAATGCGCCCGCGTACCGCACCGGGCAAGACCTCGGCCGGGCAATATATTTTTCGCGCGCGCCCTTGCCGCTGTGGATAGCGGGGATGGGGAATCGAAGTGCTTGAATAATGGCCCCGCGATCTGCGAAGGCATCGCGTCATGGCCAATTCGCCGCCCGATTCTGACGTTCCGCCCGCGCCGGGCTCGTCTTCGGCCGCCCACCGGATCGTGCACATCTCGCTCGACGAGGAGACCATCCTGTGGCGGAACGCCGATGTCGAGCAGGAGCGGCGGGTGGCGATCTACGACCTGATCGAGGAAAACACCTTCAAGCCGGTGCGCAGCGCCGAGCGCGGGGCGAAGGGGCCTTATCGCCTGCACCTCTCGGTGCGCGACGGGCGGCTGGCGATGGACATTGCCGACGAGGGCGAGGCCCCGCTCGAGACACTGCTGATCGGGCTCGCCCGGTTCCGCCGCCCGATCCGCGAATATTTCGCGATCTGCGACAGCTATTACCAGGCGATCCGCAAGGCGACTCCGACCGAGATCGAGACGATCGACATGGCCCGGCGCGGCATCCACAACAACGCCGCCGAATTGCTGCTCGAACGGCTGGAAGGCAAGGTCGAGACCGATTTCGCGACCGCGCGGCGGCTTTTCACGCTGATCTGCGTGCTCCACATCAAGGGTTGAGGGAGACGTGGCCAAGCCCCGCCTGAGGACCGCCCGCCGCCGCAAGCTGGGGGCGGGGGGCCGGATCATCCGCCTCGTGTGGCAGGGCTTCGTGCTCGCCGTGCTGGCGATCATCCTCTATTCGTGCTGGCTGTGGGTCGACATGCGCGGCTGGCGTCCGGCGGAGGCCGCCTATCCCGAACAGGGCGCGGTGATTCGCAGCGGCTCATCGGGCACGCGGTTCGAGACGCTGCGCGCGCTGGGGGCGCGGTTTGTCTATCTCGAGCTCGCCCCGAGCGGCGCGGCCCCCGATCCCGGTTTCGCCGCGCGGCTCGACGCGGCGCGGGCGGCGGGGCTCGACGTGGGGATCGCGTTTCCCTTCGACCTGTGCACGCGGGCCGATCCGCAGAGCGCGCGCTTCACCCGCATGGTGCCGCGCGATGCCGATCTGCTGCCGCCCGCGCTGGTGCTTGCGATCGCACGCATCCCGTGCACCCCGCCGATGAGCGAGGCGGCGGTAGAAAGCGAACTGATGACGCTCATCAACCAGATCGAGATGCACGCCGGGCGTCCCGTCATCCTCAAGCTCGGCCCGGCGTTCGAGCGCAAGTACCGCATCGCGGCGAAGCTGGAGCGCGACCTGTGGCTGGTGCGCGACCGGGCCGAGCCGGACTATGCCGGGCGGCCCTGGCTGCTGTGGAGCGCGAACGCTGGCCTGATGACCGAGGCTTCGCAGGATCCGATCGAATGGGTGGTGGTGCAGAAATGACCTTGTCCGCGGATGCCGAGACGGCGTTGGTCGCGGCCGCGCGCGCGGCGGCGCTGAACGCCTATGCGCCCTATTCCGATTACAGCGTCGGCGCGGCCCTGCTGTTCGAGGACGGCGCGGTGATCACCGGATGCAACGTCGAGAACGCAAGCTACGGCCTTGCCCTGTGCGCCGAGACGGTCGCGGTCGCCAAGGCCCTGGGCGAAGGGCGGCGCGGCGGGCTCGTCGCGGTCGCGGTGACCGGCCCGGCGGACAAGGGAGCCAAGGGAACGAGGGGCGCGCCGATCACGCCCTGCGGGCGCTGCCGGCAGGTGCTCAACGAGATCGCGCAACTGGGCTCCACCGACCCGATCGTCCTGTGCGTCGGGACGACGCGGACCGAGCGAGTGCGCCTGTCCGACCTCCTCCCGCGCGCCTTCGGCCCCGCCAATCTCGCCTGAAGGTCATTCCTTCCCGATAGGACCGCCCAGGACCCCGCCGACGATCGGCAGGCCGATGCGGATGTCCTCGTCAGCGGAGAACGCGCCCCGCGCGAAACCCTGTCACACGCGGCGTGACGGGAAGAAGTCAGCGAGTCTCGATCCATTCGACCAGCGCCGCGAGGCAGTCGCGCGCAAGCAGCTTGCAGCGTTCGGGCGACCAGCCCTGCTCGGGTTCGGGAAAATCGGCGAGGTCCTTGTAGGGCATTTCCAGCGTCATCGCGCAGGCGCCGAAACGTTCGGCGACCTGATTGGTGCTCATCGCGAGATTGCCCTTGCCTGGCGCTGCCCTGGGATAGCCGAGCTTGGTCTGGAAATCGGGCGTGCGGCGGTCGAGGATGCGCTGGTAGCGGTAGAAGCCCTCGCCCTGTTCGTCGGTCCAGGACGGGATGCCTTCGAACCCCGCGAGGAAGACCGCGGGAATCGCCTCGTCGCCGTGCACGTCCATCGCGAAATCGACCCCGGTTTCGTCCATCTTCGCCAGGATCGCGAGCACTTCGGGCGATTTCTCCGCGCTGGGCGAGGCCCATTCGCGGTTGAGATTGGTTCCGACCGCGTTCGTGCGCAGGTGCCCCCGGCGCGATCCGTCGGGATTGCAGTTCGGCACGATATGCAGGCGGCAATGCTTCCTCAGCGCCCGCGCCACCGGGTCGGCCGGATCGGTCAGGCATTCGAGCGCGCCTTCCATCCACCATTCGGCCTGCGTCTCGCCCGGGTGCTGGCGCGCGTAGAGCCACACCTGCATCGCGCCTTCGCCCAGTTCGAGCAGGTCGAGCGGCTGGCCGTCGAGCGTCTCGCCGAGCCGGACGAGGTCCACCCCCTCGCTCGCAGCGGTCTCGGCGACGAGGTCGTGGTGCCGTTCCATCGAATAGGGCGCGAAATAGGCGAACCAGCACAGGTTCGACGCGGGCGTGTAGCGGATGGTGAGAGTACCGTTCGCCTCGTCCTTGTCGAAGCTGCTGGCCGCACGCGCCCAGTATTCGCGGTCTTCCGACACGCAGGCGTCGTAACCGGGCCAGCCGCCCGGATAGGCGCTGTCGTTGAGGCCGGTGAGCTTGAGTTCGAGTTCCTCGCCCGCGGCGCCCGTCACCCGGAAATGGAACCACTGCGCGAACCGGGAACCGTGGTCCTTCCTGAGCGCGAGGCGGGCGGATCGACCCTCGATGGACTTTATCTCGATATTGCCGCTGTCGAAGGCGGCGTCGATGGCGATTGCGGTCATTCGGTTCCCTTGAGGTCGGCGACGTCGATGGTGACGGTCTCGCCATTGCCACCGGGGAAATCGCGGAACAAGGCCGCAGCCAGCGTGCGCGCCGCCGCAACCGTGTCGGCATAGGGCGAATCGATCGAGGTTTCGAGATCGGCGCGACCTTCCCACAGGCTTTCGCCGGCCGGGCCGAGGATGCGCACGGCAAGATCGGTGACGACGCGCGGGGCCCTGCTGCCTTCCCCGAGGTTGACCCCGACCCCGACACCCACGCCCGAGCCGAAACCGCCGGTCCGTCCGCCGACCCCGACATTGACCGGCGAGCGCCCCTGGCCCGCGCGCCCGATCGGCTCGCGGCCGGTGCGGATGGTCGCGGTCTGGCCGGCGGTTCCGGGCTCGGTCGCGATGGAGTAGCCGAGTGCGCGCAATTCACCCGCCACCGCCGCCTCGAAGGCGTCGCGCGCGGCCGCGTTCCCGATCTCGTCGGGAAAGACGATCGCGATCGCGCCCTGGCCGAGCGCCGCGCGGCGGTCCTCCGCGACGAAGCGGGTGACCTCGACCGGGCCGGTGTAGACGCCGGCGCAGCCGCCGAGGGCGAGGGCGGAAAGCACCGCGGCAAAGGCGGCGCGGCGTGCGGGGGCGGCGCGGCGTGCGGGGGCGATGTGCATGGAATGTCCTTTCTTTCGGGGCGCGACTATAGCCTCCTCGCACGCACGCGCCACGACCGCTTTCGCATATGCGATTGTTCATGGTTTCGGGGCATTCGCGTGCTAGGGGCGCGGGCATGGACAGGACGCAGATTCCCGTGCTTGTGACCGGCGGCGCCGGCTATATCGGCAGCCACGCGGTGCTCGCTTTGCAGGATGCGGGCTGGCCGGTTGGCGTGATCGACAACCTGTCGACCGGGTTCCGCTTCGCCGTCCCGCAAGGCGTCCCCTTCTACGAAGGCGATATCGAGGACGGCGCGCTGCTCGACCGGATCTTCGCCGAACAGGGCATGGGCGGCGGGCGCGGCGCGGTGATGCATTTCGCAGGCTCGATCGTGGTGCCCGAAAGCGTCGCCGACCCGCTCGGGTACTACCACAACAACACGGTGAAGAGCCGCGCGCTGATCGAATCGGCGGTGCGGGCGGGCGTGCCGCATTTCATCTTCTCCTCGACCGCGGCGACCTATGGGATGCCCGAGGTTTCGCCGGTGGACGAGAACACGCCCCGCGCGCCGATCAATCCCTATGGCTGGTCGAAGCTGATGACCGAGCAGATGCTGGCCGATACCGCCGCCGCCGGCCACGGGATGAATTACTGCGCGCTGCGCTATTTCAACGTCGCCGGGGCCGATCCGGACGGGCGCAGCGGGCAATCGACCGCGGGGGCGACCCATCTCATCAAGGTCGCGGTCGAGGCCGCGCTCGGCAAGCGCGACCATGTCAGCGTGTTCGGGACCGATTACGACACGCCCGACGGGACGGGGGTGCGCGACTACATCCACGTGAGCGACCTCGCCGCCGCCCATGTCCTCGCGCTCGAGGCGCTGATCGAGGCGCCGGGCCGCTCGCTGACGATGAACTGCGGCTACGGACGGGGCTTTTCGGTGCTCGAGGTGCTCGACGCGCTCGACCGGCTGACGAATGCCCCGATCGAGCGGCGCTACGCGCAGCGGCGGCCGGGCGATCCCGGCTCGCTCGTCTCGGACCCCACGCGCATCCGGGCGACGCTGCCCTGGACGCCGCGCTTCGACGATCTAGAAACGATCATCTCCCACGCGCTCGCCTGGGAGCGGCGGCTGGACGAACTGCGCCGGAGCGATGCCGCGAATGGTTGACGAAGCGGCCTCGCGGCGCTAACGGACGCGGCAACGAATGCGCGCGCCGGGATGCGTCTCGGCGCTTTTTGTTTGGAAAGACACGACGATGAAAATCCGCAACAGCCTCAAGTCGCTGAAGAAGCGCCACCGCGATTGCCGCGTCATCCGGCGCCGCGGTCGCACCTATGTCATCAACAAGACCAATCGCCGGTTCAAGGCCCGCCAGGGCTGATTCGGCTTGACGATCCGGCCCCGCGCGACGCGGCGGCCGGACGGGTTCAAACGGCCTGCCTCCCCACGGAGCGCGGGCCGTTCGCCGTCTGGGGGCTGTCATGAGTGACGATAATCGCGCCGTCGTGTTCGACGTGGGCCGGGTGCTGTTCCAGTGGCAGCTTCGCGCCCTGTTCGAAAAGCTGATCGAGGACCCGGCGGAGCTCGACTGGTTCCTCGCCAATGTCGTGAGCGAGGAATGGCATTTCCAGCACGACCGCGGCATGACGCTGGCCGAGATGCTGTGCGCGCGCATCGCCGAATTCCCGCAGCAAGCGCTGCTCATCGCGGCCTATGCCGCGCGCTTCAATGAAACCGTGCCGGGCGAGGTCGAAGGCGTCCACGACATCGTGCGCCGGCTGGCGGATCGCGGCGTGCCGCTTTTCTGCCTGACCAATTTCGGCGACGAACTGTTCGCCCGGTTCCGGCCCGAACAGCCGATCTTCGACCTGTTCGAGGACATCATCGTTTCCGGAACCGAACGGATCGCGAAGCCCGATGCGCGCATCTACGAGATCGTCGAGCGGCGCAGCGGGCGCAGCGGCGGAGCGCTGTTCTTCACCGACGACAATCCCGACAATGTCGAGGCGGCGCGGGCGCGCGGCTGGGACGCCCACCTGTTCAGCGATGCCGCCGCGCTCGAACGGCAGCTGGCGCAGGCGGGCCTGCTCTGAGACGAAGCGGCCCCCGGATCGCGCGCCGGTTGGGGACAGGCCGCGCGCCGGGGGCCGGAGGGTCGCCCGCGCCGGAGCGGCGCACGGGCGACGGGGGATAGGGGGCGGATCAGTTGCCGTTGCACTTCGCCAGCTTGTCCGCCTCGAGCTCCTTGCCGCGCGCGGCGAAGGCCGTGATCTCGCCGAATTCGCGGTTGAGATCGCGGCAGACGTTGATCGGCCGCGAATTGCCCTTGTTCGCAACGCAGATGTCGCCCTTGCACGCCCAGGCGACGCCGCCCGCGACCGCGCGCGTTTCGGCCGCGGGCTGGGCGAGCCTGGCGATGTGATAGGGGCCGTCCCTCGCTTCGACCGGGTAAGGGACGGCGGCAGTGCCGAAGATCGCCGCGGTGCAGGCGAGCGCGGCGACCAGGATCGGGCGGCAATGCGTGCGGGAGAGGGTCATGTCGGTGTCCTTTCGCGGCGGGGCTTTGGCTTGGCCTGCGGTATCGGGTTTCGATTCGAAACTCATTGCGCCAAGCAGTTACAGTGACAGATTTCAAGTTGCAACCAGAAACCTAAATTTTCCCCTCACCCCTGCCCCGCTACATTTTGCCTCGCGCCCGATTGCGCGTAGAGTGCGCGGCGCAACGACAAGGCTTTCGAAAGGAGCTGACATGGGCGATATCAGGGAGCCGCTGCGCGATCTCATCGAATGCGGCCTGCCGCAGGCGCTCGAGGTGATGGGCGAACGCTGGTCCTTCATGATCCTGCGGGCGAGCTTCAACGGGCTCAAGCATTTCGAGGAATTCCTGAGCGAGCTCGGCATTGCCCGCAACATCCTCTCGAACCGCCTCGCCAAGCTGGTCGAGCACGGCATCCTCAAGCGCGAACCGTGCGAGGACGACCGGCGCAAGATCGAATACCGGCTCACCGAGAAGGGCTTCGACCTCCTGCCCGCGATGATCGCGCTGCGCCAGTGGGGGCAGAAATACGGTACCGAACCGGTCAAGGAGGACCCCGTGCTGGTCGACGCACGCGACCGCCTGCCGATCGGGCCGGTGTCGATCCTCGCCCATGACGGGCGGATCCTGGGCCACGAGGATCTCTGGCTCACCCGCCGGGCCGATCTCGGCAGGCGCGCCGACGGGAGCGTTGCCGAACCGGGCGGCGGGCTGGGCCGCGGGGATGTCGCCGAGCTCGAAGCAGGACGGAAATCCGCCGCCGGGTGATCGCCCCGCCTTACCACCAATCATCAGCAGGTGAGACATGAGCCGGGTCGCCACGGCGGACGTGCATTACATCCTGCGCCGCACCTTCGGCTTTTCCGGCTTTCGCGGACAGCAGGAGGCGGTGGTCACCCGCGTGCTCGCGGGGCTGCCGACGCTCGCGCTGATGCCGACGGGCGCGGGCAAGTCGCTGTGCTACCAACTGCCCGCGCTCGCGCTCGACGGGACGGCGATCGTCATCTCCCCGCTGATCGCGCTGATGCACGACCAGATTCGCGCGGCCGACGCGCTCGGCATCCGCGCCGCCTCGATGACCTCGGCCGATGCCGACAATGCCGCCACCGCCGCGGCGCTGAAAGCGGGCGAACTGGACCTTCTCTACGTCGCCCCGGAACGGGCGACCACGCCTGGGTTCGAGGCGCTGCTGGCGCAGGCGAAGCTGTCGCTCTTCGCGATCGACGAGGCGCATTGCGTGTCGGAATGGGGGCACGATTTCCGGCCCGACTACCGGATGCTGCGCCCCCTGCTCGACCGTTTCGCCGATGTCCCGCGCCTTGCGCTGACCGCGACCGCGGACGAGGTGACGCGCGCCGACGTCCTGCGCCAGCTCGGCATTCCCGACGACGGGCTCGTCGTCGCCGGATTCGACCGGCCGAACATCCGCTATGCCATCGGCCCGCGCGCCAATGCGGGCCAACAGGTCGCCGATTTCGTCAGGCGCACGAGCGGGGCGGGGATCGTCTATGCGAACAGCCGCGCCGCGACCGAGCGGCTGGCCGAGCAGATCGCGCGGACCGGGCGGCCGACCGGTTTCTATCACGCCGGCCTTCCCCCCGAACGGCGCAGCGCGGTGCAGGCCGAATTCGTGGCCTCCGAGGACATGGTGATGGTCGCGACCATCGCCTTCGGCATGGGGATCGACAAGCCCGACGTGCGGTTCGTCGTCCACGCCGGGCTGCCCAAGTCGATCGAGGCCTATTACCAGGAAACGGGCCGCGCCGGGCGCGACGGGGATCCGGCCGAAGCCGCCCTGTTCTGGAGCCCGAATGACTTCGCCCGCGCGCGCCAGCGCCTGTCCGAGGTCGAGGAGCACCGCCTCCCCGGCGAACGCGCGCGATTGGACGCGCTTGCCGGTCTCGTCGAGACGCCGGGTTGCCGCCGCGCCATCCTGCTGCGCCATTTCGGCGAGGATCCGCCCGCATCCTGCGGCAATTGCGACAATTGCGAAAACCCGCCGAGGCTGGTCGATGCGACCGAGCTTGCCCGCAAGCTGCTCTCGGCGGTCTATCGCACCGGGCAGAGCTTCGGCATGGGCCATATCGAGAAGGTGCTGCTCGGCCGCGCGGACGAGCGCGTGACCAGCCGCGAGCATGATCGGCTGTCGGTGTTCGGCATCGTCGGCGAGGAGGAGGCGCCGCTGCTGCGCCCGCTGGTGCGCAGCCTCACCGCGCACGGGATGCTGACCACGACCGATCACGGCGGCCTCGCCCTCGGCCCGGCGGCGCGCCCCGTGCTGAAGGGCGAGCGCCCGGTCACCATCGCCGAGCCGCCCGCGAAGAAGCGGAGCAGGGCGCGCACGCAGGCGGCGAACCCGGTCGGCGACCCGCTGTTCGACGCGCTGCGGGCCAAGCGCAAGGCGCTGGCGAGCGAACGCGGCGTTCCGGCCTATGTCATCTTCCACGACAGCGTGCTGCGCGACATGGCGCGCGAACGGCCCGAAACGCTGCGCGAACTGGGCGAATTGCAGGGCGTCGGGGCGACGAAGCTCGAAACCTACGGCGCGGATTTCATCGCCGTGATCCGCGATTCCTTCCGGGCCTGATCCTCACCGCGCGACGGCCTGGCGGTAGTCGATCCGGATACGCACCCAGGACCCGACCTGCGAACGCCCGCCGATGATCGCCGGGCGCACGCGAAACTGCCACGCGGCCGCCAGCACCGCTCGCCCGATCTGCGAACCGCGCGGGGTTTCGGCCAGAAGCTCGCAGTCCTCGACCCGGAAATCGGGCACCGTCCGGCACGCGATCAGCGCGGCCCCCGGCCCCGATGCGGTCGAGAGATAGCCGGCGAGGTCCTGCCGCGTCGGTTCGCGATACCAGCGCGCGGCATACATCGGCTCGCCATTGGGCGCGGTGCCCACCCGTTCACTGTCGTTCGCTGCCCCGGGCGGGCCGGAATCGACCGGGCCATAGGCGCGGTCGGACCGGATCACCGCCTTCGGGGGCGAACGCTTCGGCCGCGGCTCGGCCGGGGGCGGGGCGGGTGCGGGTGCGGGCTGCGGGGCAACGGGCCGGGGCAGGGGCAGCTCCAGCGCCGGCGGGAGGGCGAGCTCGGGCGGTTCGAGCGGCGGCTCTTCCGCGCGTTCCGGTTCGGGCGGGCGGGGAACCGGCTCGGCCTCGCTTTCGGCGGCTTCGGGCTGGGCCTGCTCCTCTTCTTCCGAAGGCGTCTCCGCCGGCAGGTTGCGCGCCTCGAAGGTCACGGGAGCGGGCGAATCGCCGTCCCCCTCGACGACGTTCCACCCGAGCGTGAGGAGCAGCGCGATGACGACCAGTTCCGCCAGCACCGTCGCCGCGATCCCCGCGATCCGGCGGCGCAGTGCGCCGTCGTCCGCGGCCCCGGCAGCGGTAAAGGATCGGGAGCGATCGGCAGAGGGGAGGGTGACGTCGGACAAGCTCGGCTCGTGCGGGGAGGGTGCGTGCGTGCGGCTTGCTAGCAGCAATGGCCGGGCCTTGCAGGACCGATCTTTCTCGCCGCGCGGCCGGGGCGCTTTCTCATTCCGCCGCTTCGAGCAGTTCCACCGTTTCGCGCGTCGGCGGCAGCGCGTCTTCGGGGCGGTAGCTCGCGGTCAGCTTGCGCGCGAGATCGCGGGTGAGCAGCGCGTTGAGCGCATTGCCGAGATTGGGATGGCGCCGCCCCAGCCGCCGCAGGGCATCGGCATCCCATTCGACATAACGCACCCCCGGCGGCGCGACCGTGGTGGCGGTGGTCTTGCGCTTGAGCACGAAAGCGATCTCGCCCACGAAGTTGTCCTGCGGCAGTCGGAACAGGCGCTCGCCCTTCTGGACCGAGATGATCCCCTCGAACACGTAGAACAGCGCACCCGAAGGCTCCGCCTCGCGGGTGAGGACGGTGCCGTCGGGATCCTCTGCCACGCGCCACTGCGCGAGCTTGAGGATGCGCCGGAACTGGCCCGGGGTGAGCGTTTCGAAGGCGTCGAACAGGCGCTTTGCGTCGGGCGACAGGCGGAAGGTCGTCCGTTCGAGCAGCACTTGTGCGAGCACGTAGCAATTGGCGAGGATCATCAGCACGCTGGTGACGATCGCGTCCCACAGCGGCGGGTCTAGCGCGAAGTAGTAATAGGCGATGTAGATCACCGTCGAGACGATGATGAGCGAGCGCAGCGGCAGCTCGTCGCGGATGAAGAACGCGAAGAGCATCAGCGCGGCGGCGATCTGGATCAGCCAGGCGGGGTCGAAGGCGATAAAAGGGGTCCGGTGCTATCTGGTGCCGATGAACTGGCGATAGCTCAAAGCCTCCGCGATGTGCACCCTCCCGACGCCCTCGCTGCCCGCCAGATCGGCGACGGTGCGCGCGACGCGCAGCATCCTGGTGTAGCCGCGCGCGGACAGGCGCAGCTTTTCCGCCGCCTGCACCAGCAGCGCCCGGCCAGCTTCGTCCGGGGAGGCGAAGCGTTCCAGCCTGTCCCCTTCGAGTTCGGCATTGGAGCGCACGCCGCGCGCCTTCTGCAGCTCGCGCGCGGCGGCGACCCGGGCGGCGACCGCGGCGCTGCCTTCGGCGGGCGGGGGCAGGGCGAGGTCCATCGCGGAGACGGCGGCGACGTGCACGTGGAGGTCGATCCGGTCGAGCAGCGGGCCGGAAAGGCGCGCCTGGTATTCGCTCGCGCAGCGCGGGCCCCGCGCGCAGGCGTGCCCCTGCTCGCCCGCATGGCCGCAGCGGCACGGGTTCATCGCCGCGATCAGCTGCACCCGCGCGGGGAAGGTGACATGGGCATTGGCGCGCGCGACATCGACCTGGCCTGTCTCGAGCGGCTGGCGCAGCGAATCGAGCACCGGGCGCTGGAATTCGGGCAGTTCGTCGAGGAAAAGCACGCCAAGATGGGCAAGGCTGACCTCGCCCGGGCGCACCTTGAGCCCCCCGCCCGTCAGCGCCGCCATGCTCGCCGAATGGTGCGGCGCGCGGAACGGGCGGGCGCGGCTGATCCTCCCGGCCTCGAGCGCGCCCGCGACCGACTGCACCATCGACACCTCGAGCGCCTCGGCCGGGGTGAGTTCGGGCAGGATGCCGGGCAGGCAGCTCGCCAGCAGGCTCTTGCCGGATCCGGGCGGGCCGACCATCAGCAGGTTGTGCCCCCCGGCGGCCGCGATCTCGAGCGCGCGCTTGGCGGTTTCCTGTCCCTTCACCTGCGCGAGATCGGGCGCGGGCGGGGCCTCGACGATGGTGCCGCGTTCGGGTTCGGGGAGGACCAGCGAGCCCTTGAGATGGGCGAGCAGGCTGGGGAGGTCCCTGGGCGCCAGCACCGGGATGCCGCTCGCCCAGCGCGCCTCGGGGCCTTGCTCGGCCGGACAGATGAGACCCGCTTCCGCCTCGCTCGCATGGAGCGCGGCGACGAGGACGCCGGGGCTAGCAACGATCCGCCCGTCGAGGGCGAGTTCGCCCACCGCGATCCAGTCGCCCAGCTGCTCGGCATCGGTCACCCCCATCGCGGCCAGCAGGGCGAGCGCGATCGGGAGGTCGTAATGCGATCCGTCCTTGGGCAGGTCCGCGGGGGAGAGGTTGATCGTGATCCGTTTCGGCGGGAGCGACAGGCCCATGGCCGACAGCGCCGCCTGCACCCGTTCGCGGCTCTCGCTCACGGCCTTGTCGGCCAGCCCGACAATCGCGAATCGCGGCAGGCCCGAGGCGACCTGGCATTGGACTTCGACCGCGCGCGCCTCAAGCCCGAGATAGGCGACGGTCCGAACCAGTGCGACCACGCAAACCCCCTCCCCGATCGGATTCACCCGTTAATCATGATTGTGCAGGCTTCGGTGATGGTTGTCGAGTTAGTTTGGCTGGCGTTAGTTGGTTGGCAGACTATTCACGATCTCGGAAAATAATAACAAGAATCGATATGCACTCTCCGGAACGATCGGTTCATGCGCCCAGTTGCGGAACCGAATAAGCCGGTCTCTATTAAGAGAATATAATCGAATGATGCTAATTCGGGGGCCCATAATCTCGAGGGGCAGATTTCGTGTTGCCATTCGTAAATCCAGTCGGAACAAGCGTATCCGATACTAAGGCAAATATCCGAAGCTTCGATGTCGTCTCCTGGGCGTCGAAAGGCCTTGCCCTGGCGCTCGCGGCGCTTGTGGCCATGGTCCTGCCGGCGGGGGAAGCGCGAGCGCAGGGCGCGCGCGCAGACCACGGCCCGGTCGTCGTCTCGGTGCACCGCTGGGTCGAGGAATGGGACCCGGCCGCGCGGCGCTGGGTCAAGGTCGAGGACACGCAGACACCGGCCGACAACGGGTCCGAAAATTTCCGGCCGACGGCGTCGAGCACGCGGCTCGAAATCCGGGGCGGGGCCTTCGCGCGCCTTGCCGGACCGATCGATCTTTCGACTGACGTCCACAAAGCGGCGGGCCACCAGGTATCGGGACGGCGTGGTCCTGCTGTCCTGCGTTACGGCCCGTTCGAGGTGCGCGGAAGGAACCGGGCCGCGCTCGTCGGCGCGACCGATGCGCGCACGCCCGGCCAGTTCGACGCCATGCTGCGCGACTTTCCCGGGCTGCAGGTGATCGAGCTGGTGGAAGCGCCGGGCACCAGCAACGACATCGCCAACCTGGCGCTCGGGCGCCGTATCCGGGAAGCCGGGCTCCATACCCACGTGCCCACCGGCGGATCGGTGCGATCGGGCGCGGTCGAGCTCTTCCTCGCGGGAGAGACCCGCTCGATCGACCGGGGCGCGCGATTCGCCGTGCACAGCTGGCTCGACACGCACGGCCGGGAGGCGCACGATTTCGCCCCCGGCGCGCCCGAACATCGCATGTATCTCGACTATTACATGGAGATGGGGATGAGCGCCCGGCGCGCGCGCGCCTTTTACGACATGACCAATTCGGTCCCGCACCACAGCGCGCTGTGGCTGCGTTCGGACGAAATGCGGCAATGGATCGACCCCGCATCGCCGGACCTCGCGCCGCGCAATCCGGCGCGCCGCCTGCTGCGCGAACAGCCGGTGCTGGCCCTGCAGGACGGAGCCCGCGCGCTGTCTCCCCTGCTCGATGCGTCGGTGGAATTGCTGGCAGAACCGCTCGATGCCTTGCCGGTCATTGCCTATGGCGACGTGATCCGCGTTGCCCCGGTATCGCCGCCCGCCATCGCCTGGTCCCGGATCGTCTTGCGCGACAGCTGAGCTTGACTCGCACGGGCTGCGAGCCTATTTGCGCGCGCCTGCATTCAATCGCGAGGCTCTGCGTGTTTCTTTCGCAGCGACCTCCCACATTACCGGGCTCGTGCGGGAATGGGTTCCACCCCGCCGGGTCCGCCAGGATATCGAGGACGACATGAAGCGGACTTTCCAGCCCAGCAATCTCGTGCGCAAGCGCCGCCACGGCTTCTTCGCGCGCAAGGCGACCCCCGGCGGCCGCAAGGTCCTGCGCCTGCGTCGCCGCCGCGGCCGCAAGAAGCTTTCGGCGTAATTTTCTGGCGCCCTCGGGCGCCGGGCGCGGGCCATCCGGCTCGCCTGGCTTTCGCGGCATGAGCCGCGGCGGGCAGTCGCCCTTGCGGGCTCCCTTCGGGAGCCCGTTTGTCTTACGGTGACACGCGTGATTTCCGTCCTCACCCGCCGCGCCGATTTCCTTGCCGCCAACCGGGGCGCCCGCAACGCCAAGGCGGGCTTCGTCCTCCTGACCAGGCCCAATGGGGGGCAGGGGATGCGCTACGGCATCACCGTCACCAGGAAGATCGGCAACGCGGTCGTTCGCAACCGGATGAAACGGCGCTTTCGCGAACTCGTCCGCGCGGTGCTGCCCGAACACGGCCTGCCCGATCACGACCACGTCCTCATCGGGCGCAGCGGCGGGGTGGAGCGTGATTTCGAGGTCATGCGCGCCGAACTGGTCGGGGCGCTGGAACGGGCGCGATCGGGCCGGAGCGATCCGGGCCGGGGGCGCCGCCCGCGCCGCGGCCCGCGCCGCGCAGGCCGGCGGTGAGGCGCGCCGGCATGGACGGCGCCGGCCACCCGGTCTAGGTTCGCGCGCGAAGCCCCCGGAGCCCCGACCCATGAAACACGCGCTCATCCTCATCGCCCGGGCGTGGCAGATCGGTCCCTCGCGCCTCCTTCCGCCGACCTGCCGCTACGCCCCTTCCTGCAGCGAATACGCGATCGAGGCGCTGTCGCGACATGGCGCGCTCAAGGGTGGATGGATGGCGATTAAGCGGCTAATGCGCTGCCACCCCTGGGGCGGCCACGGCTACGATCCGGTCCCCTGAGGCAGCCCGCCGGGACCGCTCCGCGCCCGGCACTTCGAGAACACACGCTAAGACGCCAGCTTCGGAAACCGACTATCTTGGACACTCGCAATCTCGTCATCGCCGCGGCGCTTTCCTTCCTGCTTATCGTGGGTTGGGATTACGGCATGCGCTATTTCTATCCCGAAGCCTCGATCAGCGCGGCGGTCTCGCCCGAGGCGGATGCCCCGGTCGCCTCGAAGGTCGAAGGCCCGGCGGCGGGCGACCTGGCGAGCGCGGCACCGGACGCGGCGCGCCGCGGCGACCCGGCGATGAGCGGGCCGGTCGACCTGTCCTCCGCACTCGAGAGCGGGACGCGGGTCGCGATCGACGCGCCGCGCGTGGCGGGTTCGATCAACCTCGTCGGCGCGCGGATCGACGACATCGTGCTCAAGGACCACCGCGAGAGCGTGGACAAGGATTCGGGCCCGGTCCGCCTCTTCGCCCCCGATCGCACCGAGGTGCAGCATTTCGCCGAACTCGGCTTCGTCACCGGCGACGGCAAGCTTCCCGCCGACACGCTGTGGCAGGCGAACGGGGAGCAGCTGACGCCCGAAACCCCGGTCACGCTCACCCATGAGGCGGACGGGCTGACCTACCGGATCGAGCTTTCGATCGACGACAATTACATGCTCACGGCGCGCCAGAGCGTTTCCAACAGCGGCTCGTCGGGCGCGATCGTGCAGCCTTTCGCGCTGCTCAAGCGCACCAGCCGGACTGCGACCGCCGACGAATTCCTTGTCCATTCCGGCCCGGTCGGGGTGTTCGGGGGATCGCTGTTCGACGGCAATAACTACGAGGAACTGGCCGAGCTCGGCCGCGACACGCCCCCCGGCCAGCCCGCCTGGCTCGGGTTCACCGACCGTTACTGGCTGTCCGCATTGATCCCCGGCGACGGGGAAGGCGCGGTCAATCGTGCGGGCTTCTATTCGCTGGGCGACGGCCTGTTCAGCACCGAGCTGCGCTACGACGCTCAGCCGGTCCCGGCCGGCCAGACGCTCGCGCAGGAGACCCGCCTGTTCGTCGGCGCGAAGGAGAGCAAGCTGCTCGATGCCTACGAGGAAGGCCTCGGGATCGAGAATTTCGGCCTCGCGATCTCCTGGGGCTGGTTCCAGATCATCGAGAAGCCGCTGCTCTGGCTGCTGCGGAACCTCAATGCGCTCACCGGCAATTTCGGCGTCGCCATCATCCTGCTGACCGTGATCATCCGCGGCCTGCTGTTCCCGATCGCGCAGAAACAGTTCGCGAGCATGGCCCAGATGAAGGCCGTCCAGCCCAAGATGAAGGCGATCCAGGAACGCTACAAGGACGACAAGCAGAAGCAGCAGCAGGAGATCATGAAGCTCTACAAGGACGAGAAGGTGAACCCGCTCGCCGGGTGCCTGCCGCTTCTCATCCAGATCCCGATCTTCTTCGCGCTCTACAAGGTGCTGATCCTCGCGATCGAGATGCGGCACGAATCCTTCATCGATTTCTGGATCCGCGACCTTTCCGCGCCTGATCCGTGGACGATCCTCAACCTGTTCGGCCTGCTCCCCTACGAGGTGCCGGGCTTCCTCGGCATCGGCGTGCTCGCGATCCTGCTCGGCATCACGATGTGGCTCACCTTCAAGCTCAACCCGAGCGCGATGGACCCGATGCAGCAGCAGATCTTCAACATCATGCCATGGATCCTGATGTTCGTGATGGCGCCCTTCGCCGCGGGCCTCCTGATCTACTGGGTGACCTCGAACATCCTTACGCTGGCCCAGCAGAGCTATCTCTATTCCAGGCATCCCCAGCTGCGCGCGCAGGCGGAAAAGGACAGGGCGGAGATGGCGAAGAAGAGCGCGGGCGCGGACGGCGACGCGAAGAAGAAGGGCAAGGCGTGACCGAGCCGGAGGAGCGCGAGCGACAGGTCCGGGAAGACGTCGCCTCGCGCCTCTTTTCGGGGCGGGTCGAATTCCTCCTTTCCGCCCCGCAATTGAAGTTCCTGCCCGACCCCACCGTGCCCGAGATCGCCTTCTGCGGGCGCAGCAATGTCGGCAAGTCCTCGCTCCTCAACGCGCTGACCGGGCGCAGGGCGATCGCCCGTGCGTCGGTCACGCCGGGGCGCACGCAGGAGCTCAATTTCTTCGAGGTGGGCGAGCCGACCCTGTTCCGGCTGGTCGACATGCCCGGCTATGGTTTTGCCAAGGCGCCGGTGAAGGTGGTCGAGCGCTGGAAGAACTTGGTGAAGAGCTATCTGCGCGGGCGGCAGGTGCTGGCGCGCAATCTCGTGCTGGTCGACAGCCGCCACGGCCTCAAGGACGTCGACCGCGAGATGATGCGGATGCTCGACGAGGCGGCGGTGGGATACCGCATCGTGCTGACCAAGGCCGACAAGGTGAAGGCGAGCGAGCTGGAGCGCGTCGCGAACAAGGTCGCGGAGGAAGCGCGCCGGCACCCCGCAGCCTATCCCGAACTCCATCTCACCAGCGCGGAAAAGGGCATGGGGATCGCCGCCCTGCGTGCGGCGGTGGTCGCCGATGCGCTGGGCGAGGAATGGTTCTCGGCCTGAGCGCGGCGCGGATGGTCCCGATCGAACCCCTTACCGTGCGAACAGCTGCGCCGGGTCCGCGAAGGCCTTGAACTCGAGCGCATTGCCGGCGGGATCGCGCAGGAACATCGTCGCCTGTTCGCCCGGCTGCCCCCTGAAGCGCACGGTCGGCTCGATCACGAATTCGCAGCCCGCGGCGCGCAGGCGTTCGGCGAGCGCTTCCCACTCGGCCATTTCCAGCACCAGCCCGAAATGCGGGACCGGCACGCCGTGGCCGTCGACATGGTTGCTCGCCCGGTCGCCCGCCCCGCCCGGCGCGAGGTGGGCGACGATCTGGTGGCCGTGGAAGTCGAAATCGATCCATTCTTCAGAGGACCGCCCCTCGGCGCAGCCCATCACCCCGCCGTAGAAGCGCCGCGCGGCGTCGAGGTCGTCGACCGGGAAGGCGAGGTGGAATGGGGCGAGCGGCATGGCGGCGAATCTCCGGTTGGCGCGGTCCGTCTAGCCCGTTCCGGCTCGACAGCCAAAGCCTCCATGCCTACCTGCGTCATTCACCGCCGCGCGGCCTACGCGACGCGGCGCCGCTTGCAAGGTGGAGCAGGAGAGCCATGAAGCTCATCATCGGCAACAAGAACTATTCGAGCTGGTCGCTGCGCGGCTGGCTCGCGGCGAAGCAGTCGGGCCTGCCCTTCGAAGAGATCACCGTGCCGATCATGGGCGAGGACTGGGACCGCGCCAAGGCCGACATGGGCGAGGTCCAGCCCTCGCGCGGAAAGGTGCCGATCCTGTGGGACGGCGATGCGGTGGTGTGGGACAGCCTCGCGATCATGGACTATCTCGCCGACAAGGTCGGGCGCGACCGGTTCTGGCCCAAGGACGACGCGGCGCGCGGCATGGCCCGTTCGATGGTGGCGGAGATGCACTCCTCCTATGCCGCCCTGCGGCGCGAACTGCCGATGAACATCCGCCGCCGCGTCCAGCTCGACGGGGTGAGCGAGGAAACCCGGCACGATATCGTCCGCATCCTCGGCCTGTGGGCGGAGGCGCGCGCGCGCCACGGCAAGGGCGGGCCGTTCCTGTTCGGGACCTTCGGCGCGGCGGACATCATCTATGCCCCGGTGGTTTCGCGCTTCATCACCTACGGGGTGCCCGTTCCCGGTTTCGCGCAGGGATACATGGAGGCGATCTGGGAACATGACTGGATGAAAAGCTGGATAGATGCGGCGGAGAACGAGGAATGGGTGATCGAGCAATACGAAACCGTCGGCTGAGCGCGGCGGCACTGCCGGGTGCGCTGGCCGTGCTGGTGCTCCTGGCGTTTCTAACGGGGCTGGTCGCGCCGGGCGAGGCGCGCGCCTGGGGCTTCTATGCGCACCGCAAGACCGCCGAGATCGCCGAGGCGAACGTCTCGCCCGCGACGCGCGCCAAGATCCGCCGGCTGATGCGCTCCGAACGGCTGGTCGGCACGCCCGACTGCGCGCTGTCGACGATCGAGGACGCGAGCGTGTGGCCCGACTGCATAAGGCGCGATTTCGCGCGCTGGGGCTACACCGCGGCGTGGCACTATCGCACCGCGCCGATCTGCGAGGCCTATGACCCGCGCGCCAACTGTCCCGGCGGGTCCTGCGTCACCGGCCAGATCGAGCGCGCGCACCGGGTGCTCGCCGACGAAAGCCTGCCCGACAATATCCGGCTGGAGGCGCTCGCCTTCATGGTCCATTTCGCGGGCGACGTGCACATGCCGCTCCATTCCGGCGACAAGGGCGACCGCGGCGGGAACGACCGCGAGGCCGCCTACGGCATCAAGCCGGGGCTCAACCTCCACTCCATCTGGGACGGTCCGCTGGCCGAGCGGGCGATCAGCGACCCTGCCGATCCGGTGGTTCGCCGCTATTCCCCCGCCGAACGCGCCGACCTCGGCGGCGGCACGCCCGCCGACTGGGGGCGTGAAAGCTGGCGGATCAGCCGCGATTTCGTTTACCCGACCGCCTTCGACACCGAGGACGTCTGCGGGAGCGAGCTGCCGATGGAGACGAAGCTCAGCCAGGAGGACATCGCCCGCGGCGTGCCGATCGCGAAACGGCGCGTGCAGCAGGCTGGCATCCGCATCGCGCAGCTTCTCGAAAGCGCCTTCGCGCCCGGCCCGCTGCCGCCCCCGGAACGCCGCTAGGCGAGGCGTTCGGTATCGTAGCGGGTCCCGTCCTTGCGGAAATAGCCTTCCGGCGAAAAGGTCATGTCGATGTCGGAATACACGCCTTCGTCCGATGCCGCGTCGCCCGCGCTGATCGCGGCATAGACGAAAGGCTGGTCGGAGCGGTTCTGCAGGTGGTGCCCGTTCGGCTCGCCCGCGGGCCAGGCCAGCACGTCGCCCGCGCGCACGGGCGTTTCGCCGCCATCCTCGACCAGCACCGCTTCGCCCGCGAGCACGACGACCAGTTCGTCGAGCCCCTTGTGCCAGTGGCGCTGGGATGACCACGCCCCCGGCTCGAGCACGACATGGCTTGCGCCCATGTTGGTGAGGCCGGCAACCGGCGCGAGTCGCCGCCACCAGCGTCCGCGCACGGCGGCAGCGAAGGGCGCGGGATAGCCGGTCGCATTGGTCTGTTCGATGGCATCGAGATCGAGCTTGGGCATCGGCGCATTCTCCTGCTAGCGGGGGGAGGATGAGCGAGACCCTTGACCTTGCCAAGCGGCTGATTGCCGCCCCCAGCATCACTCCTGCGACCGGCGCGGTGTTCGACGAGCTCGAAGCAATGCTCGCCCCGCTCGGTTTCGCGGTGCACCGGTTCACCCGCGGCGAGGGCGCGGAGGGCAGCGACGAGGCGCCGGTCGAAAACCTCTTCGCGATCCGGCGGGGACCCGAGCCGTGCGCCCATTTCGCCTTTGCGGGCCATCTCGACGTGGTCCCGCCGGGAGAGGGCTGGGCGAGCGATCCCTTCGAGCCGACGGTGCATGGCGACCTGCTGCACGGGCGCGGCGCGGTCGACATGAAGAGCGCGATCGCCGCGATGGTCAGCGCCGCCGCCGCGGTCCCGCGCGAAGCGGGGACGATCAGCTTCCTCGTCACCGGGGACGAGGAAGGCCCCGCGCTCCACGGGACGCGGGCGCTGATCGACTACATGGACGCGCAAGGCATCCGTCCGGACCTGTGCCTCGTCGGGGAGCCCACCAGCGTCAACCGGCTCGGCGACATGATGAAGATCGGACGGCGCGGCTCGGTCAACATCTGGCTGGCGGTCGAAGGCGTGCAGGGCCACGTCGCCTATCCGCATCTGGCCGACAACCCGATCCCGAAACTCGTCGCGATGCTGGCCGAACTCGACGCGCTGGTGCTCGACACGGGGACGGACTGGTTCCAGCCCACCAATCTTGAAATCACCGACATCGAGGTCGGCAACCGCGCGCACAACGTGATTCCCGCCGCCGCCAGGGCGCGCATCTCGATCCGGTTCAACGATCTCCATTCGGGCGCGAGCCTGTCCGAACGCGTCGTCGCCATCGCCGAAAAGCACGGCGGCACGGCCCTGCCGATCATCTCGGGCGAACCCTTTCTCACCGAACCGGGGCCGTTTTCCCGGCTGGTCGCCCAGGCGATCGAGGCCGAGACCGGCCTCAGGCCCGAACTGTCGACCACCGGCGGGACCTCGGACGCCCGGTTCCTGCGCGCGGTGTGCCCCGTGATCGAATTCGGCCTCTGCAACGCGACGATGCACAAGCGCGACGAGGCGGTGGCCGTGGAAGACCTCGATGCGCTAGCCCGCATCTACGCGCGCGTGGCCGAAGGCGCGCTCGCGCTCGGCATGAAGCAGGGGGCCTGAGGCTTCGCATGAAAACATGGTTCGCAATTCCGCTGTGGCAGCGCGTGATCGGCGCGCTGGTGCTCGGCATCGTGGTCGGCTTCCTGTGGGGGCCGGGCGCGGAAAGCATCAAGATCGTCGGCGACATCTTTATCGCCTTCATCAAGATGCTGGTTGTGCCGCTGATCTTCTTCAGCTTGGTCGCGGGCGTCGCCTCCATCGGGGACCTGAGGAAGCTCGGCAGCGTCGGCTGGCGCGCGCTGGTGCTGTTCGTGGTGACGGGGCAGATCGCGGTCTGGCTGGGCCTTGCCATCGGCACCCTGCTCGCCCCCGGATCGGGGATCGACGGGCGGAGCATGGCTTTCGACGAGGCCACGCTCGAAAACGCGCAGAACCGTCGCGAAAACGCGCAGGGCTTCGAGGAGATGATCCTCGAGGTCATCCCGTCGAGCCCGGTGCAGGTCATGGCGGACGTCAATGTCCTGCCGCTGATCGTCTTCGCGCTCCTCATCGGGATCGGCATCCTGATGGCGAAGGAGGAGGGCGAGCCGGTCCTCAGGATCTTCGATAGCGGCAACGCCGTCATGCAGAAGGTGACGATGATCGTGATGGAACTGACCCCCTTCGGCGTCTTCGCGCTGATGGCCTGGGTCGCGGGCACGCTCGGGCTCGACGCGCTGCAGGCGCTCGGCATCCTCGTCGCGCTCAACTATGTCGGCTGCCTGCTCATCATCGGGATCGTCTACGCCGGCATGATCAGGTTCATCGCCCGCCTGCCGGTGATCGACTTCTTCCGCGGCATCGCCGACGCGATCGCGGTGAGCTATTCGACCGCGAGCTCCAACGCGACGCTGCCCGTCACGCTGCGCTGCGCCGAGCGGAACCTCGGTGTTTCCAATTCGGTGGCGAGCTTCGTGATCGCGCTGGGCGCGACGATCAACATGAACGGGACCGCGATGTATCTCGGCCTTGCGACCCTGTTCGGGGCGCAGGCGTTCGGCGTGGACCTGTCATGGGCGGACTATTTCACCATCTCGGTGCTCGGCACGCTGGGCGCGATCGGGGCGGCGGGGATTCCGGGGGCGGGCCTCATCATGATGGTGCTGGTGTTCGGCGCGGTCGGCGTGCCGCTCGAAACGATCGCGCTGGTCGCGGGCGTCGACCGGATCATGGACATGATGCGGACCACCACGAACGTTTCGGGCGATGCGGCGGTGGCAACGACCGTGGCCAGCCTGACCGGCGAACTCGACCGGGCGGAAATGATCAGCGCGGACGACGTATAGTCTCGCCCTCGTTGAGCACGATCTTCTCCCCGTCCGCCCCCGTATCGGCGAGCTCCAGCGGTTCGAAGCTGCCCAGGTGGCACAGTGCGTTCGGGTTGCCGCCGAATTCGTCCTGCAGGGTCACGCTCATCCCGGAACAGATCTGGCTGCGCCCGAACCCGGCGGACTGGGTGAAGCCGTTGATGAGCACGCCCTCGCAGGGCAATTGCAGGCGGTTGATGAAGAACCGGCCGTCGTTCATGAAGACGACGCTGTTCTCGTCATTGACGACGAAGAAGGTATTGGCGGTCTGGAGGCAGCGGCGCGGCTCGCCCTCGGCGCGGACGAAGACCGTCGCCGCCCTCGGCCAGATGCGGGCATTGGAAACCTTGCTCTCGATCGCGCGATCGCCCGCCGGCGCGCTGACACAGCCGAGGGGGAGGAGCGCGATGGCGAGCGCTCCGCCTGTGGTCGCGGCCTTGCGGAACGTCATCTCGCCCTCTCTTTCCATCTGATTTATAGCCGGAAATCTCGCCCGGCAGCGGTGAACCGCGGCTGAACCCGGGCCTCCGCGACGCGCGCCTATTCGTCCTCGCCCTCCTCGTCCTCCTCGACATATTCAACCGGAACAAAGCGGCCGAGCCCGCAGCCCGCGCCGCGCTGGACCCCGCCGCCGATCTGCTGGAGCACGTAGATGATCTCCGCGCTGCACAGCTGGCTGATCTCGGTGTCGTAGGTGAAGGCTTCCCACAGGCCCAGCTGCGGGCAAGAATTGGCGAGGACGTTGCGGTAGACGCGCCCGCCGCGCATCTCGAAATCGATCACGTCGTCGCTCCGCACCGGCGTCTGGCGGATCTGCGCCAGCGGAATGCAGTTCTGCGCCTCTCCCACCACGCGCACGGGCGGGTCGTAGGCGGCCGGATCGTCGGAGCGTTCGCCCTCGTCCACGGGCGCGCAGGCGGCTGCCAGCGCGAAGAGCGGCAGAGCGGAAAAGGCCAGGGGTCTCGGCATCGTTCTCTCCTCCGGTGCGCTGTCCCATGCGCGCCCGGTCAGGCGCGCACCTTTTTCCTTTCCCCCTGTTTCGGGTCCTTTAGCACCTTCTTGCGGTAGCTGCACAGGTCGACCACCGGGCAGCGCCAGCATTCGGGCGTCCTCGCCTTGCAGACATAGCGCCCGTGCAGGATCAGCCAGTGATGGGCGTGCAGGCGAAACGGCTGCGGCACGCGCTTTTCGAGCTTCGCCTCGACCTGGTCCGGCGTCTTGCCCTTGGCAAGGCCGGTGCGGTTGCCGACGCGGAAGATGTGGGTGTCGACCGCGAAGGTTTCCTCGCCGAACCAGCAATTGAGCACGACATTGGCGGTCTTGCGCCCGACACCGGGCAGCCTGACCAGTTCCTCGCGGCTCGCCGGGACCTCGCCGCCATGCTCCTCGACGAGAATGCGGGAAAGGGCGATGACGTTCTTCGCCTTTGAATTGAACAGGCCGATCGTCCTGATGTGCGCGACAAGCCCCTCGAGTCCGAGGTCGAGCATCTGCTGCGGGGTCTCGACCTGCGCGAACAGCGCGCGGGTCGCCTTGTTGACCCCGACATCGGTCGCCTGCGCCGACAGCGCGACAGCGACGAGGAGCTGGAAGGCATTGCCGTATTCGAGCTCGGTGCGCGGTTCGGGATTGTCCTCGGCAAGGCGGCGGAAGAATTCGAAGATCTGGTCCCGCGTCACGGCATCGTGCCCTCGTCGTCGGACGGCGCCAGCCTGTCGCGATAGTTCTGCATGGCATCGGAAAAGGCCGCCGCGATGATCCCGGTGGGCATCGCGACAAGCCCGATCCCGCCCACCGCCACCACCGCCGCGAGCACCTTGCCGAGCGGGGTCATGGGTGAGACGTCGCCATAGCCCACGGTCGTGAGCGTGATAACCGACCACCACATCGCGCGCGGGATCGATCCGAACGCCTCGGGCTGGACCTTGCCTTCGGCCCAGTAGAGCGCGGTCGCCCCGCCCAGCAGCAGGACGAGGCCGAGCGCGCCCGTCACGAAAAGGTCGTAACGACGCTCGATCACCGCCGATCCGAGCGCCCTGAGCGCCATCGAGAAGCGCCCGAACTTGAGCAGCGCGGCGAGCCGGAAGAGCCGCAGGAGGCGCAGGATCGGCGCGCCGGGAAGGAGGAAGGGGACGATCGTGACGACCACTACGAAAAGGTCGACCAGCGCGAAGAAGGAGCGGATCCAGACGAATCGCTTGGCCCAGTCGCTCCCGGGGCCGGGGCGTTCGGCGACCGACCACAGCCGCGCGGCGTATTCGGCAAGGAAGAAGATGCCGAAGCCGAACTCGGCCCACAGGATCGCGCTGCGGTTTTCGCTCGCGAAGGCGGTTTCGGTGCCGATGATCGCGACCACGACCGAGGCGAGGATGGCGATGATGATCACCCGGTCCGCGCCCGTCATCCGCCCGTCGGCCCGGGCCGAGGCGAACAGTTGATGATAGGTACGCGCGCGCAGGACCGCCGGCTTGCGGTCGGGCGGGGAGCTGGGCGGTGTCGCCGGGGGCCTTGCTGGCGGGTTCACAGGCCGAGCACGTCCTCCATCCGGTAACGCCCCGGCTCGCGTCCGATCAGCCAGAGCGCACCCTTCACCGCGCCGCGGGCGAAGATCGCGCGGTCCTCGGCGCTGTGGGCGAGGGTGATGCGCTCCTCCTCGCCGGCGAAGATCACGCTGTGTTCGCCTGCGACCGTCCCGCCGCGCAGGGTGGCGAAGCCGATCGCGCCCCTTCGACGCTCGCCGGTGAAGCCGTGGCGTCCGCTCTCCATGTTGTCGGTGAGGGCGATCCCGCGCGCCTCGGCCGCCGCCTCCCCCAGCAGCTTGGCCGTGCCCGAGGGCGAATCGACCTTCATCCGGTGGTGCATTTCGAGCACCTCGATGTCCCATTCCGGCCCGAGCCGGGCCGCCGCCTCGCGCACGAGATGGGCGAGCAGCGTGATCCCGAGCGAGGTGTTGCCGGTCTGGAGCACGGGAATCGCCTTCGCCGCTTCGGCGATCATCGCGAAGTGCTCCTCCCCGAGCCCGGTCGTGCCGATCAGGATCGGGATGCCTGCCGCCCTGGCCGCGGCAAGACTGGCCTTGAGCCCGTCCGGCGCGGAAAAATCGACTGCCACCTCGCACTGGCCGAACAGGGGTTCGGGATCGCCGCCCCGGTCGACCCCGACGCGAAATTCGTGCCCCGCCTGCTCGATCGCGTCGGCCAGCGCCCGGCCCATGCGTCCCTTGTGTCCGATCACGGCAAAGCGCCGCGCTCCCTCGCTCATTGCCCCCTCCTTCGTTGCGGGCCTACGCCACCTGTGGTCAAAGGCGTTCATGGCAAAGTTCGAGCGTATCGTCATCCTCACAGGCGCAGGCGTTTCCGCCGAAAGCGGGATCGACACCTTCCGCGATGCCGGCGGCTTGTGGGAACGCCACCGGATCGAGGATGTCGCGACGCCCGAAGGCTTCGCACGCGATCCCGATCTCGTGCTCGGCTTCTACGACCAGCGGCGCGAGGCGCTGAAAGCGGTCGAGCCCAACGCCGCGCACCGTGCGCTCGCCCGGCTCGAGGCGGAGTTTCCGGGCGAACTGCTGCTGGTGACCCAGAACGTCGACAACCTCCACGAACGCGGCGGGTCGCGCGACGTGCTGCATATGCACGGCGAATTGTCGAGCGCGCTGTGCACCTCGTGCGAAATGCGCTCCCCCTGGGACGCGCCGCTCTCGGACCGACCGGCCTGCCCGGTCTGTCAGGCGCCGACGCTGCGGCCCGACGTGGTCTGGTTCGGCGAAATGCCCTACCGGATGGAGCGGATCTACGCGGCGCTCGGCAATTGCGACCTGTTCGTCAGCATCGGCACGAGCGGGGCGGTCTATCCGGCGGCGGGGTTCGTCCAGGAGGCGCTGATGAACGGCGCGCGCACGCTCGAACTCAATCTCGAGCCGAGCGAGGGCAGCCGCTACTTCACCGAATCGCGCCACGGTCCGGCGAGCGTCCTCGTGCCGGGATGGGTGGACGAGGTGCTGGCCGGCTGATCATTCCGGCCCGGACAGATCGATCGCCCACAGCGCCGCAGCGAGCGCGAGGCTCGCGATTACGAGGGCGGACGCGATGATCCTGAGCTTGAAGCTGCGGATGGGCGAGGCCTTGTGCGATTCCATCCGGTCCGTGACCCTGTCCGCGTTGCGTTCGGCCGCGACGAACACGAAAATGCCGGTGAGGATGAAGCAGGTCGCGATGACCTTCCCCGTCCAGGCCGGTTCGAGCTTGGCGAACAGCGCGTTGAAGCCGAGGCCAACCCCGACCGCGGCGAGGCCGGTCCGCATCCAGCCGGCGAAGGTCCGCTCGTTCGCCATGAGCGTGCGGTCTTCGGCCCAGTCCGTGCGATCCTCGGCGAGGTCGTCGCGGTCCTTCGAATCACCCATCGCGCTTCACCTGGTCGATGCCCACGAAAAAGGCCGGCTGCGGGGCCGGCCTTCCTCGATTTGCGGGTCGGCGCTTACGGGCGCGCCCTGGTCGGTTCGCCCCCGCCCTTGAACTTGTCTTCGGGATGCGGGCGGGGATTGCTCGGCGTTTTCCTTTTCATTTTCTGCCACTGCGAAAAGCCGAAGATGGCACCAGCGGAAAGAATGAAGAGATTGAGAAGTGTCATGAAATAATCCTTTCGTCTTGAACTTCCAACGAAAGGAGGACTTGCCGGTTCCGCGCCGCCGCTGCGCTGCGACGGGGCGAGACGCGTTCGCGTCAGGGCGTGGCGCAGGCCCGGCAGGCGGGATCCCTGGCGATGGTCAGCGTCCGCATCGCAGGCGTCATCCCGTCGAGCAGATGGAGCCGGCCCCATTGCGGCCGCCCGAACGCGCTCACCCCGTCCAGCAGCACGCGCACCGCCTGCATCGCCGCGAAGCTTCCGGTCCAGCCGGCCATCGCGCCAAGCATCCCGTCCTCGGCGCAGGTGTCGCAATCCTCGGCATCGAAGGCGTCGCCGACGAAGCAGCGGTAGCACGGCTGGTCCGGCAGGTGCCCGGCAAAGGCGCCGACCTGGCCCTGGAACCGGCCGACGGCGGCGGAAAGCAGCGGGACCCGCGCCGCGACGCAGGCATCGGAAACGGCGAGGCGGGTCGCGAAATTGTCGGTCCCGTCGAGCACGAGGTCGGCCCCGGCGACGATCCCGGCGGCGTTCCGGGCCGTCACCCGCGCATCGGTGATCTCGACGGCGAGCGAGTCGTCGAAATTGGCGAGCCAGCGCCGCGCGCTCGTCGCCTTGCCGTGGCCGACATCGCGGGTGGTGAAGATCGTCTGGCGCTGGAGGTTCGAGGCGTCGACCGTGTCATCATCGACGAGGGTGAAGCGCCCGATGCCGGCGCCAGCGAGATATTGCAGCGCGGGCGAGCCGATTCCGCCGAGGCCCATGACGACGACATGGCGCCGCGACAGCGCGACCTGCCCCGCGCCGCCGATCTCGGGGAGGACGATGTGGCGGGCGAAGCGGTCGAGGCGGCCTGGGGAAAGGGGTGTGGAAAGGCTCATGGACAGGCTGTTGGCATCCTGTGGAGCGCCTGTCGACAGGCCTGTGCAAAAGCGCGCGCGCGGCCGGTCGACAGGCCTGCCCGCAAGCCGGGGACGAGCTGTGGACAGCTTGGGGACAGACGCTCGCCGCCGCCTGTGGACAAGGCTGTCCACAGGCGGCGGAACCTAGGCGTGCCTCAACTTTCGAGCTGGCGCAGCAGGCTGCGCACGTCGCCGTCCATGTCGGCATCGCGCTGGCGCAGGTCCTCGATCAGGCGAACCGCGTGGATCACGGTCGAATGGTCGCGCCCGCCGAACTTGCGCCCGATCTCGGGATAGCTGCGGGGGGTCAGCACCTTCGACAGGTACATCGCCACCTGCCGCGGCCTGACGACGGCACGCGCGCGGCGCTTGGAGCTCATCTCGGCCCGGTCGATGCGGTAGAACTGGCACACGGTGCGCTGGATCTCGTCGATCGTGATCCGTCGGCGATTGGCGCTGAGGATGTCGGTCAGCTGCTCCTCGGCGAGTTGCAGCGACACTTCCTGCCCGGTCAGCTGGGCATAGGCGATCAGCTTGTTGAGGCCGCCGACCAGTTCGCGCACGTTGCGCGTGATCGTGCGGGCGAGGAAGTCGATCACGTCCTCGGGGACCGAAAGCGGGGCGAAGCGCGAAAGCTTGGATTCGAGGATCTTCTTGCGCAGCTCGATATCGGCCGCCTGGATATCGGCGACGAGGCCCATCGACAGGCGGGAAAGCAGGCGCGGCTCCACCCCGTCGAGCGCCTGCGGGGCACGGTCGGCGGCGAAGACCAGCCGCTTGCCTTCGGCGAGCAGCGCGTCGATCGTGTAGAGCAGTTCCTCCTGCGCCGACGCCTTGCCGATGATGAACTGGATGTCGTCCACCAGCAGCAGGTCGAAGCTCCTGAGGCGCGCCTTGAACTCGATCATCTGCTTGGCTTTGAGCGCCTGGACGAATTCGACCATGAAGCGCTCGGCCGAACAGTAGAAGATCCGCGCGCGCGGGTGCGCCTGGAGATAGGCGTGCCCGATCGCGTGGAGCAGGTGCGTCTTGCCCTGCCCGGTCGCGGCCTTGAGGTAGAGCGGCGAGAACTGCGGCTTCTCGTTCGCCGCCATGCGCTGCGCGGCGTTGCAGGCGAGCACGTTGGCATCGCCGGTGACGAAGGCGGCGAAGGTCAGCGAGGGGTCGAGCCCGACCGAGCCGGTGAAGCCGGCATCGCCGATCGTGCCCGCGGCGACCGCGATCGCGCTCGCCCCGTCATTGGCCGGCCGGCGCGGGGCGTCGAGATTGAGTTCGGGCAGCTGGCGACGGCCCGGGTGGACCTGCACGCGGACCTGGCGGACCTCGCTGCGCGCGATCTTCCAGGCGAGCTGGAGCCGCTCGCGGAAGCGGTCGTTGACCCAGTTTGCGGCGAATTCGGTCGGCAGGTAGAGATCGAGCGTGCCGGTCTCCTTGTCGATCCGGCCGAGCTGGATCGGCCTGATCCACTGGCTGTGAAGCTGATGGCCGAGATCCTTTCGCAGGCCCTGGCTGATATCGGCCCAGTCGGCCGCGAGGTTGACGGCTTCGGCGTCCTCCATGAGATCATCATCGGTGGAGCGACGCGCTGCCCGCGCCTTGTCTATTTTATGTACCATCACTTCCCCATTCCGTCCTCGCCCCGGGGCGCGAGCGTCCCGGGCGGTGCATCTCTTTTGCGACAGGCAAAAGCCGCCCACCCCCGGGAATCGCGGTCCCGCGGAAAACGTCCTGTCGATCAGCTTTCAAGAACCCGGACTGTCCCGCCCCGGGTGAGACAGGAATAAAGAACCGTTCGGCCCTCAAGGCAAGCAGCCGCGTTTAAAAAAAATGAAATAATCCTGTTGACTCGGCGCTATCCCGCAGGCCCTCGTTCAAGTGCCTGTTTTGCTTTGCGAAGCCCTAACCGTGCCGCGCGAATCGGCAGGTTTCCTAACATTTCGGGCGCGATCCGTTGTCATATTTGTCGTAATAAAAAGGGGCTGCGGCCAGACGGCGCAGCCCCTTTCGAATTGGCCGGACCGAGGCGGTCCGAAACCCGGTAGAATCACTTATGGCCGCCCGCTGATTCGCCCGCACGGGGCTCCGGGCAGGGCGGTGTCAGAGCGCGGCGACGCGCTTCGACAGGCGCGACATCTTGCGCGCGACGGTGTTCTTGTGGATCACCCCGCGGGCGACGCCGCGCTGCATTTCGGGCTGGGCCGCCTTGAGGGCAGTGGCCGCCGCGTCCTTGTCGCCGGATTCGATTGCCGTTTCGACCTTCTTGATGAAGCTGCGGATACGGCTCATGCGGGCGGTGTTGATTTCCGCGCGGCGGTTGTTGCGACGGATGCGCTTACGGGCTTGCGGCGTGTTGGCCATGGCTTTTTGTCTGTCTCGCGTTCGTTGTGACCGCAGGAATCGCGGCCGGAGGTGTCTCGGGTTGGTCGAAAGGGACGCCCGGAGCAGCTCTCCATGCGTCTGAAAGCGGGGCGCTTACCGCCGGAACGCACAAAGGTCAAGGATTCGCACGGGATCTCGCGCGGGGCAGCCCTGGCTGCGGGCGCTATCTCTGGCACCTGGGGCAGAACCAGGTGCTGCGCCCGCCTTGCGCGAAGCGGCGGATGGTCCCGCCGTCCGCGCGCCGGCAGGGCTCGTCGGTGCGCCCGTAGACGTCGAAGGAGCTCGCGAAATAGCCCAGTTCCCCGTCGGGTGCGGCATAGTCGCGCAAGGTCGAGCCGCCGTCGCGGATCGAGGCTTCGAGCACGTCCCGGATCGCGGGGACGAGCCTTGCGAGCTGCCCCCCCGTCACCTTGTCGCCGGCCTTGCGCGGATGGATCCGCGCCCGCCACAACGCCTCGCAGACATAGATGTTGCCGAGCCCGGCGACGATGCGCTGGTCGAGCAGGCACAGCTTGATCGCCTGGCTCCTGCCCGCGAGCGCGGCCTCGAGATACGCCGGGGTGAGGTCCCCGCCGAGCGGTTCGGGGCCCATCGCGGCGAATTGCGGCCAGGCTTCGAGCGCCGCGGTTTCGACGAGATCCACGGAACCGAAGCGGCGCGGATCGCACAGGGCGAAGCGGTGCCCCTCGGTCTCGATCACGAGGTGGTCGTGGACGTGCGGTTCGGCAGGGTCGATCCGCCAGCGCCCGCTCATGCCGAGATGGAAGATCATCGTGCGCCCGCGATCGGTGTGGAGGAGGCCGTATTTCGCCCGGCGGGCGAGCGCCGTCACCCGCGCCCCGGTCAGCACCTGCACGAGATCGGCCGGGAAGGGGCGCCTGAGGTCCGGCCGGTTCACCGCGACGCGCGCGATCCGCCGGCCTTCGAGGAAGCGGGCGAGCCCGCGCACGGTGGTTTCGACTTCGGGCAGTTCGGGCATTTCGGGCTGCTGTCATGGAACGGCGCGGACCGCGCCGGGAAGGGTCAGGGGGAGCGGCACGCTTTCGCCGGCTCTCCGCGCGAATACAAGGCCTTTGCCCCGCGCGCGATTCACCCTAAGGCATGGCCCCATGAACGAGCCAGCTTCCAGCCCTTCCGAAACCAGCGAAACCGTCTCCTTCGGCTACGAGGACGTGACCCCCGAGGAAAAGACCCGCCGCGTGGGCGCGGTCTTCACCAGCGTGGCCGGGAAATACGACATCATGAACGATGCGATGTCGGCAGGGATGCATCGCCTGTGGAAGGACCGCTTCGTCAAACGGGTGAAGCCGCAGCGCGGCGAACAGGTGCTCGACATGGCCGGCGGCACGGGCGACATCGCCTTCCGCATGGTCGCGCGCGGGGCCCACGTGACGGTCGCCGACATCAACCAGGACATGCTCGACGTCGGGGCCGAGCGCGCGGTCGAACGCGGCGGGAGCGAGGACGAAGGCAGCCTCGTCTTCACCCGCCAGAACGCGGAAGCGACCGATTTCGCCGGCTCCAGCTTCGACGCCTACACCATCGCCTTCGGCATCAGGAACGTGACCCGCATCGACCGCGCGCTGGCCGAAGCCCATCGCGTGCTGAGGCCGGGGGGGCGGTTCTTCTGCCTCGAATTCTCCACCGTCGAATGGTCGGGGCTGAAGGAGGCCTACGACCTCTATTCCGAACAGCTCCTGCCGCGCATGGGCCAGGTGATCGCGGGCGATGCGGATTCCTATCGCTATCTCGTCGAATCGATCCGCAAGTTTCCGCGCATGGCCGAATTCGAGGCGATGATCGCGCGCGCCGGCTTCGTGAACACCAGGGTCGAGCCGATCCTGGGCGGGCTCGTCGCGATCCATTCGGGCTGGAAGGTCTGACCCGCGCGAGCCCGAGGGAACCCTTTGCCGCTTCGAGCGCACTGACCTGACATGACCGCTCCTGCCATCCACCTTCTGCGCCTCGCCAATTGGGGAACGACGCTCGCCCGCCGCCGCGCGCTGGTCGGGATCGAGGAGGATCCCAACGCGCCTTCCGCCCTGCGCCGGCTGGTCAGGCTCGCCCGGCTCGCGACCTTCACCAGCGCGAAAGGCCCGCGCGACTACGCCGGTGCCTTCCGTGCGATCGGTCCGGCGGCGATCAAGCTCGGCCAGAGCCTCGCGACGCGGCCCGACCTCGTCGGCGAGGAAGCGGCGCACAATCTCCTCAGCCTGCAGGACAACCTCCCGCCCGTCCCCTTCGATAAGATCCGCGAGCAGATCGAGGCGAGCTTCGAACAGCCGCTCGAGGCGCTGTTCGCCGAAGTCGATCCCGTGCCGGTTGGGGCCGCTTCGATCGCGCAGGTCCACAAGGGCGTGACGAACGACGGGCGCAAGGTCGCGATCAAGGTCCTGCGTCCGGGCATCCGCCAGAAATTCGCGCGCGACATCCAGACCTACGAATGGGCCGCCGCCCATGTCGAGGCGATGGGCGGCGAGGCCTCGCGCCTGCGCCCGCGCCTGACCATCGCCAATTTCAAGCGCTGGTCGAATTCGGAACTCGACCTCAGGCGCGAGGCGGCCTCGGCGAGCGAGCTTGCCGAGCAGATGAAGGGCGTTCCGGGCTACCGCATCCCCGCGATCGACTGGGACCGCACCAATGGCCGCGTGCTCACGATCGAGTGGATCGACGGGGTCAAGATCTCGAACACCGAGGCCCTGATCGAGCGGGGCCACGATCTCCCCGCGATCGCCGAAAAGCTCGTCATCAGCTTTCTCACCCAGGCGATCAGCGCGGGTTTCTTCCACGCCGACATGCACCAGGGCAATTTGTTCGTGGAGGATGACGGGACGATCGTTGCGATCGATTTCGGGATCATGGGCCGGATCGACCGGCGCGCGCGGCAATGGCTGGCGGAAATCCTCTATGGCCTGACGACCGGCAATTACCAGCGCGTCGCCGAGATCCATTTCGAGGCGCAATATGTGCCCTCCTACCATTCGGTCGGCGAATTCGCCACCGCGCTGCGCGCCGTGGGCGAGCCGATGCGCGGCAAGCCGGTCAAGGAATTGTCGGTCGGCCAGATGCTCGACGGGCTGTTCGCGATCACCCGCGATTTCGACATGCAGACCCAGCCGCACCTTCTGCTGCTGCAGAAGACCATGGTGATGGTCGAGGGCATCGCCACCCAGCTCAATCCCGACATCAACATGTGGGACACCGCCGCGCCCTATGTCCGCTCGTGGATCCGCGACGAGCTCGGCCCCGAATCCGCGCTCGCCGACCGGCTCAAGGAGGATACCGAGACGCTGCTGCGCCTGCCCGGCCTGATCCGCCGTCTGGAAGAGAAGTTCCCGCCCAAGGGCGGCGCGCCCGAAGCGCCGCCCCTGCCCGAGATCCGGCTCCTCACCGAACGGCGCGCGCGGGAACGGCAGGGCGGCTCGCTGCCGGGCTATCTCCTCGCCGGCGCGGTCGGCGCGGGCGCGATGTTGGCGCTGGTCGCCGCCGGGGTCATCGGCTGAGCCGTCACTGCGCCCGCTCGACCAGCGCGCCGCTCGGCAGGATGCGGCTTGCGACAAGGACGAGGATCACCGTCACCGCCTCGATCCCCATCGGTGTCACCCAGCCGAGGTAGAATCCGTCGACCACCAGGCTGTAGGCGCGCGCGAGGAAGGTGAGGCCGAAAATCGCGCCCGCGACCAGCAGGAATTCGCCGCGCCGCTTCCACGCGCCGAACATGAGACACCCGCCCGCGACCACGAAATAGGCGAAGAAATCGCCGCGCAGGCTCGACAGGCCCTGCGCGCCGCGCGGCACCAGGCCGAAGCCGCCGCCCATCGCCGCCGGATCGACGAGGAAGGACCCGCCGATGATGATGAAGGTCAGCCCGGCAAGGAACAGGGCGGCGCGCAGCAGGGTGACGGTCATCGACGGAATCCTCTTCGTTATGGCGTTGCCCTTATGCCGTTGTCGCGGCCTTCGTCTCAAGGCGTTTGGCGCCGGGGCTTCGAGCCTCTATAAGGGAAACCTTAACCATGGCGGGCGCAAGGCACCCGCTGGCCCTTGGCGGCGAGGGCTTGACGGTTAGGGGACTCGCCGGCCGAACGGGCGCCTGCCGGCCCGGCCCGGCCCTGCGCCTGGCGGCGATGAGGAGATGCGTGACGCGATGAGCGGCTCTGGGCCGAAAATCCTGCTGGTCGTGGGCGGCGGTATCGCGGCCTACAAGTCGCTGGAACTCGTCCGCCTGATCCGCAAGGGCGGGGGCGAGGTCACCTGCGTCGTGACCAAGGGCGGGCAGCAGTTCGTGACGCCCATGTCGCTTGCCGCGCTGTCGGAAAATCAAGTCTACACCAGCCTGTTCGATCTCAAGAACGAGGTCGAGATGGGCCATATCCAGCTCTCGCGCCAAGCCGACCTCGTCGTCGTCTGCCCCGCCACCGCCGATCTCGTCGCCAAGATGGCGAGCGGGATCGCCGACGATCTCGCCACCACTCTGATCCTCGCCACCGACAAGCCGGTGATGGCGGTCCCGGCGATGAACGTGAAGATGTGGGAGCACGAGACGACGCAGCGCAACATCGAATGGCTGCGGCAGGCGGGCGTCACCGTCCTGCACCCGGACGAAGGCGCGATGGCCTGCGGCGAATTCGGCTATGGCCGCCTGCCCGAACCGCAGGCGATCTGGCGCGAGATCGCGGCCCATTTCGGGATCGAGGTCGGGGAACCGGCCCCCGCGGCGCGCCCCGCGAAAGAGTTCGAGACCGGAGCGGAGGACGACGGCCCGGATGACGGTGACGTCGGGCGCGGGCTCGGCGGGCTGTTGTCGCGGATCATCCCGCGCTCCACCGCCAAGCGCACGCACGAGGAGATCGAGGCCGAATACGAGGATTTCGGACAGGACCCGGATTCGGTCGACCTGCCGGAGGGCGAAGACCTTCCCCCCGAAGAGGAAGCGCCCGAGTTCAAGCCCGATTTCGGCGGCCCCCTGCTCGCGAAGAAGGGCGGCGCGTCTTCCGCGCCGCCGATCGATCCCGATGCGCTCAACCACGAATTCGACCCGCGCCGCGCCCGGCCCGAACCGATCGAGCCCGCGCCAATCGAATCGGCCGAAGGCGATGCGCCGCGTTTCGAGGGCGATGCCGCCTACCTCCCGCTCCAGGGTCGCCACGTCCTCGTCACCGCCGGGCCGACCTGGGAAGCGATCGATCCGGTGCGCTACATCGCCAATCGTTCGAGCGGGAAGCAGGGCTTTGCCATCGCCGCCGCCGCCGCCGCGCTTGGCGCGAAGGTCACGCTGGTCGCGGGGCCGGTGGCGCTGAAGACGCCCGCCGGGGTTAAGCGCATCGACGTCGAATCCGCCGGGGAAATGGCCGAAGCGGTCAGGAAGGCATTGCCCGCCGATGCCGCGGTGATGGTCGCCGCGGTGGCCGACTGGCGGCCCAAGGAATACCGCCCGGAAAAGCTGAAGAAGCGCGGCTCCGCCCCGCCGGCGCTGATGCTGACCGAAAACCCCGACATCCTCACCAATCTCGCCGCGGGCAAGGACCGGCCCGAACTCGTCATCGGCTTCGCGGCCGAAACCAGCGACGTGATCGGCAATGCCCGCCAGAAGCGCAAGCGCAAGGCGGCCGACTGGATCGTCGCGAATGACGTTTCGGGGGACGTGATGGGCGGAGACGAGAACCTCGTCCACATCGTCAGCGAAAGCGGGGTCGAGACGCTCGAGCGGATGCCCAAGCTCGAGGTCGCGATGGCGCTCGCCCAGCGGATCGCCGCGAGCCTCAAGGCCGAAGCCGCGGAATGACCGCCATCCCCGTCGCGGTGAAGCGCCTGCCGCATGGCGAAGGGCTGGACCTGCCGGCCTATGCGACCGATGGCGCGGCGGGCATGGACGTGGTCTCGGCCGAAGACGTGACGATTGCGCCGGGCGCGCGGCACCCGGTCGCGACCGGCCTCGCGCTCGCCATCCCGCCGGGATACGAGATCCAGGTCCGTCCGCGCTCGGGCCTGGCCTTCAGGCACGGCATCACCGTGCCCAACACGCCCGGCACGATCGATTCGGACTATCGCGGGGAATTGAAGGTGCTGCTGATCAACCACGGCAGCGAACCCTTCGCCATCGCCCGCGGCGACAGGGTGGCGCAGCTCGTGCTAGCGCCGGTCGTGCAGGCGGCTTGGCGCGAGGTCGCCGAGCTCGACGAGACCGCGCGCGGCGAGGGCGGTTTCGGCTCGACCGGGGGCCACGCCGGGCTGTAGGCGCCGGGCGCATGAAAAAAGGCGGCGCCGATCCCCTGGCGCCGCCTCCCTCCCATCCGGAAATGGCCGGTGCGTGCCCGGCTCAGTCGATTTCCTTGACCTTCTTGGTGTCGTCGTCGCGGATCGTGATCCGCAGCGTCTCGCCCGAATTGCCGGGGAAATCGGTGAAGATCGCATCGACCAGGTTGGGCACGAGCTGCTGCAGCCGGTTCGAGCGGGAAACGGCCTGCGCCTGCCCTTCGAAAAGGCGTTCGCCGGTCGAGGTCTGGTCGATCTTGATCGCGATCCCGCTGGTGTAGACGGTGTAGCTTCGCACGTCCGGTCCGGCGAGCCACGGGTCGTAGAAGCCGAAACCCCAGCCGCGGTTGAAGCCGAAGCCGCCGAAGCCGCCCCAGCCGCCCCACGGGCCGAAGAAGGGACCGCCGGCGCCCACGTTATTGGTGCGGATGCGTTCGCGCCCGTTGTCGACGCCATAGTCGAAGCGGACCAGCAGGTTCGCCTCGGCCGGCGACGCGGCGGGGGCGTAACCGAGTTCGGTCAGCTCTTCCGCGACGAGGTCGGCGTACATCGAGAATTCGAGCCCGCCGGCAAGCTTGGGATCCTCGGCCACCACGGCGAAGGTTTCGCCCTGCGGGGCGGGAAGCTGCGCGGCGAAGCGCGACACGTCCGCCTTGAACGGGGTCGCGCAGGCGGCGAGACTGCCTGCGAGGGCAAGCGCGAGGCCGATTCGGACCGTGGCGGTGTAGGAACGGCGGGTCGGGTTCATGTCAGAATATTCCATGGCATACCTTTGACAAGTTCACCAGCGCCTTGTGCCTCGTCCGGCCGGCCGCCATGCCCTCTCGTTCCCCGGCTGCGAGAGCCCTTTCGTCGGGATGGCATGGCGGCCCGCCCTTTGCTGGCGGCTTGTCCGTTGGCCTCGACAAATCGTGCGACCTGACCGGCGCGCGGATGCAGCACCGTCATGCGGCCTTCTAACTCCGGGGGCATGAACCTTCATTGAACGCGCAACCGGCTCGCTTCGCCGGAAAAAGGCGCGCGATCAAGGGTTTCCGGGATGCCCGGGCGCCGTCAGCCACGCACTAGGCCGAGCGCGCGATAGGCTGCCTCGAGCGTCGGCACCCCGCGTTCGCGCGCCTGCGCCGCACCGCGCGCGAGAATCGCGTCCAGCGCCTCGCGGTCGGCCTTGAGCTCGCGGAAGCGCGCGTTGATCGGGGCGAGCGTTTCGACCAGCAGCTCGCCGAGCTTCGGCTTGAACGCGCCGAAGCCTTCGCCGCCATGCTCGGCCAGCACCTCGGCGGTGCTCTGCCCGGTCAGCGCGCCGTAGATCCCGACGAGGTTCTTCGCCTCGGCCCGCCCTTCGAGCCCGGCTTCCTCGGAGGGCAGGGGCTCGGGGTCGGTCTTGGCCTTCTTGATCTTCCTCATGATCGTGTCGGCGTCGTCGACGAGGTTGATCCGGCTCATGTCGCTGGGGTCGGACTTCGACATCTTCGCGGTCCCGTCGCGCAGCGACATGATGCGCGCGGCGGTCGGCGGGATGAAGGGTTCGGGCAGGATGAAGAGCGGCGCGTCCGGCTCGCAGAAATCATTGTTGAACTTCTGCGCGATGTCGCGGGCAAGCTCGAGATGCTGCTTCTGGTCCTCTCCCACCGGCACGTGGGTCGCCTTGTAGAGCAGCACGTCGGCCGCCTGCAGCACCGGGTAGGTGAACAGCGCAACCGCCGCGCCTTCGCGGTTCTTCCCGCTCTTGTCCTTGAACTGGGTCATCCGGTTGAGCCAGCCCATCCGCGCCGTGCCGTTGAGAAGCCATTGCAGCTCGGCATGGGCAGGGACCTGGGCCTGGTTGAACAGCACGGTCTTTGCCGGATCGACACCGCAGGAGACGAGCGTCGCGACCATTTCGCGGGTCGCCGCGCTCAGCTCTGCGGGGACGTGCGGCATCGACAGCGCGTGGAGGTCGGCGAGGAAGATGAAGCATTCCCCGCCGCTCGCCACCGCCTCGTCCTGCAGCTTCACGTAATTGACGATCGCGCCGAGGTAATTGCCGAGATGCGGCTTGCCGGTCGGCTGGATGCCGGAGACGACGGTCATCGGGGCGCTGTCATGCGAAGTCATTCAAGGGGCTCTCTTCCTGGTGAGGGTGGCGATGCGGGCGCGGTCGATCGCGCCGGTGGCGAAGGCGATGCCGAAATAGACCAGCGCTGCCGCCGCGACCAGAGCACCGACCGCGAGAAAGCCGACGAGCAGCCCGTCGTCGAACACCCCGGCGAGCGCATCGCGCGCTAACCACAGCGCCGCGCCCATCACCGCCGCTGCGAAGACCTGCCGCGCGATTCGGGCGATCAGCGACGGCGGCACGGTGTAATGCCCGCGCCTTGCCAGCACTGCGAGCAGGAAGGCGACATTGATCCAGGCTCCGATCACGCTGGCGAAAGCGATGCCGGCAACGCCGTAGCCGAGCCCCTCGAAACCGGCCCCGCCCACCGACAGCCCGACATTGGCGATGCAGGCGCTGACGAACACGGCGAGCGAGATGAAGGCAGCGACCACCGGCGTTTTCGTGTCGGCGCGGGCGTAGAAATTGGGCACCAGCACCTTGACCAGCACATAGGCCGGAAGGCCGAGGACGAGCGCGGCGAGCACGTCGCCCGTCGCCGCCGCATCGGCCAGGGTGAACTCGCCCCCGCCGAAGATGACCATGACGAAAGGCGTCGCGCACACGGCGAGAGCGACCGCGGCGGGGATGGTGAGCAGCATGGCCAGCTCGATCGCGTCCGACTGGATCCGGTCGGCGCCGTCGCGATTGGCGCTGCCGACAAATTTCGACAGCGTCGGGAGGATCGCGGTCGACAGGGCGATGCCGATGATCCCGAGCGGCAGCTGGTTCAGCCGGTCGGCGTAGTTCATGTAGCTCACCGATCCGTCGTCGAGCTGGTTCAGGAAGTAGAGCTGGACCAGCGTGTTGATCTGGTAGGCCCCTCCCCCGATCGCCGCGGGCAGGGCGATGATCGCGAGCCGTTTCACCTCGGGCGTGATGCGCGGCCACGTGAGGCGCGGGCGGAATCCCTCGACCCGGACCCAGTAATACAGCCAGGCAAGCTGCATCACGCCCGCCCCGACCACCGCCCAGGCGATGCCATAGGCGATTTCCGCGATGCTCGCGCCGGTCGCTTCGGCGAACCATTCCCCGGCGAGCAGCGCGGCGATCAGGACGAGGTTGAGGATGATCGGGAAGCTCGCCCCGGGCGCGAATCGCGAGACCGAGTTGAGCATCCCGGTGAACAGCGTCACCAGGCTGACCAGGATGATGTAGGGGAACATGATCCGCGCGAAATCGACCGCGAGCGGATAGGTCGCGGGATCGACCGGCTTTTCCGACAGGAGCCAGATCACCCCCGGCATGGCGAGCTCGAACAGGGCGACGAGCGCGATCAGCACCGGCAGGAAGACGCTCAGCACCTCGGCGGCGAAGCCGCGCGCCTCCTCCAGCCCCGTTTCCCGGTCGTCGCTGCCGTTGTCGCTGCCGTTGAGGCGCTTCGAGAACATCGGCACGAAGGCGGCCGAGAACGCGCCTTCCGCGAACAGGCGGCGAAAGACGTTGGGGATTATGAAGGCCTGGAACCAGGCGTCGGTCACCCCGTTGGCGCCGAGCACGCGCGAGAAGATCATCTCGCGCGCCATCCCGGCGACACGGCTCAACAGGGTCAGCGACCCGATCGTGCCGACATTCCTGAGCAGGCTCACGGCTGAACGGCCCGCCTGGGGGCGCGCGTCAGGCGTCGCCGCCGGGGGTGGGTGTCGCGGCGCCCTGCTTGCCCTGCTCTGCCTGCTGGCGGCGCGCGTTCAGCTGCTGCACGTAGAGCCCGCCGAAATCGATCGGATCGACCACCAGCGGCGGGAAGCCGGCATCCCGCACCGCATCGGCAACCACCCGGCGGGCGAAGGGGAACAGCAGGCGCGGCGCCTCGGCATAGAGGAAGGCGTGAGCCTGGTCCTCCGGGATGTTGCGCAGGCCGACGAGGCCGCAATAGGCCAGCTCGACGAGGTAGAAGTGCCCCTTCTCGCCCGAGGCGGTGATGTTGATCTTGAGCGTGACCTCGTGGACTTCCTGTCCGGCCGGCTGCGCGCCGATGTTGAACTGCACGTCGATCCGGGGCTGGCCTTGCCACTGGTAGACGTCGGGCGCGTTCGGGTTCTCGACCGACAGGTCCTTGACATACTGGGTGATGATCGCGGCGGCGGGCTGGTTGTCCGTGCCGTTCGCGCCGGGCTGGTTGTCGAGATTGGTGAGAACGTCGCCTTCTTCGGCCATGGGAAAAGTCTTTCGAAAAGGAATGTGGTCGGTTCCATCCGCCCGGCCCGGCCGCATGGCGCGGGAAAAACGGCTTCCGGCGCGCGCGTAGCACCGGTGCCGCGAGCCCGCAACCTGACCGGCCCGTGCCGGATCGGCGAGGTGGGCTATCCACAAGCCTCTGCGAATGTGCGACTATCGCTCGTCACGCAGGGAAAATGCGGCAATTTGCAACCGATTCGGCGTTGGCAATTTGTAATTGATGCCTATTTCGGGCACGACAGGGGTTCTTGCGTCGCACCGCGGGAGGAGCGGGGCGACCACCAATTGAGATCGGGTATCCATTGTGATCGTAGAAATCGTCATCCTCGCCATGATCGCCGCTTTCCTGGGACTGCGGCTGTATTCCGTGCTCGGCCGCCGGGCCGAACACGAAGAGGAATCGATCCCGCAGCGCTTCGATTCGGGCAGTGACGACGAACCGCGCGCGCCCCAGGCGCCGCAATACGCCGCGCCCCCGAAACAGCGCGTGATCGAAATGGAAGGCGTCATGCCCGCGGTCGAACGCGGCATCCGCGAAATCGCGCAGGCCGACAGCCGCTTCGACCTCGCCCAGTTCCTCGAAGGGGCGAAGGGCGCCTATCGAATGGTGCTCGAGGCGTTCTGGTCCGGGGACCGCGAAACGCTCCGCGAATTGTGCGATGACGATGTCTACGAAGGCTTCGTCGCCGCGATCGACGCGCGCGAGGCAGCGGGCGAGAGGCTCGACAACAAGCTCATCCGGATCGAGGAAACCCGCATTCACTCGGCCTCGCTCGACGGCGGTCGCGGCGGCCGCACGGCGCGCATCGCGGTGCTCTTCGTCGCCGACATCGCGGCGGTCACCTATGACCGCGACGGCAACGTGATCGCCGGTTCGCTCGACGACGCGATCGAAAGCCGCGACGTGTGGACCTTCACGCGGAACACCGCGTCGAAGGATCCCAACTGGCTGCTCGACGAAACCGACGAGGGCTGAGGCGCTTTCGCCCCCTAACGGTGGCCGATGCGCGGACGGGGCCAGGGGAAGGCGGGGACGATAAACAGGGGCAGGATCATGCGTGTGCCGGTCGCAATCGGGGCCGCTTGCGGATTGTCGCTGGTCCTCGCGGCCTGCGCGGCGATCCCGCCCTCCGCGCCCCCGCCTGCGGTTTCTGGCCCTCCGCCCGCCCCAACCCCCGCGAGCGCCTTCCTCGCCGGCGTTGAGCCCGGTCCGCCGGTCGGCGCGCTCGGCCTTTCGCCCCCGAACGCCCGGGCCGCGCTTGCGTCCTTCCGCGAATCATGCCCGCGCCTGCTCGGCCGCGAGGATGCGAGCGGCCTCGCTCAGGGGGCCGACTGGCGTGCCGCCTGCTCCGCCGCCGCCACTTGGCCGGGAACCCGCGCGAGCGATTTCTTCGCCGCCCATTTCGAAACCGCCCGCATCGGCGCGGGCGAGGCCTTCGCCACCGGCTATTACGAGCCGGAAATACTCGGCAGCCGTACCCGCCGCCCCGGCTTCGAAGTGCCGGTCTATGCCATGCCGGGCGATCTCGTGCGCGAATGGCCCGCCGACCTGCCCCCGTCCGAGCGCGAAGGGCCGCCGCCGCTTGGCCGGCGCGATGCGAGCGGCGCCTTCGTGCCCTATTACAGCCGCGCCGAGATCGAGGACGGTGCGCTCGAAGGGCGCGCTCCCGTCATCGCCTGGGCCGCCGACCCCGTCGAATTCTTCTTCCTCCAGATCCAGGGTTCGGGCCGCCTCGTCACGCCCGAGGGCGAGGTGATCCGCATCGGCTATGCCGGGCAGAACGGGCGCGGATACACCAGCATCGGTGCGGTGATGCGCGAGCGCGGGCTGCTGGGCGAGGGTCCGGGACAATATCCCGGCTCGATGCAGGGCATCATGGCCTACCTGCGCGAGAACCCGGACGAGGGGCGCGCGCTCATGCGCCTGAACGAAAGCTGGATCTTCTTCCGCGAACTGAATGGCGACGGGCCGCTCGGCGCGCTCGGCGTGCCGGTGCGCCCGCGCGCGTCGGTCGCGGCCGATCCGCGCTTCGTGCCGCTGGGCGCGCCCGTCTGGCTCGACCTCGACCGCGACGAGGCGGACGGATTGTGGATCGCGCAGGACTCCGGCGGTGCGATCAAGGGCGCGAACCGCTTCGACACCTTCTGGGGTGCAGGCGAGGAGGCGCGCGCCATCGCCGGCACCATGAGCGGGCGGGGCGAAGCCTTCGTCCTGCTGCCCGCCGGCACGCTCGACCGGCTGGCGCAGCGCCGGTGAGCGCGCCGCGCGGCCTCTCGCCCGAAGAGCGCGCCGCCTGGGCGCGGCTGGCCGAAAGCGTGACGCCGCTCGCCGGGCGCAAGGTGCCGGGCGCGGATGAGGGCGAGCGAGAGGGCGGGGGCACCGGTCCCCCACTCCCCGCCCCGAGCCCGAAGCCCGCCCCGCCGCCCGCCCGCACCCGGCGCCGCGCCGCCGTCTCCCAGTCCCCACGCCCGGTCCCTGCATCGCCTGCGCCGCGCCCGCGCTTTTCCTCCGAGCTCGCTTCGCACTGGAACCGCCGCATCAAGACCGGCCGCGTGACCCCCGATCTGACGCTCGACCTCCATGGCCACACGCTCGATGCCGCCCATGCGCGGATCATGGGCGGGCTCGATCAGGCGCGGGCGATGGGGGCGCGGGTGGTGCTGGTGGTGGCGGGCCGGGAACGGCCGGTCGATCCCGCCGACCGGATGGAGCGGCGCGGCGCGATCCGGGCGAAGCTGCTCGACTGGCTCGCCGCGAGCCGCCACGCCGACGCGATCGCGGCGGTGCGCCGCGCCCATGTCCGCCACGGGGGCGAGGGCGCGCTCTACCTCGTGCTCAAGCGGCCAGCAGGCTGAGCGGCCGGCCCGCAAGCCTCACCCCAACGCGCTTCACCCCCACAACCACGTCGCCATCATCCGGCCCGGCATGAGGAAGGCGACGAGACCGGGGATGGTCAGCGCGCCCAGGAACAGCACCAGCACTTCCTTCCGGTGCGTCTTCATGTCCCCCCGACGCGCGGCGGCGACGAGCTTCCACGAAGCCAGCAGGGTCAGCGGAACGAAGAGCTGGAGCGGGCTTAGGTGAAGCTCCCCGTGCCTTTGGCCGATGAACATCGCCGACAGGGCGGTCACGACCATCAGGCCTGCCCACACGCTCCCCAGGGCCCTGTGCCGCGCGGTGCCTTTGCGCGCGAGCAGCAGGTACCCGCCGAGCGGGATGGCGGGCAGCACGGCGACGACATGGACGAGGGTGGCGACCTCGCGGATATTGGGATGATGGGGCGCGGCACCGGCAAGGGCGCGGAGCACGGCAGCCAGCGCGAGCGCGCTCATGCCCAGTGCGATCAGCGCGACGAGCGCGCGCAGGCGCCGCGAAAGGTCGAAGCCGCCCGGGCGGGGCCGGACGCCCCCGCCGGAGAGAGGCGGGCAAAGGGCAGGATCGGTCATCGCAAACGCTCCCGTCAGGTGTGCAGGTTCGATTGCCCCCCAGCATGACGGCACGCCCTTCGCGGGCAATCGCGCCTGCGTGAAATGGGCCGGCCCTGCGCGAGCTGCGCGCCGTGCCACTTTACGAAGCGCGAAAGGGCAGGGTAATTTGCCGGCCATGGCCGAGTTTTCCGTCTCCCCCGGCGACGACCTCCGCATTGTTCGCGCGCCCGCCCTGCGCGGCGTGCTGATCGACCTTGCGATCATGGGCGCGGTCGGCGTCTTCCTCGCCATCATCGGGCCGTTCGGCAGCATCGAACTGCCGCTCGCCTGGCGGCTGGTGAGCTGGCTCGCCTTCGCCTATCTCGGCTATGCGATCTATCGCCCGATGGGCTTCCTCGTGAACCGGGCCGAGGCTGCGCTCGACCTGCCGCGCGCGGCGCTGTGGTTCGCGGCGACGCTGCTGGCGACCGTACCGATGGCGGCGATCGTCTGGATCGCGACCCACCTGCCCCCGCCGATCCCCCTGCCGGGGCTGGAACTGGCGCTGGTGCACTATCTCTACGTCTTCGTCGTGGGCGGGGCGGTGGTGCTGCTGTTCCAGCTGATCCGCTCGCGCGGCGCGCGGGCGGAGGATCCCGGCACGGCGCCCGGCCGGCGGCTCGACGGCACGGTGGCGGACCGGGACCCGCGCCGTGCCCTGCTCGCACCGGACCTTGGCGGCAACCCCCTGCTCGCCCGGCTGGCGCCCGAACTCGGCAGCGAGGTGATCGCGCTCGAGATGGAGGATCATTACGTGCGGGTCCACACCGCGCTCGGGTCCGATCTGGTGCTGATGCGGATGCGCGACGCGGTCGCGCATCTGGCGGCGCTCGACGGGCGGCAGGTCCATCGCAGCTGGTGGGTGGCACGCGGCGCGGTCGAGGACGTGAAGCGCGAAGGGCGCAACGTCCGACTTATACTGCCGCGCGGGATCGAGGCGCCGGTCGCCCGCGCGCAGGTCGCCGAACTGCGCGAGGCGGGCTGGTTCTAGCGGGCACGAAAAAGGCCCCCGGGATCCCTCCCGGAGGCCCTTGTCGCCGAACACTGCCGGATCAGGCGTGATACCGGGCGAAGGTCACGTCGAAGCGGTCGGCGTTCATCACCTTGGTCCAGGCCGAGACGAAGTCGGACACGAAGGCTACCTCGTTGCCCATTTCGGCATAATATTCGGCCTGTGCGCGCAGCTGCGAGTTCGAGCCGAACACGAGGTCCGCCCGCGTCGCGCGCCAGCGTTCCTCGCCGGTCTTGCGGTCGGTGCCGACATATTCCTCGTCGCCGCTGTCCTCGACCGGGCCCCACTTGGTCCCCATGTCGAGCAGGTTGACGAAGAAATCGGGCGTCAGCGCGCCGGGCCGGTCGGTCAGGACCCCGTGCCTGCGATTGCCGCTGACCGCGCCCAGCGCCCGCATCCCGCCGACCAGCACGGTCATTTCCGGGATCGAGAGGCCGAGCAGGTGCGCCCGGTCGATCAGCATGTCCTCGGTCTTCACGTCGGCCTTGGTCTTGAGGTAGTTGCGGAAACCGTCGGCGAAGGGCTCCATCGGCTCGAAGCTCGCCGCGTCGGTGTGCTCCTCGTCCGCATCGCCGCGCCCGCCGAGGAAGGGGACGGTAATCTCGACCCCCGCATCCTTGGCCGCCTTCTCGACCGCCGTGGAACCGGCAAGCACGATCGCATCGGCCATGCTCATGTCGCCGCGCAGTTCGTCGAGCGTGGCGAGGACCTTGGCGAGTTCATCGGGATCGTTCGCCGCCCAGTCCTTCTGCGGGGCGAGCCGCACGCGCGCCCCGTTCGCGCCGCCGCGGTGGTCGGACGAGCGATAGGTCGAGGCCGAGGCCCACGCCGCCTTGACGAGTTCGCTCACCGAAAGGCCGCTTTCGAGCACCTTGGCCTTGAACGCCGCGATCTCGCCGTCGGAGGGGGCCTTGCCGGCGGGAACGGGGTCCTGCCAGATCAGCTCCTCTTCCGGCACTTCCGGGCCGAGATAGCGGATCTTGGGGCCCATGTCGCGGTGGCACAGCTTGAACCAGGCGCGGGCGAAGGCGTCGTCGAGCGCGGCCTGGTCGTTCAGGAACCGCTCGGAAATCCTGCGATAGTCCGGGTCCCACTTCAGCGCCATATCGGCGGTGGTCATGATCGTCGGCACCTTCTTCGAAGGATCGCGCGCGTCGGGGGCCATGTCTTCGGGATCGGGGTCGATCGGCGTCCACTGCCACGCCCCCGCGGGCGACTTCACCAGCTCGTATTCGTATTTGAACAGCAGGCGGAAATAGTCGCCTCCCCACTCGGTCGGGTTCGGGGTCCATGCGCCCTCGATGCCCGAAGTGGTGATGTTGCCGGCGGCGATTTCCGCCTCGTCGTTGAGCCAGCCGAAGCCCATCAGGTGCAGGTCCTCGCTCTCCGGCGCGCGGCCGAAGGTGTCGGAGGGTTCCGCCCCGTGGCACTTGCCGAAGGCGTGGCCCCCGGCGGTGAGCGCGACGGTTTCCTCGTCGTTCATCGCCATGCGCGCGAAGGTCTCGCGCATGTCGCGCGCCATGCCCTCGGGATCGTGCGGATCGCCGCCGGGTCCTTCGGGATTGACGTAGATGAGGCCCATCTGGATCGCGGCGAGCGGGTTTTCGAGCGCCTTGCCTTCCTTGGGCTGGATGCGCGTGGCGACGCCTTCGTTGACCCATTGCTCTTCCGTGCCCCAATAGGTGCTTTCGGGCTCGAACACGTCCTTGCGCCCGCCGCCGAAACCGAACACGGGGCCACCCATGCTCTCGATCGCGACATTGCCGGCAAGGATCATAAGGTCGGCCCAGCTGATGTTCTTGCCGTACTTGCGCTTCACCGGCCAGAGCAGGCGCCGCGCCTTGTCGAGATTGCCGTTGTCGGGCCAGGAATTGAGCGGGGCGAAGCGTTGCTGGCCGGAACCCGCGCCGCCGCGTCCGTCGCCGGTGCGATAGGTCCCCGCCGAGTGCCACGCCATGCGGATGAAAAACGGCCCGTAATGCCCGTAATCGGCCGGCCACCAGTCCTGGCTGTCGGTCATCAGCGCATGGAGGTCTTGCTTCAGCGCCTCGTAATCGAGCGCATTGAAAGCTTCCGCGTAGTCGAAATCCTCGCCCGCCGGGTTCGCGCTGCGTCCGCCCTCGGTCAGGATATCGAGCTGCAATGCTTCCGGCCACCAGTCGCGGTTGGTCCGGCCGAGCAGCGAACGCATCGCATTGCCGTGGACCGGGCAGCCGCCCATTTCACCTGTCTTCGCGTCCATGATGTCCTCCTCTCTCTTGCTTGTGCCGCCCGCCCCCGGGACTCGGGGATAGCCGGTCTTGATGGCGAGAGGATGATGGAGTCGCTGTGATCTGTCCAATCGATTAATTCGGCCGGATTGATCGATTTTGTGAGCGGAAAGGCCTGCCCCGGCCCCGGGTGATTCCGGGTCCCCCGTTCGCGGGGATGGCCACTGGGGGAAACACCCGAACGCAAACGGGCTCCCGCATGGGAGCCCGCAAGGTCGACCGGCTGCCCGCAGGCGCCCGGAGCGAATCTGAGGAACAGCGCCGGGGAAGCTCGCCCGGACGGGCGAGCCCCGACCGTTACGCCGCCTGCGCGATCTCTTCCACCGGCTCGTTGCGGATGAGGTAATCGAATGCGCCCAGCGCGGCGGTCGCTCCGGTGCCCATCGCGACGACGATCTGCTTGTCCTTGACCACCGTCGCATCGCCCGCGGCATAGATGCCGGGCAGGTTCGTCGCGCCGTGTTCATCGACCACGATCTCGCCGTATTTCGAAAGTTCGATGCCGCAGTCCTTCAGCCATTCGGTGTTGGGCACGAGGCCGATCTGGACGAACACGCCTTCAAGTTCGATCCGGCGCTCCTCGCCGCTTTCGCGGTCCTTCACCACGAGGCCGTTTACGCGCTTGCCGTCGCCGGTGATCTCGGTCGTCTGGCCGTTCGTGATGATCTCGACATTGGACATCGAGCGCAGCTTGGCCTGCAGCACCTCGTCGGCGCGCAGCTTGGTGTCGAATTCGATCAGGGTGACATGGCCGACGATGTTGGCAAGGTCGATCGCCGCTTCGACGCCGGAATTGCCGCCGCCGATCACCGCGATCCGCTTGCCCTTGAACAGCGGGCCGTCGCAGTGCGGGCAATAGGCAACGCCCTTGTTGCGGTATTCCGCCTCGCCCGGCACGCCGAGGTTGCGCCAGCGCGCGCCCGTGGCGAGGATCAGCGCGCGGCCTTTCAGCACCGCGCCGTTCGACAGTTCGAGCTCGTGCATCCCGCCCTTTTCGGATGCGGGGCGCAGGGCCGTCGCATTGGCGAGGTCCATCACGTCGATGGCGTATTCACCGACCTGCGCGCGCAGGTTGTCGGTCAGTTTCGGCCCTTCGGTATAGGTCGTGCCCGGCAGGTTCTCGATCCCGAGCGTGTCCATCAGCTGCCCGCCGAAGCGTTCGGCCGCGATGCCCGTGCGAAAGCCCTTGCGCGCGGTGTAGACCGCGGCCGCCGCGCCGGCCGGCCCGCCGCCGACGATCAGAACCTCGAACGGGTCCTTCGCCGCAAGCTTGGCCGCCGCCTTGGCATCGGCCCCGGTGTCGAGGCGCGAGAGTATTTCGGCCAGTTCCATCTTGCCGTTGTAGAACAGCTCGCCATTCAGGAAGGTCGCGGGCACCGCGAGGATGTCGCGCGCCTCGACCTCGTCCTTGAAGGTGCCGCCTTCGATCAGGGTCGCGGTGACATTGGGATTCTCGAGCGCCATAAGGGTCAGCGCCTGCACCACGTCGGGGCAGTTGTGGCAGGTGAGCGAGAAGAACATCTCGAACTCGAACTCGCCCTCCAGCGCGCGGACCTGTTCGACCAGGTCGGCATCGACCTTGGGCGGATGGCCGCCCGCCCACAGCAGGGCGAGCACGAGGCTGGTGAATTCGTGGCCCATCGGCAGGCCGGCGAAGCGCACGGCGGAAGCATGATCGTCGGCGCGGCGGATGAGGAAGCTCGGCACGCGGCCCTCGGTCCCGTCGAACCGCGCGGTGACGAGGTCGTGCAGCGCGGCGATTTCCTCGATCAGTTCGCGGGTCTGCGCGCTCTTCGCGTCGTCACCCAGCGTCGCGACCAGCTCGATCGGCTGGCGCAGGTTCTGGAGATACTGCCCGAGCTGGGCCTTCATGGTCTGGTCGAGCATGGCTTAAACCTCTTGCTGCCTTTCTTTCGCGGTTCCTTCGACGCGGAGCCTTGATGGATCCTCGGTCGGGGCGCGGGTGCCGGATCGATGTCCGGGAATTCGGTGATGGTACGTGCCCCCTCGCGCCTCGCCTTGACCCGCATCAAGCGGCGGGCGCGGCAGGCGTGGGACCGGAAAACCGTCCGCCTCCGTGGGGGAGGGGGGAGGGGAGGCGAAAAGCCTTCCGGCCCCTTTGCGACCCGAGGGCCCTCCGTTTTTTTCGAAGGCTTCTCGGGTTTCCGGACGCGGCGCCCCCGCCGGAGGGGGAGGGGCAGGAACGCCGCGTCCTGGTTCTGCCGGGCGGAACGGGCCGCCGCGGCGTGAGAGCTGGATCGCGCCCTTAGATCTTGCCGACGAGGTCGAGCGAGGGGGCCAGCGTCTCGCTGCCTTCTTCCCACGCCGCCGGGCAGACCTGGCCCGGGTTCTCGCGGACATACTGCGCGGCCTTGATCTTGCGGACCAGTTCGTTGGCGTTGCGGCCGACGCCCTCGCAGGTGATTTCCATGATCTGGATCACGCCATCGGGATCGACCACGAAGGTCGCGCGGTCGGCAAGGCCCATTTCCTCACGCAGCACGCCGAACTGCTTCGACAGGGTGTGGAGCTGGTCGCCGAGGAAGGCGAACTGGAGCTTGCCGATCTTTTCCGAATTGTCGTGCCAGGCCTTGTGGCTGAAATGCGTGTCGGTCGACACGGCGAAGACCTCGACGCCCATCTTCTGGAGCATTTCGTACTTCTCGCCCAGGTCCTCGAGCTCGGTCGGGCAGACGAAGGTCCAGTCGGCCGGATAGAAGAAGAATACCGCCCACTTGCCGGCGATGTCGTCGTTCGTGACGTCGAAGAAGTCCTTGCCGGCCTGGAAGGCGGTCGCCTTGAACGGCTGGATGGTCGAACCGATGATGCCCATTGATGTTCTCCTCGTACTTGAAGGGTTGCAGGTGAAAAAAGTCGTTCTGAAACTTGCCTGCCCCACATAAGGCGTGCTGCGTTGCAAAAAAGCGGGAATGTGCGATTGCAACAATCGATTTTTTCAATCGTCACAACGGGAACCGGTCGCAGGCGTTCTGGGGTGGCGATGGCCGGGCCGCGGTTTCTCGCACCTGCGGTAGAGCGGGCGCGCAAGGATCGATGAACAGGCCGGGGGCGGCGACGGCGACCGCTTCGCCGCCTTGGGCGCAGGGCTGAAGCGAGGCGTCCCGCGGCGGCGTTCCGGGCGGTTTTCGGCCACGCGCATCCTCTCGTTCGCGGGGCGGAGGGCTCAGTTGCCGGTCGCTTCGGGGTCAGAGGGATCGCGCGGCGCCCACCATGGGCGGCGGTATTTCTGTTCCATGTCGGCCGGCAGCACCCCGTCGAGCAGCATGTTCGCGATCACCGGCCCGTCATCGGTCATGGTGATCCACAGGAAGTGGTCGAATTCCCCGTATTCGACGCCGCGATTGGACGACACGCCCCCGGTCGAGGCGAGGGTGATCCGGTGCTGGTGCGGAACGCCCGGCGTTTCCTCGTAATTGTAGACGTGTTCGTGGCCCGACAGGAAGGTGTAGGGTCGCCGACCGAGCATCTTCTCGACCTTGCTCCACTCGCTGGGGCTGCGGGTATGCTTCGGCCACGGCCCGGTCGCGGGGACCTCCTCGCCTTCTTCGGGCCGGACCCAGGTTTCGAGCCAGAACGGGCGATGCATGAACAGGAAGGTCCAGCGCGCGTCCCCGTTCGCTTCCAGCGTCTTTTCCAGCCAGGCAAGCTGTTTCGCCTGTTCCTCGGCCCAGTCGCCGCCGCGTTCGCCGTAGCCTTCGAGGCCCTCGCGGTCGAACAGGGCGGAGTTGAGCACGATGAACAGCGCGCCCTTGTAGGTGAACGAATACCAGGACGCACCCAGCCGTTCGGCCCAGACCTCGGCCATCACCTCGTTCGAATAGTCGTGGTTGCCCGGCACGTAGAAGAACGGCGAATCGAGCGTGCCGATCATCCGGTCGATCTCGTCCCATTCGCGTTTCAGCTGGCGGCGATCCTCGGTGTAGCCTTCGACGAGATCGCCCACCGAAACGACGAAGGCGGGCTGGACGAGGTCGATCTTGTCCATTGCATCCTGCCACACGCCCGGGCGGTGGCCGCCGGTGCGGTCCGAGACCACGACGAAATGGAAGCGCGCCTCGGCATCGAGTGCCTCCAGGCTGGTCCAGGGCAGCGCCTCGCTCTCGCTCCCGCGCGCCTCGGGCGGGATCTCGGCTTCTATCCGGGGGTTCTCGTGCGACAATTCCGCGTGCGACGCATGGTCCGGATGGGCGGCGAGCGGGGCGAAGGCAAGGGCGAGGGTGGCGGCGAAAGGTGCGACGCGGATCATGGGCAACCTCCTGTTCGGCCACAGCGATGCGCGGGTAATGTTACCGCTGCGCTACCGCCTGCCCCCTTGCGGGCGCATCTTTTCAAGGCGCTGACCGGACTGTGCGGAAGAGCCCTGTCCGCGCTGCCGCTTGCGCTACCGCTACGCTACCTGAGCGCGTCCTTTTCTGCGCTACCGCTACGCTACCTGAGCGCGTCCTTTTCTGCGCTACCGCTACGCTACTTGAGCGCGGTGGAGCATCTTGTGGTCCGCAAGGACCAGCGCCATCATCGCCGCGGCCACGGGCGCGCCGCGGATGCCGACGCAGGGATCGTGGCGGCCCTTGGTCACGACCTCGACCGGCTCGCCGTCGGAGGTGATCGAGGAAACGGGCGTCAGGATCGAGGAGGTCGGCTTGAACGCGACGCGGCACACCACCGGCTGCCCGGTCGAGATGCCGCCCGCCGTGCCGCCCGCGTGGTTGCTTGCAAAGACGGGCCTGCCGTCCGGGCTCCCCGGTTCCGGGGGGCTCATCGCATCGGCGTTCTCGACCCCCGTCAGCCGCGCCGCCTCGAAACCGTCGCCGATCTCGACGCCCTTGACCGCGTTGATGCTCATCATCGCGCTGGCAAGGTCGGCGTCGAGCTTGGCATAGACCGGCGCGCCCCAGCCTGCGGGAACTCCGGTCGCGACGCATTCGACCACCGCGCCGAGCGAGGAGCCGTCCTTGCGCGCCTTCTCGATCTTCTCCTCCCAGCGCACCGCGGCCCAGCTGTCGGGGCAGAAGAAGGGGTTCTTCGTGATCTGGTCGTAATCGATCGCCTCGCGCTCGATCGGGTCGCCGCCCAGTTCGCAGACATAGGCGTGGATCGTGACCTCGGGGATGATCGCCCGGGCAACCGCCCCGGCCGCGACCCGCGCCGCCGTCTCGCGCGCGCTGGAACGCCCGCCGCCGCGATAGTCCCGGTGGCCGTATTTCGCGTCATAGGCGTAATCGGCGTGGCCCGGGCGATAGCTGCGCGCGATCTCGGTATAGTCCTTGGACCGCTGGTCGGTGTTCTCGATCATCAGGTGGATCGGCGTGCCGGTGGTCCTGTCCTCGAACACGCCCGAAAGGATACGGACCTGGTCCGCCTCGCGCCGCTGCGTCGTGTAGCGGCTCTGCCCCGGCCGGCGCGCGTCGAGGAAGGGCTGGATGTCCTTTTCGCGCAGGGTCAGGCCCGGCGGGCAGCCGTCCACCACTGCGCCCAGCGCCGGCCCGTGGCTTTCCCCCCATGTCGAAAAGCGCAGCACGCGCCCGAAAGTGTTGAAGCTCATGGGCAGCGAGCCTTAGCGGATTCGCGCGGTGTGTCGAGATTGTGGCGATTTTCGCCTGCCGCCCAGCGGCGACAGGTGGCGCGCCGACGATAACAAGCGGGCCGCTCTGGCAATCGGCTGCGGCTTGGTGCAGGAACATTGCGCTCAGGCAGCGAAGCGGTAGCGCGCGAAAAGACCATGATTGCAAAGCTCAAGGGCCGCCTCGACGAAATCGGAGAGGACTGGGCGATCGTCGACGTGAACGGCGTCGGCTATCTCGTCCATTGCTCGGCCCGGACCCTGTCCGCGCTGGGCGGGGTGGGCGCGGCCTGCACCATCCACACCGACCTTCAGGTGAGCGAGAACGACATGCGCCTGCTGGGCTTTGCCGAGGCATCGGAGCGCGACTGGTTCCGCCTGCTGACCGGCGTGCAGGGGGTCGGGAGCAAGGTCGCGCTCGCGATCCTCTCGGCGCTGTCGACGGGCGAATTGCGCGATGCCTGCGCGGGCGGCGATGCGGCAAGCGTGGCGCGCGCGAACGGGGTGGGGCCGAAGCTTGCCGGACGGATCGTCAACGAATTGAAGGACAAGGCCGGCGCGCTGCCCGGCGGGACGGGCGCGCCCGCCGGCGCGGCGAGCATCGCCCCGGCAGGCTCGGCCAGCGCCGACGCGGTGAGCGCATTGGAGAACCTCGGCTTCAAGCCCGCGATCGCCGCCCAGGCCGTCGCCCGCGCGCAGGCCGAACTGGGCGAGGATGCTGCGACGAGCGAGCTGATCCGCGTCGCGCTGAAAAAAGCTGCGGGATAAGAGGAGGAAGCAGGATGAGGACGAGAGCGGGAATCGCGGCGCTGGCGATCTGCATGGCGGTCCCCGTCGCCGCGCAGGACATGAGCGCGTTCAAGACCGGCCCGGTGATCGAGGACTTCGGCCCGCACGCGCCGGTGCCCGGCGTCGAGCGGCTGCCCGCGGACGCCGAATTCGCGGTGGCATTCGACGTGAACGAACCGGCGGGAGAAGGCGGCGCCAATCGCGGCTTCATGGCGGCGGCGCGCTTCCTCAACATGCACGTCGCGAATGGCGTGCCGGAGGAAAACATCCGCCTCGTCGTGGTGGTCCACGGCAAGGCTTCCGAGGAACTGTTGAACGCCGAAGCCAACCCTTCGCGCGCGCTGGTCGAGGCGCTGCTGGAGAAGGACGTGCGCTTCGTCCTGTGCGGCCAGAGCGCGGTCGCCTACGGCATCGCGCCGGAGGACCTCATCACCGGCGTCGAGATGTCGCTCTCTGCGATGACGGCTCACGCGGTGCTGCAACAGCGCGGCTATACGGTGAACCCGTTTTGAGGATGCGGATCCCGAACGTATCGTAAAGAGAGGATGACAATCTAAGAATGAGTTGAAGCAGAAGAAGCGATTTCAGGGAGGCGAATTATGTGGCCGTTCAAATCGAAGAAAAACAAAGCGGATGCTGCTCTCGCTGAGATGCCGCGAGCAATTGAGATTGCTTCTGAAAAATGGACTGAATTTGAAGCTCAGCCATTCGCTCAGTCCATGTCTCTTGAGGAAAAAATCTACCTCTTTGTCGAAGCTTTGAAGAACGGATTTGGCGAATGGAAAGCATTTCGCGATGCGCCAGATGGGTTTTTTCTGCTTATCACTGTCAAAGGGATAGAGCGATCGAAGTCATATCTTAGACTGGAGCTCGAGAAAATTCTCGGCTGTCCTGTCCCAGAGCCGCACGTCCGGTCCGACCAGGAAGAACTCGCAATCTTACAATCGAAGCTGATCGAACGGTGCGCAAGAAAATGGATATTTTTCGAGGAAAATTTGTATTTCGAACCGGGAACACCTCTTTCCGAGCGTATTGAGGCCTTTCGCATCCCATTCTGTGAAGGGCTTCGGAATGATTTTCCAATGTTCAAGGACGCATCCGATCGAGAATTCGATCCGATCATTATGCTTGGGATTGACAAAACTAAACGAGAATCGATCAGCGAAATCGAAGCTGCGATGAGAAGGCGTTAGGCACTTTTTAGTTTTGACCGACCCCGCCCCCCTCCATTCCCCCGCGCCCCAGCCCGGCGACCCGGATGCGGCACTCCGCCCCAAATCGCTTGCCGAGTTCATCGGACAGGAGGCCGCGCGGGACAACCTTCGCGTCTTCATCGAGAGCGCGCGCGGGCGGGGCGAGGCGATGGATCACACGCTGTTCTTTGGCCCGCCGGGACTCGGCAAGACCACGCTGGCGCAGATCGTCGCGGCGGAACTCGGCGTCGGCTTTCGCGCCACCTCCGGCCCTGTCATTGCCAAGGCGGGCGACCTTGCCGCGCTGCTCACCAATCTCGAACCGCACGACGTGCTCTTCATCGACGAGATCCACCGGCTCAATCCGGTGGTCGAGGAAGTGCTCTACCCCGCGATGGAGGACCGCGCGCTCGACCTCATCATCGGCGAGGGGCCGTCGGCGCGCAGCGTGCGGATCGACCTGCCGCCCTTCACGCTGGTCGGCGCGACCACAAGGCAGGGCCTGCTGACGACCCCGCTGCGCGATCGTTTCGGCATTCCGGTCCGCCTCAATTTCTACACCCATGACGAACTCGACCTCGTCGTCACGCGCGGGGCGCGGCTGCTCGGCCTTGCGATCGAGGCGGAAGGCGCGCGCGAGATCGCCCGCCGCAGCCGGGGCACGCCGCGGGTCGCCGGACGGCTGCTACGGCGCGTGCGCGACTTCGCCCATGTCGCGGGGCAGGGGACGGTAACGAAGGCCATGGCCGACGATGCGCTGACCCGGCTGGAGATCGACCGGCTCGGGCTCGACGCGATGGACCGCAAGTACCTCACCATGATCGCGACCACCTACAAGGGCGGGCCGGTCGGCGTGGAAACGCTCGCAGCCGGGCTCGCCGAACCGCGCGACACGGTCGAGGAGGTGGTCGAGCCGTACCTCATCCAGCTGGGCCTGCTGGCGCGGACCGCGCGCGGGCGAGTGCTCAACGATGCGGGCTGGCAGCATCTTGGCCTTGTCCCGCCCCGGGGGCCTACCGACGGCCAGCTCGGGATGTTCGGAGACCGCGATCCGGGCGAGGCATAGGCGGACGGCTTCGTTAACCATGCGGGCGCGCGTCGGCTAAAACTTGCGGCGGCTTTGGTGCCGGAATGGGACAGGCCGGCTCAAAAGCCGTGATTTCGCCCCGTTTCCGGCCATGGTGCGCTTGCCTTGGTGGTTAACGCCGTTGCCCTCGCGGGGCGATCGCCATCACAAGGACTGTGCAATTCTCGCCGAGGCAGGCTCGCTGTCCGGGGGTCTTGTCCAAGATGCTTGTTTCTTCGAGGTGAGTCCATGTCGCTCAAATTGGCTGCCGCAAAGCTTTCCGCCACCGCCGCGGGCGTCGCCATGATGACGGGCGGTGCGCTGCAGGTCGCCCAGCAGGGCGGCGCGGTCCGCACGGCCGAACCGATGACGACCGAGGATCCCGATTACACGACCGATCTCGACGGCCGCCTGGTCGAGGTCGAGCGGCAGGGCAAGTACATCAAGACCGCGCCGCAGCTGGCCGAGCCGACATACATCAAGACGCGCGAGCGGATCGTGCCCGACGCCGAACCGCGCCGCCGGCGCATCGTCGAACGGACGATCGAATGCCAGCCCTATGCGGGCGCGCCTGACATGGCGACGAGCGTGCCGGCCGGTGCGGTGCAGGCCTATTTCGACCCGGCCGAATGTCCCCCGATCCAGCAGGTCGCCTATGCGCCCGCGCCGCTTCCGCCGCTTCCGCCGGTCCAGGGCGGCGGCGGTGCGGCGCCGCTCGTCGTCGGCGGCGGGCTCGGCGGGTTCGGCGGCGGGTTCGGCGGGGGCTTCTTCGGAGGCTTCTTCGGCGGCGGCGGGGGCGGTTCGTCCTCGGGCGACGTATCGGTCTCGACGACGACTTCCACCTCGGGCGGTTCGAGCTCGGGCGACGTGAGCTCGTCGGGCGATGTCAGCTCGACCTCGGGCGGCACGACCTCGACCGGGGGCTCCAACGGCGGGACGAGCGGGGTCGTCATCGACATCGACATCGACAATTCGAGCTCGACCACCTCGTCATCGGGCACGGTCAGCTCGACCTCCTCGACCGGCTCGATCTCGTCGTCGACCGGCCAGGTTTCGACCAGCACCTCGACCGGCGCGGTCTCCTCGAGCACGGGCAGCGTCTCGAGTTCTTCGGGCAACGTGTCGAGTTCGTCCTCTTCGTCCTCTTCTTCGTCCTCCTCCTCAAGCTCCAGCTCGTCATCCTCCAGCTCCTCGGGCGGGACCACGAGTGGCCACCCCGGTTCCACGTCCTCTTCGTCGGGCTCCAGTTCCGGCTCGTCCTCGTCCTCGTCTTCGGGCGGGGCGACCAGCAGCGGCGGCACCTCGGGCGACCTGACTAGCAGCACCAGTTCCTCCTCCTCAGGCTCGTCCTCCTCCAGCTCCTCGTCGAGTTCGGGTTCGAGCTCCGGCGGCTCGAGCACCGGCGGTTCGACGAGCAGCGGTTCCAGCTCGGGTTCGTCGTCGTCGTCCTCTTCGTCGAGTTCCTCGAGCTCCTCCTCGGGCGGGACCAGCAGCGGGATCGAAGTTCCCGCACCGCCGATGGTCGGCCTGTTCGGCCTCGCCGCGGCCGCGATCCTGCGGCGGAGGAAGGGCAAGGGGGACAGGCGGGCAAGGACCACGGCCTGACGCCGACCCGCAGGACCGCCCGTCAGCGGCCAACAAGCCCACGCCATGGGTGCAGGCGGCACCCGTTCCCGATGATGCGGCCGGAGCGGCTTTCCGGGGCCCTGTTGCTCGCCACGAACAGCGTCCCCGCGTCGGCAGTGCGGGAACTGGCCGGATCATGCAAGGCGCGCGGAGCCGCGACCGGATCGACCCCGCGGATCGACCTGGAGCGGCGCGCGCTTATTCGGGCTGGACGATCGCGCCGCCCGCTTCCTGCCAGGCGAGAATTCCGCCCGCAAGATGCCGCTCCGGTTCGCCTGCCTGCGCGGCGAGCCTTTCGGCGGCCTTGGTCGAGCGGCTGCCCGAGCGGCAATAGAACACCACCGTTTCGTCCTCCGCCACGTTGAGCGCGGCGGGGTCGAATTCGTCGAGCGCGATGTGGTGCGCCCCGGGGATCATGCCGGCGGCGACCTCTTCATCGGTGCGGACGTCGATCAGCCGCACGTTTCCCGCCCCCAGTCGCGCAATGAGTTCGGCGGGGGAGACATCGATCACCGGACCGGCGGGCGCCGCGAACCCGGCCTGCGCGGAGGCGAGTTCGAAACCCAGCGGCGGGCCGGAGCCGCGCTTTCCATCGCCCCTTTCGGCCGACGGCGCGCAGGCCGCCAGGGTCGCAAGGCCGGCAAGGCTCAGGAAAAGCACGCTCCGCATCGGTTTTCTCCGTTCCAGTCGCAGCTCCCTCAGGCGGCGAGTTTGCGCAGCACGTAATGGAGGATGCCGCCGTGGCGGTAATACTCCATTTCGTTCGCCGTATCGATACGGCAGAGCGCGGTGAAGGTGAATTTCGTCCCGTCCTTGCGCGTGACCTCGATCTCGACGTCCTGCGCCGGGGCAAGATCGGCCAGCCCCTTGATGCTGAAGGTGTCGTCGGCGGTGAGGCCGAGCGTCTTGCGCGTGTCGCCGTCCTTGAACTGCAGCGGCAGCACGCCCATCCCGACGAGGTTCGAGCGGTGGATGCGCTCGAAGCTTTCGACGATGACCGCGCGCACGCCCAGGAGGATCGTGCCCTTCGCCGCCCAGTCGCGGCTGGAGCCGGTGCCGTATTCCTTGCCCGCGACGACGACGAGCGGCGTGCCGTCCGCCTTGTGCTTCATCGCGGCGTCGTAGATCGGCATCTGCTCGCCATTATAGGTGGTGTAGCCGCCCTCGACCCCCGGCACCATTTCGTTCTTGATGCGGATGTTGGCGAAGGTGCCGCGCATCATCACTTCGTGGTTGCCGCGACGCGAGCCGTAGGAGTTGAAGTCCTTCTTCTGCACCTGGTTCGAAACCAGGTAGGCACCCGCGGGCGAATCCTCCTTGATCGAACCGGCGGGCGAGATGTGGTCGGTGGTGACGCTGTCGCCGAGGATCGCGAGCGGTTTCGCATCGACGATGTCGGTGACGGGGGCGGGGGTCATCTCCATCCCTTCGAAATAGGGCGGATTGGCGACATAGGTGGACCCGGCGCGCCATTGATAGGTGTCCGACGGTTCGACCGTGATCGCCTGCCAGTGCTCGTCGCCGTCATAGACGTTGGCGTAGCGCGATTCGAACATCGAGCGATCGATGTTGGCCGCACGGTGCTCGGCGATCTCGGCATTGGTCGGCCACAGGTCGGCGAGCATCACGTCGTTGCCATCATTGTCCTGGCCGAGCGGGGTGGTGGTGATGTCCTCGGTCACCGTGCCCTTGAGCGCATAGGCGACGACCAGCGGCGGCGAGGCGAGGAAGTTGGCGCGCACGTCGGGCGAGACGCGGCCCTCGAAATTGCGGTTGCCCGACAGGACCGAGGCCGCGACGATGTCGTTCTCGTTGATCGCGGCCGAGATCGGCGGGGCGAGCGGGCCGGAATTGCCGATGCAGGTGGTGCAGCCGTAGCCGACGAGATCGAAGCCGATCGCGTCGAGATCGGCCTGCAGGCCGGACTTCACGAGGTAGTCGGTGACCACCTGCGATCCGGGCGCGAGGCTGGTCTTGACCCACGGCTTGGGCTTCAGTCCGCGCTCGTTCGCCTTGCGCGCGACGAGGCCGGCGGCGATCAGGACATCGGGGTTCGAGGTGTTGGTGCAGCTCGTGATCGCGGCGATCACCACGTCGCCGTCGCCGATATCGTGGTTCGCGCCCTCGACGCCGACGCGCAGCGGCTTGTCCTTCTTGTAGACTTCCTTGAGGTCGCGGTTGAACAGCTCGCCCACCTCGGGGAGGATGACCTTGTCCTGCGGGCGCTTCGGCCCGGCGAGACTGGGCACCACGCTCGCCATGTCGAGTTCGAGCGTGCTGGTGAAGACCGGCTCGGCATGGGGATCGAACCACATGCCCTGTTCCTTCGAATAGGCTTCGACGAGCGCGATGGTCTCTTCCGACCGGCCGGTGAGGCGCAGGTATTCGATGGTCTTGTCGTCGATGCCGAAGAAGCCGCAGGTCGCGCCGTATTCGGGGGCCATGTTGGCGATGGTCGCGCGGTCGGCGAGGGTGAGGTTGGCGACACCCGGACCGTAGAATTCGACGAAACGGCCCACCACGCCCACCTCGCGCAGCATCTGCACGCAGGTCAGCACGAGATCGGTCGCGGTCACGCCTTCGGCCATGCGGCCATCGAGGCGGAAGCCGACGACTTCGGGGATCAGCATCGAGATCGGCTGGCCCAGCATCGCGGCCTCGGCCTCGATCCCGCCGACGCCCCAGCCCAGCACGCCGAGGCCGTTGATCATCGTCGTATGGCTGTCGGTGCCGACGCAGGTGTCGGGATAGGCGACCATCACGCCGTCCGGCCCTTCGGACGACCACACGCCGCGCGCGATGTGCTCCAGGTTGACCTGATGGCAGATCCCCGTGCCCGGCGGTACGGCGGAGAAGTTCTCGAAGCTCTTGGAACCCCACTTGAGGAAGTCGTAACGCTCGGCATTGCGCTCGTATTCGAGCGCCATGTTGGCTTCCATCGCCTTGGGATGGCCGAATTCGTCGACCATGACCGAATGGTCGATGACGAGGTTGACCGGGACCAGCGGGTTGATCTTCTGGGTATCGCCGCCCAGCTGCTTGATCGCATCGCGCATCGCGGCAAGGTCGACCACGCAGGGCACGCCGGTGAAATCCTGCAGCAGCACGCGCGCGGGGCGGTACTGGATCTCGCTCCCGGTCTTCGGATCCTTCTGCCAGTCGACGATCGCCTGGATATGCTCGCGCCCGACGGTGAAGCCCTCGTCCTCGAAGCGCAGCAGGTTTTCCAGCAGCACCTTCATCGAGATGGGGAGCTTCGACACGTCGCCCAGCGCCTCCGCCGCCTTGGCGAGCGAGTAATAGGCGTATTCCTTGCCGCCCACGTTCAGGGTCGAGCGGGTGCCCAGCGTGTCCTTGCCGGTATCGGTCATGTCGTATCCCATCCTTTTGGCTGTGCCCTTGCCCGCGCGCGGGCAGAGGGGTCCGGGCGCCTTGCGCGTCCGACTGAAATCCTTGCGCGCGCAATTGCTGGAGTGCGGGGCCAAGGTCAAGGGCGCGCGAAGGTCCGGGCGGGCGGAATCGGACCCTCCGTGGTCAAATCCCGGTCGGATCGCCCGCGGCCCCGGCCCCGGGCGTTTCCGGGGCGCGCCGGGTGACCAGCCAGCACCCCGCGACGATCAGCGCCGCCCCGGCGAGCGTGGGCAGGGCCAGTTCCTCGCGGAAGAACAGCCAGCCGAACAGGCTCGCCCAGAGGAAGCCCGAATATTCGATCGGGACCAGCGCCTGCGCCTCCTCACGGGCATAGGCCCAGGCGATGGCGAGCGATGCCGCGACGGTGAGCGCCCCGGCGGCCGCGAGCCCGCCCATCACCTCAATCCGCGGCATTTCCCAGGCGAACGGCGCGAAGGCGAGGAGGAAGAGCCCGCCGATGCCCGAATGGAAGGTCGCGATCTCGACCGGGCCGGCGAGCTGGCTCTGGCGGCGGATGACGACGAAGGTATATGCGTAGAGCACCGCGGAAAAGGCGAGCGCGGCAAGCCCCTCGGCAGCCTCGCGCCCCATCTCGCCCTCGCCGATGCGGCCGCCGACGATCACCAGCGTTCCCGCAAGGCCCAGCAGGCTCGCCGCGATCGCCTCGCGCCGGACCGTCTCGCCGAGCAGGATGCTCGCGAGATAGAGCGCGAGCAGTGGCGCGACGAAGGACAGCGCGATCGCCTCGGCGAGCGGGAGCCGCGTCAGCGCGAAGAAGAAGGAAAGCGCCATGACGGCCGAGACGATCCCGCGTTCGAGATGCAGGCGCAGCAGGGCCCCGCGCGGCCAGGCCGGCCCGCGCGCCAGCCAGAACGGTGCGATCAGCGCCGCCCCGATCAGCGAACGCAGCACGGTCGCGGTGTAGGCCCCGGTCGCGAGCGCGGCGCCTTTCATGAAGGCGTCCATCAGCGCGAGGAAGCCGACCCCGGCGAAGGCGGCGGCATAGGGCGCGAGGCGCCGGGGAGGCGGGATGGCGTCGGGCATTGCTTCGCGTTTTCCTAGCCCCGCGCCGCGCCCGTGAACAGGATTCAGCGCAGCGAAAGCGAGGATGATTGATAGGGGGTGGCCGCTGCCATTATATCGGGCGGTACATAACACGATGCCGCGCGCGAAACGCGGCGCAGGACGGACGGTGGAACGGCACATGACATTGAGGGCTCACCTGCTGGCGGGCGGCATCGCCGCCGCGCTCGCGATTGGCGGCGGGGTCGCGGCGCAGGAGCCCGGGGCGGAGGACCTGCGTCCCGCCGACCAGCAGGAGGAGCGCGCGGCGAGGCCACCGGCGAAAGCCGAGGCCGGTTTCGACGAGGCGTTCCCGCGGATGATCTCCGATCCGGTGGTGCAGGGCGATCTCGATCCGCCGGGTCCGCTGGTGCGGCCCTGGACGATCGCCAATGCCGAAAGCCTCGTCGCCTTCATCGAGGGGATCGCGCGCGAGGGCCTCGACCCGGCCGACTACGACCTTGCCGCCTTGCGGACCGCCTTGCGCTCCGGCCCGTCGGAGGAACTCGACGCGCTCGCCTCGCGCAATTTCGTCTGGCTGGTCGAGGACCTGCGCGACGGGCGCACCCCGATGGACGCGCGCAAGCAGTGGTTCGTGGTCGATCCCGACCGCGACATCTTCCGCACGCCGGACCTCTTGGAAACGGCGCTGGAGACGGGCGACATCGCGGGCACGCTGGAGGCTCTCAACCCGACCTATCCCGATTACGCCCGCCTGCGCGACGAACTCGCCGCGACGCCGCCGGACGATGCCGCGAAGCGCAAGCTGATCCGCGCCAACATGGACCGCTGGCGCTGGCTGCCGCGCGATCTCGGCAGGCTCTACCTCATCACCAATGTCCCCGAATACCAGCTTCGCCTGACGGTGGGCGACAAGACGCTGAAGACCTATCGCACCATCGTTGGCAAGCCGGGACGCACCGCGACGCCGCAGCTCGCCGAAATGGTCGAAGGCGTGGTGTTCAACCCGACCTGGACCGTGCCGCAGTCGATCGTCAGGGGCGAAGGGCTGGGCCAGCGCGTGCTTTCCGATCCCGCCTGGGCGCGGGCCAAGGGTTACAAGGCGACGCGCGGCGCGAACGGCTACATCACCGTCGTCCAGCAGCCCGGGCCGACCAATTCGCTGGGCCGGGTGAAGCTGGAGATGCCGAACCCGCACGCGATCTTCTTCCACGACACGCCCTCGCGCCACCTCTTCGCGCAGGACGACCGCGCGCTCAGCCATGGCTGCATCCGCACCGAGGGCGCGCTCGAACTGGGCATGACGCTGGCGATCCTCGGCAAGGGCGCGAGCCGCGACGAGGCGGTCGAGATCTCGACCTCGGGCGAATACACCAAGGTCATGATCGAGCGGCATATCCCCGCCTACATCACCTATTTCACCTACGGCACGAACGTGGAGGGCGAGATGACCGAGTTCGAGGACATCTACGATCGCGACGCGCCGGTGCTGGCGAGCCTCGACGAGCCGCGGGTGCGCAACCGGACCGACGTGATCGACGACGAGGTGATCGTGATCGAGAACGATCCGCGCGACGAGGGCTGAACGGCCTAGCCTCTCTTATTCACGGCGATGCGGTTGGGCGCCTCTCGGCGCGAGCTTGACGCCACTGCTGCGTGCGGCGGCGTAGAGCGGGCGTGCGGCACCGCTGGCGTCTGTTTCACCGCGCTGTGATCGATGGGCTTTTCTGGTTGAAGGACTTGGCTCGGGGTTTCTGCGGCACTGCCGCGCCCGCTACGTCGGCGCAGGCTTGAGCGCGAGAACGATGGCACGCATCAGATCGGCATCGGGGCACGCAGAGGCGAACGCTACGCGGATTCGGGTGGCGCTTTCCATGACGCGGGCAGCAACCTTGAGCAGCCGCAGGCGCAGGGTCGTAAACTCGGCTTTTGCCAGAGCGGTGGTCTTTGGGATCGCCTGCTGAACGCGCCACAGCAGCCAGTAGGCAGCGGTGTGCAGGATCAGGCGCATCTGGTTGGCGTTCGCCGACCGGCACGAGGTGCGGTCACTGGCCAGCTGGGTCTTGTGCAGCTTGATCAGGTTCTCGGCCTGCCCGCGCGCACAGTAGAGCGTGTCATAGATGTATTCAGCCGAGCCTTGGGTTAGCGATGTGACGACATAGCGGATATCCATGCCCAGCGTGCTGGCCTCGATCCTGGCGACGACGCGGCGCTGGCGGTTCCAGCTCTTCGCGCCGTAGCGGGTCTCGGCATAGCTGCGCAGGACCGGGAGTTGGCACTCGGCGCGGCGGACCGCGCAGGCATCGGCGGCAGTGACGATAACCGGATCAGCGCGCAGCGCGGCGTTGGTCGGCAGACCGAACACGTAATCGACATGGGCCGCCTCGCAGAAGGCCATGACCTCGGGCCGTCCATAATGCCCGTCACCGCGGATGGTGATGTGGGTATCAGGCCAGTGGCGGCGAAGATGGCGCACCAGACGCCGGATATGCCCTGCCGCCTCCTTGCCAGAAGGCGTCTTGCCCGTGCGCAGCAGCATCGCCACCGGCCGGCCCGTTGCCGTGTCGTAGACATGGATCGGCAGGAAGCAGCGCTCCCCATGATGTCCGTTCCAGAAGGAGAGTTGCTGATAGCCGTGCACGACGTCGCAGGTGTCATCGATATCCAGCGTCACCGCCGCCGGCGGAGTGGGGTAGCTGGCGCAGTAGATGTCGATCATGATCCCCAGCATCTTTGCCAGCTCGCGCGTGCTCGGCGCATTCTCCCAGCGGCTCATCGTCGGTTGGCTGGCCAACCCCGCACCCGATCCCGGCAGCTTGCCCAGCGCAAGGCGGAAGCCCGGATCATCGCGCAGAGCGTCGAGATCATCGGCATCCTCATAGCCGCAGGCGATCGCGAACATCCGCGCGCGCAGGATATCTTCAAGCCGATGAACCACCCGAGCAGGATCGCGCGGATCGGCAATACACGCCGCAAGCCGCTGGCAGAGCCCCATCATGCGCTCGGCCTGAGCCAGCACCAGCACCCCGCCATCCGAGGTCAGCCTGCCGCCGTCAAACGCAGCTGTGACCTTCTTGCCGCGCACTGCTGGAAACGAAAATACGGACGCGCTATCATCGCATCCGGCGGGTGTGGTCTGTGGCATATTTTGCCCCGTTGCAGGTCTGGCTTAAGCAACCACATTCCTACAACAATGCAAATGCTTACGCCACTCCCGCCAACCCGTCAGACCACTGCCGGTGAATAATCCGGGCTAGGGGAGCGAACTTTCGAGCAGGATTTCTCGGCGATACAGGATCGCTGCGGGCAGGGCGTAGGGGAGGCAAACCAGCAGAACGGCCTGCCATTCCCCGCTCGCCAAGGTGAGTATCGCGCCGATCAATGGAGTTTTGAAAAACAGGAGGGCGATGATCGCGGCGCCGATCGGTGCCGACTTGATGCTTGTCGCCGTAATCGCACGGTCCTCAGGAGAGGGGGCGTGGCTCATCACCTCAGAACGCGCCGGTAACGTAGCGCTGGAGATCGGAAGGCCTGCTCGGGCGCAGAGGCTCGAGATTCGCCGACTGGAACGAACCGTCCTCCTGCAGGCCTAGGCTGTCGGCGAACAGCAGGCGTCCGCCCGACAGGTTCATCAAAGCGATGCGGAACTGTTCTTCGCCCATCGCGAAGCAGCCGTTCGACCGGCCGAGCCTGCCCCAACGGTCGATATGCGACGGCTCGGCATAATCGGCGCGGTGCATCACGATGTAGCGGCGCAGCGCGTTGTCGTTGGTCTCGTCGAGCCCGCCGAGGCGCACGCTGGTGCCGTAGCGGCCCTTGTACCATTCCCACGTGACATAGGCCCCGCGGCTGGTCGCGTTCGAGCCTTCGACATTGGAATAGCGGTTGAGCACGCCGTCATGTTCGGGGTCGGAACCCTGCCCGTGGCTGACGTGGTAGGAATGCACTTCCTGCAGGTCGAGATTGACGAAGTGGAACCGCCGCTCCGCCGAATGGACGCCGTAATCGGCGATGCCGACGATGTCGCGCTTCCAGATCGAATCGCCCGCCCTTTCGAGTTCGCGCCGGGCGATGGCGAAGAGCGCGCGGTCGCGGGCGGAGCCCTTGATCGGCTGGGCGGCGAGACGGGCCGGGGGCAGGGCGAGCACGGCACCGGCGGCAAGGCCGGTCTTGATCAGGTCGCGGCGTTTCATCATCGCCGCCCAATATGACCGATCCTTGCTTTCGCCACAATGAAAATGCTCCTGCGGGTCGGCCTCAGCCGGCGAAGCGCGCGTTCTCGTCCGCCATCGCCAGCATCGAACGGGCGTGACGGCGGGCGACGGCGCGCTGGTCCGCGCCATATCCGCCGCCGAGCGCCGAGGCGACCGGAAGCCCGCGGCCCCGCGCCTCGCGCAGCACGAACCGGTCGCGCCGCTCCAGCCCCTCGTCCGTCAGCGCGAGCCGTCCGAGCTTGTCGTCCACGTGCGGATCGACGCCGGCCTGGTAAAGCACGAGGTCGGGTGCGAAATCGTCCATGATCCCCGGCAGGTGCGCGGCGAGCGCTGCCATGTAGCCTTCGTCGCCGAGCCCGTCGGGCAGCGGCACGTCGCAGTTCGAACGCGCCTTTCGCACGGGAAAATTCTTCTCCGCATGGAGCGAAAGCGTGAAGATGTCGTCCCTCAGCGCGGTCAGGCTTGCGGTCCCGTCGCCCTGGTGGACGTCGAGATCGACGATCAGGATGCGGCGCGCGCTGCCCTCCGCGATCAGGCGGTTGGAGGCAACCGCGAGGTCGTTGAAGACGCAATAGCCCGCGCCCGTGTTCTCCAGCGCATGGTGGCTCCCCGCCGCGCTGTTGGCGGCGTAGCCGTGGCGCAGGGCGAGCCGCGCGGCGAGCCATGTCCCGCCATTGGTGTGCCGCACGCGGTCGCGGATGCGCTCGGTCACGGGAAAGCCGATGCGCCGCTCCTTGTCGCGCGGGACGCTGGCGGTGAAGACCTCCTCGACATATTCGGGATCGTGCACCGCTTCGAGCCATTCGCGCGGGCAGGGGGCGGGCGCGTGTTCGGTGATCGCAGCGCCGCCGTTTCGGGCCTGCACGCGCAGCTCCTCCATGACGAGGTAATACTTGTCGAACCGGAACGTGCCGCGCTCCGGGCGCGGGGCCATGTAATCGGCGTGGTGGACGACGTGGAGCATGAACCCGGCTCAAACGGGCGCATCGGCGAGCCGTTCCAGCTCCACGACAATCGCCTCCTCGCTCCTGCTCGCCGCATTGCGCCAGGTCGTCGCGGTGCCGGCGTGGATCGGCACGCTCCCGGCGATCAGCACGAGGAGGTTCGGCGTGCCGGAAGGCTCGTCCAGCCCGAAGCGGCGCGCGACGGCAGGCTTATGCCCGTTGCTGGTCTGAGGCATCCCGATATCGACGAGGACGACCTCGTATTCACGCTCGACAAGTGCTTCGATCCGCGGGAAACGGCACTGATGCCCGGATCACTCGCGGTGGTCCTCGATCCGCAATTGCCCGATGTGCAGCACGTCGACCTTGGCCTCGCGGATGTGCAGGCGGCGCACGGCGAGACGGCCTATCGCGAGCGTTCCGATCGCGAGCGCGCCCACCGCCAGCGCCCCGATGGCGAGAGCACCGATCGCCGCGGCCCCGCTCGACACCGCGCCCGCCGAAGCGGCGCCGATGGCCCGGGGAGGCGCAAGGGCGGGGCGCCCGGCCACCTTACTCGGCGGCTTCGGGAGTCGGCGCCGGCTCCGGCTCCGGCTCCGCCTGGGGCGCGTGCGGATCGAAGGCCACCGCCTCGCCCGCCTCGATCGCGGCGGCCTTTTCCTCGACCAGGCGCACGATGTGGTCGAGCATGGCCTCGTCGTCGATCGCGTGCGCCTTGACGCCCGACAGGTACACCATGTGCTTCCCGTTGCCGCCGCCGGTCAGGCCGATATCGGTCTCGCGCGCTTCGCCCGGACCGTTGACGACGCAGCCGAGCACCGAGAGGCTCATCGGGGTCTTGATGTGTTCGAGCCGCTTTTCGAGCGTTTCGACGGTGCGGATCACGTCGAAGCCCTGCCGCGAGCAGGACGGGCAGGAGACGACGCGCACGCCGCGGGTGCGAAGGCCGAGCGCCTTCAGCATCTCGTAGCCGACCTTGATCTCTTCCTCCGGTTCGGCGGAAAGCGAGACGCGGATCGTGTCGCCGATCCCGGCCCACAGCAGCGAGCCCATGCCGATCGACGATTTCACCGTCCCGCCGATCAGCCCGCCCGCCTCGGTTATGCCGAGATGCAGCGGGCAATCGACCGCGTCGGCAAGCCCGTGATAGGCTGCAACCGCGAGGAAGACGTCGGACGCCTTCACCGCGACCTTGAATTCGTGGAAGTCGTGGTCCTGCAACAGCTTGATGTGGTCGAGCGCGCTTTCGATCAGCGCTTCGGGGCAGGGCTCGCCGTATTTTTCGAGCAGGTCTTTCTCGAGGCTGCCCGCGTTGACCCCGATGCGGATCGCGCAGCCGTTCGCCTTGGCCGCGCGCACGACCTCGGCGACGCGGTCGGCCGAGCCGATATTGCCGGGGTTGATGCGCAGGCACGCCGCGCCCGCATCGGCCGCCTCGAGCGCGCGCTTGTAGTGGAAATGGATGTCGGCGACGACCGGGATGCGCGCCGCGCGGGTGATCTGGCGGAAGGCCCGGGTCGATTCCTCGGTCGGGCAGGAGACGCGGATGATGTCGCAGCCGACATCCTCGCAGCGGCGGATCTGGTCGACCGTCGCCTTCACGTCCTCGGTCGGGGTGTTGGTCATGGTCTGCACCGTGATCGGGGCGTCGCCGCCCACGGGCACGTTGCCCACCATGATCTGCCGGCATTTGCGCCGCTCGATATCGCGCCAGGGTCTCACAGACATGCGCCCGATATAAACATCCGGGCGTTGCGGGGCAATGACATGCTTGGGCGCGCGAGCCCCCTGCGCCCGGCCGCGCGATTTGCCCGAAGGCTATGCGGGGAAGCTGACGCCCGTCATGCGCTCGCTCATGTCCCACAGCCGCGCGGCCGTATCCGGGTCGAGGGCGTAGGGGCGCACGCCGCGATCGGTCGCCTCCGCCTCGATCGCGGCCTCCCGGCAGTCCTCGCAATAGAAGCCGCCGCGTCCCTCGATCGTCTCGCTGGTCGCGGCCCAGACGCTGGTCGCCGCGCCTTGCGGGATCGATTTCCACGAGTAACCGGGATCGTTCTTGCTGATGTACTGCATCAGGCCCTGTGCCATTTCCGTGGTCAGGTGCCGGCCGAGATTGGTGTCGATCCCGCCGGGATGGACCGCATAGGCGTGGATGCCCTTCGCGCCGAACCGGTTTTCGAGCGCGACGGTGAACAGGACATTGGCGGTCTTGGACTGGCCGTAACTCGCCCAAGGATCATATTCGCGCCGCTCGAAATGGGGATCGTCGAGATCGACGCCGGTCATCTGGTGCGCGCGGCTCGACAGGTTGACGATGCGCCCGCTGCCGGGCCGGCCTGCCGCCGCCTCGATCAGCGGCATCAGCCCCGCGGTGAGCGCGAAATGGCCGAGATGATTGGTCCCGAACTGGCGCTCGAACCCGTCCTTCGTGTGTTCGAAGGGCGTCGCCATGACCCCGGCATTGTTGATGAGGAGGTCGATTCGCGCGAATCGCTCCCGCGCCTCCCCGGTGCAGGCGCGCACGCTCGCAAGGTCGGCGAGGTCGCAGGCGATCGTTTCGACCGACTCGCTCCCCGTGTCCGCGCGGATCGCCTTCGCCGCCGCGGCGAGCTTTTTCTCGTCGCGCCCGGCGAGCACCACCTGCGCGCCCTTGCTGGCGAGCGCGCGGCCGGTTTCCCGGCCCAGCCCCGAATTGCCGCCGGTGATGAAGGCGGTGAGGCCGGACAGGTCCCTGCCTTCCAGAACCTCGTCGGTGGTCGTTTCCTTGCCGTAGGTCATCGCGAATTCTCCCCTGAGCGCATCTTGGCATTCTGCGCGGGGTTGGGCTAGGCAGCCAGGCCATGAAAAACGCCATGTTCGCCGCGCTCGCCGCGCTTTTCGCCCTTGCCTCTCCGCTTGCCGCACAGGAATCCGCCATGCCGCCCGACGAGCCGAAATGGTCGATCGCGATCCATGGCGGGGCGGGGACGCTCGATCCCGACCGGATGACGGCGGAACGCCGCGCCGAATACGAGGCCGCCTTGCAGGAAGCGCTCGATGCGGGGGCGGCGGTGCTGGCGGACGGCGGCAGCGCGGTGGACGCGGTGAAGGCCGCGATCATCCCGATGGAAAATTCGCCGCTGTTCAATGCGGGCAAGGGCGCGGTGTTCACTTGGGAAGGCCGCAACGAGCTCGACGCCTCGATCATGGACGGGCGCGACCGCAGTGCGGGCGCGGTGACGGGCGTGACGACGATCAGGAACCCGATCCTGCTCGCCGACGCGGTGCGGAGCGAGAGCGAACACGTTTTCCTGATGGGCAAGGGCGCTGAAAGCTTCGCTGCGACGCAGGGCATCGAAACCGCCCCGCCCGAATATTTCGCCACCGAATCGCGGCGCGAGGCGCTTGAACGGATGAAGGCGCGCGAGCTGTCCGCGCTCGACGTCGATCACAAGTTCGGGACCGTGGGCGCGGTGGCGCTCGACAGCCAAGGCAACCTTGCTGCGGGCACCTCGACCGGCGGGATGACGGGCAAGCGCTGGGGCCGCATCGGCGATGCCCCGGTGATCGGCGCGGGGACCTATGCGGACAATCGCAGCTGTGCCGTGTCAGCGACAGGGTGGGGCGAATATTTCATCCGGGTCGGCGTGGCGCAGGAGATCTGCTCGCGGCTTCGCTTCGTCGAATCCGAGGCGTTCGCCGCGATGATGGCTGATGGCGACGCAACCGGACCCGCCGAGCTCGACGATGATCTTCGAACCGAAATGCAGCAGCGGGTCGCGGACGCCGTGATGGCCGAGGTCAAGCAGCTCGGCGGTGATGGCGGGGTGATCCTCGTCACGCCGGAAGGCAACGCGCTCTACAGCTTCAACACCACCGGCATGTATCGCGGCCGTGCCAACAGCGAAGGGCTCAGCGAAGTCGCGATCTTCGGCGGCGAGGCGGAAGCGGGCGCATCGAACACGCCCGACCATTGAAGCGCCTTCCCTTGAGGGGAGGGGAACGGGAGGGTTTCAGAAGATGTTGCCCACCAGCGGAAGGCCGTCTTCGCGCTCGGCGAAATCCTCGATCACCTCGCCCACGCTGGCGAGCGCGGCTTCGCTGCCTTCGTCCATCCCGTCATGCGTTTCGCGCGCCCGGTAATAGGCCGCGAAGGTGACCGGCGGATGTTCGGGGGGGCGGGCGAAGCCGATGTCGACATAGCTCGACCCGATCCCGGGCCAGATCGATGTGCCGGTCTTGTCGCCCGCGATCCAGCTTTCGGGGAGCCCCGCGCGCACCCGCCGCGCGCCGGTAGGCGTGTCGATCATCCATTGCCGCAGCCTTGCGCGCTCGGCCTCGGGCATCACGTCGCCATAGGCGAGCTTCGCCACGGTGCGCGCCATCGCCGCGGGCGTCGTCGTGTCGCGGTATTCGGTGACGGGCACGTTGTTGAGTTCGGGTTCGTACCGGTCGAGCCGGCTTTCCCCGTCCCCGATGCTGCGCCAGAAGCCGGTCAGCGCCGCCGGGCCGCCGAGTTCGCGCAGGAGGATGTTCGCCGCCGCGTTGTCCGAATATTTCTGCGTGTATTCCGCCAGTTCGAGCAGGGTCGCGCCCTCGGCCAGCCGCCTTTCGGTGAAGGGCGAAACCGGCATGAGGTCGCCCTTCGTCCACGTCACCCGGCGGTTCGCGTCGATCTCCCCCGCCGCATCCAACGCCAGCACCATCGCCGCCAGCGACAGCTTGAAGGATGAACAATGCCCGAAGCGCCGGTCGCGGTTGAGGCCGACCGACACGCCCGTCGCCGTCTCGTGGATCTCGACGCCCAGCGTCCCGCCCGCCTTCGCCTCGATCAGGCGCAGGCTCGCCTGCATCCGCCCGAGCGGGCTCTGGTCCGGCGGCACGCAGGCGGCAAGGCCCAGCGCCGCGCTTCCGGCGATAAAGCCGCGTCGATCGATCGTCACAGGCGGCGCTCCATGCACAGGCTGAATTCGTCCGGGAGGTAAGGCCCGAAGCCCGCGCTTTCGACGAAACCGTGGCTTTCGTAAAGCCTGAGCGCAGGGCGAAAGGGTTCGGTCTTGCAGGCGGGCGACCAGCTATGCATCTCGGCGAGGTGCAGGCGAAGCAGGTCGAGCACGTCCGCGCTCGTCAGGTCGTCGGGCGCGATGGTGAAGCCGCTCACGAGAACTTGTCCGCCTTGCGCTTGCCGAACCGCATGTCGCCTTCGAGCTTCGCGCGAAGCTGGGCATAGAAGGCCTCGAGGAAGGCGCGCTCGTCGCCCGCGCCCGGGTCCCACCCGATCTTGCGGCAGATCGCCGCGTGGACCGATGCGAGCGCCGCGGCCTGGTCCTCGCGCAGGATGCGTTCAAGCGTCTGGAGCTCGCGCTCGCCATAGACCGAGAGCTCCTCCTCCCCGAAATCGTAGCGCGCGCCGGTGACCGCGCTCGTCCCGGCGGCCGCGGCTCCCTGCGTCGACAGCGCTTCGGCGAGCCGCGTGCGCGGAGCCTCGACCACCCAGGTTCCCGCGATCACGTCGCCCGCGCGCAGGGCGTCCCTGTTGAAGAAGGGGAAGGCCATGAAGATCAGGAACCAGACCAGCCCGGCGATCCCGGCATTGCCCTGCTCGCCCGATGGCGCCATCAGCAGGAAGAGGACGGGCATGAACAGTTCGATGTCGCGGATGAGGTTGCGCGCGATCACCGCCTCGGGCGTGAGCCGCCCGCCGCCCCCGCTTTCCCCCGGCCGCGCGGCGACGCGGATGCCGACCAGCCGCTTGCCCGGGGTCGCCCCGCGCGGGCCGAGCTCGAAGGCGAGGAAATACCCGTAGCGCGCCGCAAAGACGAGCAGGATCGCAAGGATCAGCACGAACTCGCCCGCCGCCGAGATCCTGTCGCCCGCGCTGCCCAGGCTCTCGCCCAGCACCGCCATGAACAGCAGGCTGAAGACGATCTGGATCACGAACAGGGCGAACAGGATGATGATGAAATCGATCGCCAGCGCAGCTATGCGGCTCCCGCGCGAGGCGATGGTGACGGGCAGGGCCAGCCCCTCTGGCGTGACGAGGCTGCGCTGCCGCTTCGCCCGCGGGTCGGCGGGGCCGTCGGCCCGGGCGGGGCCGGAAGGCCGGGCAGCCGCGCTCATGCCGGCTCGTCCGACGGGGCCGGGCGGTAGAGGAAGAAATAGGCGAGCCAGAAGGCGAGCAAGCTCCCCCCGATCGCGAAACGCCCCTCGCTGCTGCCGACCAGCTGGCGCGGGAAGGCCTCGAGCAGCGCGGCGATGATCATCATGATGACGACGCCCACCATGACGACCGCGCCGCGCCGCCCGCTTTGCGCCGCGGCGGCGAGCAGGCTGCGAGTCCCGGGAAAGGCCATCGAACGGCCGATGTGCAGCCCCGCCGCGCCCGACAGGAGGATGCCGAACAGCTCGGTCGTGCCGTGGACCGACAGCCAGGCGGCGAATTCGACCCCCAGTCCCGCGTCCGCGAACAGCCATAGGAAGGCGCCCAGCAGGGCCGTGTTGTGCACCAGCAGCAACAGCGAGGGGATGCCGAAGGCGAAGCCGAGCGCGAAGGCGAGGATGCACACGCCCGCGTTGTTGCTGAAAAGGAAGGCGGCGAAGCTCGACAATCCCGTCGTCCCGCCCTCGACGCCGAGGGTTTCCAGCAATTCCGCGCGGCTCGCCCCCGGGCGGCGGCTGTCGGCGAGGCTCGTGGGGACGAGGCGGTGGAACCATTCGGAATCCCCGGCCACCAGCAGCCAGCCGACGATCGTGCCCGAGACCATGACGAACAGCGCGATCGAGAGGTCGAGCCAAATCTCCCGCACCGCGCGGCTCCATCCGCCCAGCAGGAATTCGCGCAGCCAGGCGAACAGCCCCTTGCGCGGCCCGTAGACCTGGAACCAGGCGCGCTGGACGAGGCTTTCGAGATAGGCCAGCGTCGCCGCGTCGAGCGAGGTTTCGCGCGCCACCGCGAGCGAGGAGGCGGCGGTGCGATAGAGCGTCGGCAGGGCGAGCAGGTCCTCGTCCCCCACGCGCCTGAGGCCGCCTCTCTCCATCGCGGTGACGATCGCGTCCAGTCGCCGCCATTCGGCCTCGCGCTCCAGCCGGAAGCGGTCCGAGCGCAGCGCCGCGCCCGCGATGTCGGCGGGAGTCTCGATCTCCCGGCGGGAGAACCACGATCCGAGCGCGGGAGCCTTCATCCGCCGTCTCTCATCCAATCGCCTCGCTGCCGCGAATCGCGAGGTAGCGGTCGATCAGTTCGAATCCGACCGCTTTCCACGGCGCCTCGATCACGTCGACGCCCATGCGGCGCAGGCGCTGCAGCACGAGGCTGCGCTGCCGCGCGAGCGTGTCGGCGGTGACCGAGCGGGCGAGCGTGGCGATGTCGCCCGGCTCTTCCTCGATGAACGCCTCGAGCTCGCTGTCGGCGAAGGTCACGAACAGGACGAGGTGCTTGCGGACCAGCCGGGACAGGCTCTCGACCATCAGCTGGGCCGCGGTCGGATCGGTGAAATCGGAAAACAGCACGATCAGCGAGCGGCGCTGCAACCGTGCGGTCAGGGTGGCGAGCGCAAGGGTGAAATTGGGCTCGACGCTTTCGTAGTCGAGCGCGGCGGCGGCGCTCTGCAGCCGCGTGAAGCCGCGCGTGTCGTGGACGAAGGGGGTCATAAGCTGCGGGCGCCGGGCGAAGCCGAACAGGGCGGTGCGGTCGCCGCCCTTCAACGCGACATAGGCGCAGGTGAGCGCGGCGGAGACCGCCCGGTCGATCCGCGGCAGGCCGTCCAGCGGCTCGCACATGGCCTGCCCGCAATCGAAGGCGAACACGATCTGGTTGTTGCGCTCGGCCTCGTTCTCGCGCGCATAGAGGTGGTTGTGCCGCGCGCTCGCCTTCCAGTCGATGCGGCGGCGGTCCATGCCCGGCTCGTATTCCGAAAGCGCCTCGAACTGCGTCCCCTCGCCGCGGATGCGCCGGGCGATGAGGCCGCTGCGTTCGTCGCGCAGGAAGGCCTGCAATTCCTTCGAGCGCACGGGGGAAAGGTCGGGCCAGATGCGGATCTTGCTGCCGAGCCTTTGCGAGACCTGCCGCGCGCCGAGGCCCAGCGGGCCGGTCCAGCGCAGCCACAGCCGGGTGACGGGGGCCGTGCCGCGCCGTTCGGGCACGAGTTCGAGCGCGCCCGAGAACAGGCCGGGTTCCTCCCCCGGCGCGAGCTGCAATTCGGCCCGTCCGGCAAGGCCGAGCCGGGGATCGAATTCAAGCGCAGCCTCGGGTCGGCCGGCACCCGCGCGGAGCAGGGCATGGACTTCGATCATCGCGGGCTGCCCGACCTCGGTGTCGGCCGGGGCCGTGACCTCGCGCCGCGTGCATGGCCCCGCGGCGAGCCCGTCGAGCAGCACCAGAACCACCAGCGCGAGCGCGGCCGCGGGAGCAATCATCCATGCACCGGGCGCGGCCGAGGCGATCAGCAACGCGACCGGGGCGAGCCCCGCGACCAGCCACGCCGCGCGCACCGTCGGCACGATCGGCAGGGCCGGGAGACGGGCGAGGAGGGCGCGCAGGCGGTTCATCGGCTCAGCGCGGGGCCTCGGTGCTCTCGACCAGTTCGGCGACGAGCGCCTCCATCTCGCGCCCCTCGATCTCGGCTGCGGGCGAGAGGGTCAGGCGGTGGCGCAGGACCGGCACGGCGAGCGCCTTGACATCGTCGGGGATGACATAGGCCCGGCCCTGCAGGGCGGCGCGGGCGCGCGCGGCATGGGCGAGCATCACCGCCGCGCGCGGGGAAGCGCCGACGACAAGTTCCGCGTGGTCGCGGGTCGCGCGCACCAGCCGCACGACGTAATGGGTGATCTCCTCGGCCACGGTGACATGGTCGAGCGCGGAGGAAAGCTGCGCGAGCCGCGCCGGGTCGGCGACCGGCGACACGCCGAGATCCGCAGGCCGCTGCGGACCCTGCCGCCGGCCGTAGTCGCGCACGATCCGCGCTTCCTCGGCCTCGCTCGGATAGGGCACCAGCAGCTTGAACAGGAAGCGGTCGAGCTGCGCCTCGGGCAGGGGATAGACGCCCTGGTTCTCGATCGGGTTCTGCGTCGCGACCACCATGAAATGATCGGGCAGGCCGTGCGTTTCCCCGTCCAGCGTCACGCGGCGTTCCTGCATCGCCTCGAGCAGCGCGGCCTGCGTCTTGGGCGGGGTGCGGTTGATCTCGTCCGCCAGCAGGAGATCGCAGAAGATCGGCCCGCGCGTGAGGGTGAACTGGCTGGTCTGGAAATTGAACAGGTTGGAGCCGAGAATGTCGCCCGGCAGCAGGTCGGGGGTGAACTGGATGCGCCCGAAATCGAGGCCCAGCGCGGTCGCGAAGCTCTGCGCGAGGAAGGTCTTGGCCGTGCCGGGCGGCCCTTCGAGCAGGACGTGCCCCTGCGCCACCAGTGCTTCGAGCAGGCGGTCCACCATGTCGTCCTGCCCGACGATCGCCTTGGCGATCTCGGCGCGGATGGCGCCCGCCAGGTCGCGCAGTTCTTCGAGGGTCATGCTCATCGCGTCAGCTTCCTTGCCAGTTCGTCGAGCGCCTTGGCGGCGCGCAAAATGTCGTCGGGGGCCTCGGCCGAGCGCAGGGCCTTGGCGCGGGTCGAAAAGGGCGTTTCGTCCGGCAGGCGCGCGGCCAGCGCGGCGTCGATCGCCGCCTCCTGCGCCCGCTTCACGCCGAGCAGGCGGGCGATCCGGCGCTGGGCTAGCGCCGCGTAAGGCGCGGCCAGCAGCCGCATCCGCTTCGCCCGCACGATCAGCCCGGCGCCGTTCCTCACCAGCCGCGCCTTGCCGAAGCCGGTCTCGGGCGCGCCCGCGGCGACCGCGCCGAACCGCATGAAGGCGCGCCAGCCGACTATCACGAGCGCGAGGACCAGGCACAATGTCGCGGCGAGGAAAGGCGGCCGGAAGGCGAGGGTGAGCAGGTTCTGCGCCCCGCTGAAACCGTTGAGCGTCAGGTCGAACACCACCCGCGTGTCCTCGCCATAGCCGGTCTCGCGCACCAGTTCGAGCGCCGCCGCCGCGCGCGCCGGGTCGGCAAGGCCCCAGTTGTTCACGAGGTCGGGTTCGGCCACCACCACCGTGAAATGCGCGTTGTCATAGAAGTCGGACCCTTCCTCGCCCAGCACGTTGAAGGCGAGGACATGGCCCGCCGCGTCGGTGACGAGCGGTTCGAGCGTATCCTGCTCCTTCGCGAAACGGATCGTGCGGGTCGGCAGTTCGCCCTCCAGGCCGAAGCCGTCCCAGCCCGGGCTCTCGTCCTCCTCGAGCTGCTCGATCTCGGTCTCGAAGGCGTAAGGGGCGGGCAGATCGTCGGTCCAGGCCGTCTCGAACGCCGTGCCCAGCGCGACCCAGCCTTCCCTGAACCTTTCGCGGATTTCCCGCGGTGCACGGTCCGGCACGGTGTTCGCCTGCCATTTCGGCAGGACGAGCAGCGTCGGCCCGCGGTATTGCCGCGCTTCGAGCAGCGCGCCGATCTCCTCCGGATCGGCATAAGGCGAGGGCGCGATGACGAGGAGGTCGCCCGTTTCGAGTTCGCCCGGCGAACGCGACACCTCGACCTCGTGGCCCTCGGCCTCCAGCAGGCGGACGAGCCCGGCATAGCCGTTGAGACCGACCGAGACGGCGTGGGCCGCGCCGTCGCTCTCGCGCTCGCCGGTGTCGCCCGCCGAGAGGAACCAGAGCAGCGCGAGGAAGGCGAGGAAGCCGGCCACGAGCACCGCGAACACCGTGCCCTTGCCGAAGGGCGCGGCGTTGCGGCCCGTGCCGTCGGGCGCGCCGGTCGCCGCCGCGTTCATGCCGCCTCCCGCCCGCCCAGCCGGGCGAGCGCGAATTCGGCATAGGCCGCGCGCGCCGCTTCCCAGTCCGAGCGGTCGAGCGAACGCAGCGCGAACAGGCTGCGCTCGACCCGCTCGGCGACCACGGCGAAGGCGGCGCGGGCGGCATCGGGGAGGGCGGGAAGCGCGGCGAGCTCGCGCGCGGTGGAGGAGGGTTCCACCCATTCGGGCCGGGCGGCGGCGATCTGGCCGACGCTGCGTTTGAGGAGGAGATGCGTCGCCTCGTCATAGCGGCCTTCGAGTGCGAGGCGGTCGGCATCCTCGAGCAGGGCAAGGCTCTCGCGCTCGTCCGGGCGCCAGTCGGGCCTGCCCGGTGCTGCCGCCTGCCCCCCCGATGTGCCCGCCCCGCGGGCGAGCGGGCCGTAGATGCGGGCGAGGAAGAACAGCACCGCCGCCGCCAGAACGAGCGCGAGGATCCACCAGAACTCCGCGATGAACAGGGCGACCGGCCGGATGATCGCGGCGAGGGCTTCGAACACGGTTTCGAGCGCCCGGTCGAGCCAGCTCGGCTCGCGCTCGCGCACTTGGGGCAGCTCGACCGGCGCGAACTGGATGTCGGATGCGCCGCGCAGCTCCTCCCAGCCTTCGGGGGCGACATTCGCGGGATCGGCGGGCGGTCCGGTCCCGCCGCTGTCCTGTGCCGAAGGGGGGAGGGTCTGCGCCGCGCCGGTCATGCCCCGCGATTGGTGGCACGCGGCGGGGGGCATGGCAAGAATGGTCGCGGGCTTTCCCGACGCCGGCCCGTCAGCCCCGCGCCCGGCTTTGCCGATATGTGCCGAGGATTCGCAATTCCTTGGAAAAATAAGCACATTCCTCGAGCGCGCGATCGACCGCGGGATCGCCCGGCGCGCCGTGGATGTCGGCGTAGAACATGGTCGCCGAAAAGCTCGCGCCCTTCTGGTAGGATTCGAGCTTGGTCATGTTGACCCCGTTCGTGGCGAACCCGCCGAGCGTCTTGTAGAGCGCGGCGGGGATGTTGCGGACCTCGAACACGAAGGTCGTGATCGCCTCTTCCCCCGCAAGCTGCGCCGGGTCGAGCGGATCGGCGGCGAGCACGACGAAGCGGGTCGTGTTGTCGGGGCTGTCCTCGACCCGTTCGTCGATGATGTCGAGCCCGTAGAGCTGCGCCGCGATCGCCGGGGCGATGGCGGCGATCTTCGGATCGTTTCTTTCCGCGACGAAGGCCGCCGCGCCCGCCGTGTCGGCATGGGAGAGCGGCACGATCCCGCGCTCCCTCAGGTAGAGCCGCGACTGGCCGAGCGCCTGCGGGTGCGAATAGGCCGCCTCGAACGGACCGGGTCCCTTCGCCATCAGCGCGTGATGGATTTCCATGAAATGTTCGCCGATGATCGACAGGCCGCTTTCCGGCAGCAGGAAATGGATGTCGGCGACGCGCCCGTGCTGCGAATTCTCGATCGGGATGATCGCCTGGCCCGCGCGCCCGTCCTTCACCGCGTCGAGCGCGTCCTCGAAGCTGAAGCAGGGCAGCGGCAGGGCATCGGGCCGGGCCTCGATCGCGGCGCGGTGCGAATTGGCCCCGGGCGAGCCCTGGAAGGCGATCGCGCGCGCCGGATCGGCCTCGGCCGCGGCGCGCAGCGAATCGACGATCGCAAGGGCCGGGCCGGGGAAACTGCGCATGACGAAAGCGGTGCTAGCCCCCCTTGACAGGTCCGGCAAGCCTGCTTGCAAAAGGTGCAAGACCTGATGCCGCCATGGCTCTTGCGCGCGCGTGAGGGCGTCAGTAAGGGACGCGCGCAATGGCACAAGACAACAACACCAATCGGGCGTCGGGCGCGGATACGGTCAAGACCGAATCGGGTTCGAGCGACCTGTTCAACACCGCTGCGGGCTGGGTCCTGTTCGCCGGTGTCGTCGGCCTCGGCCTCAGCGTCCTCAGCGACAAGTATTTCCATGGCTACGATCCCTCGGACCTGCCCACCGAACGCATGGGCTATGTCGTCGAGGGCGTCGAGGAAGAGGGCGCGGCTGATGCCGGACCGACTCTCGCGCAGGTGCTGGCCGATGCCGATCCCGAAGCGGGCGCTAAGGTTTTCGCCAAGTGCCAGTCCTGTCACAATGTCGAAGAGGGCGGCCCCAACGGCGTCGGCCCCAATCTCCACGGCGTGATGGGCAAGCCGATCGCGGCCAATGCCCCGGGCTTCAACTATTCCGGCGCGCTCAAGGAAAAGGGCGGCGAATGGACGTGGGAGAACATGAGCGACTGGCTCGCCTCCCCGCGCAATTTCGCGTCGGGCACGTCGATGAGCTTCGCCGGCCTCGGCAGCATCGAGGACCGCGCCAACGTCATGGCGTACCTCGCGGAAAATGGCGGCGCCCCGCCCAAGCCCGAGCCCGAGGCTCCGGCCGCCGAGGAGGCCGCGCCGGCTGAAGAGGGCGGGGAAGAGCAGCCCGAGAACGGGGCCGATCCGGCCGAAGACGGGGCGGAAACCGCCGAGGGTTGATCCTTTCGCGATCCGAATGACGCAAGGGGCGCTGCGGCGCCCCTTTTCGTTGCTACTCGCGGCCCTTGAACCCCTGCGCCACCACGTACCATTCGGACGAACCCTTCCGGCTCGCGGGGGGCTTGGCGTGCTTCACCGTCCGGAAATGCTGCTTGAGCAGGGCGAGCAGTTCCGCATCGGTCCCGCCGGCCAGCACCTTGGCGACGAAGGCCCCGCCCTTCTCCAGCGTCTCCACCGCGAACCACGCACCCGCCTCGACGAGCGCCATCGTGCGCAGGTGGTCGGTCTGCTTGTGCCCCACAGTGTTCGCCGCCATGTCGGACAGCACGAGATCGGGCGGACCGCCAAGCGCGTCCTCGAGCCGTTTGGGGGCGGCATCGTCCATGAAATCCAGCTCGAAGATCGTCACGCCCTCGATCGGCTCCACGGGCAGGAGGTCGATCCCCACCACCTCGGCCCTGGGCGCCCGCGCGCGCACCACCTGCGCCCAGCCGCCCGGCGCGATGCCGAGGTCGACCACGCGCCTCACGCCATTCAGGAGCGCGAAGCGGTCGTCGAGTTCGATCAGCTTGTAGGCCGCGCGGCTGCGATAGCCTTCCGCCTTGGCGCGCTGGACATAGGGGTCGTTCAGCTGCCGCTCGAGCCAGCGGGTCGAGGACACCTTGCGCCCCCGTGCGGTCTTCACGCGGCGGTCGGGGTCGCGGCCGGAGCGGCTCATCTTTCGGGTCTTTCGCCGCGCAGCTTCCTCAGCGCGCGTTCGCCCTGCCGGTCGGCCGCCATCATGCTCCGCAAAATCCCCTCGCGTATGCCCCGGTCGGCAACGCCGAGCCGCGCAGCGGGCCACAGGTCGAGGATCGTCTCGAGGATCGCGCAGCCCGCCACCACGAGGTCCGCCCGGTCATTGCCGATGCAGGGCAGGTTGCAGCGTTCCGCCGGGGACATCCCCGACAGCCGCGCGCTGATCGCGCGCATGTCGTCGGAGCAGACGATCAGCCCGTCCACCGCCTTGCGGTCGTATTGCGGCAGTTCGAGGTGCAGGCTCGCCAGGGTCGTGACGGTCCCGCTGGTGCCGAGCAGGCGGATGTCGTCGGCGCGCGGCGCATCGCCGATCCGCGCGGCGAACCCGGCGAAGCTGTCCGCGACCAGTTCGCGCATCCGCGCATAGCGTTCGAGCCGCCCGGCCCGGCCCGCCTCGCCTTCGATCCCCTCGTCATGGCCGACCGTGTCGGTCAGCGAGACGACGCCCCAGGGCACCGACTGCCAGTCGAGGATGCGCGGCACGCGGCGGCCCGCGGCATCGCCCGCCTCGAGCAGCACGAGTTCGGTCGATCCGCCGCCGATGTCGAAGATCATCGCCGGGCCCTCGCCCGCCTCGAGCAGGATGTGGCAGCCCAGCACGGCAAGCCGTGCCTCTTCCTCGGCGCTGATGACGTCGAGCGCGATGCCGGTTTCGCGGCGCACCCGTTCGATGAATTCCGCCCCGTTCACCGCCCGGCGGCAGGCCTCGGTCGCGACCGAACGGGCGAGGCGGACATTGCGGCGGCGCAGCTTGTCGGCGCAGATCGCGAGCGCCGACAGCGCGCGGTCCATCGCCGCGTCCGACAGCCGCCCCGTGGTCGCCAGTCCCTCGCCCAGCTTCACCACCCGGCTGAAGGCGTCGATCACCGTGAAGTCCCGGCCCGAGGGGCGGGCGATCAGGAGGCGGCAGTTGTTGGTGCCGAGATCGAGCGCGGCATAGGCCTCCCCGCGCAGCGCCCCGCGCGCGGGCGCGCCTGCGGGGCCGGGCGCGGCCGGGTTCGCGCGCGGCGCGCGCTCGGCCGGGCCGCCGCGGCGACTGCGGGCGTCGCCGTCGCGCCGGCCGGGCCGGTGCCTGTCGTGTCCGATGTCCCCGGTACGGCAGCGGGGCGCGCCGCGGCCCTGCGAAGGCCGCTCGCCGGTGGCGTCGGGCTGGAAGGAGCGGGCGTAGCGTGGATCGGCTACATTGCCGGACGTGTCGCCCCTTTGTTTACCAGCACTCCTGTGTCTGTCCGGCGGCAAGGTATCCGCCATGGTGTGTTCTTCTTCTCGCTTCACCCGCACGCGATCGACGCGCGGGGCACCTGACGACAGGGCTAAACCAAGAGGCCCGGCCGCGCAAGCGAGGGGCTTGGCCCCGGGCGCCGGGGGCGGGGCGGGGGGAGAGGGCGAAAGGAGGGGCGGCCGCCCGGCATCTCCCCCTTGACCTTGCGGCGCGGCAAAACTAGGGAGCGCGCTCGTTCGCCAGCCGCGCCCCGAGGCGCCGCCTGCGGACCGGTGCCCCGTCGTCTAATGGTAAGACTACGGACTCTGACTCCGTCAATTGAGGTTCGAATCCTCACGGGGCATCCAGTCTTTTGCCTCGAATCGGGCTGGCCGTTCGCTCCGGGTGGCGATAGGCGGCAAGCGGCCATCTTCCGCGTCGCCGCTTAGCCATGGAGGCAGCTCCCTTTCCTGTCCTGCAGGAGAGCCCCGGGGCGGTTGGATCGGCCTCCGGCAAACCCTGCGCGCCAAAGCCTTTTCGGCCCCAACTTCCTCCCGAGAATGACTCTCGTCAAATTGCGTGCTGCGCGGCTGGAGGCGGCTTGCCGGGGGGCGGGCTTGGCCCTAGGGGCAGGCGCGATGAACGACACGCACCCCGACCGCGACCTCCGGGATCGCCGCTTCTACCGCGCCGGCGAGGAAAGCCGCTTCGCCGACGAGAACCCGGACCGCACCCCCCAGACCGAGCATCCGGCCTACAAGCTCGCCTTCCGCGACACCGATTTCCTGCTGCGCGACGAACTGCGGCCCGTGCGGTTCCAGCTCGAACTGCTGAAGCCCGAAATGCTGCTCGACGAGGCGCGGGTGGGATCGACGCTGGTGATGTACGGCTCGGCCCGCATCCCCGCACCCGCGCAGGTCGAGGCCCGTCTGGAGGCGGCCGAGGAAGGCGACGAATTCGAACGCAAGGTCGCCCGCCGCCTTGCCGAAAAGGCGAAATATTACGACGAGGCCTATCGCCTCGCCCGCCTGGTTTCGGAAAAGGCGATCATCGAGGACGGCCTGCGGCAATTCGTCGTCACCACCGGCGGCGGGCCCTCGATCATGGAAGCGGGCAATCGCGGGGCCTCTGATGCGGGGAGCGAATCGATCGGGCTCAACATCGTGTTGCCGCACGAACAGGCGCCCAACAGCTACGTCACGCCCTATCTCAGCTTCCAGTTCCACTATTTCGCGCTCAGGAAGATGCACTTCCTCCTGCGGGCGCGCGCGGTGGCGGTGTTCCCGGGCGGTTTCGGGACCTTCGACGAATTCTTCGAGCTTCTGACCCTCGTGCAGACGGGCAAGATGAAGCCGATCCCGATCCTCCTGTTCGGGCGCGATTTCTGGACCCGCGTGATCGACTTCGAGGCGCTGGCCGAGGAGGGCACCATCTCGAAGCGCGACCTCGACCTGTTCCACTGGTGCGAGACGGCCGAGGACGCGTGGGAACACGTCGCGGAATTCTACGAACTGAAGCGCTGACCTTCTCTTGCGGCGCTTGCGCGCTGCCGAGCCGCCCTCTCCCCCGCCCCGGGGTTCCGGCGGATGCCGGAACCGCACCCACGCAAGGATTGCCTAGTCCAGCCGCCGCACCGCTTGGTGGCCGAGCGGCCCGCTACCCGCGCCGTAGCCGGGCGCCTGCCGGATCGCCTCGACCACGAAACGCCGCGCGAGCCTCGCCGCGTGTTCCAGGCTCTGTCCGTGCCCGATCAGCGTGGCGATGGCCGAGGACAGCGTGCAGCCCGTCCCGTGGGTGTGGCGCGTGTCGATCCGGGCATGGTCGAACTGGACCGAGCGGCCTTCGGTCGGGATCAGGATGTCGATGATCCGCGCGTCCTCGGTATGCCCGCCCTTCGCCAGCACCGCGCAGCCGTATCCCGCGACAAGCTCGCGCGCGGCGCCCTCGACCAGTTCGGTGGTCCGCAGGTTGCGCCCGGCAAGGTGTTCGAGTTCGGGCAGGTTCGGCGTTACCAGTGTGGCGCGCGGGAAGAGCCGCTCCTTCATCGCCGCAACCGCGTCCTCGGCGATCAGCGCGGCGCCCGAGGTCGCGACCATGACGGGATCGAGCACCAGCGGCACGCGGCTGTCCACCTCTTCCAGCGCCCCGGCGACATGGGCGATGATATCGGCATCGTGGAGCATCCCGATCTTGATCGCATCGACCCCGATGTCGCGGATGCACGAACGGATCTGCTCGGCCACGAAAGGGCCGGACAGGGGCGTGATCGCCTGCACGCCGGTGCTGTTCTGCGCGGTCGCGGCGGTGATCGCGGTCATGCCGTAGCCGCCGAGCATGGCGATGGTCTTGAGATCGGCCTGGATCCCCGCGCCGCCCGATGAATCGGACCCGGCGATCGAGAGGATGCGGGGGGGAGGTCTGGTGCTCATCGCCTTCCCCTATCCCTTCGCCTCGCGCGAAGTCGAGAGCCGATGGCGCGGCTGCGGCCCGACTTCGCCGGCATGAAGCCGGATCAGCCCCCGAACCGCCGCCTTGTCGAGGGCGGGAATTCCGCGTGCAGCGCCTTCGCCCGGGTCGGCCGGTCCATCAGCTCGCCGCGGCAATTGGGGCACAGGTCGTCGAGCGCTTCGGCGCAAGCGGCGCAGAAGGTGCATTCGAAGCTGCAGATGAACGCGCCCGGCACCTCGGCGGGGAGGTCCGTGCCGCAGCGCTCGCAATCGGGGCGCATTTCCAGCATCGCCGCCGCTCAGGCCGCCTGCCGGACGGCTTCGCACACGCTTTCGACCACCTGCTCGACCTCGTCCGGGTCGTCGCCTTCGGCCATGACGCGGATGACGGGCTCGGTGCCCGAGGGGCGGATGACCAGCCGGCCATGCCCTTCGAGGACGCGCTCCGCCTCGGCGATGGCGGACTTGACACTGGCGGCATCGAGCGGGGCACCGCCGTCGTAACGCACGTTCCTGAGCAGCTGCGGGACGGGATCGAACTGGTGCAGGATCTCGCTCGCCGGGCGGCCCTCGCGCACGAGGCTGGTGAGAACGCGCAGCGCCGCCACGGTTCCGTCGCCGGTGGTCGCGTGGTCGAGCAGGATCATGTGGCCCGACTGCTCCCCGCCGACATTGTATCCGCCCGCGCGCATTCTCTCGAGCACGTAGCGGTCGCCGACCTTGGTCCGTTCGAGCGTCAGGCCGATCCCGGCAAGGTGGCGTTCGAGCCCGAGATTGCTCATCACGGTGGCGACGACGCCGCCGCCGGTGAGTGCGCCTTTCTCGTGCATCCGGGTCGCGATCAGGGCCATGATCTGGTCCCCGTCGACCGCGCTGCCTTTCTCGTCGACCACGATCAGGCGGTCGGCATCGCCATCGAGCGCGATGCCGAGATCCGCGCCTTCCTCCACCACCCTGGCCTGCAGCGCCTCGATCGCGGTCGAGCCGACGCGGTCGTTGATGTTCGTCCCGTTGGGCGCGACGCCGAGAGTGACGACTTCCGCGCCCAGTTCCCAGATCGCGGAAGGGGCGACCTGGTAGGCCGCGCCATGGGCGCAATCGACCACCACCTTGAGCCCGTCGAAGCGCACGTCGCTTCCGATCGACCGTTTGACCGCATGGATGTAGCGCCCGCGCGCATCCTCGATCCGGCGGGCGCGGCCGATCCCTTCGGCGGGGGCGAGCCGCGGTTCGGCCTCCATCAGCCGCTCGATCTCGGCCTCGGTCTCGTCCGACAGCTTGAACCCGTCGGGGCCGAACAGCTTGATCCCGTTGTCGGGAAAGAGGTTGTGGCTGGCCGAGATCATGACGCCGAGATCGGCCCGCATGTCGCGGGTGAGCAGCGCGATCGCGGGGGTGGGGAGCGGCCCGGTCATGATGACGTCCATGCCGACACTGGTGAAGCCCGCCACCAGCGCGCTTTCCATCATGTAGCCCGACAGGCGCGTGTCCTTGCCGATCACGACGCGGTGGCGATGCCCGCCGCGCACGAAATGGGTGCCGGCCGCCTGCCCGACGCGCATCGCCGTCGCCGCGGTCATCACCCCGGCATTGGTGCGCCCCCGGATCCCGTCGGTGCCGAAAAACCTGCGTGCCATGTGCGGACTTGCCCCTCGCTTGCGGTCTCGCTCGATTGCCAAGCGGGTCATGGCGTGGTTATCGCGCGAAGGGAAGGGCGGTAACCTTGAAAACGGACGGATTTCCTTGAGCGAAGCAGCGCGGCCCGCGGGCGGGCAACCTTACGAACTGGTGACGATCCGCCTGCCGGTGGTGCTGACCTTCGCGGCGCTCGTCGCCGGGCTCGCGGGCGGGGTGGTGCTGGCGGAAAGCGGGCTGCCGGACTGGCTGCGCGACGCGCTGGCGCTCGTGGGCACGCTGTGGCTGCGCGCCCTCCAGATGACGATCATCCCGCTGGTCGCCTCGCTCCTGGTGCTCGGCCTCTCGCAGATGGTGCGGGCGGCGAGCGCGGGACGGGCCGCGCGCCGGTTCCTGCTGCTGGTCCTCGGCGTGCTGGTCGCGGGCGGGGCGTTCACCGCGCTGGCCCTGCCGCTGGTGCTCGATGCCTTCCCGATCCCGCCGGGCGCCTCGGGCTTTCTCGCCAGTGACGCGGGGCAGCCGCAGGAGGTGCCGGGCATCCTCGATTTCCTCGCCAGCCTCGTCGCGCCCAACCTCGTCGCGGCGGCGGCAGAAACCGCGATGCTGCCGCTGACGATCTTCTTCGCCCTGTTCGCCGTCGCCGTCACCCGCCTGCCGGAAGAGCAGGGCGAGCGGCTGCTCGGCTTCTTCCATGCGCTGGCCAATGCGATGCTGCTCATCATCGGCTGGGTGCTGTGGGTCGCGCCGGCGGGGGTGTTCGCGCTCGCTTTCGGCGTCGGCCTCAGGAGCGGGAGCGGCGCCTTCGCGGCGCTGGCGCATTACATCCTCGTCGTCTCGGCGATGGGCGGGTTCGTGGTGCTGCTCGCCTATGCCCTTGCGGCGGTGCTGGGCGGGGTTTCGCCGTGGCGGTTCGCGCGCGCCGCGCTCCCGGCGCAGGCGGTGGCGGTCTCGACCCAGAGCTCGCTCGCGAGCCTTCCGGCAATGCTCGATTCGGCCTCGCGCCTCGGCCTCAGGGCGGCGACGGCGGAATTCGTCCTGCCGCTTGCCGTCGCGATCTTCCGCGCGACGAGCCCGGCGATGAACATGGCCGTCGCGCTCTATGTCGCGGCGCTCGCGGGCGTCGAAATCACCCCGGCCGCCGCCGGGGCGGGGATCATGGTGGCGCTCGTCATTTCGGTCGGATCGGTGAGCCTACCCGGATCGATCAGCTTCGTCGTCTCGATCGGTCCCATCGCGCTCGCCATGGGCGTGCCGATCGAACCGCTCGCGCTGCTGGTCGCGGTCGAGATGCTGCCCGACATCGTGCGAACGCTGGCGAACGTGACCATGAACCTCGCCGTCACCAGCGCGGTCGACCGGACCGGCCGGTGACGCGCACATGAAGCAAGACCGACTGCGCGATCCGCAACTGCGTGTTTGCAACCCTTCGCGCCCGCGCGCGTTGGTGCTATCGACCCGTCACCTGTTCATCCCTTGAAACCCACCGGAGGAATTATGGCTTTCCAATTGAGTCCGCTTCCCTATGCGCCCGACGCGCTCGACCCCGCGATCTCGGCCGAGACGCTGGCCTTCCATCACGGCAAGCATCACCAGGCCTATGTCGACAAGACCAACGCCGCGATCGAGGGCACCGATCATGACGGCAAGTCGCTCGAAGCGGTCATCGCCGCCGCGCGCGGGAGCAGCGCGGGCCTGTTCAACAATTCCGCCCAGACATGGAACCATGGCTTCTACTGGAACTCGCTGTCGCCCGACGGCGGGGAGCCCTCGGCCGAGCTCAAGACCAAGATCGACGAGGCCTTCGGTTCGATGGACGAGCTGAAGAAGGCGCTGAAGGAACGCGGCGCGGGTCATTTCGCGTCCGGCTGGGTGTGGCTCGCGGAAAAGGGCGGCAAGCTCTCGATCGAGGAATCGCACGACGCCGACACGCTCGCGGACAGCGAATTCAACCCGCTGCTGACGATCGACGTGTGGGAGCACGCCTATTACCTCGACCACCAGAACAAGCGGCCGAGCTATCTCGACGCGGTCGTCGACGGCAAGCTCAACTGGAAGTTCGCGAGCGAGAATCTCGAGCGCGGGTCGACCTGGACCTACGCCTGAGTTTCCCGGCGCGAAACGGAAAGGGCCTGCCGCACATCCTGCGCGCAGGCCCTTTTCGTTGGTGCCGGCGGGAAGGCCTCAGCCCTTGGCGGCGGCGACGCCCTTGCCGGCCGCGACATCGTCGAGCTCCTCGAGGATGGCGCGGTGTGCGGTCTCGTCGTCGATCGAGCGCTTGGGGATGTCCCCGTCGGCGAGCATCGAGTTGAGCGCGGCGCGGGCGCGGCCCACCCGGCTCTTGATCGTGCCGACCGCACAGCCGCAGATCTGCGCGGCTTCCTCGTAGGAAAAACCGCCTGCTCCCACCAGCAGCAAGGCCTCGCGCCGTTCGGGCGGGAGGGTAAGGAGGGCGCGGTGCATGTCGGACAGGTGCAGCGGCTCTTCCTGCCCGGCGGGCGCGGTCAGGATGCGTTCGGCCACGCCCTCGTCATACTCGCCGCGAAAACGGTTGCGCCGCATGTCGGTGAGATAGGCGTTCCGCAGGATCACGAAGGTCCAGGCGCGCATCGAGGTGCCGGGTTCGAAACGTTCCTGCGCGGCCCAGGCCTTGAGCAGGGTTTCCTGCACCAGGTCGTCGGCCATGTCGGGGCGCCCGCACAGGCCCCGCGCAAAGGCGCGCAGGTGCGGCACGACCTCGGTCAGCTCGCGCTTGAATTCGGCCTTTTCGGCGGGCGTGCGTTCGATTTTCTTCTTTTTCCTGTCGGCCATCATGCTCCGCTCCCCCGCGAAGGGGGCTGGTCGGGCGGGCCTTTGTCGGCTCCGCCCGGATCGCTTTCGTCAAGCCGGTCGAGCAGGTCCTTGAAACTGTCGGGAAGGTCTTCCTCGAGCACCGAATCGTAAAGCTGCCTGAGCCCGTGGCTCCAGTCCGGCTTCCCCCGCGGCTGCGCCGCGGCGCACGGTTCGTCGGGCTTGTCCGCCGCCCTGCCTGTCTCGCCGCCCTGCTGCCGGCCGGATGCAGGCCGGCCGCGCGCTGCGGCCCCGGCCTCGCGTGATGTTTCCTGTGACGCCATATGCGTATCTGGTTTCCTCGATCCCGGTTGGCGCGCCTTGCGTTATCGGCCCCTCCGCCCTGTTGCTTCCGTGCCGCAGGCGATCAGACGCAGGCGGCCGGGAGGCGCGTGTTGTGGGAACGTAGCGCGCGGTGTTTGGTTCCGTCCACACACCAGGGCCATGCATCCCACATGAATTCGAAAGCCTCCCCCCAAGGCGCGTCGGCGCCGAGCAGGACCGCAATCGGCGCGCCCGCCGATCCGGGGCCGCCCGCGGGCCCTGCGCCCGGCCCGGTCGGCGCGCTTTCGGCCCCGCCGCCGCAGGCGAGCCGGGCGCGGCGCTGGCTGGTGAGCTATCCGCGCGCCATCCCCGTCGCGATCTTCCTCGCCATAGCGGCGATCACCGCCTTGAGCGTCTTTGCGATCGAGAGCAACGCGCGCGCCCGCGAAAAGGCGCAGATGCGCGAATACGCGCAGGGCATTGCCTCCGCGCTCGAAGGGCGGGGGACCAGTTTCGCCTCCTACCTGCGCGCGGGGGCGGCGCTGTTTTCCAGCCTCGAGGAGGTGACGCCCCGGACCTTTCGCCAGTTCGTCAGCGAATTGCGTCTGGACCTCGATTATCGCGGGGCCGAGGGGATCGGCTGGATCGAGACGCGCGATGTCGAAAGCCCGATCACCCGCCGCGCCCTGGTGCGCTACATCTGGCCCGACACCGAACGCAACCGGCGCGCAATCGGCTTCGACATGTATTCCGAAGAGGTCCGCGCCGCCGCGCTTGAGGAGGCGCGCCGCACCGTGCGCCCGACCGCCTCGGGCCGGATCGTGCTCGCGCAGGAGGGGGCCGGGATGGCCCCGGGGTTCATCATCGCGATGCCGGTCTTCGCCGGCGACCCCTCGCTGCGCGACAGCCAGCGCAGCCTTGCCGGCTTCGTCTATTCGCCGTTCGACGCCGACGAGTTCCTGAGCGCGGCGATCGCGCAGGCGGCCCCGGCCGATCTCGGCGTGCGGCTCTATGACGGCGACGCGCGGACCGACAACCTGCTGGTCGCCCATTCACTCGCGGGAGACCGGGTGCAGCGGATCGAGCAGGAGGTGACGATCGCCCACCGCGAACTGCTGCTGGTGGTCGAGGCGACGCAGGCGCAGACGCTCGCCCCGCTGTCGATGGTGACCCTGCTGTTCGGCCTTGCCGTCGCGAGCCTGCTGATGCTGCTCGCCCGCCTGCTGACCCAGCAGGCCTTCGAGGATCAGGCGCGTCTCGCCTTCTTCGAGGAACAGCATTCCATCCGCAACTCCTTGAGCCGCGAGCTCAATCACCGGGTCAAGAACACTCTCGCCAACGTGCTTTCGATCCTATCCCTGACGCGGCGGCGATCGAACACGCTCGACGAATTCGCCGACAGTCTCGAGGGGCGGATTCGGGCGCTGTCGGCGACGCACGACCTCCTTACCGGGACCGACTGGAGCACCACCCCTCTGGCCGCGGTGATCGATGCCGAATTGCAGCATTTCCGCGCGGGCAGCGACGAATCGGTGACGGTGGAGGGGCCGCCCGCCCAGCTCGCGCCGAACGATGCGCTGAGCTTCGGCCTCGCCATCCACGAACTGGGCACCAATGCGGCGAAATACGGCGCGTTGAGCGTGCCGGGCGGCCATGTCTCGATCCGCTGGCGGCTGATCGAGGGAAACCTCGCCGAGGTCGAATGGCGCGAGCGCGGGGGGCCGCCGGTCGCCGGGACCCGCAAGCGCGGCTTCGGGACGGAGCTGATCGAGAAGATCGTCGCCCACGAACTGCGCCACCCGGTAACGCTCGAATTCGCGCCCGAGGGCGTGCACTGCGTGATGCGCGTACCGATTCGCCGCCGGGGCGATTTCCACATCCGCGAAGGCGCGCAGCGCCCGGCGGGACGCTGAAACCCGCCGCGGCGCCGAGCCTTCCTCAGCAGTTCTCGAGCGGGCGGCTCGACCCGAAGAAGAGCGCCTGGCTGATGGCCGCGCGCACCGTCTGTTCCTGGAACGGCTTGGTCACGAGATAGGTCGGTTCCGGCCGGTCGCCGGTCAGCAGGCGTTCGGGATAGGCGGTGATGAAGATCACCGGCACGCTGGTGATGGCGAGGATATCGTCCACCGCGTCGAGCCCGGAGGACCCGTCGGCCAGCTGAATGTCGGCAAGGACGAGCCCCGGCGTCCTTTCCGCCACCGCCTCCTGCGCCTGGGTGCGGGTCGCGGCAGTCCCGGCGATTTCGTGGCCCAGCGAGGAAACGAGGTCTTCGAGCTGCATCGAGATCAGCGGCTCGTCCTCGATGATGAGCACGCTCGTCGCCTGTTCGCGGTCGATCTCGGCGACCGCCTCGGCCAGCAGGCGTTCGACCTGGTCCGTTTCGATATCCATGATCTCGCCCGCCTCGCGCGGGGTGAAATCCTCGAGCGTGGTGAGCAGCAGCGCCTGCCGGTTGAGCGGCGTGATCGCGCGCAGCCGGTCCTGCGCCCCGGCCTCGTGCTCACTGCCCATGCGTCCTTCGACCCCGCCGGCGGCGCGGTCGGTCGCGCCGACATCGAGGAATCCGGTCGACCACACCTTGTTGAACGCGCGATAGAGCGGGATGCGCCCGTTTTCGAGCGACCGCTTGACCTCGGCGTCGGCGAGCGCGGCCTCGAGCGTGGCGCGCACGAAGGCATCGCCGGTCGCCTGCGAGCCGGTGAGGGCGCGGGCGTAACGGCGCAGGAACGGGAGGTTGGCGGCAACTTGCTCGCTCAGGGACATGAAGGTCTCCCCTTGGAAGAATGAAGGTGAAAAGGTCCGGGTCGAACGATTCGGGGGCATAACGGTTTCCCCGCCGACAGTCGCCCCCGCGTGCCCGGAACGGGGCTTGGGGCCCGTCTGGTCCATTCCGCAAAGCGGCACCTTAAAAAAAGTTGGGAAAGGCTGGAACCGCCCTTCGGGCCGCACATTTAGGTTCTGTCACCGCCGAGACCCCCCTCCCGTCCAAGCGGCTGGTGATACGATCCCGAAGGCCTCCACTCCCTATCGAGTGGAGGCCTTTTTTCGTCTCAGGCGGCGGAAACGCCCTGGGGTAGGGTTTTTTCGTAGATCGCGTATTCGCGGTTGATCTCGCTCCCGATCGCGTCCGCGATGGCGACCATTCCCTTGTTGTCGTCGAGGATCCATCCGATCTCGCCCCGCTTCGAGCCGTAGACTTCGTGCGCGTTGTCGCGGATCGCGCTGATCATCATGAAGGCGAGCTGGCTGGCGAGGCGCGAATTGTGCAGTTCCTTCAGCACCCCCATCAGCGGCACGCGCATGTCCGATCCCGCCGGATGCTTCAGCCAGCGCAGCATCTTCACCCAGCCGAAGGGAAGCAGCCGGCCTTCGATCCTGGCGAGGACGTCGTTCACGTCGGGAAAGGTCAGCATGAAGGCGACCGGCCTGCCGTCGAGCTCGGCGATCATGTTGAGATCCTCGCGGATGATCGGCTTCAGCTTCTTGCCGGCATAGGCCACTTCTTCGGGGGTGAAGGGGACAAAGCCCCAGTTCTGCGACCATGCATCGTTGAGGATCGCGAGCACGGTTTCCGCTTCCTCGTCCCAGCGCGCCTTGTTCACCGGGCGCACGGCGACGCGCGGGTTGCGGGCGCCCGACTGGACGATGCGCTGCACGATCGGCGGGAAGCCCTGCGGGATGTCGATCTCGTAGGTTCGCAGCGTCTTCGCGCGGACGTATCCCGCGCTTTCGATCCACGCGGCGTAATGTTCCGGGTGGTGACCCATCATGATCCGCGGGGGATGGTCGGCGCCGCGCACCAGCAGGCCCGGCTCCTCCCAGATCGACATGGAAACGGGGCCGAGCGCGCGCGTCATGCCCTGCTTCGCCAGCCAGGCTTCCGCCGCCCGCAGCAGGGCAAGGGCGATCGCCTCGTCCTCGGCGTCGAAATAGCCGAACATTCCCGCGCCGGGGCCGAACCCCTGCGCGCTCGGCATTTCGAGCGCGAGTTCGTCGATATGGGCCGAGATCCGCCCGACGTCCCGCCCGCCGCGGCGCGCGACGAAGAGCTGCGCGCGGGCATGGCCGAAAAAGGGGTTCTTCGCCGGATCGACCAGTTCGAGCTGTTCGGAACGCAATTGTGGGACCGCGTGGGGCACGCGCGCGGAAAAGACGCGGCCGAGGTCGACGAAACGCGCCCGACCGCGCTTGCCGCCGACCTCCTCGATCCCTATTTCAGCGTCCACCGTCCGCCCCCTCCCGTATTTGCGTTGCGTCAATGCGACAGGGCGTGTCTGCGGCGAAGGCGCAAGTCATGCAACCCGGCCGATCACTCTTGCCAACATATCGCATTTGGTTGGAGCGCCCCGATTGGGGTAAGACCCGCGCGAGATCGAACATATGAACATGCAGCATTCCCTCTCCCACCCGCTTCCCGAGCGCCCCGTGCGCGCGACGCGTGCGGACTTCATGAGCGCCGACGACAAGGCCATGCTGCGCGCCGCGCGCGACCTGACCAGGGGACTGGGCGAGGCGAAGCCGGCGATCTACTGGCCCGACATGCTTGCCTCGGCGCTGGTCGGCTATGGCGGCATCGCGCTCGCGATCCTGACGGACAGCGTGGCGGTGGCGGCGATCGCGGGGCTGGTCGCCTCGCTCGCGCTCTACCGCGCGCTGATGTTCATCCATGAACTGACCCACATCCACCGCGATGCGCTTCCCGGATTCCGGCTGGGCTGGAACCTGCTGGTCGGTATCCCGCTGCTGACGCCGAGCTTCATGTACGAAGGCGTCCACACGATCCACCACAAGCGCACGCAATACGGCACCGCCGAGGATCCCGAATACCTCCCGCTCGCGCTGATGAAGCCGTGGAGCCTGCCGCTCTTCGTGATCGTCGCCCTGCTCGCCCCGGTCGCGCTGCTGGTCCGCTTCGCCGTGCTCGTGCCGTTGGGCGCGCTGATCCCGGCCGTGCGGAAGTTCACCTGGGAGCGTTTCTCCGCGCTTTCGATCAATCCCGATTTCCGCCGCAAGGCCCCGACCGGGGATTTCGCCAAAAGGGTTCGCTGGCAGGAAGCCGGCGCGAGCCTGTGGGCGATTCTCGTGATCGCCGGCAGTTTCGCGATCGGCTGGCGGCCGCTCCTGATCGCGCTGGCGATCATGTCCTTCACCGCGCTGCTCAACCAGCTTCGCACGCTCGTTGCCCACCTGTGGGAGAACGAGGGCGAGGCGATGACCGTGACCGCGCAGTTCCTCGACAGCGTCAACGTGCCGCCGCCGGGGCTTGCGGCGGAGATCTGGGCGCCGGTCGGCCTGCGCTACCACGCGCTGCACCACCTCATGCCCTCGATGCCCTATCACGACCTGCCCGAGGCGCATCGCCGCCTCGCGCGGGAACTCGGCGCGGGTTCGACCTACGAGGCCGCGAACCACCCGGGGATGCTGACCCTGGTCGCGCGCATCGCGCGGAGCACGATGATCTCCCGTTAAGGGGGCGCGGCGGGGAGCCCGCGCTCAAGAGGCGGGATCGGCCGGCTGCAGCTTGGAACCCGGCGGGGCGGTGATGCGCCCGTCCTCCCCGCCATGAATGTCGGCGCCCTCGCTCGGGGCGTCTTGCTCGGGCGGGTCTTCCGGCTCGTCGATCGGCTCGGCCCCGGGCTCCGCCGGGACGCCGCCATCCGCATCGTCCGCGGGCAGCGCGCCGTCCGGTTCGCCCTCGGGCGGGAGCGTCCCGTCGGGCCGGTCGCAGGCCGCAAGGCCGAGCGCGAGCGGGCCGAGCGCGGCGGCCAGGACAATCTTTCTCATGGGGCAATTCCTCTCGGCGCGGACCCTAGCCGCCCGGGGGCGGGCTGACAAACCGGCCCGCCTAGTCGAGAAAGCGGATCATCGCGCAGCGCCGCTCCGCCGGCAGGCCGTGATCGGCCTCGAGCGCGAGTTCGCTGGCAAGCCGCGGATGCGCGTCGAGCGCGGTGACCTCCTCGAACCCCAGCCTTTCGTAGAAGGGCGCGTTCCAGGGCACGTCGCGGAAGGTCGTGAGGGTCAGCGCCTTGAAGCCCGAATTGCGCGCGTCGATCATCGCCGCGCGCAGCAGGCCCGCCCCGATGCCGCGCCGCTGGTGGTCGGGATCGACATCGAATTCCCACACGTGCAGTTCGCGGCCGAAGGGTTCGGTGACGATGAAGCCGATGATTTGCCCTTCCTCGTGCGCGACGAGACAGTGCCCCTTGCGGATGTAGCGCCGCAGCCGTTCGAGCGGGAGCGTGTGCTGCCCGGCGATCCCGGCGAGCCCCTCGACCTGTTCGAACATCCGGCCGGCACGCGCCTCGATCGCCGGCATCGCCTCGGCATCCTCGATCCGCGCGAGGCGCAGCGACCAGTCCTTTGCCTGGCCCATGCCTATTCCTCCGTCCGGATGAGCACGGTTTCGCCCAGCAGCAGGAACAGGAAGAACGGCGCCCAGGCGGCGAGGAAGGGCGGATATCCGCCGAAGGAGCCCATCGCGAGCGCGGCGTTGTCGACCACGAAATAGGCAAAGCCCAGCGCCATGCCGATGATTGCGCGCACGAACAGCTGGCCCGACCGCGCGAGGCCGAAGGCGGCGATCGAGCCCAGAAGCGGCATCAGCACCGCCGACAGCGGTCCGGAGAGGCGGTGCCACCAGCTCGCCTTCATCTCGTCGGTGCGCCGCCCGACCGCGTCGAAGGCGTCGATCGTCTCGCGCAGTTCGAGAAAGCCGAGCGAATCCGGATCGACCGCCTGCAGGTCGATCCGCTCGGGCGTCAGCGCCTCGCCGACGACGAGCGTGTCGAGCGCCTCGGTCTCCGTCGTGCCGACATCGAAACGCTCTGGGTTCTCGAGCCGCCAGCCCGGCGCCGCATAGGTCGCCCTGCTCGCGCAGACGAATTCGCGGATGATCCCGCCCGGCGCACGCTCGTACCAGGTGACGTTGTCGAATTCGAGCCCTTCGCCCGTGCCCACGAGCGAGGAGGCGGTGAGGATGTTGGTGCCGTCGGTAAGGTAGACGTTGGCGCGCCCCCCGCTCTCGTCCGGGATCGCCGCGTATTCGTTCGCCTCCCATGCCTTGAGCGTCGAATTGGCGCGGGTCACGATGCGCTCGTTGAAGGCGAAGCTGACCACGGCGACCAGCGCGGCGGTGAGCAGCAGCGGGGCAAGCACCTGGTGCGCGGAAAGACCCGCGGCCTTCATCGCCACCACCTCGCTGTTCTGGTTCAGCGTCACCAGCGTGATGAGGGTCGCGAGCAGGACCGAATAGGGCAGGAACCGGCTGATGAGCTGCGGCACGCGCAGGCTCATGTATTTCAGCACCTCGGCCTGCCCGTTCCCTTCGACCTCGAGGATCTTGCCCGTCGCGCCGAGGAGGTCGAGCGCCATCAGCACCACGACCAGCATCACCAGCACCGCCAGGATCCGGACGATGAAAAGCTTCGCGAGGTAAAGCGTCAGCGTGCGCGACGGGAAGAAATCGAGCTGCATGGGATTGCGCCTGCCGTCCTATTCCGCCGGCGCCATCCGCGGCGCGGCGCCGGGGCGCCGGCGCCGCTTGAACAGCCTGGCCACGCGCTTGGTGAGCTTGGCGAAGGCGGTTTCGAGCGCGCCGATCGCCTGCCCGCCCGGGATGTAGGCGACGCGGTAATACATCCACAGGATGAGCCCGGCGAACAGCACGAACGGCCCCCACAGCGCGAGGATCGGGTCGACCCGGCCGAGCGCGGCGATGTCCTCGCCATATTCGTTGACCTTGTGATAGGCGACCACGAGCACGATCGAGACGAACACGCCCAGCGCGCTCGACGAGCGTTTGGGCGGGATCGCCAGCGCCACCGCGAGCAGCGGCATCAGGAACATCATCACGATTTCGACCAGCCGGAAGTTGAACGACGCCTGGCTCGCGTCGCGCTGGCTCGGCGCGGCATCGGGGTTCCAGCCGATCCTGAGCAGTTCGGGCAGGATGTATTCGCGGGTGGCATCGCCGCGCGCGCGGAATTCCTCGATCGCGGGAAGGTCGATCGGCAGGTCGTGGCGGCTGAAGGAAAGCACGCGCGGCGTCTCGCTGCCGGTGTCCTGGATGATCGTGCCTTCGGTCAGGCGCAGGATGATCGTGTCGGGATCGTCGCTGGTCGCAAGGAAGGCGCCCTCGCGCGCGCTGATCGAGAGCACCTGCCCGCTGGCGCTGGAGACCCGGGCGAAGATGCCGATCAGCCGCCGCCCGTCGTCCTCGCTCTCCTCGATCCTCAACGCCATGCGGTCGGCTAGGGTGGTGAATTCCCCGACCTTGATCGAGGCTCCGAGCGCGCCCGAGCGCAGTTCGTATTCCATCTGTTCGTAGTAATAGCGGCTGACCGGCTGGATGTAGAAGACGAGCGCGATGTTGACCGCGACCAGCACCAGCGTGATCGCATAGGGCATCCGCAGCAGGCGGTTGTAGGACAGGCCCACCGCGCGCATCGTGTCGAGTTCGGAGGACGTGGCGAGCTTGCGGAAGGCGAGCAGCACGCCGAGCAGCAGGCCGAGCGGGATCGCGAGGCTCGCATATTCGGGGATCAGCGCGCCCAGCATCCTGAACACGACGCCGACCGGCCCGCCTTCGACCGCGACGAAATCGAACAGGCGCAGCATCTTGTCGAGCAGCAGCAGCGAGGCGGCGAGCGCGAACACGCCGAGCATCGGCACGATCGTCAGCCGGAAGACGTAGCGGTCGATGCTGGGCAGGAAATTGAACACTTCGGGTCGTGGGGCCTTCTTGCCGGCTTGCGCTCGCCGCTCGTTCGCGCGGGGCGGATTCCTCTCGCGGAAGCGCCCATAGCGCCAATTTGCCGCGCGGTCATTCACCGTTTGCGCGGGCGGCGGCGCGCGCCGGGCGGCCTACCAGAAGCGGCTGCCGGGCCCGCCCTTGAACGGGCCGGCTTCGTAGCGGCTGATCCAGCCGCCGTAGAAGCCGCCCGGCTGCGGGGTGATCGGCTCGCCGTCGATCAGGCACTGCTCGAAGGGGTCGGGATAGAAGGCGAAATGCCCCGCGATGCCCGCGAAGCCCGGCGAAGGATCGGGATAGGCCCAGACCGCCGCTTCGATCCGTTCGCCTTCGATCGCCACGTCCCAGTAGCGCGCCTGCCCCTTCCATTCGCACAGCGAGCGGCGGGCGGGATTGGGTTCGAGAAACTCCGTCGCGACGTCCTCGGGCGGGATGTAATAGGTCGGCGGGTGGCTGGTTTCGAGCGTGCGCCAGGCGTTGCGGCTGTCGGCGAGGGCGATGCCGCGGTGGATCACCTGGACGTGGCGCCCGGTCGGTTCGGCGATGGCGGGCCGGGGGTAGTCCCACACGCTCTCCTGGCCGGGGCCGACGGGGTCGGGTTCGGGGTGATGGGGCTGTCTCAAGAAAGCGGGCCGCTCACGCTCTTTCGTCCTTCACGCCTTTTCGCCCCTCACGCCTTTTCCAGCGTGCATTGCAGCGGGTGCTGGTTCGCCCGCGCGAAGTCCATCACCTGGTTCACCTTGGTTTCGGCGACCTCGTAGGTGAAGATCCCGCACACGCCCACGCCTTTCTGGTGGACATGGAGCATCACCCGGGTCGCCTGTTCGAGGTCCATGCCGAAGAAACGCTTCAGCACCATCACGACGAATTCCATCGGGGTGTAATCGTCGTTGAGCAACAGCACCTTGTACTGGCTCGGCTTCTTGGGCTTGGTGCGGGTCTTGGTGGCGACGCCGACCTGGCTTCCGCCGTCGCCCGGATCGTCCCCGCCCGGATCGCCGCTCCCCGCCGCGCGCGGGACGGGCGCGCCGGGCGCCGGCACGGCAGCGTCGGGCAGGCGGGGGCCGGCCGTGATGTGCGGGGAGGCGATCATCACCGTTCATTATGGGATTCGTTTGCCCAGACGCAAGATGGACATTTTCCCGATGCCCGGATGCCGGGATGCGGCGCCCGCACTGCGGGATAAGGGCGGGGCGGAGGCGGGGCCGACGCGAAGGCCGGGCGGGCACAATCAAAATGGGCCGGACAGACGGGAGAGGTCTGTCCGGCCCAGCGCCCTGGGGCGCGCTTTCTTGAACCGGCTTGGGAGAGAGAGGAGAGGGCCGGTTCAGGAACTGGTGAAGGGGCTTACGCCGCCTTGGTCATCTTCTCGCCGGCGACGCTGACGCGGTTCGAGATCGGCGCGAAGGCGTCGTTGTAGAGCTTGAGCCAGGCTTCGGTGCGCTGCGAGCCGAACGAGACGATCGCGTCGAAATTGCGACGGACGAGCTCGCCCTGGAATTCCATCAGCTCGGTCGGCGACTTGAGCGAGGCCATCTTCTTGGCGTCTTCGGTCATGGTCTCGACGACGGTCTTGCCGGTCTCGACATTGTCACGGACGAGGTCCTGCGCGCCGGTGAAGAAGATCTTGCCGCTTTCGACGATGGCGTCGATGTTGGCCTTGTTGAATTCGCCCATCTCGCCTGCGATCTCGCCGGTCTTGCTGTAGGCGGCCTTGACGCGCTCCTGCATGTCGGTGGCGAAATCCTTCACGGTGGCAGTGAAATCGGTGTTGGTGGCAGTGGCCATGATGGTGTCCTTCAGCTTGGTTACGGGGTTGGAGGCAGTCTTCGTCTTCGTCTTCGCTTTCGCCGGGGCGGCCTTGGCGGCAGCCGGCGCCTTGGGGGGCGAAGCCTTGGCCGGGGCCTTCTTCGCCGTAATCTTCTTCGCGGGGGCTTTCCTTTCGGGCGTCTTCTTCGCCGCAGCCTTTCCGGCAGCCGGAGCCTGCGCCGCCGGTTCGGCCGCGACGGCCTGTTTCACCCTGTCGACCCTGGCTTCGCCCTTGGGCTCGCCGGCCTCGACCGCTTCGGCCACCGCCTTGGCGCTCGTGGTCTTGGCGGCGGCTTCTTCGTAAGCCTTTTCGGCCGCGGCATCGATTTTCGATTTCGCGGTCGGTTTGGTGGTCGTTTCGGCAGCCTTGTCGGACATTTCAGCCTCGCGTCATGTTGCACTGCACAAAATAGGCAGGGCCGCCGCCGAAGTCAAGCGGTTTTTGTGCAGCGCACAATAAAGCGCGCAGGCTGCTGGAATCGCGTTCGAAACACCCCGGGAAGGTCGCCCGGCGGCCAATCGTCAGCGCGTCTTGACGTATCGTCCCGGCGCGTCCTCGATCACCTTGTCGCCGCGCCCGCCCGGCTTGCGCTTGCCGCTCGCCTTGACCTTGCCCGGCGCCTGCCGGTCGAGCCATGCGTGCCAGTGCGGCCACCAGCTTCCCGGATGCTCCTCGGCGCTGTCGATGAAGGCCTGGAGCGAGCCGGCCGAGGAGTCCCCGGTCCAGTACTGGTACTTGTTCGCCGCCGGCGGATTGACGACGCCCGCGATGTGGCCCGACCCGGCGAGCAGGAATTCCACCGGCCCGGTGAAATGGTCGGTGATCCGCCACACGCTTTCGGGCGGGGCGATGTGATCCTCGCGGCCCGCCTGCACGAAGCTCGGCGTTGCCACCCGGGTGAGGTCGATCGGCGTCCCGTCGGCGGACAGCGCGTCGGGCACGACCAGCTTGTTGTCGCGATAGAGGTCGCGCAGGTATTCGTTGTGCCAGCGAGCCGGGAGGTTGGTGACGTCGCCGTTCCAGTGGAGCAGGTCGAAGGCGGGGTAGTCCTCTCCCAGCAGGTAGTTGTTGACGACGTAGTTCCAGATCAGGTCCTTGGCCCTCAGCGCGTTGAAGGTCGCGGCGAGATAGCGCCCGTCGAGATAGCCCTGCGGGGAAAGCTGGCCGATCATCTCGAGCTGGCCATCGTCGATGAAATGCTTGAGATCGCCCGATTTCTCGAAATCGACCTGCGCGGTGAAGAAGGTCGCGCTCTTCACCTTGTCCGCTTCGCCCCGCCGGGCGAGGATCGCGAGCGTCGCGGCGAGCGTCGTGCCCGCGACGCAATAGCCGATCGTGTGGACATGGGGCACCGCAAGCCGATCCCGGATATGGTCGATCGCTTCGATCTGGGCGCGGATGTAATCGTCCCACACCACGTCGGCGAGGCTTTCGTCGGCCGATTTCCAGCTGACCACGAACATCGTGATGCCCTGGTCGACCGCCCACTTGATGAAACTTTTCCTGGGACTGAGATCGAGAATGTAGAAGCGGTTGATCCACGGCGGGAACACCACCAGCGGGACCTCGTAGACCTCCGCGGTCGAGGGCGAATACTGGATCAGCTGGTAGAGCGGGGTTTCGTGCACGACCTTGCCCGGCGTCGCGGCGAGGTTCTCTCCGAGCGTGAAGGCCTCGGGATCGGTGTGGGTGAGCTGGCCGCGCTTCAGGTCGTTGATGAGGTGCTGCATCCCGCGCACCAGATTCTGCCCGCGCGTCTCCACCGTGCGTTTCAGCACGACCGGGTTCGTGAGCAGGAAATTGCCCGGGCTCATCGCTTCGGCCAGAGCGTTCACCGCGAATTCGAGCTGCTGGCGCTTTTCGCGGTCGAGCCCGTCCATCGCCCGGACGGTGCCTTTGAAATAGTCGGCGAGCATCAGGTAGGTCTGGTGCATCAGCGCGAAGGCGGGATGTTCGCGCCACGCCGGGTCGGCGAATCGCCGGTCCTGCCGCGGCAGTTCGGGCGCGCGCTCGCCGTCGTTCGCGGCCGCCCCGCCGGGCGCGCCTGCCATGAAGCTCGCCGCCATGCCCTGCCACAATTGCAGCGTCTCCTCGGCGAGCTTGCCCTGCGCCTCGAACAGGCCTTTGGGCATGTGGGCGAGCATCGACTGGGAGATCACCATCCATTGCGCGGGGTCCATCAGGTTCGTGCCCGCCGATGCCTTCGCCGCCGCCTCGCTCGCCTGGTGCGTCGCGAAATCGAGCCACATCCGCTGCAATTGCGTGCTGGCCCTGGTCCAGTCGGCAAGCTCGCCCGCCTCGATGCCTTGAGGGAACATCGCCGCCAGCGACGCGTCGTTTCCGCCCGCCCCGGCAAAGGCGCCCGCGAGCATTTCGCGCATCGCCGCGCCCTGCATGTCGAGAAAGGCCTCCACGGCGTTGCTGCCGGGTTCCCCGGGTGACTTTTCGTTCGGGTCGTGATCGGCCATGACTGCGAATGTCCTCCTCAGCGCGCCCCACCGATCCTAGCGAAAACGGCTTTCCACTTCGACAGATAATGTCCTAGGCTGATTTTTGCCCACGCAACGCGAAAATCGCAGCATTAATGCCCGGACATGGAATGAACGATCAATTCTACCGCATCAAGCGGCTGCCGCCCTATGTCATAGCCGAGGTCAACGCGATGCGGCACGCGGCGCGCCGGGCGGGCGAGGACATCATCGACCTGGGCATGGGCAATCCCGATCAGCCGCCTCCGCAGCACGTCATCGACAAGCTGTGCGAGGTCGCGGCCAAGCCCGACGCGCACGGTTATTCGCAGTCCAAGGGCATTCCCGGGCTCCGCCGCGCGCAGGCGAATTATTACGCCCGCCGTTTCGGGGTTGAACTCGATCCCGAAACCGAAGTGGTCGTCACCATGGGTTCCAAGGAGGGCCTCGCGAGCCTCGCCAACGCGATCACCGCGCCGGGCGACGTGGTGCTGGCGCCCAATCCGTCCTACCCGATCCACACCTTCGGCTTCATCATCGCGGGCGCGACGATCCGTTCGGTCCCGACGACACCGGACGAGGCGTATTGGCGCTCGCTCGACTCCGCGATGCATTTCACCGTGCCGCGCCCGACCGTGCTGGTCGTGAGCTATCCTTCGAACCCCACGGCGGAGACGGTCGATCTCGCCTTCTACGAAAGGCTCGTCGCCTGGGCGCGCGAGAACGAAGTCTGGGTGCTGTCCGACCTCGCCTATTCCGAACTCTATTTCGACGGCAAGCCGACCCCTTCGATCATGCAGGTCGAAGGCGCGAAGGAGGTGGCGGTCGAATTCACCTCGATGTCCAAGACCTATTCCATGGCCGGCTGGCGGATGGGCTTCGCGGTCGGCAACAAGGCGCTGGTCGCGGCGATGACGCGGGTGAAGTCCTATCTCGACTACGGCGCCTTCACGCCGATCCAGGCGGCGGCCTGCGCGGCGCTGAACGGGCCGCAGGACATCGTCGAGCAGAACCGCGAACTCTACCGCAAGCGGCGCGACGTGATGGTCGATGCGTTCGGCAGGGCGGGCTGGGACATCCCGCCGCCCGCCGCCTCGATGTTCGCCTGGGCCCCGCTGCCGCCGCAGCTCGCCCATCTGGGGAGCCTCGAATTCTCCAAGCAATTGCTGACCGAGGCAAAGGTCGCGGTCGCGCCCGGCGTCGGCTACGGCGAGAAGGGCGAGGGCTATGTGCGGATCGCCATGGTCGAAAACGAGCAGCGCCTGCGCCAGGCGGCGCGCAACATCAAACGCTATCTCTCGCAGGTGGCGGCATGAGCGGGAATCGGCGGGGCGCCTTCGCCTGCACAGGAGGACGGACGAGCCGCGCCAGCCCGCGTTAGCCGTCCTGCGATCGGGTCGTGAGGGAAAGAAAGGGATTACGGGCCGTAGGCCATGTAATGGTCAGGATATGGTAGATCGGATGTCAACCGGGCCCTTGCGACCGCTGACCGAAAGGCAGCAGGCTGTCATGGAGCGGATCGACCGCCGCGTTCCGATCAAGGTCATCGCGCAGGAACTCGGCGTTTCCGAGACCCGCGTGAACCAGCACATCCGCGCCCTGAAGGATATCTACAGTGCCGAAAACCTCGGCGATCTCGTCGAGAGCTATCGCGCGAGCCTGCCCGAATCCGAGCGGGCAGCGCCGGACGAGGCCGACCCCGCCACCCGGCAGGACCGCGCGCCGGGCGACCTTGCGGGGTTGAGCAAATCTTCATTCAGGAAAAGTCAGGTAGGCGAAATCGAGGTCGATCCCGATGGTCAGGGCCGGGTCGACCACGGCGAACTCGTGATGAACGATGTCATGCCGCTGATGGAACAGGCGCCATGGCTCAAACCGAAGGAGCCGAAGGTCGTCCCCGGGTTGCTCGATGGCGAGAACGCCGTCCTGTTTCGGCTCGTGGCCATTGTCGGCATCGCTTTCGGCTGCCTTGCGGCGGTCGTCCTGACGGTGACGGCGGCGGTGACGATCAGCGAGGCATTGGACGGGCGGGCTGCCGTCCCCGTGGATGAACAGGGCCTGTCCTGAGGAGCACTGGACGGGTTCGGAGAATGAACCATGACCGACCGTATCCGCACCGACGCTCTCAAGATCAAGAAGCTGCTCCGCGAAGCCGAAGCGCTCGCCGACGAATCCATGATCGCCTGCGCCCGCCTGCGCCAGGCCATGCTGGCCGCGCGCCAGAATCCGGCGGTCGAAGTGACGACCGGCCAGAGCGCGCTCATTCGGCTGTCCCAGGCCGAAGGCCAGGCCCTGGCGATGTCCAACAGCCTCTTGCGCGTGCACGAGGAACTGAACAAGGTCGCCCGCGAGACCATGGCCGGCGACGACATCAAGACCGAACGGGTGCCGCAGGCGCTCGAACTCGCTGAGGAACCGAAGGCGGCGGTCACCGCCGACGCCTGATCCACTGACCGCAATGCTTGAACCGCTCTTTTCCGACCACCGTTCGATCGTGCAGGACTTTCTGGCCTTCAGCCTGTGTATTGCCGCGTTCATCTGGGGTGGTGGGCCGGAAAAGGCGGTGGCGGCGACATGGCTTTTGCTGTTCGAGATCGCCACGCAAATTCGCCGAGCGGTTTTCGGCGAGGGATACCGATTGTTCGATGTGGACCCGTTCCTCGCCTCGACCGATCTCGTCGCTTGCGTCGCCTGGGTAATGATCGCGCTCTACGCCAATCGAAATTACACGCTGTGGATTGCCGGGACCCAGCTGCTTGCCGTCACGGCCCATATCGCGCGCGCGCTCGCCGACGTGATTTCCCCGGTGGCCTATGCGACCATGGTGATCGCGCCCGGCTGGGCCCAGCTCCTGCTGCTCGGCGCGGGCCTGATCCTCCATGTCCTGCGCAGGCGCGAATACGGCGCCTATCGCGACTGGCGCACCGGCCGCAATGGCCGCCCGCTTCCCTTCGTCGCGCGGGTCGCCGGGTGGAAGGCGGCCGCGGCCGCGCTGTGGCCCGCGCGGGGAGGCAGGGCGGAGCGATGATCGCCCAGCTCGCGCGCAGAAGCCTGCAACCGGTCAGGCCGGGGGCGCCGCCACGCCCCGATCCCCGCCCCGACCCCAGCATCGAACCGCGGACCGATCCGCGCGAGGCTCATGTCGCGGCCCTGATCGACCACCTGCGCCGCAGCCTCATCGCGGCGGAAGGCGAGGAAGAGCGCTTCCACGCGATCTTCCTCGACCGCAGCAACGCCTATCTCGGCGATGCCGGCTTCGGCAGGGGCTGCGGGCAGGCGCTTGTCCTGCGGATGCGCTGCGTGTTCTCCCGCGCGCTCGAACTGGGAACCGCCGGCATCGTCGTCGCCCACAACCACCCCTCCGGCGATTGCCGCCCTTCCGCGACCGACATCGCCGCCACCCGCCGGCTCGGCGCGGTGGGCGCGGCGCTCGACATCGAATTGCTCGACCACCTCGTGATTACCCGCAGGAGCGTCTTTTCCATGCGTGCAGGGGGGCTGCTGTGACCGCGGAGGAACCGGCCGTGCCGTTCCCCGACGCCGACACGCGCATCCCGCGCTTCCTCGAGGCGGGGGAGGTCAGGCTCGATCTCGTCCACCGCGACGGGCGGGTCGAGGCTTGCTGGCTCGGCCTTCGTCCGCGCGAATTCGAACTGCTCTGGCGGCTCGCCCGGAAGCCGGGGGAACGCCTTACCCGGCGCCACTTGCTGGGCTATCCGCCGGCCCCTCCGCCGGCCACTCCACCCGCCGCCCGGCGGTGCGTGCGGCCGGGGCGCGAATGCGGCGGGCTGCTTGCGCTCCGCGTCGCGCGGATCCGCGCCAAGCTCGCGCCCTTCGGCCTTTCGAGGATGATCGCGGCCGATGCGCGCGGCGGCCATTTCCTCGATGCGCCGGACGGACCCTGCGCCGCCGCGCTCGCCGCCGCACCCCCGCCGCGGCCAGCGCGCGCCGGGTAGACAGCGCCCGGCCGATCCTGCACCTTCGCGCGGATCGACCAGACGACCAGAATCGAGGGATCCGTGACCGACACCCCCACCACGACTGCCAGCACGGGCGTTGCCCCGAACGCCGCAGGCGCCGAACCGGCTGCCGTCGACACCCCGGCAGCGCCCCGCATCGCGATCGACCTTTCCGACAGCGGCGTCGCCCACGTCCGCCTCACCCGCGCGGACAAGATGAACGCGCTCGACCCTGCCATGTTCGAGGCGATCATCGACGCGGGCGAGCGGCTCGGGACGATGAAGGGCGTGCGCGTCGTCGTCCTTTCGGGCGAAGGCAGGGCGTTCTGCGCCGGGCTCGACCTGTCGAACTTCACCAAGGCCCCGTCGTCCGATGCCCGGCCGCTGACCGAGCGCACCCACGGCAATGCCAATCCCTTCCAGCAGGTCGCGATGCAGTGGCGCAAGCTCGCCGTGCCGGTGATCGCGGCGGTCCACGGCGTGTGCTTCGGCGGCGGCCTCCAGATCGCGAGCGGGGCGGACATCCGCATCGTCCACCCCGATACGCGCATGGCGATCATGGAGCTCAAGTGGGGGCTCGTCCCCGACATGGGCGGCTATGCCCTGTGGCGCGGCCTCGTGCGGGACGACGTGCTGCGCGAACTGATCTATACCAATCGGGAATTCACCGGAGCCGAGGCGCGCGAGATCGGCCTTGCGACCGAACTGTCCGATGATCCGCTGGCCCGCGCGCTCGAACTCGCCGAGACGATCGCCAACCGCAACCCTGACGCGATCCGCGCTGCCAAGCGCCTGCAGGAGGCGATGACCGAACGGTCCGCCGACGAGATCCTGCTGGCCGAAAGCGTCGAGCAGGAGGCGATCATGCGCACCCCGAACCAGGTCGAGGCGGTGATGGCCGCGATGCAGAAGCGCAGGCCCGATTTCACCGACGGCTGAAGCGCCGGACCGTGCGGCCGCGTCCTAGCCGAACACCGCCACGCACTGGATCCCGTCGAGCACCTGCCGGCCCGCGCTGTCCCACATCCGCAGCCGTTCCGCGGAATAGCCCGCATCCGCGTGCTGGCTCGCGTTCTCGGCAAGGTACCACCCGCCTTCCGAACGCGATTCGGGGTCGAGCACGTTGAACGACCAGTTGATCGAGCTGATCGGCCCCGCGCGATCCATGATCCGCATCGCGCCCGGCGGCATGACGTCGCCCATCAGCACCAGCCGGCTCACCGGATCGAGCCCGTGATCGCCGGTCAGCCGCGCCCAGCGCCGGACCGTCGCGCCGTGGTCCGCGTCCTTGGCCTGGCCGAAGCGCAGTTCGAAATTGTTGCGGATGAAGGAAGGCCCTTCGCCCTTCATCGCCTGCGCGTTCTGATCCGGCGGACCGGGCCAGTCGGCGGGCGGATCGGCCTCCCGCCGGGCGTTCGCGGGGCGCTCCGCGGCGAACAGCCAGAAGGCGGTCAGCGCGAGCCGCCCGCCGCAGCGGATTTCGCTGCGGACCTGCGTGACGTTGCGCCCCTCGCGCACCATTTCGGCGGAGAGCTCGATGTCCTCGCCCACCGGCGCGACAAAGCCGATCTGCCCGGCGCGCAGCGGCGGCAGGCCGGCAAAGGCGCGCTGCGCCATGGTGAAGGCGATGAGGGCGGAGGCCCCGCCATAGAGCGTGCGCCCCTGCATCCATTCGTCGGCATGGGTCAGGCGGCGCGCTCCGGGCTTGCCGTCCACGGGCTCGAGCAGGCTTGCGATCGTCATGGGCAGGGTCTTTGGCGCGCCGCGCCGCGGGGGTCCAGAGTGACGTTGCGGAAGGTCGCGCCGATCGCTTGCGGCTCGCGCGGTTTCGTCGATGCGCCGCACCGGGTGCGAATGGCGCATTGCCTTTGCCGCGGCGAATCGCTAGGTGCCGCGCTCTGTCCGGGCAAGCCGCGTCTTGCCCGGGGCAGGCCGGCCCGATGGCGGAGTGGTGACGCAGCGGACTGCAAATCCGTATACGCCGGTTCGATTCCGGCTCGGGCCTCCAGATCTGGTGCAAGTCCAAGGGGCACCCGCCCCGCCGATGCCGCTTTAGCTCAGTTGGTAGAGCACATCATTCGTAATGATGGGGTCACGTGTTCGAGTCACGTAAGCGGCACCACGCACCTGTTTCCAGACATTCCCAGAAGCCTTGAAATTCTGCCGTTTTTGCGGGATATATCGGTTCCCGGCGGCGCTCTTTGTTCCTGCTGGTGCCCCCAGAAATCAGCATACTTGGGGGCACTTTTGGGGGCACTGGCCGCGAAGCGATATGCAGGTGCCCCCAAATGGCTCTCAAAGCACTGGAAATAAAGGCGTTTCAGCCGACCTCTAAGGCCTACCGCAAGAGCGATGAAAAGGGCCTCTATCTTGAGATTCGTCCAAACGGATCAAAGCTTTGGTTTCTGAAATACCGCGTTGAAGGTAAGGAAAAGCGGCTGGGGCTGGGGAGCTACCCTGATGTCACCCTGGCCGATGCCCGAAAGGCCCGCGATAGTGCCCGCGCGCAAATTCAGGCGGGGCGCGATCCGCTGTTCGAGCGCAAGATGGAAAAGATCGAAAAGCGCATCGGGGCAGGCAATACCTTCCAATCCGTCGCCGAGGATTTCATTCAAACGAAAATGGTGGCGAACGCGAAAGCGGAATCGACCATCACAAAGGCGCGCTGGTTTCTCTCTCACCTCACACCCGCGATCGGCAAAAGGCCAATCGCCGAGATTGAACCCGCCGAGCTTCTGGCGGCGCTGAGGAAGATCGAAAACCGGGGGCACCACGAAACGGCGTCGCGGACCCGCAATTTCGCCAGCCGCGTGTTCCGGCATGGTGTGGCCACCGCGCGCTGCAAGACCGATCCGGCGGCCCTTCTGGAGGGCGCGCTCGCATCCCCTATCGTCAAGCATCATGCGGCCATTATCGAGCCCGGACCGCTAGGGGAATTCCTGCGCGCGATCGATGATTTCACTGGTGGGCCGATTGTGAAGCTCGCCATGCAGCTAAGCTCGCACCTGTTCCTACGTCCGGGCGAATTGCGCCAAGGCCGCTGGGCCGAGGTCAATTGGGACGCGGCGCATTGGACGATCCCAGCCGATCGCACGAAGCTTCGCCGCCCGCATAGCGTTCCATTGTCCCGGCAGGCATTGGCGCTCTTGCGCGAACTGGAGCAACATTCCGGCGGCTTCGAACTGATGTTTATCGGCCAGCGCTCCCACCTTCGCCCGATGAGCGGGAACGCGATCAATCAGGCTTTCAGGCGTATGGGATATGGTGGCGACGTCGTTACCGCCCATGGTCTGCGCTCCACGGCTTCGACCCTATTGAACGAAAGCGGCAAGTGGAGCGCTGATGCGATCGAGCGTGCGCTGGCCCATGGCCATAGCGATAAGGTGCGAGGCATTTATGCGCGCGGACAGCATTGGGATGAGCGCGTCCAAATGGCACAATGGTGGAGCGACTATCTGGATCAGGTGAAGGCGGGTGGCGAGGTGGTGCTGTTCAATATGAAACAAGAGACAGGCTGAGGCAATTGCATCACTCGCGTCTTCGCAGGCTTAAAATCTCGACCTCTGCTTCGGATGACTCAATCACCAAATTCTTCTTCACACTTTCGTTTTGCCTCTTGCGTCGTTGACGAATCGAGGTTTTCCGCGCGTTTCCCGCTTGACAAGGTTACTTAATCCCCAAGCGAATCACCGCCAAGGGTTAAACAACGCTTGCGCTGATTACGGCGCCCATCAATAGTCTAGTGGTCACTGAGGCGACGCGGGGGCGTTCCGCGAAACTTCAGGGACAATCGCTTTGGAATTCCCCAAGCGATCACTGCCACAATCGAAAGGGCTTGCGATGGCAGCTTTGATCACCGTGCGCGACTTCTGCCGCGAATACAATATCAGCCGTTCGACCGCGTATCGTTTGCGCGATCGGGGTGACGTTCCTCACGTAAAGATCGGACGAGCGGTCCGGATCAGGCGCGAGGACGCCGAGCGCTGGTATGAAAGTCTGGCCGAGCAATCTGCCAATGACTGAAGCTTTGGCGGGAAAGCAAGAGCGCCGATAAGGCGGCAACCTTATCAGCGCTCGCATCCTTGGAAACTGTCTCCCCTTGGATGCTGCTCACCTGCCAAATTCGGGGCGGACAGTCCAACAAAATTTCACGGCTGTCCGTCTCACCACCGCAAGCTTGCTTGCGAAACAGGTGAACTTTATCAATGAATATCAATCAAATAGCCCGCTTCTATGGCGGCAAAGTCTGCAATGGGAATGCCCTGATCCCTACGCCCGGCCATTCCAGCCGGGACCGGGGGACCGCGATCAAACCCTGTGCCAGCGCGCCCGATGGCGTCCTTGTGGCCTGCTATAATGGCACCACCGCCGATGCGCTGGCGGTGAAGGCAATGCTGCGAAGGGACGGTTTCCTACCGGCTAAAAACGGGCGCAAATTGTCCCCTTCCGAGCGGCGATCGATCCGATGGGCTGAATTGGCGCATGAGCGCAGGCGCCTAACCTCTCTTATTCACGGCGATGCGGTTGGGCGCCTCTCGGCGCGAGCTTGACGCCACTGCTGCGTGCGGCGGCGTAGAGCGGGCGTGCGGCACCGCTGGCGTCTGTTTCACCGCGCTGTGATCGATGGGCTTTTCTGGTTGAAGGACTTGGCTCGGGGTTTCTGCGGCACTGCCGCGCCCGCTACGTCGGCGCAGGCTTGAGCGCGAGAACGATGGCACGCATCAGATCGGCATCGGGGCACGCAGAGGCGAACGCTACGCGGATGCGGGTGGCGCTTTCCATGACGCGGGCAGCAACCTTGAGCAGCCGCAGGCGCAGGGTCGTAAACTCGGCTTTTGCCAGAGCGGTGGTCTTTGGGATCGCCTGCTGAACGCGCCACAGCAGCCAGTAGGCAGCGGTGTGCAGGATCAGGCGCATCTGGTTGGCGTTCGCCGACCGGCACGAGGTGCGGTCACTGGCCAGCTGGGTCTTGTGCAGCTTGATCAAGTTCTCGGCCTGCCCGCGCGCACAGTAGAGCGTGTCATAGATGTATTCAGCCGAGCCTTGGGTTAGCGATGTGACGACATAGCGGATATCCATGCCCAGCGTGCTGGCCTCGATCCTGGCGACGACGCGGCGCTGGCGGTTCCAGCTCTTCGCGCCGTAGCGGGTCTCGGCATAGCTGCGCAGGACCGGGAGTTGGCACTCGGCGCGGCGGACCGCGCAGGCATCGGCGGCAGTGACGATAACCGGATCAGCGCGCAGCGCGGCGTTGGTCGGCAGACGAACACGTAATCGACATGGGCCGCCTCGCAGAAGGCCATGACCTCGGGCCGTCCATAATGCCCGTCACCGCGGATGGTGATGTGGGTATCAGGCCAGTGGCGGCGAAGATGACGCACCAGGCGGCGGATATGGCCCGCCGCCTCCTTGCCAGAAGGCGTCTTGCCCTGCGCAGCAGCATCGCCACCGGCCGGCCCGTTGCCGTGTCGTAGACATGGATCGGCAGGAAGCAGCGCTCCCCATGATGTCCGTTCCAGAAGGAGAGTTGCTGATAGCCGTGCACGACGTCGCAGGTGTCATCGATATCCAGCGTCACCGCCGCCGGCGGAGTGGGGTAGCTGGCGCAGTAGATGTCGATCATGATCCCCAGCATCTTTGCCAGCTCGCGCGTGCTCGGCGCATTCTCCCAGCGGCTCATCGTCGGTTGGCTGGCCAACCCCGCACCCGATCCCGGCAGCTTGCCCAGCGCAAGGCGGAAGCCCGGATCATCGCGCAGAGCGTCGAGATCATCGGCATCCTCATAGCCGCAGGCGATCGCGAACATCCGCGCGCGCAGGATATCTTCAAGCCGATGAACCACCCGAGCAGGATCGCGCGGATCGGCAATACACGCCGCAAGCCGCTGGCAGAGCCCCATCATGCGCTCGGCCTGAGCCAGCACCAGCACCCCGCCATCCGAAGTCAGCCTGCCGCCGTCAAACGCAGCTGTGACCTTCTTGCCGCGCACTGCTGGAAACGAAAATACGGACGCGCTATCATCGCATCCGGCGGGTGTGGTCTGTGGCATATTTTGCCCCGTTGCAGGTCTGGCTTAAGCAACCACATTCCTACAACAATGCAAATGCTTACGCCACTCCCGCCAACCCGTCAGACCACTGCCGGTGAATAATCCGGGCTACGGTTTCGCCCTGCTGATCGTGTTCCTCGTCCTCGTCGCGCAGTTCGAAAGCCTGGCGAGCCACTTCGTCATCCTCGCCTCGATCCCCTTCGCGCTGGCCGCTGCGATCTACGCGCTGTTTTTCTCGGGCACCTCGCTCAACATCTATTCTCAGATCGGGCTGGTGATGCTGATCGGGCTGATGGCGAAGAACGGCATCCTGATGGTCGAATTCGCCGACCAGCGGCGCGAGGACGGGGCGTCCGTGCGCGATGCCATCGCCTCTGCCGCCGCGATCCGCCTGCGCCCGATCTGCATGACGCTGATCTCGACCGTGCTGGGCGCGCTGCCCCTGATCCTGTCGAGCGGGGCGGGGGCGGAGGCGCGGCAGGCGATCGGCTGGGTGATCTTCGGCGGGCTCGGCATCGCGGCGGTGTTCACCCTGTTCCTCGTGCCTGCGCTCTACGCGCTGATCGCCCCGCTCACCTCCCCGCGCAGCGTCGATTACGCGCGCTATCGCCGGGAAATGGCCGAGAGCGGGGAGAAGGAGCCGCAGGGGCTTCCCGCATGAGGTTCGCCGTCGCTCTTGCCGGGGCGGTTCTGCTCGCGGGCTGCGTCTCGCCCCGGATCCCCGAGGTCGAACCGGCCGGGAGCATCGCCCTGCCGCCCGATTACTTCGCCGATGCCCGCCCCCCGGCCGGACCGGACGAGGCATGGTGGCGGGGCTTTCGCGAGGACGAACTCGACGCGCTGGTGGCCGAGGCTCTCGCCCGCAACCAGACGCTCGATGCGGCGCGCGCGCGGCTGGCCGAGGCGCGCGCGCTGTTGCGCGCGCAGCAGGCGGATTTCCTGCCCACGGTCGACGGCGAAGCCGCGCTCGGCGGCTCGATCGACGATGGCGGCGGCTTCCTCGACGAGACGAGCGCAGGACTGGGCGGGGTGTGGGTGATCGATCTCAACGGCCGCCTCTCCGCCGAACGGGCCGAGGCGCTGGCAGAGGTCGAGGCGTCGGACTATTTCCTCGCCGACCGCCGCCGCCTGCTGGCCTCGGCGGTGTCGAACCGCTTCGTCGAACTGCGCCGCACCGGGGCGCGGCTGCGCCTGCTCGACGAATCCGCCGATCTCCAGCGCCAGACCCTGCGGATCGTGAAACTCCGCGAGGAAGCGGGCCTTTCGTCCAATTTCGACGTGCGCCGTGCCGCGGCGGACCTTTCGCGCACCCTCGCCCAGCGCGGCCCGCTCCTGCTCGCGCGGGCGCGCGCCGCCAATGCGCTGAGCGTGCTGACGGGCGAGCCGCCCGCCGCCGTGCCCGAAGCCGACGGCCGCGATGAAATCCCCGACTATGCGCGCGGGCCGGGCGTGGGCGTTCCGGCCGACCTGCTGCGCGCGCGGCCCGACCTGCTGCTTGCCGAAGCCGACATCGCCGGCGCCGCTGCGCGGGTCGGGGTCGAGCGCGCCGATCTCCTCCCCGCGCTGCGCCTGCCGGGCTTCGTGACCTTGGGCGACGACAGCGTGAACGGGCTGTTCTCGCAGGCGGTCGCCGGGCTTGCGGGCGTGCTCGACGTGCCGATCCTCGACGGGGGCCGCCGCCGGGCGGAGGTCGAGGCTGCCGAGGCCGCGCTCGGCGCAGCGCTCGCCGACTATCGCCAGGCCCTGCTCGAAAGCCTCGCCGAGGTCGAAAGCGCGCTGGTCGCGATCCGCAGCGCCGAGGACCGCCGCGACGAGCTTGCCAGTGCGGTCGAGGAAAGCGAGGCCGCCTTCGAACAGTCCAACGCGCTCTACCGCGAAGGGCTCGCCTCGCTGTTCGACGTGCTCGACGTGCAGCGCCAGTTGATCGGCAGCCGCGAGGCGCTGATCGATGCGGAGGCGGCGCTCGCGCAGGCCTATATCGACCTCTTCACCGCCGTCGGCGCCCCCACCGAGACTGTTTGAACGCCCGCTGCGCCCCACCGCGCCCTTTACCGGCATGGCCCGACTGTGCTTGAACGGGGCGAGGGGGCGATTCATGTCGGGAGGGATTTGAGGCATGGCTACGGGTCACACGCCGATCTGCATCATCACCGGGGCCTCGTCGGGCATCGGCCTGTGGGCGACCAAGGCGCTCGTCACGCGCGGCTGGCACGTCGTCATGGCGTGCCGCGACACCGCCAAGGCCGAGGCCGCCGCGCGCGAGATCGGCATCGCGCCGGAAGGCCGCACGATCATGCGGCTCGATCTCGGCAGTCTTGCGGGCGTGCGCGCCTTCGCGGAGGAATTCCGTGCGTTCGACCGCCCGCTCGACGCGCTGGTCTGCAACGCCGCGACCTATATGCCGCGCCTTGCAGAGCCGCTGCGCTCGCCGGAAGGTTTCGAGCTTTCCGTGGCGACCAATTATTTCGGGCATTTCCTGCTGGCGAACCTGCTGCTCGACGAACTCGTCCGGGCGCGCGACGCCCGGCTGGTGACGCTCGGCACGGTGACCGCCAATTCCGAGGAATTCGGCGGTAAGATCCCGATTCCCGCCCCCGCCGACCTCGGCGATTTCGCAGGGCTGAAGGCGGGCTTCACCGGGCCGCACGCGATGATCGACGGCAAGCCGTTCAAGCCGGGCAAGGCCTACAAGGACAGCAAGCTCGCCTGCATGATGATGAGCCGCGAATTCCACGCCCGCTTCCACGAGTCGACCGGCATCGTCTTCACCACGCTCTATCCCGGCTGCGTCGCGGACACGCCGCTGTTCCGCCATGCGCCGAGGGCCTTCCAGCGGATCTTCCCGTGGTTCCAGAAGAACATCACCGGGGGCTATGTCTCGCAGCCGCTCGCGGGGGAGCGGGTCGCGGACGTGGTTGCCGATCCGGCCTTCGCGCGATCGGGCGTCCACTGGAGCTGGGGCAATCGCCAGCGCGAAGGCCGCGCGGCCTTCGCCCAGAGCCTGTCGCCGAGGGCCACCGACGCTGCGCGCGCGCGCGAATTGTGGGACCTCACCGCAAGGCTCGTCGGACTGGAGGAGCGCGTCCGCGAACCCGCGTGAGTTTGTCTCGCGCGCCGTCGCATTCCGAGCCGGAACCCCCGCGCCCTGATCGCCGCGCTCGAACGGGGCTTTGACAAGCGCTCCGCCTGTCATCCATGAACCGTCCCGCAAGCATGGGGAGGGGTCGCAAGGGGATGGAATCGCAATCCGGGCGCAAGGTGCTCCTCGCCGGAGCGAGCGGCACGATCGGCCACGCCGCCGCGCGCGCGCTGGTCGAGGCGGGTCACGCGGTCGCCTGCGTCCTGCGGGACAGCGCCTCGGGCCGCGAGGCTGCCGCCGCGCTCGAAAGCTGGGGCTGCGCGGTGCATTTTGCCGACCTTGCCGACGGCCCCGCGCTCGCTGCGGTCTTCGCCGAGGCGCGCCCCGCGGCGGTGATGTCCTGCATCGCCTCGCGCTCGGGCTCGCCACGGGACGCGCGCGCGGTCGATTACGCGGCCAATCTCGCCCTGCTCGAAGCGGCCGAAGACGCGGGCAGCGCCGACCATTTCATCCTGCTTTCCGCGATCTGCGTCCAGCGCCCCCGGCTCGCCTTCCAGCACGAAAAGCTGCGCTTCGAGGCGCGGCTCGCCGAAAGCCCGCTCGCGCACACGATCGTGCGCCCCACCGCCTTCTTCAAGTCGCTTTCCGGGCAGGTCAGGCGGGTGCGGGCGGGCAAGCCCTTCCTCGTGTTCGGCGACGGGGAACTGACGCGCTGCAAGCCGATCGGCGACGCCGACCTCGGCCGCTTCCTCGCGCTTTGCGTGACCGATCCGGACAAGCGCGGCCGGATCCTGCCCGTCGGCGGCCCCGGCCCGGCGATCAGCCTCAGGGAGCAGGGTGCGCTGCTGTGCGAGCTTGCCGGACGCGAGCCGGTTTTCAGGTCGGTCCCGCCCGGAATGTTCACGGCCGCCGCGCGCGTGCTCGGCCTCGGTGCACCGTTTTCCGAATGGTTCGCCGAAAAGGCCGAATACGCGCGGATCGCGCATTACTACGCGACCGAGAGCATGCTGGTGTTCGACCCCGCGACCGGGGCCTATTCGGCCGAGGCGACGCCCGAATTCGGCAGCGAGACCCTGCGCGACCATTACGCCCGCCTGCTCGCGGCGGACGGCTGACGGCACGGGGCGCCAGCCGATGGCGAATTGACGCCATGGCGGATTTACACATATAAAAATATCTTTATATGGGATCGCAGCCATGCAGATGGATGCACTCTTCAAGGCGCTGGCGGACCCGACCCGCCTGCGGATCGCCCGGCTGCTCTCGGAAATGGAGCTGGCCGTGGGTGAACTCGCGCAGGTGCTCGGGCAGAGCCAGCCGCGCGTCTCGCGCCATGTCGGCATCCTGTGCGACGCGGGCCTGGCCGAACGCCGCCGCGAGGGCAGCTGGGTCTTCCTCAGGAGCGCCGCCGGACCCGGGGTTGATGCCCCGCTGGCCGAAGGCGCGCTGCGCCTGCTCGCCGCGGCGGAAGCCGAGGACGCCGAATTCGCCGCCATCTGCGAGGCCGACCGGCGCAAGCTCGCCGCGATCCGCTCCGCGCGCGAGGAAATCGCCCATGCCTATTTCGCCCGCCATGCGAGCGAGTGGGACGAATTGCGCGCGCTCCACAGTCCCGACGAAAAGGTCGAGGCGGCCCTGCTCGGCGCGCTGGGGGGCGCCCCGCTGGGTGCGCTGCTCGACATCGGCACGGGGACGGGGCGCATCGCGGAGGTGTTCGCCGACCATGCCGCGCGGATCGTCGCGCTCGACAAGAACCTCGAGATGCTGCGCGTCGCCCGCGCGCGGCTCCAGCACCTGCCCGCGGCGCGGGTCGATCTCGTCCAGGGCGATTTCGCCGACCTGCCCTTCGAGGCGGCGAGCTTCGACACGGTGGTGCTCCACCAGGTGCTCCATTTCGCCCCCGACCCCGCGCTCCCGCTGGGCGAGGCCGGGCGGGTGACGCGCGGGCAGGGGCGGATCGCGATCGTCGATTTCGCCAGCCACGACCGCGAGGAACTGCGCACCCGCCACCAGCACGCCCGCCTCGGCTTCACCGATGCGCAGGTCGCGGGCCTGTTGCGCGGCGCCGGGTTCACGCCCGCCGATCCGGTTGCGCTCGAAGGCGGGGAACTGGTCGTCAAGATCTGGCTCGGCACCCGCCAGGGGCCGCCCCGCGGCGGCGAACGCGCCCGCCCACCCGCGGCCCGCGCCGTGCCCGCCGAAGCCGCATCCTCCTGAACCCCCTCCTGCCAAGACGGTGAGACTTATGCCCCCGACCCTCGACGAGCTTCACGAACACCGCACCGCGCTCGACACGCCGCTCTTCTCGGGCCTGCCGGGGGATGTCGACGTGAGCTTCGAATTCTTCCCGCCCAAGACCGAGAAGATGGAAGCGCAGCTGTGGGACGCGGTGCAGCAATTGAAGGTGCTCGCGCCCGAATTCGTCTCGGTCACCTATGGCGCGGGCGGTTCCACGCGCGAGCGGACCCATGCGACCGTTTCGCGCATCATCCGCGAAGCCGGGCTTCCGGCGGCGGCGCATCTCACCTGCGTCGGTGCGTCGAAGGCGGAAATCCGCGAGGTCGCCGAGCAGTACTGGGAAGCGGGGGTGCGCCGCATCGTCGCCCTGCGCGGGGACGCGGGCGAGCCGGGTGCGCCCTTCACCCCTCACCCCGATGGCTATGCGGGCGCGGCGGAGCTGGTCGCGGGGCTCAAGGAGATCGCCGATTTCGACATCTCGGTTGCGGCCTATCCCGAAACCCATCCCGATGCCGACTGCCCGCAGGCCTGCATCGACCATCTCAAGCGCAAGCTCGATGCGGGCGCGAGCCGGGCGATCACGCAGTTCTTCTTCTCGCCCGAAACCTTCTTCCGCTACCGCGATGCTCTCGCCGCGAGCGGGATCGACAAGCCGGTGATCCCCGGCATCCTGCCGGTCACCAATGTCGCGCAGGCCCGGAAGTTCGCGGGCGCCTGCGGGGCGACCATTCCCGGTTGGATGGACGGCCTGTTCGAAGGGCTCGACGAAAAGCCCGCCGCGCGCCAGCTCGTCGCCGCGACCGTCGCCGCCGAATTGTGCCGCCGCCTCTATGCGGGCGGGGTGCGCAATTTTCACTTCTACACCCTGAACCGGCCCGATCTCGCCTATGCGATCTGCCACATGCTCGGCAAACGCCCGGTCGGCGAAGCCGCCGCCGCGCCTGCCGCCGCCGTGCAGGGAGAAGCCGCATGAGTCTCGCCCCGTCAAAAGCCCGCCGGACCTTCCTCGCCGAAGCGGCCAAACGCGTGCTCATTTCCGACGGCGCCTTCGGCACGCAGATCCAGAACCGCAAGCTGTCGGAGGAGGACTATGCGGGCGATCTCGGCCTTCCCGCCGACCAGAAGGGCAACAACGACATCCTGGCCCTGACCCGGCCCGACGTGATCGCGGACATCACGCGCAATTACCTTGAGGCGGGATCGGACGTGGTCTCGACCAACACCTTTTCCGCCAACCGCATCAGCCAGGCCGACTACCGGGCCGAAAGCAGGGTGCGCGACATCAACCTCGCCTCCGGCAGGATCGCGCGGGAATTGTGCGACGAATACGAGGCAGGGGACGGACGCCCCCGCTTCGTCGCGGGCGCGATCGGGCCGACCAACAAGACGCTGTCGCTCAGCCCCGATGTCGAGGACCCCGGTTTCCGCGAGATCGATTTCGACGAACTGGTCGATGTCTATCACGAACAGGCAGCCGCGCTGGTCGAAGGGGGCTGCGACTTCATCCTGATCGAGACCGTGTTCGACACATTGAACGCCAAGGCGGGCGTGATGGCGGTCAAGCAGCTCGAGCGCGAACTCGGCCGGGAGGTCCCGGTGATGATCTCGATGACGCTGACCGACCTTTCGGGCCGCAACCTGTCGGGCCACACGGTCGATGCCTTCTGGTACGCCGTGCGCCACGCAAGGCCGGTGACGATCGGGCTCAACTGCTCCTTCGGTGCGGAACAGCTGCGCCCCCATGTTAAGAGCCTCTCCGGCCTCGCCGACACCCTGCTGATGGTCTATCCCAATGCCGGGCTTCCCAACGAGCTTGGCGAATATGACGAGGCGCCCGAGACGACCGCGGGCTTCGTCGCCGACTGGGCGCGGAACGGCCAGGTCAACGTGCTTGGCGGATGCTGCGGCTCCACCCCCGAACACATCGCCGCGATCGCGCGGGCGGTCGAAGGCGTCGCCCCCCGCTCCATTCCCACGCCCCCGGTCGCGATGCGGCTGGCGGGGCTTGAATCCTTCGTGGTTGCTGCCTGACGATGAACGAACAAAGCTCGATTTCGCGCTTCATCAATATCGGTGAACGCACCAATGTCACCGGCTCGGCCCGGTTCAAGAAGCTCATCATGGCGGGGGACTACCCCACCGCCGTCGAAGTCGCGCGCCAGCAGGTCGAAAACGGCGCGCAGGTGATCGACGTCAACATGGACGAGGGCCTGCTCGACGCGGTCCACGCCATGACGACCTTCCTCAAGCTGATCGCCGCCGAACCCGACATTGCGCGCGTGCCGGTGATGATCGATTCGTCGAAATTTCACGTGATCGAGGCGGGGCTGAAATGCGTTTCGGGCAAGCCGATCGTCAATTCGATCAGCATGAAGGAGGGCGAGGACGCCTTCCTCGAACAGGCGCGCACCTGCATGGCCTATGGCGCTGCGGTCGTGGTGATGGCGTTCGACGAGGTCGGGCAAGCCGACACGAAAGAGCGCAAGGTCGAGATCTGCAAGCGCGCCTACGACCTGCTGGTGGCGGAAGGTTTTCCCCCCGAGGACATCATCTTCGACCCCAATATCTTCGCGGTCGCCACGGGAATCGAGGAACACGACCGCTACGGGCTCGACTTCATCGAGGCGGTGAAGGAGATCAAGGCGCTCTGCCCCCACGCCAAGACCAGCGGCGGGCTGTCCAACCTCTCCTTCAGCTTCCGCGGCAACGAGACCGTGCGCCGCGCGATGCATTCGGTGTTCCTCTATCACGCCATTCCCGCCGGGCTCGACATGGCGATCGTCAACGCGGGCCAGCTCGACGTCTACGACACGATCGACCCTGCCTTGCGCGATGCCTGCGAGGACGTGATCCTCGCACGCCGTGCGGACGCCACGGAACGGCTGATCGACCTCGCCGAAAGCTACAAGGGCAAGAGCGTCGCGGATGAAAAGGCCGCCGAGGAATGGCGCGGCTGGGCGGTGGAAAAACGGCTCGAACACGCGCTCGTCAAGGGCATCGACGCGCACATCGTCGAGGACACCGAGGAAATGCGCGCGGCCACCGATGCGCGCGGCGGACGCCCGATCGAGGTGATCGAAGGCCCGCTGATGGACGGCATGAACGTCGTCGGCGACCTGTTCGGCAGCGGCAAGATGTTCTTGCCGCAGGTGGTGAAATCGGCGCGGGTGATGAAGAAGGCGGTCGCCCACCTCATCCCCTATATCGAGGCGGAAAAGGACCTCCTCCCCGAAAGCGAGCGCAAGGCCAAGGGCAAGGTCATCATGGCCACGGTCAAGGGCGACGTGCACGACATCGGCAAGAACATCGTCGGCGTCGTGCTCCAGTGCAACGGATACGACGTGATCGACCTTGGCGTCATGGTGCCGTGGTCCGACATCCTGAAGGCCGCCAACGACAACAGGGCCGACATGATCGGGCTGTCGGGCCTCATCACGCCCAGCCTCGACGAGATGGTGACCGTGGCCGAGGAAATGCAGCGCGCCGGCATGACCATGCCCCTGCTGATCGGCGGGGCGACCACGTCGAAGGTCCACACCGCGCTCAAGATCGATCCGGCCTATGAAGGCCCCGTCATCCACGTGCTCGATGCGAGCCGCGCGGTCGGGGTCGCCTCGCGCCTGCTCTCGGACACGCAGCGCGATGCCTTCGTCGAGGACACGGCGGCGGAATACGAAAAGGTCCGCGACGCGCGCGCGAACAAGGGGCAGAGCGACCTGCTGCCGCTCGAGGAGGCGCGCGCCAACGGCTTCGCCTCGCCCGCGCAGGAAAAGCCGGTTGCGCCGCGCAAGCCGGGCCTCCACGTATTCGACGAATGGGATCTCGGCGAGCTTGCCGAATATATCGACTGGACGCCCTTCTTCCGCGCCTGGGAACTGCACGGCAATTACCCCGCCATCCTCGAGGACGATGTGGTGGGTGAGAGCGCGCGCAGCCTCAAGGCCGATGCCGACGCGATGATGGAAAAAATCATCGGCGAGAAATGGCTCACCGCGCGCGGCGTTGCGGGCCTGTGGCCCTGCGTGCGCGAAGGCGACGATGTCACGATCCACGATCCCTCTCGCGCCAATGGCTCGGCAGGCGAGGTGCGCCTGCCCTTCCTGCGCCAGCAGGTAAGGAAAAGCCGCGAGCGGCCGAACATGTGCCTTGCCGATTTCGTTTCCCCCGAAGGCGACTGGATCGGCGGCTTTGCCGTGGGCATTCACGGGATCGACCCCCACATCGAACGCTTCCAGGAGGACAGGGACGACTATTCCGACATCCTTCTGAAGGCGCTCGCCGACCGCTTCGCCGAAGCCTTCGCCGAACGGCTGCACCAGCACGTCCGCACCGACCTGTGGGGCTATGCGCCGGGCGAACAGCTCACCAACGAGGCGCTGATCAAGGAGCAGTATCGCGGCATCCGCCCGGCGCCCGGCTATCCGGCCTGCCCGGACCATTCGTTGAAACCGATCCTGTTCGACTTGCTCAAGGCCGAGGAGAATGTCGGGCTCGAACTGACCGAAAGCTTCGCCATGTATCCCACCGCCGCGGTGTCGGGCTTCTACTTCGCCCATCCCGAAAGCGCCTATTTCGGCGTGGCGCGAATCGGGCGCGACCAGCTGGAGGATTACGCCGCCCGGCGCGGGGTGGACATCGCCACTGCCGAGCGCTGGCTCAGGCCCAATCTCGACTAGGAGAGGAGTTTATCCGCACGAAAGTTTCGCCCGAACGCGAAACGCCGCGCCGACGATTGACCAAACCCTTCGCATGCGCAACATGACAACCGCCTGCCGGAAGCGATTCCGGCGTCTTTCGCGGGAGAGACTGGCCCCCACGCCGCACCGGCAAGGGGGCATGGCGCCGAAGGAGCAACCGCCCCGGAAACTCTCAGGCCAAAGGACCGCGAACAGGCATGGGCACTCTGGAAAGCGTGTCGGGCCCATCATGCCGGCACCACCGAAGGGGAATGCCCCGCGCCGGTCCAAGGTCGCGCGGCTAAGCTCTCAGGTTTCCCGACAGAGGGGGCAGGAACGAAGGGCGCGCCGCGAGGCGTTCGCCCACCTGCCGCCACCTGACGGGGACATGATTTGAGCGACGACGATACCATTGAAGACCAGCCGCCGGCCACCCTGCCGCTCGACGCGTGGCACCGCGCCCGCGGCGCGCGCATGGTTCCCTTTGCGGGCTATGAAATGCCGATCCAGTATGCCGGGGAGCATGGGGGCATCGTCGCCGAACACGAATGGACGCGGACGAGCGCGAGCCTGTTCGACGTGTCCCACATGGGCCAGCTGTCCGTCTCGGGCGAGGGCGCGGCGCAGGAGCTCGAAAAGCTTGTCCCCGGCTCCGTCACTTCGCTCGGCGAAGGGCGGATGCGCTATTCGCTGCTGCTGACCGAGGCGGGCGGGATCATCGACGACCTGATGATCACCAATACGGGTGCGCACATCGCGCTGGTCGTCAACGGCGCTACCAAGTGGGACGACATCGCCCACCTGCGCGAACACCTGCCCGACGAGGTCACGCTCACCCATTACGAGGACCAGGCGCTGCTCGCGCTCCAGGGTCCGAAGGCGGCCGAAGTGCTGGACGCGCTCGTCCCGGGCACGGGCGAACTCACCTTCATGCGCGCCGCCGCGTTCGACTGGAACGGCGTGCCCCTGTGGATCAGCCGGGCGGGCTATACCGGCGAGGACGGGTTCGAGATCTCGGTCCATGCCGGCGCCGCCGAACGTCTCGCCGATGCGCTGGTCGCGGACGAGCGGGTCAGGCCCGCCGGTCTTGGCGCGCGCGATTCGCTCCGGCTCGAGGCGGGCCTGCCGCTCTACGGCCACGACCTCACCAGCGAAATCGACCCGGTCAGCGCCGGGCTCGGCTTCGCCCTGTCGAAGAAACGCCGTGAGGCGGGTGGCTGGATGGGCCACCAGGCCTGCGCGGTTAAGCTGGGCAATGGCTGCGCCAGCACCCGCGTCGGCCTGCGGGTCGAGGGCCGCCTGCCCGCGCGGGAGGGCGCGCCGGTCTATTCCGGCGACACGCTGGTCGGCAAGGTCACGAGCGGCGGCTTCTCGCCCACGCTCGGCCACCCGATCGCGATGGCCTATGTCGGCGCGGACCACGCCGCCGAGGGCACGCCGCTCGAAATCGAGGTCCGGAACAGGCGCCTCGCCGCCACCGTCTCGCCCATGCCTTTCGTCCCGCATCGCTATTACCGAGGGAGCTGAAACCGATGCCGCGTTACTTCACCGATGAACACGAATGGATCGATGTCGAGGGCGATTCGGCCACCGTCGGCATCACCGAATATGCCCAGGACCAGTTGGGCGACATCGTCTTCGTCGAACTGCCGACCGTCGGCGACGAGGTCGAGAAGGGCAAGGAAGCCGCCGTGGTCGAAAGCGTCAAGGCGGCTAGCGACGTCTACGCGCCGATCAGTGGAGAGGTGACCGAAATCAACTCGACGCTCGAGGACGAGCCGGGCCTCGTCAATTCGAGCCCCGAGGACGACGGCTGGTTCTTCCGCGTCAACGTCGCCGACGAAAGCGAGCTCGAAGGCCTGATGGACGAGGACGCCTACAAGGAATTCCTGGCGAACCTGTAAGCCCCCCTCCTGCCCCCCTCCGCCTTCGCGGGGACAGGCATCCGGGGTTGGGGTGGTCGGGGCGGGCGACGGCCCGGCCGGTCAAGGCACCACCCCACCGCGACTGGGCGGCAAGCCGCCAAGTCTCGTTGCCCCTCCTCCGAAGAGGAGGGGATTATGGAGTAAGAACGATGCGTTACCTTCCCCTCACCGACACCGACCGCCAGGAAATGCTGGCCAGCATCGGCGCGCGATCGATCGACGACCTGTTCGTCGACGTGCCCGAGGTCGCGCGGCTCGACGGGCCGATCCACGGCCTGCCCATGCACGCCAGCGAGATGGCGGTCGAACGCCACATGAAGGCGCGTGCGGCGAAGAACCTCGCCGCCGGGGACGCGCCCTTCTTCCTCGGCGCGGGCGCCTATCGCCACCATGTGCCCGCGAGCGTGGACACGGTGATCCAGCGCGGCGAGTTCCTCACCGCCTATACGCCCTACCAGCCCGAAATCGCGCAGGGCACCCTGCAGATGCTGTTCGAGTTCCAGACGCAGGTCGCCCGCCTCTATGGCTGCGCGGTTGCGAACGCCTCGCTCTATGACGGTTCGACCGCGTGCTGGGAGGCGGTGGCGATGGCGACCCGCGTGACGAAGCGCAAGCGCGCGGTCCTGTCGGGTGCGCTCCACCCGCATTACGCCGAGGTCGTCAAGACCATGGCGCAGTTCACCGGCGACGAGATCGCGGCGGCGCAACCTTCGATCCAGCCCGAGGCCGATCTCGACGGGCTGATCGCGCGGATCGACGAGGACACGGCCTGCGTCGTGGTGCAATATCCCGACATTCTCGGGCGCATCAGCGACCTGTCGAAAGTCGCCGAGGCCGCGCATGAAAAGGGCGCGCTGCTGGTCGCGGTCAACACCGAGCCGGTGGCGCTCGGCGCGATCCGCTCGCCCGGCGAGATGGGCGCCGACATCGTCGTGGGCGAAGGCCAGTCGATCGGCGTCGGCCTGCAGTTCGGCGGGCCCTATCTCGGCCTGTTCGCGGTGCGCGATCCCAAGCACGTCCGGCAGATGCCCGGCCGCCTGTGCGGCGAGACCGTGGACGCCGAGGGGCGGCGCGGCTTCGTCCTGACGCTTTCCACCCGCGAACAGCATATCCGCCGCGAGAAGGCGACGAGCAACATCTGCACCAATTCGGGGCTCTGCGCGCTCGCTTTCAGCGTCCACATGACGCTGCTCGGCGAAAAGGGCCTGCGCGAACTCGCGGCGGAGAACCACCGCCTCGCCTGCCTCGCCGCCGACCGGCTGGCGAAGGTGCCGGGCGTCGAGGTGCTCAACAATTCGTTCTTCAACGAATTCACCGTGATGCTCGGCGGCCGGCCCGCGCGCGAGATCGTCCGCGGCCTCGCCGACCGCGGCGTGCTCGGCGGGGTTTCGCTGGGCCGCCTCTATCCAGGGGTAGAGGCGCTCGAACACGCGCTGCTGGTGGCCGTGACCGAAATGTCCACCGAAGAGGACATCGAAACCCTCGCGACCGAACTCGAAGCCTTCGTCAAGGAGACCGTGTGATGAACGCCCCCAACAAGTCGGGCTGGAAGCCCGCGATGGAAGTCGCGGAAGACGGGATGCACAATGGTCCCCCGACCACGACCGGCAACCGCGCCCTCATGCTCGAGGAACCGCTGCTGTTCGAGATCGGCCGTGCCGAAACGACCGGAGTCGACCTTCCCGACATCGATCCCGCCGCGCCCAACCGCCTCGGCGGGTTCGAACGGGCCGAACCGATCGGCCTCGTCGGGCTGACCGAACCGGAGACGGTGCGCCACTACACGCGCCTGTCGCGCCAGAACTACGGGATCGACCTCGGCTTCTTCCCGCTCGGGTCCTGCACGATGAAGCACAACCCGCGCCTGAACGAGAAGGTCGCGCGCCTGCCCGGTTTCGCCGACATCCACCCGCTCGCCCCCCAGCAGACGGTGCAGGGCGCGCTGCAGGTGATCCACGAACTGGGCGAATGGCTGTGCAGGCTCACCGGTATGCCCGGCGTCGCGATGAGCCCCAAGGCCGGCGCGCATGGCGAATTGTGCGGCATCCTCGCGATCCGCGCCGCGCACGAGGCGCGCGGCGATGCGCGCGAAGTCGTGCTCGTCCCCGAAAGCGCCCATGGCACCAACCCCGCCACCGCCGCCTTCGCCGGATACCGGGTGGAGGACATTCCCGCGACCGAAGAGGGCCGGGTCGATGTCGGGAAACTGAAGGCGCGCCTCGGCCCGGACGTCGCGGGCGTGATGATCACCAACCCCAACACCTGCGGGTTGTTCGAAAAGGACTTCCGCACCATCGCCGATGCGGTCCACGAGGCGGGCGGATATGTCTATTGCGACGGGGCGAATTTCAACGCCATCGTCGGCCGGGTGCGGCCGGGCGATCTCGGCGTCGATGCGATGCACATCAACCTGCACAAGACCTTTTCCACCCCGCATGGCGGCGGCGGTCCGGGTTCTGGCCCGGTGGTCTTCTCGGAAGCGCTCGCGCCCTATGCCCCGCTGCCCTTCGTCAGGAAGGACGGCGAACACTACTATCTCGTCGAGGAGGAAAACCGCGAGGAACGCGGGCCTTCCTTCGGCCGGATGACCGCCTTCCACGGCCAGATGGGCATGTTCACCCGCGCGCTGACCTACATGCTCTCCCACGGCGCGGACGGATTGAAGCAGGTCGCCGAGGACGCGGTGCTCAACGCGAACTACATCCTGCGGAACATGGAGGACATCCTCCACGCGCCCTTCGCCGCCTCCGGCCCGTGCATGCACGAAGCGCTGTTCGGCGACCGCGATTTCGGCGGGGACCTGTCCACGCTCGACCTCGCCAAGGGGCTGATCGACGAGGGCTTCCACCCGATGACGGTCTATTTCCCGCTGGTGGTCCACGGCGCCATGCTGGTCGAGCCGACCGAGACCGAGAGCAAGGCGAACCTCGATCAGTTCATCACCGCGCTGCGTTCGCTGGTCGAACGGGCGAGGGCGGGCGACGAGACGCTGAGGCAGGCGCCCTACTACGCCCCGCGCCGCCGCCTCGACGAGACGACCGCCGCAAGGAAGCCGAAGCTCACCTGGAGCGAAGCCGGCGCGTGATGCGTCAGGGGCGGGGCCGGGTTTCCTCCGGCTCCGCCTCCGCTCCTTCCGGCTCGCCGACAAGGATGCGGATTTCCCTGAGGTTGAGGATCGCGACGTAGAATCCGATCACGGCAAGGCTGCTCGCCCCCAGCACCGCGAAGGCCGCGCCCTTCGCCCCGTTCCAGTCGATCGCCACTTCGAGCAGGACCAGCGAAAGCGCGGTCGGTACCGCACGCACGAGAAAGGCCGTCCCCGCCCGCCCGGCCGATACCAGCAGCGATTCCAGGCTCGCGCCGACCAGTTCGACCGCGCCCGCGATCGACAGGATCACCATCGCCCAGTAGAACGCGCTGAAATCCTCCTCCGCGATGACGCTCAGCGCCCAGCGCCCGCCGAGCAGCGCGGTCGCCACCGCGATCACGCCCGCGATCACCGCGATGTTCGCCATGCGCCGGGCGATGGAGAGCGCGTTCTCCTCGTCATGGACAAGCTCGGGCAGGATCGCCTTGGAGATCGTCTGGGCGAGCGTGACCAGCGCCTGGCCCAGCTGCGCCGCCACGCGAAACCCCCCCGCGAGCGCGGCCCCGCCGAAAGTCCCGACCAGCAGCACGATCACCTGCTTGCCCGCGATGTTGAGGCTGCCCGACAGGTTGGTCGACCAGACGAAACGCCACGCCTCGGGATGGCGCGCGGGGATGCGGCGAAGGCTGAGCGCGGAAAGGTCGATCGGCGCGTCGCGCGTCGCGACGATCCACAGCGCGATGGCGACCGCGACCTCGGCCGCCGCCCAGGCAAGGATGAAGCCGAGCACGTTCGGCATCAGGAACCACGCCAGCACCGCGCCGGCGGCACGGATCGCGGGCTGCACGGCTTCCGCCGCGGTCGCGCTCGCATAGCGGAAGCGCAGGCGCAGGAGCCCCGTCGGCGTCGTGCGGATCGCGGCGAGCGAGACGAAGCAATAGCCGAACGCGATCCACAGGAGATCTTCCGGCAGGGGCAGCCAGAGCGGCGCGCTCCACACCAGGAGGGCTGCGACCATGGTCCCCATGACGATGGAAAGGAGGTCCAGCGCGATGGCGAAGCCGGTCGCCTCGGCGGCGCGGGCGGAGTCCATCACCGGTTCGCCCTCGGCATTGCGGCCGTTCGCGCCCCAGCGCACGATGAACTGCCAGGTCTGGAAATTGGCGAGCCCCGTCACCGTCTGGCCCAGCGCGACGAGAATCGCGAAATGGCCGAAGCTCTCGATCCCCAGCGCATTGGTGGCGAGGTAGATGTAGACGAGGCTCATCGCCGCGTTGAAGCCGCGCCCGCCCAGAAGCCATCCGATATTGGCGAAAAGGCGTTTCATCGCTCGCAAGCCGCGACTTACGCCGCGCCCACGCTCCCGTCGCCCCCGGTCCTGTCGCCTTCCCGGCGCTTGAGGATCTTCTCGGTCACGGCGAGCGTGCGTTCGTTGTCGACGTCGATCGCGTAATGCCCGTCCGACAGCACGATCGGCACCAGCTTGAACCCGAAACGGCGCGAGATCTGCGCGAAGAGCTTTTCCTTCGACCCCCAGCCGAGGCGGAAGCGGACGAGGTTCATGAGCCCGAAGGCCTTGATGATGCGGCTGGGGTATTTCACGAACTGCCCGCCCTCGCGCATGATTTCCGCCGCCGCGAGCGCCTCGCGGCTGCCGATCCAGTACATGTTGCAGTTGGAATAGCCGCCGTCGGAGAATTCGTAGAAGCGCGTCTGCCCCAGCGGATCGGCTTCCTGCACCGCCTCGCGCCGGGCGAGCCCGGCGGCGCCCTGCGCGTCCTCGGCGCGGCACTTTGCGATGAATTCGCTGTAGCCCTCCGGCGTCACGAGGCAGTTGTCGGCGGTGGTGATGAGGAGGGGAAACTCGACCCCTTCAGCGCCCGAAAGCACGCTGTCGACGATGTTGAAGCGGCCTTCGGCGAAGGCGAGGCGGCCTTCCTCGACCAGCGCGGCAATCGCGGGGATCGCGGCGATCTCGTCCTTGTCGTGCGCGACGATGCGGATCGCGGCGACCTCGGGGCAGGCGGCGACCGCGGCGACGACTCGCTCGATCATCGGCACGCCGTTGACCGGCACGACCGCCTTCTGCGCGACACCCGCCGCCGCGGCCAGCGGATCGAGCGCGCCCGAACGCTTGCCCGCCATGACGAGCGCGGTGACGGAACGGGGTTGGGGGGCGTGCTGTGACATTGCGAGGCGCGCCTTAGACCGCGTCGCCGGGGAAGCCAAGCAAGAGCGGGGCGCACTTGTGCAACTTCCGGTCGCGGTGCAGGCTGGGCCGATGAAGATCGTCTTCTCCCGCAAGGGTTTCGACACCAGCGCCGGGGGCGGGCCTTCGCCGATCGTGGCAGGCCGGCCGGTCAGCCTGCCGATCCCGGCGGCGAGGAATGCGGCAGGCGCGGCGAGCGTGACGACCTATGGCGATCTCGGTCTTGGCGACCATGCCGCGCGGGCGAGCCGGGGGCGGCTGGGGGCGGGGGATGCGTGCCACCACGACCCGATGTTCACGCGTGAAGGCGAGTGCCTGTTCGGCCAGTGCGGCGCGGCGCAGACGCATCTCGAACGGCAGGGAGTGGGCGCGGGCGATGTCTTCCTGTTCTTCGGCCTGTTTCGCGAAGAGTCGGGCGGCGAACCCCATCACCGCATCTTCGGCTATCTCAGGGTCGCGGAACTAATCCCGCTTTCAGCCGGCGCGCCCGCGGAACTGGTCGAGCGCGGCCATCCCCATGCGCTCGCTATGCACGCGCGCAACGACTGCATCTGGCGCGGCGAGGGGCGCGTCGCGGGCCGGGCGAGCGAGGCGCTCCGCCTCACCGTGCCGGGCGGGCGGCCGAGCCTTTGGCGGCGGCCGGACTGGTTGCGGCGCGGGGGGTTGTCCTATCACGACCGGGCGGACCGCTGGCTGCGGGGCGGCAAGCTGAGAGCGGTTTCGCGCGGGCAGGAATTCGTCGCCGACATAGGCTCGCGGCGCGAGGCCCCGCGCGCATGGCTCGAAAGCGTGATCGCCGAAATCAGAGCGTCTTGATGATGCCTGAGAAATCGAGCCCGCCGTGCTCCTCGGCAAAGGCCTCGTAGATCGCCTTGGCGTGGGAGCCGAGCGCGGTCTTCGCGCCCGCCTTTTCCGCCGCCTCTATCGCAAGGCGCAGGTCCTTGACCATCAGCGTGGCGGCAAAGCCGGGGGCGTAGTCGCGATCCGCCGGGCTTTCCGGGCCGACGCCGGGGACGGGGCAATAGCTCGTCATCGACCAGCACTGGCCGCTGGACACGCTGGAAATGTCGTAGAAGGTCTGCGCGTCGAGCCCCAGCTTTCCGGCCATGGCGAAGGCTTCGCAGGTGCCGATCATCTGGACCGCGAGCAACATGTTGTTGCAGATCTTCGCGGCCTGCCCATTGCCCGCATCGCCCGCATGGATCACGGCCTTGCCCATCGCCTGAAGGATCGGCTCGGCGCGGGCGAAGGCCTTGTCCGTGCCGCCGACCATGAAGGTCAGCGTCCCCGCATTGGCCGCGGCGATCCCGCCGGAAACGGGCGCATCGACCATGTCGTAGCCGTGCGCCTCGGTCACCTCGATCACCTCGCGCGCGGTCTCGACGTCGATGGTCGAGCAGTCGAGCAGGACCGCGCCTTCCGGGGCATGGCCGATCACGTCGTCCCAATAGACCTGTTTCACGATTCCGCCGTTGGGCAGCATGGTGACGACCGCCTCGGCGCCCGCGCAGGCTTCCTTGGCCGTGCCGAAGGTCTCGCATCCCGCGTCCTTCGCTGCGGCGAGCGCCTGTTCGCTGAGGTCGAAGGCGCGCACGTCGTGCCCCGCCCTGACCAGATTCGCGGCCATCCCGCCGCCCATGTTGCCGAGGCCGATGAAGGCGATTTTCATGTGTTCTCTCTCCCCGAAGCGATCGTCACCGCCCCTTCCATTGCCCTTCGCGCTTCTCGATGAAGGCGGCCATGCCTTCCGCCTTGTCCTCGGATGCGGTGAGGATCTGGAAGATGCGGCGCTCCATGACGAGCCCCTGGTCGAGCGTCATCTCGAAGGCGGCGTTTACCATCTCCTTGTTGGCGATCGCGGCCATCGGCGGCATGGCGGCGATGGTCGCGGCGGTCTTGAGCGTCTCGGCGACCAGTTCCTCATGCGGCACCACGCGGGCGACGAGGTTCGCGCGCTCGGCCTCTTCCGCGCCCATCATGCGGCCCGTCAGGCACATCTCCATCGATTTCGCCTTGCCGATCGCGCGGGTCAGCCGCTGCGAGCCGCCCATGCCCGGCGCAACGCCCAGCTTGATCTCGGGCTGGCCGAACTTCGCCTTGTCCGAAGCGATGATGAAGTCTGCCATCATCGCCAGCTCGCACCCGCCGCCGAGAGCAAAGCCGTTGACCGCGGCGATCCACGGCTTGCGGGTCTTCTTCACGATCTCGCTGGTCCAGGGGGCGAAGAAATCGTCAAGGTAGAAATCGGCCGCTGCCTTGTCGTGCATTTCCTTGATGTCGGCCCCGGCGGCAAAGGCCTTGTCGCCGCTCCCGGTCAGCACCGCGCAGAGCTGGGTTGCGTCGGCCTGGTAATCGGCAAAGGCGTCGATCAGTTCGGCCAGCACCTGCGAATTGAGCGCGTTCAGCGCCTTGGGCCGGTTGAGCGTCATCAGGGTGACGCCGGTATTGCCCTCGGCGTTCTTCTCCACGGTGATGGTTTCGTAGGTCATTGTCTCTCCACTTGTCATTCCCGCGAAGGCGGGAACCTGGGATTGGTGTGTCCTCGTGCCGCCCCGGGTCCCCGCTTTCGCGGGGATGACCTCTAGGATAAGGGCTGCCACTCTTCCTCGGGCGGCAGGGGCGCGAAGATCGCGTCGAGCAGTTCCTCGGTCACGCCCTCGGGGGTGGCGGGGTCCCACTTGGGATCGCCCGTCTTGTCCACGATCACCGCGCGCACGCCCTCGGCGAAATCGGGGCGCAGGAGCACGCGGCTCGCGATGCGGTATTCCATCCGCATGTTGTCCGCGAAATCGGTGAGCGCTGCCGAAGTGGCCAATTGCCGCAGCGCGACCTTGCAGGTCTGCGGGCTCTTGGTGCCGAGCGTGTCGCGCTCCTTCGCCGCCCAGTCGGCGCCCGCGTCCGCCGCCTTGTCGAGGCTGGCAAGGATGTCCTCGAAGGTGTCGGAGGCGAAGTGGCGCACGATCTTGTCGGCATTGGCCTTGATCCGCGCCTCGGGCGGGGTGCCGGTCGGTTCGGACAGGATGCCCGAAATCCGCTCGGGATGCTGGGCGATGCGCGCCTTGATGTCCTCGAGCATGGAGCTTTCGACGTAATGCGTCGCGATCCCGGTCCACAGCGCCTCCGACCCGTCGAGCCGCGCGCCGGTTAGCGCGAGGAACTGCCCCAGTCGCCCGCCGATCCGCGCAAGATACCAGCCGCCGCCGACATCGGGGAACAGGCCGATGCCCGATTCGGGCATGGCAAAACGCGTGTTCTCGGTCGCGACGCGGAATTTCGCGGGCTGCGAGATGCCGACCCCGCCGCCCATCGTGATGCCGTCCATGAAGGCGACGATGGGCTTGGGATAGGTGAACATCTGGTGATTCAACTGGTATTCGTCGTGGAAGAACCTGCGCCCCGAAACCCCGCCGTCATTGAGCGCGGAATCGCGCAGCATGGCGATGTCCCCGCCCGCGCAGAAGCCGCGCCCCTCCGCATGGTCGAGGATCACCGCCTCGACCGCGTCGTCGTGCTCCCATTCGCGCAAGGCCGCGCTCATCGCGTGGCACATCTCCAGCGTCAGCGCGTGGATCGCCTTGGGCCGATTGAGCGAGATATGGCCGATGCGGCCGGTCTTCCGGGTGAGGACTTCGTTGGTCATTCGTGTGCTTTCGGTTCGATCAGGTCCCAGCGATTGCCGAAGGGGTCCCGGAACACCGCAACCGTGCCATAGGCCTCGTGACGCGGTTCCCCCTCGAAGGTCACCCCCGATGCTGTAAAGCGTGCATGGCTTTCCGCAAAGCTCGCGGTTTCGAGAAGGACCGGCGCGAAGCCGAGCGCGCCGACGTTGAAATCGAGCGCGGCGTCGTAATCGGGCATGACGAGCGTGGTCATGGCGAAACGAAGGACGGACATCTGCCGCCTACTGCCGCAGCAGGTCCCGCCCTACGACCATCCGCATGATCTGGTTCGTGCCTTCGAGGATCGAGTGGACGCGCAGATCGCGCCAGAACCGCTCCACCGGATAATCCTGCAAATAGCCGTAGCCGCCATGCAATTGCAGCGCGCGGTCGACGATCGCCGATCCGCTGTCGGTCGCAAGGCGCTTCGCCATGGCGGAAAAGCGCGTTTTGTCGGGCGCGTTGTCGGTCACCTTCGCCGCGGCGAGGTAGAGCAAGGCGCGCGCCGCTTCGAGGTCGGTCGCCATGTCGGCAAGCGTGAACTGGGTGTTCTGGAACTCGGCGACGGCCTGCCCGAACTGGGTGCGTTCCTTGGTGTAGCGGATCGCCTCGTCGAGGCAGCGCTGCGCCCCGCCGAGCGAACACGCGCCGATGTTGAGCCGTCCGCCGTCCAGCCCCTGCATCGCGATGCGGAAACCCTCGCCCTCGCCTCCGACGATGTTTTCCGCCGGAACGCGCACGTCCTCGAGGATCAACTGCGCGGTCGGCTGCGAATGCCAGCCGAGTTTCCTCTCGTTCGCGCCGAAGGAGACGCCCGCCATGTCCTTCTCGATCACCATGCAGGTGATGCCTTTCGGCCCGTCCTCTCCGGTGCGGACCATGGCGACATAGACCTCGTTTTGCCCTGCGCCGGAGATGAACTGCTTGGTCCCGTTGAGGATGTAATCGTCGCCGTCGCGCTTCGCCGTGGTCTTGAGCGCGGCGGCGTCGGAGCCGGACGAAGGCTCGGTCAGGCAGTAGCTCGCGATGTGCTCCATCGTGATGAGCTGCGGGAGATACTTGTCCTTGACCGCCTGCGAGCCGAAGCGGTCGATCATCCACGCGGCCATGTTGTGGATCGAGATGAAGGCGGATGTGGAGGGGCAGCCATAGGCCATGGCCTCCATGATCAGCGCGGCCTCCAGCCGGCCGAGGCCGATCCCGCCCGATTCTTCCGACACGTAGATCGCGCCGAAGCCGAGGTCGGCGCTTTGCGTGATCACGTCGCGCGGGAAGATGTGCTTTTCATCCCATTCGGCGGCGTTAGGCGTGATGTTGTCGGCGGTGAAGCGGCGGGCGACCTCCTGGATCGCGAGCTGGTCTTCGGTGAGCTGGAACTGTCCTGTCATGGCCTGCCCTTAGCGCCCGGCCGGGGGCAGGGAAAGAGGCAGGCGCGCGCGGGCGCCTGCGGATTTTGCTGGTCCGTTTGCAGCGCGCCTGCGTATCTGGGGCATGGACCGAGCCGACGCTTTTCCCGCAACCGCCCGCCTGGTGCTCGTCTACAATGCCGATGGCGGGCTGCTCAACGCGGTGAAGGACGCGGTGCACAAGGCGGTGCGGCCCGCGACCTATCCCTGCTCCCTGTGCGCGCTGACCTACGGCTGGGCGGCGATGCATTCGGACTGGCGGCGGTTCCTGTTCCGCCTGCCGCTGGAAAAGGTCTTTCTCCACCGCGACGAGGCGGCGAAGGCGCTCGGGGGGACGCAGCTCGACCTGCCCGCGATCCTGCTCGATGCGGGCGCGGGGGAGCCGCTGGTGCTGGTTTCGGCGGCGGAGTTGAACGCGATGCAGCACCGCCGGGCGCTGATGGCGCTGTTGCTGGAGCGTCTGGAGGAGACCGGCGTGCTAGCCCTGTAGGGTCGGCCGGGGAGGGGCCTGCGCCCGAATTTCCGGATTCGTGAGGGCGCATGAACCACGCGAACCTGCATGGCCTGCTCCGAAAATCAGTCGAGCACCGCCGCGGTCTCGATCCCGACCTTCCATTCCGGGCCGGTGGCCCGCGGGCGGCCGTGCGACCCGGTGGTCATCCGCAGGTGATCCGCTCGATCGCCATGTCGGCATCGTACATGACGTTCACCCGGTCCTCGCGGTAATCCATCGTGAAGGCGCTGTCGGGCGGCCCCCAGCGCAGGGTCCGCGCGCCCGTTTCGGCGAGAATCCGCGCGCCGGTTGCGGCGCTGGCCTTCTCTCCGACGAAGCCCTGCGCGGGCGAAGCGTCGCAGGTGCGTTCCGGCGGCGGAGCCGCGGCAGGCGGAGGCGACGCGTCGCTGCCCGCGCATCCGGCGAGCGCGAGTGCGGCCACCAGTGAAGGCTCAGTCCTTATCCGCTGCCTCCTCCACTTCCTCGGCGGTCTCGTCCACCGCCGCCCTGCTTAGCGCGGCCGCGAGCCGGACGAAACGGGTCCGCGAACCCGCCATGGAAACGAGCGGGCCGTGATCGATGGAAAGTCCGAGTTCCCGCGCCTTGTCCGCCGCTGGCCCCTCGAGCCGGGGGTAGAATTCGTCCCAGTTCCATTGCGCCTCCCGCGCGAAGATTTCCGCCCCCACCGCGCCGATGCCCTTGGCGCCGTGAAGCCGTTCGAGCACCTCGTCTCCGTCGCCGCCATCCCGCACGCGGCGCAGGTCGCCATCGAGCTCGTCCTCGACCCAGCGGGCTGTTTCCTTGAGGTAGTTCGTCGCGAGTTCGCGGTAGCGCTTGTAGCCGTTCTCGCCCAGCGTGTGGAGCAACCTGTCCTCGTCAGCGTCGAGGATGCCCGCGACGCTCATCAGCCCGGCCTCGTTCAGGGCCTTGCCCGCGCGTTCGGCGAGGGAATGGCTGATGCGCTTCGCAAGCAGGATCGAGCCGACCAGCCAGGCGAAATCGGCCTCGCCCGTGTCGGCGGATAGGTCGATCCCCATGCTTTCCGAAAAGAGCGTGCCCTGCTTCTCGATGAGGGTGTCGACGATGTCCTGCTGGCTCATGGGGGAGCCTCCTTGTCGGTTGCCTCCCCCGATGGCCAAACGATTGCAGCGCCTCTCTTATCCCATCGTCGGGATCACGAAGGCATTGCTGCCGTCCCCGCCGCCGAAATCATTGGCATCGGGCCAGCGCTGGGTGACCTTCTTCTTCTTGGTCCAGAAGGCGAGCCCTTCGGTCCCGTACTGGTCGATGTCGCCAAAGCCCGAACGCTTCCACCCGCCGAAGGAGTGGTAGGCGACCGGAACCGGGATCGGCACGTTGATGCCCACCATGCCGACATTGACCCGCGCCGCGAATTCGCGCGCGGCGTGGCCGTTGCGGGTGAACAGGGCGACGCCGTTGCCGTACTGGTGTTCGCTCGGCAGGCGCAGCGCCTCCTCGAAGTCCCTCGCCCGCACGATCTGCAGGACGGGGCCGAAGATTTCCTCCTGGTAGCTGGTCATCTGCGGGGTGACCCGGTCGATCAGGGTCGGGCCGACGAAAAAGCCGTCCTCGTGCCCCTGCAGGCTGAAGCCGCGCCCGTCGATGACGATCTCGGCGCCTTCCTGCTCGGCCGTGTCCACCCATTGCTCGATCCGGGCCTTGTGTTCCGGCGTCACGACGGGGCCGTAATTGGCATCGGGATCGGTCGACACGCCGATCCGCAGCGCGTGGATCGCGGGGATGAGCTTTTCCCGCAGCCGCTCGGCCGTGTCCTCGCCCACCGGGACCACCACGGGCAGCGCCATGCAGCGCTCGCCCGCCGAGCCGAAGGCCGCGCCGGCGAGGTCGTTCACCACCTGGTCGAGGTCCGCATCGGGCATGACCACGCCGTGATTCTTCGCCCCGCCGAAGGCCTGCACCCGCTTGCCCCGCGCCGAGCCGCCCGCGTAGATGTACTGCGCGATGTCGGACGAGCCGACGAAGCTGATCGCCGGGATGTGGGGATGTTCGATGATCGCATCGACCATCTCCTTGTCGCCGTGGACGACCTGCAAGAGCCCCTCGGGCGCACCCGCTTCGAGGAAAAGTTCGGCGAGCCGCACCGGCACGGACGGGTCGCGTTCGGAGGGCTTGAGGATGAAGGCATTGCCCGCCGCGATGGCCATGCCGAACATCCACATCGGGATCATCGCGGGGAAGTTGAACGGGGTGATCCCGGCCCCGATGCCGAGCGGCTGGCGCATCGAATAGACGTCGATACCCGGGCCTGCCCCTTGCGTGTATTCGCCTTTCAGGACCTGCGGGATGCCGCAGGCATATTCGATCACCTCGAGCCCGCGCTGCACGTCGCCCTTGGCATCGTCGACGACCTTGCCGTGCTCGCTCGACAGCAGTTCGGCGAGGCTCTGCATGTTCGCCTCGACCAGCTCCTTGAACCGGAACAGCACCCGCGCGCGTTTCTGCGGATTGGTCGCGGCCCAGCCGGGCTGGACTGCCTTCGCGGCCTCGACCGCGCGGGCGAGCAGCGCCGCATCGCCCAGCGCGACCTCGGCCTGGACCTCGCCGGTCGAGGGGTTCCACACCTTGTGCTTGCGGGTCGGGGCGGGGCTTTCGCCCAGGATGAAATGGTCGATCTGGCGCATGAGGTCGGGTCTCTCCTTCTCGGCTCTGTCCTTGCGGAGCGCAAATGCAACCCTGCCGCGTTGCTGGCAAGGGCAAGCTGCCTTCCCAAAAGTGAGAAGGGGCGAGCCGCGCGGCGGGCCGCATGGCGGGGGCGGCGGGGGCGGCGGGGGCGGCGGGGGTCGAGCATTGGCGAGCGATTGCAGGGGCCGGGCGCTGCCTCTACCTCTTGCCTGCGAACGCCGCCTTCCCTGCCGGAGCCGAGATGATCCCGAAACTGCCGATAGGCCTGCCCCTTGCGCCCGAATCCTCGCTGCCGGACGTGCTCGCCTCGATCGCGCTCGTCGCCGCGCTCGTCGCCGTCTGGTTCGTCACCGGGCGGGCGCTCAAGGCGAAGGACGACCTGCCGCGGCAGGCCGCCCGGCGCTGGACCGCCAATGCGAGGAACGCGCTGCTGCTGATCGCGGTGATCGGCTTGCTGATGATCTGGGCTCCGCAGCTGCGGACCTTCGCCCTGTCGCTGACCGCGGTCGCGGTGGCGATCGTGGTGGCGACGAAGGAGCTCATCCTGTGCCTGTCGGGTTCGGCCTTCCGCACCTTCACCCGGGCCTATGCGATCGGCGACATCATCGAGATCGGGAGCAACCGGGGCGAGGTGGTCGACATCAACCTCCTTTCGACCCGCCTGCGCGAGCTCGACCGGCGGGAGGGTTCGCTGCGCTCGGTCGGGCAGGGGGCGGTGGTGCCGCACAGCCTGCTCTTCACCCAGGCGGTGCGGGTGCTGGTGCGCGAGGGACGGCGGCCGGTGCACGGCTTCGCGCTGACGTTCGAGACGGGGGCGAACCTGTTCGCGCAGCTCGACGAGATCGCCGAGCGGGCCGCGGCGGCGCTGCGGGCGGAGGGCGCGGCGGGGGCTGCGGAAGGGTCCGGGGAGGCGGTGCGGGTCGCCATCGCGACCACCGATCTCGGCCGCCAGCGGCTCGAATTCGAACTGGCCGCCGGGCCGGACGAAGCCGCCCGGGCCGAGCGCGCGGTGGCGGTCGCGGTCGGCTCCTTCGTCCACGAGCTCGCCTCGGCGCGGGAGGCCTGACCCGCCTTGCGCGGGGCGGCGGCGCGTCCGCACGGGAAGGGGCCGGGCCGCTCGAAAAATTCGGAACTCGCGAAAGCCGGATCACGTTGGGGTATGGAAGCGGGCAGGGCGGGCCGGGCGCCGCGGGACCCCCACGGCAAACCGGAAGGAAACATCATGAACAAGATGCCCCTGTTCACCGCCACGGGGACGGTCCTGCCTGCTGCCCGCCATGCCGAGCAAGGCGATGAGGGAGCGATCGGCACCGAAGGCGGCGGGAACCGGCCCGAATCGCGCGCCGACACGCCGGAATCAAGGACCGACCTTGCCGGATAGTGCGCCCCTTTCATCCGCCGCCTGCATCAAGGGACGGCCGGGGCCGACCCGCTCCTTCGCGCGCGGGTAGCCCGTGACCTGGGCGCAGGACGATTACCGCCTCGCACGCGGCATCCGGCTCAATTCCGCGCAGCAGATCCTGCTGGGCTATGTGGTCATCGCGCTTGTCGGCAGCGTGATGCTCGCGCTGTTCGACAAGGGCGATCATCCTTTCCTCGACCACCTGTTCACCTCGGCCAGCGCGGTTTCGACAACCGGCCTCACCACCATCGATATCGAAGCGAGCTACTCCTTCGCCGGCCATTTCGTCATTCTGCTGCTGATCCAGGTCGGCGGGATCGGATACATGACCATCGCGGCATTGCTCGTCAGCTCGGCCCGACACGGCGCCGAGGACGATCCTGCGGAAGCGGAAAAGGCGGATTTCGCACTCCCGCCCAAGGCGAACGTCCGCCAGTTCGCAAAGGCGGCGTGCCTTATGACGCTCCTCGTCGAGGGCCTGGGCGCAGCGGCGCTGTTCCTGGCCTTCCGTTCGCAGGGTTTCGAGGACGCGCTCTGGCTGGCGGTGTTCCATTCCGTCTCGGCGTTCTGCACCAGCGGGCTCGCGCTCTTCCCCGACAGCCTCGGCGCGTTTTCCGGGCGGCCCGACGTGCTGCTCCCGATCAGCGCCGTCAGCCTTCTCGGCGCGATCGGCTTTCTCGTGGCATGGGACCTGTGGCGGTCGGTGCGCGCCCGGAAGCTGCGCGTGCTCTTCACGAACAAGGTCGTCATCGCGGTTTTCACCTCGATCCTGCTTCTGTCGACCGTCGCGCTCTTCCTGCTCGATACGCGGTTGCGGGAACTCGATCCGCAAGCGCGTTTCCTCAACGCCTTCTTCGCCGCCATGACGAGTTCGACCACGGCGGGATTTTCGACTCTCCCGACGCCGATGCTGCAATCCGCGGCGCTCATCATCGTCGTTGCCACCATGGTCATCGGCGCTTCGCCGTCAGGAACCAGCGGGGGGATCAAGACGACGACCATTTCGGTGCTGGCGGCCACGACCCTGTCTTCGCTGCGCCAGAAGCAAGTGACGACCCTGTTCGGGCGCAGCGTCTCGCACAGGAAGATCCGCGCCGCCTGTTCGACCCTTTTCTTCTATCTCACCCTCGCCGTGGCCGCGACTTTCGTCCTTCTGCTGACCGATCGCGACGCCGGTCTGCGCGAGGCGGGGTTCGAGGTCCTGAGCGCGCTCGGCACGGTCGGACTGAGCTTCGGCCTGACGGGGCAATTGACCGATGCGGGCAAGGCGGTCGTGATCGTCCTGATGCTGGCCGGCAGGGTGGGCCTGCTCGCATTCGGCGCGGCGCTGGCTTCCGGCGGGGAGGCCGAGGAAGAGATCCGCGACGCCGAAAAGGTCGAATGATCGCACTCCTACCGCCGCCCGCGCCGCCTCCCCTGCTTCCCGGGCAGGGATGACGGGGCGGCCCCCGGTCATCGTCGATGGCCCGCCTCGTCAGCGAGGCAGGGCGGGATCGAAATTCCACCAATGTTGGCGACGACCGATCGGCACATGCGCGACCATGCACCCGTCAGGAGAAAAGGAGAGGTCATCATGCAGGTCAGCGAAATCATGGCGACGAACGTAAAGCTCGTCTCGCCCGACACCTCGGTCAAGGAGGCGGCCCGGCAGATGCGCAATGCGGACACCGGGGCGCTGCCGGTCGGCGAGGATGACCGCCTCGTCGGCATGGTCACCGACAGGGACATCGCCATCCGCGCCGTCGCGGCAGGCCAGTTCGACGCATCGGTCCGGGACGTTCTCTCCGAGGACGTGTGCTATTGTTTCGAGGACGACGAAACCGAGCGCGCAGCGCAAATCATGGGCGAAAACCAGGTCCGCCGCCTCCCGGTCATGAACCGCGACAAGCGGCTGGTCGGGATCGTCTCGCTCGGCGACATCAGTCGCAGTGCCGGCGACAGCGCGGGGGTCGCCCTGTCGGACATCTCCAGGCAGAACGAGGCTCCGCGCGACATGTGACCCGGGCAGCGGCGCGATGCCGGGAACGCCGCGGCCAGCCTTCCGTTCGTAAACCCGAGGGGGGCAGCGGAGAGGCGCTATGCCCACCTTCATGCACGGCCATTCGGCGGATCGAAATCCGGCGGACGGGATCGAGCCCGACCGATGAGCGCGCTCGCCTGGCTCGGATGGAGCGCCGTCCTGCTCGTCGGAGTGCCGCACGGGGCATCGGATGGTGCGATGGCCAGCGAGACCTGGGGCAGGCTCTGGGGCCTTGCCGGCAAGGTCCTGTTCGTCGCGGCCTATCTTGCCCTTGCGTTCGTCGCATACGCGGCCTGGATCATCTTCCCGGCTGTGACGCTCGCCGCGCTTCTTGTCATGGCCATGTTCCATTTCGGCGAAGCGGAGCACGGCTGGCGACGCCCCTTGCGAGGCTCCTTTCCGATTGTCCTGCCGGCCCTGTTGTGGAGCGCGCAGCTGGAAGCGCTGCTGGTTCCGCTGATCGGCGGGATGGCTGCCGCCGCGGTCGAGGCGGCCGGTCTTGCCGCATACGCCGTCCTGCCGCTGGGCGCATACATGGCCATGCGGCATCGGGCGTGGCGCGCGGAAATCGCGGTCAACGCGCTTTTCCCCCCGCCCTTCGGCTTCGCGATCTATTTCACCCTGCTTCACAGCCTGCGCGAACTGCGGCGCCAGGCACGGCAGCGCGACACCTCGCTGGCGCGGCATCTGGCCGCCTTTTCTCCCTTCGCTCTCGCCGCGATCGTCTTGCTCTATGTGCTGGCCCTGGAGGGTGATTATCCATGGTCGATGCTGCTTCTCGGCCTTTTGTGCCTGGCCGTTCCGCACATCGCCATGCCTCATGTCACGCGGCTGGTGACCCCGGTCCGGGTGGACCGCCAGAAGGTGCACCGCTCCTGAAGGCCCGCCGATGGCAGAGGCAACGGCTTCACCGATCGAGACCCTTTCCGGCATCGCGCGAACTTGTGTTGACCAGTCGCGAGTTATCGTGGCAATGGGCGGGCGCATTTCGCGGGGCGGTGTAAACGCAAGCGTTAACTGCCAGGGGCGGGCCAGGAAATCTCCAGCCTTTCGAGCGCGATGCGGGTGTAGCTCAATGGTAGAGCAGAAGCTTCCCAAGCTTAAGACGAGGGTTCGATTCCCTTCACCCGCTCCACCTCTGGAGTAAGTGGTCGCATCACCACCGCCCGCAGCGATCTGCAGCGTCCTTCGCCGATCTGCCCGAACGGGGCTACGCGGCCGGCTCCAGCTTGACCTGGGTGATCTTGAAACCCTCGGTCTGTTCCACGGTCAGGCGATAGCCCGGAATCTCGATGCTTTCCCCCTGCTCGGGCACGATGCCGCGCTTGGCGAGAACCAGTCCGGCGATGGTCACGACGTCGCCTTCGGTCAGGTCGATGTCGTAATCCTCGGCCAGTTCCGCCAGCGTCACCTCGCCGTCCAGCAGGAACCCGCCTTCGGGCAGTCGGCGCACCCAATCGCCGTCTTCGGACGGTTCGTCGTCGATCAGGTCTTCGACGATGTCGTCGAGCGTGACGAAGCCAAGCGTGCCGCCATGTTCGTCCACGACCAGCGCGGCGTGGATGCGCTGCTTCTTGAACAGGGCCAGCAGTTCGGTGGCCGAAGTGGTGGCCGCCACGCGCGGCAGCGGGCGGGTCATGTCCGACAGCGGTTGGCTGCCGCCCAGGGTGCGCGCGCGGATGAAGTCCTTTACGTGGAGCACTCCGCCGATGTCGTCGAGCGAGCTCGCGTAGACGGGATAGCGGGTCTGCTGCGACGAGGCGAACAGCCGCGCCAGGTCTTCGTGCGGCGTGTCCAACGCAATCGCCTTCATCCGCGAGCGCGAGGTCATCAGCTCTTCCGCCGTGCGGTCCTCCATCTCGAAGATATTCTCGATCAGGATGCGCTGGCCTTCGTCGAACTGGCCGCTGGCGGCGACCTCCTCGGTCGCGATCTCCAGCTCCTTGCTGGAGTAGAGCGACGCGGCCTTGCCCGGATCGGGGATGCCCAGCATCCGCATCAGGCCGAAGGCGATCTGGTTCAGCACGAACACCATGGGCCTGAACAGGACCCCGAAAAACCGCATGATCGGATTGACCGACAGGCTGACCTGTTCGGAAAGCTGCAGGGCGAGCGCCTTGGGGATCATCTCCCCCAACACGACGTGCAGATAGGTGATGCAGCCCAGCGCGACGATGAAGCCGAATACGTGCGACTGGTCGTAGGTCATGCCCCAGCTTTCGAAAGCGGGGTAAAGCCAGGCCGCAACGGCCGGTTCGCCATACATGCCCAGCCCGATGCTGGCGAGCGTGATGCCGAGCTGGGCAATGGCGATGTAGCTGTCCTTGCCGCCCTTGCGATCGAACACCCGGACCAGCCACGCTGCCGACCTGTTGCCGCCCTTGGCGATGATCTCCAACCGGCTGCGGCGCGATCCGACGAGCGCGAATTCGGCCGCGACGAACACGCCGTTGATCGCGACCAGCACGGCGATGACGATGATGGGGAGCAGGTATTCGGTCATGCCTCGTCCCCCTGTTCGGCATCTTCGCGCACCAGCACGCGCTGGACGGCATAGCCCGCCATCGCCTCGACCTCGAGATCGTAGGGCGTGCCGGGCAGGTCGACCTTGTCGCCGACCGCCGGAAGCCGCCCCAGTTCATGCCACACCAGCCCGCCGATCGTGTCGGCCCGGTCATCGGGCAGGTCGATATCGTAACGGTCGGCCAATGCGGCGAGGTTCATGTCGCCGCGCACGCTGCGGCCGTCGGGGCGGGCGATCACCGGGTCTTCTTCCTGATCGAATTCGTCCTGGATCTCTCCGAACACTTCCTCGAGCGCGTCTTCCAGCGTGACCATGCCCGAAACCGATCCGTATTCGTTGATCACGATGGCGGTGCGCTGGCCGTTCTTGCGCAGGATCTGCCAGAGCTGCGGCACCGGCATCATCTCGGCTACCACCAGCGGCGGACGCGCCACCGTCTCGACCAGGGCATCCGGATCGCGCTCGAACGCGGCGAACAGGGTGCGGATGTGGACGATGCCGATGATTTCCTCGGTGCTGGGGCCGGTCACCGGGAAGCGGGAATAGGGTTTCTTGGCGATCCGCGCCAGGGCATCGCCGACCGTCTCGCCCGCGGCGATGGTGGTCAGCCGGGTGCGCGGGGTGAGGATTTCGCGGACGGTGCGCGAGCGCAGCCCCAACGCGCCGGCCAGCATGTTGCGCTCGTCCGCGTCGATCAGGCCGCCGGCTGCGCTTTCGCGGTAAAGGCCTTCCAGCTCGTCCGGCGAATGCACGTGGGTGTGGCCGTGTTCGGTGTTGAGGCGGAACAGCCGCATCAACGCAAAGGCCGTGCCGTTGAACACGAAAATCAGCGGCTTGAAGATCAGCAGGCTGACCTTCATCGGCCATAGCGTCGCCATTGCGAGGGTTTCGGGATAGCGCAGGGCGACCGTCTTGGGCAGCAATTCGCCCAGCACTACCTGCAGCACCGTCACCGCCAGCAGGACGACGACAACGGCAGCGACCGCCCCGCCGATCGGCCCCAGCAGGGGCGTGAGCAGCGGCGTGAGCTGCGCCTGCCCGTAAGCGCCCGCGATCAGGCTGCTGAGCGTGATGCCGACCTGGCAGCCCGCGACGTAATTGTCGATCCGCTTGGGATCCTGCAGGATGGCGAGCAGGCCCGATGCCGCGCGATTGCCGTTTTCGGCCAGTTCCTGGACCCGCGACTTGCGCGAACCCACCGTTGCGAATTCGGCAGCGACATAGAGCGCATTGGCCACCACCATCATGGCAATGACGGCAAGCGGCAGCAGGAAACTACTGATAGTCATGAACGTCCATTCGCCTTCCTAGCATGGCACCGGGTCATTCCCCGTCGACGACACTGATCGGTTTGCCCAGGATCGCCTCGACATAGACCCGCCGCACCATGATGAAGCTCACGATCGTAAGGGGGGCCGCAAGCAGCACGCCCAGGAAACCGAACAGCAAGCCGAATGCCAGCACCGCGAACAGCAGCAAGGCGGGCGGAATATGCACCGCGTGTTTCTGGATCATGGGTTGCAGGAAATTGCCCTGCAATTGCTGGATGGCGAGGAACAGCAGCACCGTCCACAGCGCCGTCAGCGGCGAAACCGTGAACGCCAGCAGCACGGCCGGAACGCCGGCGATGATCGGCCCGACCATCGGGATGATGTCGAGCAATCCGGCAATGACGGCGAGCCCGCCCGCCGCCGGGACGCCCAGCAGCCACAGCCCGATCCACGTCAGCGCGGCGACGAGCAGCGACGAGACCGCCTGCCCCGTCATCCACCCGCGCAGACCCGTGCCCGTGTCGTCCAGCGCCTGCGCCGCAACCGCTTCGGCCCTCTCCGGGAAAAGCAGCAGGAACCCCCGGCGATAGACGGCGGGATTGGCGGCCATGAAAATCGCGCCGACCACCACCAGGACGAAATCGGCGATCCCGTTGCCGGCAGCCAGGGCAAAGCCGCCGGCCTGCGTGAACAGGCGGGACAGATCGTCGCTGCCCAGTTCGGCAAGCTCGCTCACCGCCGTGCCCATGCCGTAGCGTTCGAGAAAGCCCCGAACGCCTTCGACGGCGTCTGGGACGGTTTGCCTGATCGTGTCGAATTCGCCCGCCAACTGGGTGCCGAACAGGGCAAATGCGCCCGCGAACACGCCGAGAAAGAGGATCATGGCGATGGTCAGGCCGTAAGGGCGGGCAATGCCTGTCCAGCGGCATATCCCGCCGGTGATCGCATCGAACACCGCGCTCAGGACGATCGCGGCAAAGACCAGCAGGAAGAACCGGTTCAGCTCGATCAGCAGCCAGCCGCAGGCCACGATCGCCAGAACGATCAGGGTCGAGCGGGCCACCAGGGCGGCGCTCGACGGCGACGGGGCCGCTGCCTTCATGTCGGCCGTCGAAAGGGCGGCGCCTCGTTCATCCGTGTCAGTGTCCATGCCTGTCATTTTCCGGCTTTGCAGCGCTTTGGGCGATAACGCTCGCCCTTTCAACATTGCTCCGGGAGAGTCAGAAGTATTTGACGGGCAGAGGTGCGGGCAAGTCCGGCCTCGTGAACGCGGGCGCTCTCGAGGGGCTGGCGGTCTGCTGAGTGCAGAGAATTCTGCGGATGCCCGCCGAACGAGATTTGGTCGAAGAAAGGCCCCGAACCCCCGGCCCGTGCCTCCCGAAACGCAGCGGTCGCGCGTTCGAATTCCGTGGCGCATACCCCTTTTCCCGAGGGATCGCACGGCCGTGATATCGCAGGATCGCGTCCTTCGCCGGATCGCCCGCGCGGAAGATCAGCGTCTCGACCTCGGTTCCCGCGCCGATGTTCACCCGGTTCTCCTGCCGCGCCCAGACATCGGTCAGGATCAGCGAGCGCACCGTGATCCGCGCGCCGGGGCCGGGCGAGGGCGCTTCCTCGTAGACGACGAGGCTACCGCCGTCGATCTCGCTGCCGAGGAGGGTGAAGGCGACGGGCTCGCCGTCGTGCGTCACGGTGAAGCGTTCGGCGATGTAGCGCACGAAGGCGCGGCGACTGGGAATGTCGCCGACGATGTCGGGCGCCGCGACGCCGCGCCGTTTCAGGGCGTGTTCGGCATCGTGCAGCGGCACGCGGTGGACGACCTCTAGCATCCCGGTGCGATCGTTGTGCGACAGGATCGAGATCGCCAGCTTCTGCTGGTGCGCCGAAGCGGGGAAAGCCACGGCCAGCGCGGCCAGCAGGGCGAGGAGCCAGCGCATCAGTCCGATCCCTGCACTTCCGCCATCAGGTCGCGCCCGGTGCGCGAGGTGGGCGCGGGCGACTTGAACGCCTCGACCCGGCTTTCGATGATCCGGCGCGGATAGTGGTTGTTCTCGATGTCGGCGTCGGCGGTTTCCCAGTCCGGGTCGACGACGACGCTGGCGAGACGCTTGTCCCTGGGAAAGACGAGCAGCTTGCTCACCTCCTTCGGATTGCGGCGCCAGATCTCGGCCGGGATCGTCATCCGCTCCTCGCTGCCGTCCTCGAAGGTCAGGCCGAGGATGATCGGCATGACGAGGCCGCCCTTGTTCGAGAAGCTGAGCACGTAATAGTTCGCGTCCTCCCTGACCGCGCGATCCAGGGTCTGCCGCTCCCACGGCTCGAGCTCCTCGAGGAAGCTCTCGTAGCTTTCGCGGTCCCTGGGCGTCACGGTGAACTGGTCGTTCTCGTCGTAGAAATCGGTCACGCCGGGATTTTCGAGCACCCAGATCGGCAGGCCCTGTTCCTTGTTGAGGCGCACGCCGATCTTTTCCGGTTCGCGCGCGAGTTCGGCCCGGCGGCGCGACAGGTCGATGTCGGGATTTTCGGTGTCGAGCCGCAGCCGGTGGATCGAGTCGAGCGAAATGTCGACGTGGTCGGTGGTGTAGAACCAGCCGCGCCAGAACCAGTCGAGATCGGTGCCCGAGGCCTCCTCGATCGTGCGGAAGAAATCGGCCGGGGTCGGCCGCTTGAATTTCCAGCGGCGGGCATATTCCTTGAGCGCGAAATCGAACCGCTCGCGCCCGATCACCGTGTCGCGCAGGATGTGATAGGCCGCCGACGGCTTGCCATAGGCGTTGGGGCCGAGATTCAGCACGCTGTCCGACTGGGTCATGATCGGGACCTGGTTGGTCGAGGTCATGTAGGGGATGAGATCGCGCGGCAGGCTGCGGGTCCACGGCAGGTCCGGGTCCCATTCATAGCCCGCGACGCTGTCGAGGAAGGAATTGATCCCCTCGTCCATCCAGGTCCATTGCCGCTCGTCCGAATTGACCGTCATCGGGAAATAGATGTGCCCGATCTCGTGGATGACGACGCCGATCAGATAGACCTTCTCCGAAAGCGAATAGGTCCGGGTCCCGTCCTCGTTGAGGGTCGAGCGGGGTCCGTTGAAGGTGATCATGGGATATTCCATCCCGCCGACAGGCCCGTTGACGCTCTGCGCTGTGGGATAGGGATAGTCGAAGCTGAAGCGCGAATATACCTTCATCGTGTGGATGACGGCGGCGGTCGAATACTTGCGCCACAAATCGCCGCCTTCCTTGGGCCAGAAGCTCATGGCCATGACGAGCTCGTTTTCGGCCCCCGGCTGGCGGTGGCCCTGCGCGTCCCAGATGAACTTGCGGCTCGACCCCCAGGCGAAATCGCGCACGTTCCGGGCGGTGAAACGCCAGGTCTTGGTCCCGCCTGGCCCGGTGCGTTCGTTCGCGGCGGCTTCCTCGGGCGTCACGATGAACACCGGCGCTTCGGCGGTGCGCGCGGTTTCGAGCCGCTGGCGCTGGGTGGCGGTCAGGACCTCGGCGGGATTGGCGAGCACGCCGGTCGCCGAGACGATGTGGTCGTCCGGCACGGTCATGGTGACGTCGTAATCGCCGAATTCGAGCGTGAACTCGCCGCGCCCGAGGAATTCCTTGTTGTGCCAGCCTTCGTAGTCCGAATAGGCGACGAGACGCGGGAACCACTGGGCGAAAAGGAAGATGTCGTTTCCGCCCTTCCGCGGGTCATCGGGGAAATGCTCGTAGCCCGAGCGCGCGAAGATCGTGTTCTCCTCGACGATGTTGAACGCCCATTCGAGCCCGAATTCGACTTCGGCCCCGGGGGCGAGCGGGGTCGGCAGGTCGATCCGCATCAGCGTGCCGACGATCGTGTGCGAAAGCGGCGTGCCGTCGGGAAGGGTCACGCTCCTGATGTCGTAGCCGTATTGGTTGTCGGCCATGGCCTGCTGGCGGCGCAGTTCCTCCAGGCTGAGCCGCGCGGGTTCCCCGCCGTTTGCAGCGTCGATCTGGGGCCCGCGCCGGCCCGGCCCGCCGAAGGTCGTGGTCATCTCCGCCATGCTGTCCGTGCGGAAGATGTTCTGGTCGAGCTGCATCCAGATCCACGGCAGCGTGTCGGGAGAGTTGTTGACGTAGCGCACCGTGCCTTCCGCCTCGAGCCGGCGCCTGTCCTCGTCGAGTTCGGCGCGGATCACGTAGTCGGCCTGCTGCTGCCAGTACTGGTGGCCCGGCGCGCCGCTGGCGTTGCGGTACACATTGGGGTCGGGGAGAACTTCGTCCAATTGGCGAAACTTGTCCTCGAAATCGCCCTTGGTCTGCTGGATGCCCTGAGCGGCGGCGGGAATGGCGAAAAGGAAGGCAAGGATAAGGGCGATCAGGCGCAAGGGTCTGGTCCTTCGTTCGGTTCTGGTCCGGTGGCGGCGCGGGTGTCCCGACCGGGAATCGTCCGCTTGCCGCATGAGACACTCGCCGCGACCCTCGCGGCCCGGGCGCAAATGTCAATCGCTTGTCACGCGTCATCCCGGGCGGTCCCCGAAAAAACAGGCGCCCGGCAGGCCCTTTGGGAAGGACCGCCGGGCGCACCGCGCTCGCCCTTGGGAGAGGTCTAGGCGGCAGCGCGGAAAATGGCCTCGATCTCCTGCTGGTTGGCGGGCCGGGGATTGGTGAAGCCGCAGGCATCGTTCATCGCGTTCGCCGCGAGCGTTTCGATGTCGGCGTCCTTCATGCCCAGTTCTGCAAGTCCTGCGGGGATTCCGATATCGGCCGAAAGCTGGCGGATCGCCGCGATCGCCGCCTCGGCGCCCTGGTGCTCGTCGAGGTTGCGGACGTCGACCCCCATCGCTTCCGCCACGTCGCGCAGCCGCCCGGCGGAGACCGCCGCGTTGAAGGTTTCGACATGGGGCAGCAGCACCGCGTTGCATACGCCGTGCGGGAGGTCGTAGAACCCGCCGAGCTGGTGCGCCATCGCGTGGACATAGCCCAGCGACGCGTTGTTGAACGCCATTCCCGCAAGGAACTGGGCATAGGCCATCGCCTCGCGCGCGGCGAGATTGGTCCCGTCGGCCACCGCGTCGCGCAGGTTCTCGGAGATGAGCGAGACCGCCTTCAGCGCGCAGCCGTCGGTGATCGGCGTCGCCGCGGTCGAGACATAGGCCTCCACCGCGTGGGTCAGCGCGTCCATGCCGGTCGCGGCGGTGAGCGCGGCGGGCTTGCCCACCATCATCGCCGGGTCGTTGACCGACAGGAAGGGCGTCACGTGCTTGTCGACGATAGCCATCTTCACGTGCCGCTCGACATCGGTGATGATGCAGAAGCGGGTCATTTCCGCCGCCGTCCCGGCGGTGGTGTTGATCGCCATCAGCGGCACCTGCGGCAGCGGCGACTGGTCGATGCCTTCGTAGTCGGCGATCTTGCCGCCATTGGCCGCGACGAGGGCGATGCCCTTGGCGCAGTCGTGGCTCGATCCGCCGCCGAGCGAAACCACGAGGTCGCAGTCATGATCGCGCAGGAGGGCGAGCCCGTCCTCGACATTGCCAACGGTCGGATTGGGCTGCGCCCCGTCGAAGATCGCGGCGCGGATGCCCGCTTCCTCGAGCACTTTCGCAACGTCATCGGCCACGCCGAGGCGGGCAAGGCCTTCGTCGGTGACGATCAGCGCCGCCTTGAAGCCGCGCCCGGTGAGGGTCGCTGCGGCATCGGCGAGCGCGTTCTCGCCCATGATGTTCATGCTCGGCATAATGAAACTGGTAGACATGGTAATCCTCCTCCCGTTCGGGATCTTGTCATGGGAGGCCCCGGCCGCGACGCGCCCGGGGCCGTGTTCTTCCTCAGAAGAACCCGAGCTTCTTCGGCTCGTAGGAAACCAGCATGTTCTTGGTCTGCTGGTAGTGGTCGAGCATCATGCGGTGCGTTTCGCGCCCGATGCCCGATTGCTTGTACCCGCCGAACGCGGCGTGGGCCGGGTAGGCGTGGTAGCAGTTCGTCCACACGCGGCCCGCCTCGATGTTGCGGCCCATGCGGTAGCAGCGGTTGACATCGCGGCTCCACACGCCCGCACCGAGGCCGAACAGCGTGTCGTTGGCAATGGAAAGCGCGTCCTCCTCGTCGCGGAAGGTCGTGACCGAGACGACGGGACCGAAGATTTCCTCCTGGAAGACCCGCATCTTGTTGTGGCCCTTGAGCACGGTCGGCTGGACGTAGAAGCCGCCCTCGCATTCGCCCGAAAGCCGCGCGACGCCGCCTCCCGCGAGCACTTCGGCGCCTTCCGCGCGGCCGATGTCGAGATAGGACAGGATCTTCGCCTGCTGTTCGGCCGAGGCCTGCGCGCCGACCATCGTTTCGGGGTCGAGCGGATTGTCCTGCTTGAGCGCCGCGACGCGGGCGAGGACGCGCTCCATGAAGCGGTCGTAGATGTTCTCCTGCACCAGCGCGCGCGAGGGGCAGGTGCACACCTCGCCCTGGTTCAGCGCGAACATGACGAAGCCCTCGATCGCCTTGTCGAGATAGTCGTCGTCCTCGGCCATCACGTCGTCGAAGAACAGGTTGGGCGACTTGCCGCCAAGTTCGAGCGTGACCGGGATGAGGTTTTCGGAGGCGTATTGCATGATCATCCGGCCGGTCGAGGTCTCGCCGGTGAAGGCGATCTTGGCGATCCGCTTGGACGAGGCGAGCGGCTTGCCCGCTTCGAGGCCGAAACCGTTCACGACATTGACCACCCCGTCCGGCAGGAGGTCGCCGATCAGTTCCATCAGCGCCATGATCGAGGCCGGGGTCTGTTCGGCCGGTTTCAGCACCACGCAATTGCCCGCCGCGAGCGCCGGGGCGAGTTTCCACGTCGCCATCAGCAGCGGGAAGTTCCACGGGATGATCTGTCCGACGACGCCCAGCGGCTCGTGGAAGTGGTAGGCGATGGTGTTCGCGTCGATTTCGGAAATGCTGCCTTCCTGCGCGCGGATGCAGCCGGCGAAATAGCGGAAATGGTCGATCGCGAGCGGGAGGTCGGCGGCCATGGTCTCGCGGATCGGCTTGCCGTTGTCCCAGGTCTCGGCCTCGGCCAGCGCCGCGAGGTTTTCCTCCATCCGGTCCGCGATCCGGGTGAGGACCAGCGCGCGTTCGGCGACCGGCGTGCGGCCCCAGGCAGCGCGGGCGGCGTGGGCGGCATCGAGCGCGGCCTCGATGTCCTCGGCCTGCGAGCGCGCGACCGTGCCGATCACCCGGCCCGTGACGGGCGACACGTTCTCGAAGGTCGCGCCGCTTTTCGCCGGGACCCAGCGCCCGCCGATGAAATTGTCGTAATGCTCCTTGAGCGAGGGCCGCATCAGCGTGGCGGCATTGGTCTGCATGTCCATTCTGTCTCTCCTTCTCCCTTGCGCCCCGGACGGCCTTTCGCTCTGGCCGGGGGCGCCGTTGCAGTGGGAGAAGAATGACACGGGGCGCGGGCCGGGATAGCCCCCCGCAAGGCCGTGACAGCGCGAAGTGTCTCACCAACGAGACACTATGGCGGTAAAATTGCGGCGCGCGGGAAGAACCCGGGAACCCTTACGCGGCCAGCCCCGCGCGGGTCATCCGGCGGTAGAAGGTAGCCCGCCCGATGCCGAGCAGCCGGGCGGCCGCCGCGACATTGCCGTGCGACCGGGCCAGCGCCTGGCGCAGGACGCGGCGTTCGGCGGCGGCGATCGGATCCTCCTCGGGCGGGCCGAACAGGTCGGCGACGGGCACCGGGGCCTCGGCACTCACCTTGGCGAGCAGGGCGCGCCGCCGCGCGCTCCGGTTGGCCCCGACGACGAGATCGTCGCGATCGACCGCGACGAGGGCTCCCGGGCTGTCCGCGTCATCGAGGTGCACGATCCGGCAGTCGCGATAGGCCGCCCCGAACAGCAGCCGTTCCAGTTCCTGCGCCGCGTCCATCAGCACGTTCATGATCAGCGCCGCCGTGTCGCGATCATGGTCGTAGCGATTGGTCGACACGTCGAGCGCGGCGACGAGGTTCCCGACCGCATCGCAGATCGGCACGCCGTGGCAGCTCACCTGCACGTTGGCGGAGAGGAAATGCTGGTCGCGGTGGATGATGACCGGCTTTTCGTCGGCGATGCAGGTGCCGATCCCGTTGGTTCCCTCGGCCGCTTCGGACCAGCATTCGCCCGCGACCAGGCGCGCCCGGTCGAAATGGTCGCGGTCGCCCGAGGCCATGCGTTCTTCGAGGATCAGGCTTTCGGAATCGGTCAGCAGGATGCAGCGCCCGCTGCGGACCAGCGTGCGCGCGATCCGGTCGAGCACCGGGCCGGCGTGAAGCAGAAGTTCCTCGTGCGCCTCGCGGGCGAGCGCGAGGCGGCTCGCGTCGAGCCGGTCGGCGGCGGGGCCTTTCGCGGGGTCGAGACCGTGGTGGAGGGCGGAGCGGCACCAGGAGGCGGCGAGCGTCGAACGCCCCGCCGCCGCGTCCGAGGAGATTGCCTCGCGGACGAGTTGTGCGTGCTGGTCTTCCACTCCCGTGCTCCCTCTCCCCCCGGAGACATTGTTACCAGAGAGCCGGATTTTCCACAAGCAAGCGCCGGTTCAGCGTGCGAGCACCACGTCGCGCCCGATGTCGAGATCCCGTTCCACCGCATCGACGAGATAGGCCGCGACATCGGCCCGGCTGACCACGCCGTTGGACCAGTTCGCCGGGTCGCGCCGGACCCGCACCCGTCCCGAACGCGGGCCGCCGGTGAGGATGACGGGCCGCACGATGGTGAATTGCAGGGCGCTGTGGAGGATGATCTCCTCCTGCCGGTCCTTGTCGGCATAGACCCGCCCCAGCAGCGCCCGGTGGCCGAGTCGTTCGAGCGCGCTCATCGCGTTTCGGGACCGGCCTGCCCCGTATCCCGTGACCGCGACGAGGCGGCGGACCCCGGCTTCGCCCATCGCCTCGACGAGGATCCGGGTGGTGGTGGAGAACAGCGTCTCCTTCTCCCACAGCATCGACAGGCTCTCCGAAATGCCGAGCGCGTAGATCACCGCGCGCGTGCCCTTGAGCGCATGGAACACGTCCGCGCGGTCGGTCGCGTCGCCGGGAAAGGGCTCGACGAGTCGGGTTTTCTCGAGATTGTCGGCACTTCGGGCGAAGGCGCGCACCGGCAGTTCGCGCCGGACCGCCTCCTTGACCGCGAGCTTGCCGATGCCCGAGGTCGCCCCCATCACGAGGATCGGGGCGGTCACGGGCGAGTTCCCGGGGCGGCGGGGGAAGGGGTGCGGACCAGCGGAGGATCGATCATGCCGCCCCAACGTTCGAACCCGCGCGAAGTGCCGAAAATGTGGCGGGCGGGTCATTTGACACCGGCGGCTTCGATTGAGAGACTCGCGCGCGAGCGGAAATGCCCCCGCGCATGGGCGCGAAGCCAGCCGGTTCGGGCGCCGGAGAACACGAAACCCCCGGATAAGGAAAGGATTATAATGGCAACCGCAAAACCCGGCGATACCGTCGCGATCGATTATGTCGTCAAGACGAAGGAGGGCCGAGTCGTCGGCGGAACCGAAGGGCAGGGGCCGCAGACGCTCACGCTCGGCAATGACGAGATCTTCCCGCAGATCGAACAGGCGCTGACCCGGATGGAAGTCGGCGGCGAGGACACGGTGACGATCGACGCCGAACACGCCTTCGGCCCGCGCCGCGAGGAGCTGATCGTCGAGATCCCGCGCGCCAACCTGCCGCCCGACGCCGAGCCGCAGCCGGGCATGACCCTGTCGGCGCAGCAGAACGACGGGCAGCCGATCCAGCTCGTCATCACCGACGTCAAGGACGATACGGTCACCGCCGACGGCAACCACCCGCTCGCCGGCGAAGACCTGGTCTTCGGCCTGACGCTGGTCGAGATCAAGCAGGCGGCCTGACCCCGGCCTGACCCCGATCCGGGCCGGGCGCCGCGGCGTCCGGCCCGTATCGGCCTATTGCGAGATGACGATCGTCTCGCCGATGGCCTGCGCGGCGATGTCTTGCTCGTCGAAGGGCAGGCGCACCCATTTCTTCTGCGCGAACAGCCGCGTCTGGTCCGCGAAATGCGGCGAGGCGGGATCGGAGGACTGCGAATAGGTCAGGACCGCGTCCGCGACCGGCCCGTCCGCGTCGAAGCCGACGACCTGGATGTAGCTCGACCCGTGGATCGGCCTGATGCCGCCCGGCACCTTCACCGCCGCATCGAGCCATTGCATGTTGAGCACGCCCGCCGATTCCGTCCCGCCGTGGACCGGGATGACCTCCTCGCCGATCCGGACGGCCTGCACCGTGCCCCATTCGGCGTCGAGCGCGATGCCGTCCGCGTCGAGTTCCGCGACGGCTTCTTCGAGCGCTGCCATCAGCTTGTCGGCGACCGGCCCGCTATCGACCAGCTCGCGCGGGGTGCCGAGCGGGTCGGCGGGATCGAACGGCACCTGCCACAGCGCCGCGCGCATCGACCACACGCGGTTCCACATCCGCGCGAAAAGGTAGGCCCCGCGGCTGTCGGTGTCGAACCGGCGGTCCCATCGCGCCAGCGCGTCGCACCCGCGTGCAAGTTCCTCGCGCCCGCGGCACAGCGCGATCACGGTGTCGAGGACATTGTCCGCGGTGAAGCTCCGGTTCGCCAGCAGCATGGCCTTCGCCCGTTCGCGGTCGACCTTGCCCGCAGCGATCATCGCCTCGGTCTCGAGCAGGTTCGAGCGCGTGCGCGGCGAGCGTTCGGTTTCGAAATCGCCCATGATCGCGGCGAGCTTCGGATGCGGGCTGCGCGGATTGCCGAGCCAGTAGCTGTCATTGCTGTTGGCGAGATAGTCGCGCCGGATCGTCGAGGCCTGCGCGGACGGCGGCAGCAGGCCGGGCGCGGCGGTTCCCTCCGCCACGTCCCAGGCGCAGTCGGAACGCGATCCGTCGAGAACCGTCACCCGTGCCGCGACGAGCGCGGAAACCGGGGTCGCGCAGGCGGCGGCCTTTTCGTCCGACACGTTCGGCACCGCCGTGATGTCCGCATGAAGCGCGTTGCCCGCGCGGTCGGCGGCGATCGTATTGGCCCAGGGAATGCCCAGCGTCTCGCCGAGCACCGCCGCGATCTCGCCCACGTCCCTTGCCCTGCCGATCCCGATCCACGCATCGGCCATCCGCATGTTGGCGCGGTTGGCGTCGCTCAGGGCATAGGCGGTTGTCCGGCTCCACCCGAACGGGCTGCCCGGCAGCGCGACGATCGGACCGAAGCGCGAGAAATGGACCGTGCGGGTGACCGGGGCCTTGCCCTCGGGCATGGGGATCGAGATTTCGCGCCGTTCCATCGCTACCCTTTCCCCATCGAGGATGTAGGCGGTCGGGTCTTCGGGATCGAGCGTAAGGGCGTGGAGCGTGAAATGACGCGCGGCATCGACCGTGTGGGTCCAGGCGATGTCCCGGTTGAATCCGATCATCGGGTAGGGGTTGGCGGAAAGGGCAGCCCCCATCACGTCGAATTCGCCCGGGATCGTGGCGTGCATCTGCCAGAAGCGGCGCGGCCCGACCCACGGATAATGCGGGTTCCCGACGAGCAGCCCGCGCCCGTCCGTGGTGACGTTCCCGCCGAAGCCCCAGCCATTGCTCGCAAGGCTCGTTCGGGCCAGCGCAAGGACGGCCGCCTCTTCCACCGCCTCTCCGGAAACCTCCCGGTCCTGCGGCGCGGTTTCCGGGGGAACGGCAAGGATGCCCCTGCCGACGGCGAATTCGCCGGCCGAGCCGGCAAGCTTGCCGTAGGATCGCAGCATGTCGTCGAGCGTGATTTCGCGCAGCCACGGCTTGCCCCGGCATTCGGCGGGAAACTCGTCCGCCTGCGCGTCGCGCAGGTAGCGGTTGTAGCCCGCGACATAGCCTTCGGTGACGAGCCGGGCCCGCGGCGTGGCGTTGTCCCAGTTGGCGCGCAGCAGCGCAAGGTCGAACAGCGCGCGGTGGGCGATGTCGGATTCGAGATTGGTCCAGTCGGGCGTCGCCGGCCCAGTCCTGTTGTCAGGCCCGAAATGGAGCGAACGCTCCCCGGCGAGCGTGGCGAACTGCTCGGCCAGCAGGCACAGGTTGTCCTCGGCATAGGCATAGGCGATCCCGTAGCCGAGCCCGCGCCAGTCCTTCGCCACGATATGCGGGATGCCGTAGGCGGTGCGGGTTATCTCCGCTGCGTAGCGGGGCTCTGCCGCCGCCGAAGTTCCCGCCATCAACGCCGCGGCGATAGCCACGCACAGCCATGCCCGCATCGCATTCCCTTTGTTCGGCGAACCGGGCGAAGTTTTTATCCCGGGCCGGCACGCCGGGCAATAGGCCGGCCTGTGCGCCGCTATCGGCGGTTCAGGGCGCTATCCAGAGCCGCAGGACGTAGGCGACAACTCCCAGCACCGCGACGCTCGCCCCCCAGATCGCCGCCATCCAGCCGAGCCGCTCCCACAGCGGCTTTTCGTCGGCCTCGACGTCTTCCGGACGTTCGCCGCGGGCCATCAGTGATAGCCCTCATCCCCGACCTTGCCGCGGAACACCCAATAGGCCCAGGCGGTGTAGCCGATGATCAGCGGCATGGTGATGATCGTGCCGACCAGCATGAACAGCTGGCTCGAATAGGGCGCGGCCGCGTCCCAGATGGTCAGCGAAGGGGGCGCGACGTGAGGCCAGAGCGTCACGCCGATGCCGGCCATGCCGAGCAGGAACAGGGCGAGCGAGAGCCAGAAGGGCTTCGAATGGCAATCGGTCGAAAGCGCCCGCCACAGCATCACCGCCACCACAAGCGTCAGCAGCGGCACCGGCCAGACATAGTAGATTTCCGGCTCGGTCAGCCAGTGGTCGGCATATTCGGGATCAAGGAAGATGTTGGCGAGGCTCACCGCGCCCATCAGGCCGATGGTCAGCGCGGCGGCCCACTTGCCCATCCGGCGGGCGTGTTCCTGCGCCTCTCCGTCGAGCTTCCAGACCAGCCAGGTCGCCCCCAGCAGGGCATAGCCCGCAAGCGTGCCGAGCCCGGTCAGCACGGTGTAGGGCGTCAGCCAGTCGAACGGCCCGCCCGCGAAAGAGCGGCCTTCGATCTCGATGCCCTGGAGCAGCGCGCCGAGCGTCATGCCCTGGGCCATCGCGGCGACGATGCTGCCGCCGGTGAAGGCCGCGTCCCAATAGCGCCGGTGGCCCGGATCGCGCCAGCGATACTCGAACGCGACCCCGCGAAAGACGAGGCCGAGCAGCATGGCGATGATGAGCGGATAGGTCGCGGGCAGGATCACCGCATAGGCCAGGGGAAAGGCGGCGAACAGCCCGCCGCCGCCGAGCACCAGCCAGGTCTCGTTCCCGTCCCACACCGGCGCGATCGAATTCATCGCCCGGTCGCGCTCGCGCCCGGGTTCGAAGAACTTGAACAGCACCCCGATGCCCAGATCGAACCCGTCCATCACGACATAGGCGAACACGGCGAAGGCGATGATGAATGCCCAGACGACGGTGAGATCGACGCTGTAGGTCATTCCGCCGGCTCCGCCAGCGGGCCGACGCGGCCCTCCTGATTGGGGTTCTGGGCCGGGCCGGGCGTGATCCCAGCGGTCCGGATCGGACCCGTGTCGCCGCGCTTGACCCCGGTTTCGCCGGTATGGGGCGAGGTGCTCATGAGCTTGAGGATGTACCACACCCCCGCGCCGAAGACCGCGAAGTAGATGACGACGAAGGCGACCAGCGAAGTGCCCACCGCGCTTGCCGAAAGCGGGCTCGCCGCATCGGCGGTCCTCAGCGCGCCATAGACGACATAGGGCTGGCGGCCGACCTCGGTGGTGATCCACCCGGCGAGAACGGCCGCGAGGCCCGAAGGCGACATCACCACCGCCGCGCGGTGCAGCCAGGGCCAGTCGTAGAGCTTGCCCCGCCAGCGCGCGACAAGGCTCCACAGCCCGACGCCCAGCATCAGGAAACCGATCCCGACCATGATCCGGAACGACCAGAACACCATCGCGGTCGGCGGCTGTTCGTCATCGGGGATCGTGTCGAGCCCGTCCATCGGCGCGTCGAGATCGTGCTTGAGGATCAGGCTCGAAAGCTTGGGGATGCCGATCGCGTAGTCGAGCCGCTGCTCCTCGTCATTGGGAATGCCGAACAGGTAGAGCGGCGCGCCATCGGGATAGGAGTTGTAATGCCCCTCCATCGCCATGACCTTCTGCGGCTGGTGTTCGAGCGTGTTGAGGCCGTGATAATCGCCCGCGACGATCTGGACCGGGACGACCAGCGCGGCCATCCACATCGCCATCGAGAACATCTTGCGCGCATGGAGGTTGGGCGCGACCGTGTTGTCCCGGCGGCGCTCGGCCCGCTCGCGCAGGAGGTGGAACGCGCCCACGCCGCCGACGATGAAGGCGGTCGTGAGATAGGCCGCGAGCACGGTGTGGACGAGGCGATAGGGGAAGGAGGGGTTGAAGATGATGTCGAACCAGCTTCCCGCGGGCAGCATCTGCCCGTTCGCGCCGATCTCGAATCCGGTCGGGGTCTGCATCCAGCTGTTGACCGAGAGGATCCAGAAGGCCGACAGGAAGGTCCCGGCCGCCACCATGCAGGTCGCGGCGAAGTGGAGCTTCTTGCCCACGCGGTTCATTCCGAACAGCATGACGCCGAGAAAGCCCGCTTCGAGGAAGAAGGCGGTCAGCACCTCATAGGCCATCAGCGGGCCGATGACGGGGCCGGCGATGTCGGAATAGACCGACCAGTTGGTGCCGAACTGGTAGCTCATCACGATGCCCGAGACGACGCCCATGGCGAAGCTGATCGCGAAGATCTTCAGCCAGAACTTGAAGAGGTCCAAGTAGAGCGCGCGGCCCGTCTTGAGCCACAGCCCCTCCAGCACGGCGAGATAGCTTGCCAGACCGATCGTGAATGCGGGGAAGAAGAAATGGAAGCTCACCGTGAAGGCGAACTGGATGCGGGCAAGCAGCAGGGCGTCGGCCTGTTCGAACATTCTCGGTCCTCGTTGACGGCAACCGAATGGCGGATGCCGTTTTCAATCCCGTGACGGTCTCGGCAAGGTCAGGCCCCAAGTCCGGGGCCTTGCGGTCTCACGCGGTAACGGCCGGTCCGGTCCGTCCGTTCCCCGCGTGAGCCGTTCCTTCGAATCAGTCGATTCGAACCGTCCGCAGATAGGGCTTGATGGTGGTGAAGCCCTGCGGGAAGAGCTTGCGCGCTTCCTCGTCGCTGATCGAGGGCGGGATGATGACCTCGCCGCCGGGCATCCAGTTGGCCGGAGTCGCGATCCGCGCCCGGTCGCTGAGCTGGAGGCTGTCGATGACGCGCAGGATCTCGTCGAAATTGCGCCCGACGCTCATCGGGTAGGTCATGATCAGGCGGATCTTCATCTCGGGGTCGATGATGAAGACCGAACGCACCGCGGCGGTTTCGCTCTGGTCCGGGTGGATCATGTCATAGCTGCGCGCGATGGTCAGGTCGGGGTCGGCCACGATCGGGAACTGCAGGCTGACGCCCTGCGTCTCGTCGACGTCGCTGATCCAGGCACGGTGTTCCTCGACCGTGTCGGTCGACAGGCCGAGCGGCTTGACGTTGCGCTTCTCGAACTCGTCGGCGAGCTTGGCGGTCATGCCCATCTCGGTGGTGCAGACCGGGGTGAAATCGGCCGGATGGCTGAAGAAGAAGACCCAGCTGCCCTTGGCCCATTCGTGCAGGGTGATCGGGCCGGAGGTGGTGTCGACGGTGAAATCGGGGGCGGTGTCGCCGATGTGCAGGCTCATGATGGTTGGCTCCTTGTTGTTGGTGCCTTTCCCTAGCGCGCCTGCTCGGCAGGCGCCAACTCAATTACACAATTAGCATAATCGGTTTTCCTGACCATGTGAAATAGGGCAATTGCCGTTGCAATCGGCTCAAACCCAGCCTTCGGTTGCGAAAAATCGCAATCGATGCGCGCGATCTCGCCTCTCCCCCGAAATGCAAGGGGTGCCGCCCGCGTCCATGCGGGCGGCACCCCCCGGTGCCTCGCGGTCCGCCGCGCCGATGGACGGACGGCGCGGCGGGTCGCAGGGAAATCAGAACGAGAAGCCGGCAGTCAGCTTGTAGAAGTCGCCGTCATTGCCGTCCTCGATATCGGCCCCCGCGGTGAAGCGGGCGAAGAAGCCGTTCGAGGTCGTGAACTGCACGTAGGGGCCAAGCCACTGGTAGGCGACCGCGGTCGATCCGCCGGGGAAGGTGTTGCGCGTGTTGCTCAGCAGTTCGTAATGCGCCCCGGCCGAGAAGTTCGGGTGATCTTCGCCCCGGCGTTGATCCAGGTGTGGAGGAAGTCGAGCGCGGCGTCATCGTTGCGATTGCGGAGCGCGGCGTAGTAGCCGCCGTAGAATTCCGCTTCGAAGGCATCGTCCGAATAGTTCATCGTCAGGCTCGGCACGATGCCGTCGGCGAAATTGCCGCCGGTGCCGGCCGCAACCCCGTTCGGGTCGCGCGCGCCGCCCGACAGCAGGGCGCCGTTGGTGAGGCCGATCTGCGGCTTGACGACGAGATTGCCGGTGTAGATCGCCGCGCCGACGCCGAATTCGGTCCACAGGTCGGAGCCGAGCCCGGTGCCGAAGGCGTCGGTGGTCCAGATGATGCCGTAGAAGCTGAAATCGACGTTTTCGCTGACCGGGATCAGCCCGTTGAAGGCCGGGTAGAACCCGAAGAAGGCATCCTGGTTGAGCGTGACGGTGAAGCTTTCCGAACGCCCGCCGGTCCCGTCCTGCGCGGCGGCGGCAGCGGCAGCGGCGGTGACGGCGACTTCGCCCGGAGCGGCGGCCGCGACGGTCGCCGGGGCGGCGGTGAGTGCGAAATCGCCCGCGCCGAGCGTGCCCGCGGCGGTGCTCGGCACCGTGATCGTCTCGCTGCCGGCTTCGGCGACGGGGTTCATCGCATCGAGCGTTTCGGCAAGCTCGAGCGCGCTGTCGTCGATGACGATCGTCGAGGCGAAGGACTGGACGGCAAGGCCATCGTCCTTGGCTGCGGCGGGCGCAGACGCCGCCGCGATCGCGAGAACGAGCGGGGCGTGAATAAGCGAGTTCTTCATATGGAACGCTCCTTCGAAAGAGGCTGGGGTGCGTTCCACCTGCGATTGATGCGTGCCGGGGCCTCTGTTCGGAGCGGGACCGTGCGCGGATCGAACCATGTCCAATTGATGACACCGGGGCAAGCGGCCAGAGCCACCCGGCACCCGATTCCGATGTTGCGTTCCACAAAGGCCACACGCAGTTTTCGTGCGTGCAAGCGGCGCTGAAAGCCAAGATCGTGCGGCGCGCGGCCCTGCGCCCGGTCCGGCACCGACCGACCGGCCGCGCGCGAAGGCCGATTACCTCGGCGGCATCCGGATCGCCCCGTCGAGCCGGAACTGGTGCCCGTTGATGTAGGAATTGCGCGCGATCTCAAGGATCAGCGAGGCGAATTCCTCCGGCTCGCCAAGGCGCTTGGGAAAGGGAACGGACGCGTTCAACTGCTCCCACATCGCGGGATTGCGGTCCTTCATGCCGAGCATCAGCGGCGTGGCGAAAATGCCGGGCATGACCGAATTCACGCGAATGCCCACGTCCATCAGATCGCGCGCCATGGGCAGGACAAGGCCGTTCACGCCCGCCTTGCAGCTGCCGTAGATGACCTGCCCGATCTGGCCGTCCTGCGCCGCGACGCTGGCGGTGAGCACGATCGCGCCGCGCTCTCCGTCCTCGTTGAGGGGGTCCGCATTCGCCATGCCGAGCGCCGAGATGCTGGCGACGCGGTAGCTCGCGACGAGGATGCCCTCGGCCCCGAACGCGTAATCTTCGGTCGGCAGGCGCCTGTATCCGCCCGCCTGCTTGTCCCAGCCGAGCGTCTTGCCCCGTTTCGAGGCCATCGCGCAGTGGACCGTCACGCGTTCCTGCCCGTTCGCCGCGCGCGCCGAGGCGAAGCCCTGTTCGACCGAATCCTCGTCCATGATGTCGACATGGTGGAAGGTCCCGCCGATGGCGGCAGCGTGTTCCTCGCCCGCAGCGTCGTTGATGTCGAAGATCGCGACCTTGAGCCCCGCCTGCGCCAGCGCCGCCGCGCTCGCCCGGCCGAGCCCCGATGCGCCGCCCGTCACCACGGCGGCCATTCCCTGTTCCAGTTTCATGCCCTCTCCCTTGTGCCTGAGGCGGCCAGCCTAGGCGCGCGGCGCCGCGCGCGCCACCTGTCGATTTGCGCGGGGGAGGGGTGTTTCGCGCGGGGGCGAGGGTGATAGGGCATTCGCGCCATCGATCGGGGAATTCATGGACAGCTTCCTTTTCACCCTGCTGCTCGTCTTTGCCATCGCGCTGGGCGGGCGCGACCAGCTTACCGTGGCGCAGCTGTCGGATGCGCTCGGGCGATCGGGGCCATTGCTGGGCGTGGGGCTTACCTGTTCGGCCGCCAGCGCCGCCGTCATGGCCTGGGCCGGCGCGAGCCTCGCCGCGATCCTGCCCCAGCGCGCCGCCGAGATGCTGGTCGCCTTCGCGCTCGCCATCGCCGCCTTCGAGCTGGCGTGGCCCGCGAGGGCACGGCGCCCGGCCGAGCCGACCCGCTCGCTGGGCGCGATCGGGATCGTGATCCTGGCACGGCAGGTCGGGGACGCGGCACGGTTCGCGGTGTTCGCCTTCGCCGCGGAGGCGGTCTACCCTGTCGTGACGGTGATCGGCGGGGCGCTCGGCGGCGGGGCGGCGATCGCGCTCGGCTGGTTCGCCGGAGCCCGCGGCCTCGCGCGGTTTCCCCTGCGGACGGTCCGGCTGGTGCTCTCGGCCTTGCTGTTCCTTGCGGCGCTCTTCATCGGACTGAACGCTCGTTACCAAGCCTATTGATTGGAAAAGCGATCATTGCGAATTGCCCTTTCGGCGAAACGATCCGCGCCTTCGCTCGTTGATCCGGTGAAACAAAATGATGCAGGCCTTTGCAATTCATTCGCATTGGCAGGATCGCATCTGAAGCAAAGGAGAACCGCACATGTCCGACCAATCCAATTCGAAAGCCGCCCTTCTCGCCGAACTGAACGGCCTGCTTGCCGATCACTTCGCGCTCTACACCAAGACCAAGAATTTCCACTGGCACATCAAGGGGCCGCGCTTCCGCGACCTGCACCTCCTGTTCGACGAACAGGCGATCGAGATCCGCGACCAGATCGACGATATCGGCGAACGCGTCCGCAAGCAGGGCGGCGAAACGCTGACCTCGATCGGTGCGGTTGCCAAGCACACCCAGATCAAGGATCAGGACAGCACCTCGCTCTCCCCCGATGAGATGGTTTCCGAACTGCGCGACGACAACCAGAAGGTTGTCGCCCGGCTCAAGAAGCTCAAGGGCCTGTGCGAGGAAACCGGCGACAACGCGACCGACGGGCTGGTCGACGACTGGACCGACATGGCCGAAGAGCGCGTGTGGTTCCTGTCCTCGATCCTCGGCTGACCCGACACGTGCCCGAAACGCGGCCAACGCGTTCGCAGGAGGAGGACCGTTTCCGCCGGGCGGAGACGGTCCTTTTGCCGTGCCCCGCGCCATGAACGAGGTCGAAATCATCGAAGCGGCCGGAACCGGCGCCATCGCCGCCTGGCTCGACCGACACCTGTCGGCCGCGTCCCGAAAGGCCGCTGGCAGGATCGCGATCACGATTCCGGGCGGCTCCACCCCCTTTCCGATCATCGCGGGCCTCGTCGAACTCGACCCCGGACCGCCGTGGAGCGCGATCGAGGTGTGGCCCAACGACGACCGGATCGTGCCGGAGGATCACGCGGCCTCGAACAGCGGCCGGATGCGCGCCCTGCTCGAACCGGCAGGCGCGCGCCTGTGCACGCTCGCACAGGATCGCGAGCCGCCGCATTTCGCGCTCACCTGGCTCGGCATGGGGACGGACGGGCACACGGCCTCGCTCTTTCCCAACATCGATCCCGGGCTCGACGATCCGCTTGCGATCCGCCGCGTGACGCCCGATCCGCTGCCCGCGGACGCGCCGTTCGACCGGATCACGCTGACCCTGCCGGCCCTGCTGGATACCGACGCGATCCTCCTCACGCTCGGCGGATCGACGGAGAAGCGCGCGCTGTTCGATGCGGCGCTGCGGGGCGGGAACGACCTGCCGATCGCGCGGGTCCTGCGGGCGGCAAAGGCGCGCGCCATTGCGGTGACATGCTTCGCCTGATCGCCGGGGCGACGGAACGCCTGCTGCCCGCTTGGCTCCACCGCGCGCTGCTGCCGCTCGCCCACCGCCTGCGCCATCGCTGGCGGCGCTGGCGGCGCGTCCCGATCGAGGGCTGCGCGGTGGTGATCGAGAACGGCGCGGGCGAAATCCTGCTGCTGCGCCATTCCTACGGCCCGCCCGCCTGGATGCTGCCGGGCGGGGGAATCGCGAAGGGCGAACGGCCCGCGCTCGCCGCCCGGCGCGAGATCGCCGAGGAACTCGCGATGGCGCTCGACCGGCTCGATCCCGTCGCGGTGCTGAGCGAGGAGATTTCCGGATCGCCCCACACGGCGCACGTCTTCGCCGCGACCAGCCGCGACCGCCCCCGGCCCGACCGTCGCGAAGTGATCGAGGCGCGCTTCTTCCCGCTCGCGGCCCTGCCCGAACCGCTCGGACCGAGGACCGCGAGCCGGATCGCGGCGTGGCAGGCCGGGCGCCGCCCCGGCTAGAGCAGGGAGAGCTGCGCCTCGTCGCGGTGCGGTTCCGCGATCTCACCGCGGTCGAGGTTCGACAGGGTCAGTCCCATCAGCCGGATCGGCATGGGCAGCGGCAGCGCCTCCTCCAGCAGTTCGCGCGACACCCGCGCGAAATGCGGCTTGTCCGCGATCCACAGCCCGGGCCGCGCGGGGATCGACTTCGCCCGCGTGTTGATCCGGAAATCGGTGTATTTGAGCTTGAGCGTCACCGTCCGCCCGCGCGCCTCGGCCCGCTCGATCCGCTCCCACACGATATCGACGATCTCCTCCAGAGTTTCGCGCAGCGCCGCCGCCTCGCCGATGTCCTGCGAAAAGGTGCGTTCCCCGCCGACCGACTTGCGCACGCGATGCGGGCGCACGGGCCTCAGGTCGATGCCGCGCGCCGCCCGGAAGAGGTAGTCGGCGAAGGAGCCGAAATGGGCGCGCAGGAAGGCGATGTCCTTCGCGGCGAGGTCGGCGCCGGTTTCGATGCCGAGGCGCTTCATCTTTTCCTCGGCCTTCGGCCCGACGCCGTGGAAGCGCCGGATCGGCAGCCCCGCGACGAAGGCCGCCCCTTCGCCCGGGCGGATGACGCACAATCCGTCGGGCTTGTTCTGGTCGCTCGCGAGCTTGGCGAGGAACTTGTTGTAGGAAACGCCCGCGCTCGCGGTGAGCTGCGTCTTGGCGCGGATTTCCTGGCGGATCAGCTCGGCGATGCGGGTGGCCGAACCGATGCCGAGCCGGTCCTCGGTCACGTCGAGGAACGCCTCGTCCAGGCTGAGGGGTTCGACCAGCGGGGTGTGATGGTCGAACACCGCACGGATCTGGCGGCTCGCCTCGCGATAGGCCTCGAACCGGCTTTTCACGAAGACGAGGTCGGGACACAGGCGTTTCGCGGTGACCGAGGGCATGGCGCTCCTCACCCCGAACCGGCGCGCCTCGTAGCTTGCGGCCGCCACGACGCCGCGCCCGCTCGCGCCCCCGACGGCGACCGGCTTGCCCCGCAATTCCGGGTTGTCGCGCTGCTCGACGCTGGCGAAGAAGGCGTCCATGTCGACATGGATGATCTTCCTCAGCCCGCCGGAGTCCTCTTCCGGCCGGGCGGGATCTTCGGTTGCGGGGGTATCCTGCGGCACCCGGCGAGGATAAACTGCTCGGTGTGCGGGGAAAAGTTTTCGCTTGCTACCCATCGGAACTTTCCCGCGCGACCGTGATTTTGTGCATATGCGAAAAGAAGAGTGGTCTTCGGGCGAGCCTGCGGGCAAGGGGCCGGGCATGGCGACCCCTGCCGTGACCTCTTCGCGCTCCTCGCGCCTTGGCGAGACCGAGCTGATCTGGCTGATGGCCCTGCTGATGGCCCTGCAGGCCTTCGGCATCGACGCGATCCTGCCCGCGCTCGACGAACTCGCGCTCGACCTCGGCGTTCCGGGGAACGAGCGGCAATTCGTCATCGGCGTCTACCTGCTGACCGCCGGTGTCGGCGCGCTGGTGCCCGGCGCGCTCGCCGACCGGTTCGGGCGGCGGCCGGTGCTGCTCGGATCGATCGGGATCTACATCGTCCTCAGCCTTGCAAGCTCGCTGGCGCCCAGTTTCGACGTGCTCGTCGCGATCCGCGCCGCGCAGGGCTTCTTCGCCGCCGGGATCATCGCCCTGCCGCCGGCGATCATCCGCGACAGGGTCGGCGGCGACCGCATGGCGCGCATGATGAGCCTCATCTTCGTGATCTTCATGCTCGTCCCGGCGATCGCGCCGAGCATCGGGCAGCTCATCCTGCTGGTCGCCGACTGGCGCATGGTGTTCGGGGCCATGGCGCTGCAGGGGCTCGCCATGGGCACCTGGGCGTGGTTCCGCCTGCCCGAAACGCTCGCACCCGAAAACCGCCAGCCGATCCGCGTCGCGCCCATCGCCCGCAACATGGCGCGCGCGCTGAGCCTGCCGAGCGTGGTGGGTTATGTCTTCGGGTCGTCGCTGGTGTTCGGCGCGCTGTTCGGCTTCATCAATTCCTCGCAGCAGCTGGTCAGCGAGACCTTCGGCGCGGGCGACATCTTCCCCATCGTCTTCGGCATCTGCGCGGGCGCGATGGCGCTTGCGAGCTGGTCCAATTCGCGCATCGTCGAACGCTTCGGCGCGCGCCGGGTGAGCCACACCGCGCTGTTCGCCTTCATCGCCGTGTCGAGCGTGCAGGTCGGCGTCGCCTTCCAGAGCGAACAGAGCCTGTGGGTCTTCGTGCCGCTGATGGCGGTGAACATGGCGCTACTGGGCTTCATCGGGAGCAATTTCGGGTCGATCGCGATGAATCCCTTCTTCGCCATCGCGGGCGCGGCGAGCTCGGTCCACGGCTTCGTGCGGATGACGGTCGCCGCGGTGCTGGGTGCGGCGATCGGCTATGCCTTTGACGGGACCGCGCAGCCGCTCGCCCTGTCGCTGCTCGCCTCGAGCCTCGCCTGCCTCGCGCTCGTCCTCTACAGCGAGAAGGGTCGCCTGTTCGGCCCGCCCGAGCCGGAAATGGGTTACGGCCAGGACGCGGCAAAGGCGTTCGACTGAGGTTCAGCGCCCGCTTTCGAGCCTGCGCCAGGCGAGCCCCGCGAATTCGCACAGCAGCGGCCGCGTGTCGCGCGGGTCGATGATGTCCTCGACATTGAAGCGTTCGGCGCTGCGGAAGGGCGAAGTGACCTTGGCGAGCCTGTCCCTGATCGCTGCGAGTTCGGCTTCCGGGTCCTCGGCTGCCTCCAGTTCCGCCTTGTAGGCGACCTCCAGCCCGCCCGCGATCGGCAGGCTTCCCCAATCGCCGGAGGGCCAGCAGAAACGGTATTGATACCTTTCGGCATTGCTCATCGCGCTGCCCGCAATGCCATAGGCGCGGCGCAGGACGACGCTGGCGAGGGGCACGGTCGCGCGGTAGATCGCGTTCATCGCATTGACGCCGTAGCGGATCGTCCCCGCCATTTCCGCCTCGCGCCCGATCATGAAGCCGGGGTTGTCGACGAGGTGGACGATCGGCAGGCGGAACTGGTCGGCGAGTTTGACGAAACGCTCGACCTTCTCGGAGGTTTTGGCCTCCCACGATCCGCCAAGGTAGCTGGGATCGCTCGCCACCACCGCGACCGGCCAGCCGTCGAGCCGGGCGAGGGCGGTGATCGCGGCGCGGCCCCAGTTCCGGCCGATCTCGAAGACCGTGCCCTCGTCAAGGATCATGTCGAGCGCGCGGCGCATCGAATAGACCTGTTTCGGATCGCGCGGGACGAGGGAGAGCAGCGCCTCCTCGCGCCGGTCCGCGGGGTCGGAGCATTCGGCGCGGCGGGCGGGCTGGCCCACATATTCGGGCATGAAGCTCAGGAAATGCCGCGCGCGGGCGAAGGCCTCGGCCTCGCTCGAAACCTCGTCGTCGACCACGCCGTTGCGGGTGTGGATTGCGCTGCCGCCGAGCGCCTCCTTGGCGTCCTCGTGGCTGGCCGATCCGTCGCGATAGGACTCGCCCATCGCCTCGACCACCGCGGGGCCTGCGGCGAAGATCTGGGAAAGGCCCCTGACCATGACCGAATAGTGGCTGGCGACCGTGCGCGCCGCGCCGAGACCCGCGGTTGGCCCGAGCGCCAGCGCCACCACCGGCACGGTTTCGAGATTGGTCACCACGTCGCCCCAGCCGGGCACGGCGGGAATGTAGGTCGCGCCGATCTGTTCGAGGGTCTTGACGCTGCCGCCGCCGCCCGTCCCGTCGATCATGCGGATGATGGGCAGGCGCAGCTCGTGCGCCATCATCTCGGCCTGCACCATCTTGCGCGCGATCCCCGCATCCGCCGCGCCGCCGCGAATGGTGAAATCGTCGGCCGTGGCGACGACGGGGCGGCCGTTGATGGTGGCCTTGCCGAACAGGAAGGGGGCAGGGGTGACGGAGGCGAGGTCACCGTTTTCGTCGTAATGCCCGCGCCCCGCGATCTTGCCGATCTCGCGGAAGGAGCCTTCGTCGCACAAGGCCGCAAGCCGCGCGCGGGCGTCCATCTTCCCGCGCCCATGCTGCCGCGCCACCTTGTCGGGGCCGCCCATCTGCTCGGCCAGTGCCTCGCGTTGCCGCAGTTCTTCGAGTTCCTTGGCCCAGGTCATAAGCTCCCCTTCCCTTGAGGGAAGGGGTTGGGGGATGGGTGTACCACGCCCGCGGATGTCGAACCCCCACCCCCGACCCCTCCCCAAGGGGAGGGGAGATTTACGCGCATTACTCCCCCGCAGGCACCACCGTGCACAACACCGCCTCGACCTGCACTTGCCCGCCGGCGCTGACCGCCAACCCCTCGATCACCCCGTCGAAGGGCGCGGTGAGGGCGTGTTCCATCTTCATCGCCTCGAGCACCATCAGCCGCTGCCCGGCGGTGACGGTCTGGCCTTCGCTGACATCGACCGCGATGACCTTGCCCGGCATGGGAGCAATGATCGCGCCATTGGCGGCGGAGGCTTGGCTGGTGCCGCGCGCCGCCAGTGCAAAATCGAAGGCAGAACCCTCGTTGAAAACGACGATTGTCTCGCCAATGACCGTCCCCGTCATCACCGGCGCATCACCTGCGTCAGTGGAGTAAAGGTCGCCATCGTCGCTAACGACACGAAGCGTATCTGACCACGCTTCATCGAGGTCGATGACCCGCGCGCCTTCGAGGCCGGAGATCGCTACTGTGTTGCGCTTTGGAGCGTTGAGGCGAAATCCAGCAAATGGAGCTTCATTGCAACGATCAGTCGAGAGCATCGCCGCGACTTTCCATGTGGCGTCATCTGCGGCGGTCGATGGAATGAGCTTTCCGCCTTTGCGTTCGATAAAGCCGGTATCCAATACGGCATTGCGGAAATCTTCGTCGTCGATCGCGCAAGCTACGAATCCCGCATTCGTCCGGACCGGCCAGACTTCCGTGGTGGTCAGTCCATTCTTTAGATCGTCAATTGCCTGATCGCGTGTTTCCGCATGGCTGATGAGTTTCGCGATCATGGGATCGTAGAAGGGTGAGATTATACCACCGCTCTCTACACCAGTTTCGACGCGCTCGAGGTCGCCGAACTTGAGATGCTCAAGCGTTCCCGTGCTCGGCAAAAACCCCTTGGCGGGATCCTCCGCATAGAGCCGCGCCTCGATCGCGTGGCCGTTGATCGACAGCTCATCTTGCCGCTTGGGCAGCGCCTCGCCGCTCGCGACGCGCAGTTGCCATTCGACCAGATCGACGCCGGTGATTTCCTCGGTGACCGGATGCTCCACCTGAAGCCGCGTGTTCATCTCCATGAAGAAGATGCGGTCCGCCCTCAGCCCCTCCGACGCGTCGGCGATGAATTCGATGGTGCCCGCACCCTCGTAATCGACCGCCTTGGCAGCGCGCACGGCGGCGGCGCAGATCGCTTCGCGGGTGGCCGCGTCCATGCCGGGGGCGGGGGCTTCCTCGATCACCTTCTGGTGGCGGCGCTGGAGCGAGCAGTCGCGCTCGAACAGGTGGACGACGTTGCCGTGGGCGTCGCCGAACACCTGCACCTCGATATGGCGAGGCGAGGTGATCCACTTTTCGAGCAGGACCTCGTCATTGCCGAAGCTCGCCTTGGCCTCGCGGCGACAGCTTTCCAGCATCGCGGCGAAGTCGGCGGGGGCATCGACCTTGCGCATCCCCTTGCCGCCGCCGCCCGCGACCGCCTTGATGAGGACGGGGTAGCCGATCGCCTCGGCCTCCGTGGTCAGCCGTTCAAGCGACTGCTCCGCGCCGAGATAGCCGGGGGTGACAGGAACGCCCGCCTCGATCATCCGCGCCTTGGCAGCGTCCTTCAGGCCCATCGCCTCGATGCTGGCGGGCTTCGGCCCGACCCAGATCAGCCCCGCTTCCAGCACGGCTTGCGCGAAGGCCGCGTTCTCCGAAAGAAAACCGTAGCCCGGATGGATTGCCTCGGCTCCCGTTTCCTTCGCCGCCGCGATGATCTTTTCGCCGACGAGATAGCTTTCGGCAGCGGGCGAGGGGCCGATATGCACCGCCTCGTCGGCCTGGCGCACGTGCAGCGCCCTGGCATCGGCATCGGAATAGACCGCGACCGTCGCGATCCCCATGGTCCGCGCGGTGCGGATGATGCGGCAGGCGATCTCGCCGCGATTGGCAATCAGGAGCTTTGTTATCATCGCCGACGGGTTAACCGGCCCCCGCGCGGGTGTCGAGACGGGGAATGGCGGCGAGGGTCAGCCCGAAGGCCGGAAATCCGCGATCCCCCAGGTGATCGGCCCGTCCGGGTGCTTCTCGCGGTTGATCGCGGCCGACAGGAACGCACGCGCGCCGTAGAGCGCCTTTTCCCAGCGCGGGACATAGGTGCGGCTGTTCCACGCCTCGGTCCCGCGGGCGCGCACCTTGCGCCCGATCGCGCCGTAGATGCGCGCGGCGGAAAGCACCGCCCAGCGGCTGCGGAAGGGCAGGCGTTCCGCCCCGACGCGCGCCGCCGCCTCGTGCTTTTCGACCAGCGCGACCAGCCGCGCGGCCATGGCGGCGAGTTCGCGGCGATGGTGCGGTTTCGTATGCTGGCCGGGCTCGATATCCTGTTCGACCAGCCATTCGATCGGCAGGTAGCACCGCCCCGCCGCGTCGTCCTCGACGATGTCGCGCGCGATGTTGGAAAGCTGGAAGGCAAGCCCGAGATCGTTCGCCCGGTCGAGCGTTTCCCGGTCCTCGGGCGAAACCCCCATCACCACCGCCATCATCACCCCGACCGCGCCCGCGACATGATAGCAATAGCGCATCATGTCGGCCTCGGTCCGGGGGCGCCAGTCCTCGGCGTCGAGCTGGAAGCCCGCGATCACGTCCTCGGCCATGGCCGGCGTCAGCCCGCATTCCTTCGCGACGATGCCCAGCGCGTCGAACGCCGGGTCGCCCGTCGGCTGGCCCGCGAAGGCGCGCGCGGTGAGCCGGCGGATATGGGCGAGGCGCGTCGCGAGGTCGGACTGGTCGCCCAGTTCGCCGCCCATGTGCTGGTTGTCGGCGATGTCGTCGCAGCGGCGGCACCAGGCGTAGAGCAGCCACGCCCGCTCGCGCGTTTCGGGATCGAACAGGCGCGCGGCGGCGGAAAAGCTCTGCGAGCCGTGCTTGATCGCAAGGCGCGCGTGTTCGACCAGCTGCGCGCGGCGTGTCGGTTCGAAAGAGGGTTCCACGCCCATCGCCGCGCCGCCCGCCCTTTTAGAGGTCCTCGGCCTTCATGCGGAAGATCGGGGTGTGGGGAACATAGGCCTGCATCCTGTCGAGCAGGTCGGGCAGGCGCGTGGCGTGGATCAGGATGTTCTGGTGCGCGGGCCGCACGAAACCGACCGCTGCCATGTGCGCGTTGAAGGCGATGAGATGGTCGAAGAAACCGTAGGCGTTGAGGAGCCCGACCGGGTCCGAATGGTATCCGAGCTGCGCCCAGCTCATCGCCTCCCACAATTCGTCCATCGTGCCGACCCCGCCGGGCAGGGTCACGAAACCGTCGGAGAGGTCGGTGAACTTCTGCTTGCGCTCGTGCATCCCGGAGACCGCGATCAGCTCGTCGCAGTCGTGATTCGCGACCTCGGCGCGCACGAGGCTTTCGGGGATGATCCCGATGACCTCGCCGCCGGCCGCCTTCGCGCCCTTGGCGACCGCGCCCATCAGGCCGAGCCTGCCGCCGCCATAGACCACGCCGATCCCGCGCTGGGCAAGCGCGGCGCCGACATCTTCGGCCAGCTCGATATAGCGAGGATCGGCCGGACTGGCGGAGCCGCAATAGACGGCAAGACGTTTCATGATTCCTCCCCGGAACGGGGAGGGGGGCCAGCCGCAGGCTGGTGGAGGGGCATCATCACCTTGTCAATCCGTTCATCGCAAATCACGACCAGCCGCGTAATGACCGCGTCCAAATCTTCAAGCACCCTTTTGGCCGGAATACGCGTTGTCGCGATCCCCTGCGAACGAAGGAATGCCGAGCGCTGACCGTCGCGCTCGGCCCTCTGGGTGCTTTCGTGTACCCAGCCGTCGATCTCGATGTCGAGCCGCGCCCTCGTGCAGTAGAAGTCCAGCACGAATTCTCCTGCCGGATGCTGGCGACGGAATTTGTATCCGCCCGGTCGCTTTCGAAGCTCACGCCAGAGCAGGGTTTCCGGCAGCGACATCTCGCTCCGCAGCTTGCGCGCGCTTCACCGTGTCGCGCGGGCCGGTAATCACGCGGGGTGCCCCTCCACCATGCTGCGCATGGTCCCCCTCCCCGTGTCGGGGAGGATCACGCGTCCACCCGCGCCAGGTCCTCCAGCATCAGCCCGGCAGTGGCCTTCGCGCTCCCCACCACGCCCGGAATGCCCGCGCCCGGGTGGGTGCCCGCGCCGACCAGGTAGAAGTTCCCGATCACGTCGTCGCGGTTGTGGCCGCGCAGGTAGGCGCTCTGCCACAGCACGGGTTCGAGGCTGAAGGCGCTGCCCATGTGGGCGGAAAGGTCGGTCGCGAAATCCTTGGGCGCGTAGCTGAACTTGGTCACGATCCGTTCGTGGATGTCGGGGATCAGGCGGCGTTCGAGCTCGTCGAGGATCATCTTTTCGAGTTTCGGCCCGACCTCGTCCCAGTCGACCGGCATCTTGCCCATGTGGGCGACGGGGACGAGCGCGTAGAAGGTGCTCATGCCCGCAGGCGCCATTGAGGGATCGGTGACGGTCGGGTGGTGCAGGTAGATCGCGAAATCCTCCGGCAACACGCCGTTCGAATAGATGTCGTCGAGCAGGCCCTTGTAGCGGTTGGCGAACAGGATCATGTGGTGCGCGATGCCCGGCCACGTGCCCTTCAGCCCGAAATGGACCACGAACAGGCTGGGCGAAAAGCTCTTGCGGCCGAGCGACTTCGCCATCTTCTGCCCGCGCTGCGAACCCGACAGCAGGTCCTTGTAGGAATGCATGATGTCGGCATTGGAAGCGACGGCGTCGAAACGCTGTTTCCAGCCCGATTTCGTTTCGACCTCGGTCGCGCGCGTGCCCATGGTGTGGACCTGCACCACCGGATCGCCGACGCGCATCGTCCCGCCGAGCCGTTCGAAATGGCGCACCATCCCGGCGATCAGGCGGTTCGTGCCGCCGCGCGCCCACCACACGCCGCCGTCCTTTTCGAGCTTGTGGATCAGCGCGTAGATGCTCGAGGTCTTCATCGGATTGCCGCCGACCAGCAGCGAATGGAAGCTGAAGGCTTCGCGCAGCTTGTCGTTCCTGATGTAGCTCGACACCATCGAATAGATGCTGCGCCAGGCCTGTTCGCGCACCAGCGCCGGGGCGGCTTTCAGCATGGTCTTGAAATCGAGGAAGGGCACGGTCCCGAGCTTGAGATAGCCTTCCTCGTAGACGCGCTGCGAATATTCGAGGAAGCGCGCATAGCCCACCACGTCTTCGGGTTCTAGCTTGGCGATCTCGGCGTTGAGGCTGTCCTCGTCGTTCGAATAGTCGAAATTCGTACCGTCGGGCCAGTTGAGGCGATAGAAGGGCATGACCTTCATCAGCTCGACATCCTCGGCGATGTCGTGGCCGGTCAGCTGCCAGAGCTCCTCGAGGCAGGGCGGGTCGGTGATGACGGTTGGCCCGGCATCGAAGGTAAAACCGTCCTTTTCCCAGAAATAGGCGCGCCCGCCGGGCTTGTCGCGCGCCTCGACCACGGTGGTCGCGATGCCGTGCGACTGGAGCCGCAGGGCAAGGGCCATGCCGCCGAATCCCGAGCCGATGACGCAGGCCTTCCTGCCGGCATAGCGTCCGGCCATCGCGGGATCGATCCCGCGACCGGCGGGGTTTGTCGGGGCAATCGGCGTTTCGGCGTTCATGCCGTTTTCTCCATTCTGAAAGGCTTTCCGCGCGAAACCATCGCACGCATCGCACGGCCTATAGCTACGGGCGGCTTGCCGCTGAGGATGCGAAGCCGGTCGGGCCAGGTCGACTGGCCGGCATAGAAACGTTCGACGAGCTCGCCCGACAGGCCGTAGAAATGCTTGAACACGTTGACGCGCCGTCCGGGATCGGCCGCTTCGAACAGCATCCGCGAAAGCATCCGGTAAAAGCTCGTCTCGCGCCAGTGGTGCCGCGCGCGATCCTCGCAGAAGCGCGCCAGGTCCTCGCCCGTGGTGTCCGGGTGATCGGCCAGCAGCGCGGCGATTTCGACCGCGTTGGAAGCGGCGAAGGGCAGGGTGTAGCTGGTGAGCGGGTGCGAAAAGCCGCCGCGCGATCCGGCGATGGCGACGCCGGGAATGGCGAGGTCTTCGATCACGCCTTCGAAATCCCCGCCCGAGATCACCGGCAGGATGCCCGTTTCGCTGCCGATCACCTCGCCGCGCCAGCCTTTTGTGCGGGCATAGGCGCGGGTGCGGCTGGCCAGCAGGTCGCGGTCCATCCGCGGGTGGTCGGCGTAATAGGTGTCCTCGACGAAGACCTCGTCCTCGCTCAAGGGCAGGACATAGACGAAGCGGTAGGCCGCGCCGTTGCCGTGGGGGGCGAGCTGGTCGACCGTCGCGTCCATGATGACGGGGCGGGTGAGGCCGTGGGGTTCGTGGCAGCGGATGTGCTGGCCGAGGAAGACCTGCCACCCGCCCGCGAGCTTGTCCGACGGCCTGAAGGTGCGGCAGTCCACCACGCGCCTGGCCGCGATCCGCGTCCCGTCCGCCAGCGTCACGCCGCCCGCGTCGAGCCCGGCCACGCGCTTGCCGAGAAGCAGGTTTTCCGCCGGGATCGCCGCGGCGAGATGCTTGTGGAAATCCTCCGAGGCGAGCGAGCGATAGGAGGTGCCGAGCGTGCGGCCATAGCCCGGAAAGGCGATGTCGTAGCCCGCATCCCAGCGCGCCAGCGGGAATTCGCCGAGCAGGTCGGCGCAGGCTTCGGCAAGGTCGGTCGCGAACCAGCTCCAGCGGTGGTTGCCGCCGAGCGTCTTGCCCGCCTCGACAAGGGTGAAGCGGATTGCGGGCGCGCGGCGCAGCAGCGCGAGCGCAAGCAGGCCGCCTGCGAGCCCGCCGCCGACGATCACGACGTCGCGCGGTTCGAGCTCGGCCGGCTTCGGTCCGCGCTGCGCCTCGGGGCCGGTGGCGGGGGTCGGGGACGAGTCGCTCATGCCGCTCCAGCCCTACCCCGCGCCGCCGGGGGGAGCAATGACAAGCCCGCCCGGGTGACGCCGCCGTTGCCGCCCCCGCTGCCGCGCAGCGGGAAAGGCACGGAACGGGCGCGGGCGCGCGGGATTGATTGCGGCAATCGCATGAAATAGGCCGATGGGGTCCGATGCACGCCATGCCATTGCCAAGAGCCGCCCCGCTTGAACAGGGTCTTGCCCCCCGGCGCCCACGGGTGAAAGGATATGTCGAGCCGGGCGGCGGCGAGGCGAACCGGGGAGGGAAAGGCCCGGTGCAGCCGACGCCGGCCGCGCCCCTCGTCCCCGGGCCTCGCCGGTCCCTCGTCCCCGATCCAGCCCGCCAGGAGTTGTCCCCCGTGAAGTCACCCCCGCCGTTTTCGCTCCCGCTCTCCTCCGCCCTCGCGCTGGCGCTCGCCGCCCCCGCCGCTGCCGGTGAAGCGCACGCCCTGCGCGCCGAGCCCGCCGCCCTCGGTGCCGATCGGGTGACGGCGGGAGCGGAGGGCGACGCCGGCTTCGATCTCGCCGCAGCGAAGGGCGCGCAGGACGCGCCCGCTTCCGCGGCCCCGCAGGACGGGGCGCAGCAGGAGCAGGAGCGGGAACAGGAGCCGGAGCCGGCGCGGGAGGAGGAGGCCCCGGCCGACGCGCGGCTGCCGACTGGGATGCAGGGCATGAAGCCGGTGTTCGACCGCAACTGGGTGACGCTCGGCCTCGGCGCGGGACTTGTCCCCAGCTATGCCGGGTCGGACGACTACATCGTCTTTCCCCTGCCGCTGATCGTCGGCCGGCTGGGCGGCGTGGGGCTCAACCCGAACGGCCCAGGCATCACGCTCAACCTGCTTTCGCAGCGCGCCGTGCCCGGCCAGCCCGGCGGGACCAGCTTCCAGTTCGGCCCCGCCTTCCGCATCAGGAACGACCGCAATGCGCGCATCGTCGACGAAGTGGTGGAAGCCGCGGGCAAGCTCGATGTCGCTGCGGAAGTCGGTGTCAATGCCGGGGTGAGCTTTCCGCGCGTGCTCAACCGGTTCGATTCGCTGACCGTGGCGACCCAGGTGCGCTGGGACATCCTCGGCGCGCATAACGGGATGCTGGTCGAGCCGAACATCGGCTACACCACGCCGCTCGGCCCGGCGACGGTGATCAACCTGCAGGTCGGGATGCAGTTCGTCGACGACAGCTTCGCCGACTACTATTTCACCGTCGACCCAGCCCAGAGCGCGGCGAGCGGCCTGCCGCAATTCCGCGCCGATGGCGGGCTCAACAGCGCCGGGACGACGGCGATCATCAATTACGACCTCAGCGGGAACGTGCTCGACGGGGGCTTCAGCATCTACGGCGTGGCGGGCTATTCGCGCCTGTTCGGGGACGCGCAAGACACGCCCTACACGGCCCTGCGCGGCAATCCCGACCAGTTCATCGGCGGGATCGGGGTCGGCTACACGTTCTGATTTGCGAAGGGGCGCTGCTGACCTGCGAAGGGACGGGGCTGACCTGCGAAGGGGTGGGGCAGTTTCCGGCTGCCCCGCCCGATGGCCCTATTCCTCGCCTGTCGCCACCGCGCCTTCGGCGAGCGTCGGGCGCGGGTCGGGCAGGGGCGCGCGGCGGTCGCCCGTCTTGAGATAGGTGTCGAACCAGCGCATCATGCGAAGGTTGTAATCGTAACGCGCCGCCGCGCCCCGGTTGCCGTGCCCCTCGCCCGGATAGAACACCAGTCGGACCGGGACCTCGGGCTTCCTAAGCTTGATGCTGCGATAGAGCTCGAGGCTCTGGCCCGGATCGACCCGCGTGTCGTCCTCGCCGTGCATGATGAGGATCGGGGTGTTCGCCTTGTCGACGTGATAGACCGGCGAAACCTCGAGCATCCCGAGCCAGTCCTCCCAGGGCCAGGCGAGCGAATGGACGTTGTGCATCTCGTTGGGAATGTCGCCCGTGCCGAACTTGCTGACCTGGTTCGAAATGCCGACGAACATCACGGCGGCGGCGAATTCGTCCGAATAATAGGTCGCGCCCCATCCGCTCGCATAGCCGCCATAGGACCCGCCGGTGATCCCGGTGCGGTCGGGATCGGCGATCCCTTCGGCCACCAGCGCCTTCTTCGCATCGACGATGTCGCGGAATTCTGGGTCGGTATACCTGCCCTGGTGCTGCTTGGCGAAGGCGACACCGTAGCCGGTCGAGCCGCGATAGTTCGGCAGGAACACGGCATAGCCCTGTCCCGCGGCGACCTGGCCGGGCTTGGAATAGGCGGTCTGCCAGCCGTTGCTTTCGTGCGCCTCGGGCCCGCCGTGAATGTTCATGATGGTCGGCGCGCCACCCGCCGGAGCGCCGCCGACCGGTTCGATCAGCACGCCCTCGATCTCCTGCCCGTCGGTGGCCGTGTAGGTGTAGCGGCGCTGCCTGCCGAAATCGATTTCGGCCAGCCAGGGATTGTGCGTCGTCCAGCGCCGGAACTTGCCGGTTTCCTCCGAGCCGGGGGCGCCTGAATCCCACACGAAAAGCTCGCTCGGGTGCAGCGGGCTGTCGGCCGCGACCGCGAGCGTTCCGCCCGCCGCCTCGACCCGGGTGAGGATGAGCGAGCCGGGATCGTGTTCCTCCGCCAGCGCCCCGTCGGCATCGTAGATCCGCAGGGCCGAGCGCGCGCCGATGTGGATGACCGCGGCGAGCCGGCCGTCATCGAGCCATTCGGCATCGACCGCGGCTTCCGCGGCCCCGGCGTTGAGCGCGCGATATTCGCCGGTCGCCGCATCGACGAGGTGCAGCGTGGTGGCCGCCGGATCGTTCATGTCGACCGCCGCGATAAGTGACAATTGCGTCCCGTCCGGCGACCATTCGACATCGCCGAGCTTGCCCGGCGTCTCGACCACCGCGGTCACCTCGCCGGTGGCGAGGTCGATCAGGTTTACGCGCATCGAGGTGTAGCTGTCGTCGACCAGCGGGGTGGGCGCCGTCAGGACGAGCGCGCGCTCGCCGTCGGGCGCGACGTCGAAGGCGCTGACGAAGCCGGGCAGGGCGATCTCGCGCGGGTTCTCGTCCGGTTCCTCGCCGATCGTCGCCGCGAACAGGCGGGCGGGGCGGAATTCCTCCTCGTAGACCTTCGCATCGAAGCCCGCCTCGTGTTCGGCCTCGCGCCGCTCGTCCGGGCCGGGCCCGGCGAGCATGTAGATCGCCTTGCCGTCGGGCGCGATCTCGTAGGCGCGCACGCCGGCGTCCGGCACGGCGGCGAGTTTCCGGTAGGTCCCGCCCGCGACCGGCACGCCCCAGACGGCGGTTTCGTCCGCGTCCCTGGCCCAGAGGAAGGTCACCATCGACCCGTCGGGGGCGAATGCGACCTGTCCGGGGCTGATGTCGTCGGGCAGATAGGCGCGCGCCTCGTTCGGGCCGGTCGCCACCTTGAGCTCGCCGCGATAGCCGCCGTCCTCCTCGCCCTCGGTCACGTCGGGGTGCGATCCGGTGGTGTAGGCGATGCTCCTCCCGTCGGGCGCGACCGCCATCGCGCCCAGCGCCTCGAGCTTCGCCACGTCCTCGGGCGTCATCGGGCGCGCGCTGGCGGCGGTCGCGGCGAGCGAGACCGAGGCGGTGAGCGCGGCGGCGAGAAGGGTGATGCGGGTCATTCGGATTGGGATCCTTTCCTTGCCGTGACGGCGTGCTGCGCGCGTACATAACGGCCGCGCCGGTGAGCGCAACGTGGGCGCGACCGGGCGCGCCGCGAGCGTCCGGGACGCGGGCGGGTTTGCGGGGGCGGGACATGGCGGCGGCGACGCAGGCGCGGGGCGCAGGCGGCGACGGCGCGGCCATCCGGCCCCCGGCGGAGGGGCGGGCGGAGGGGGGCTTATCGACCTCGGTCGCAGCAATTCGCGCCGCGGCCCGGTCGGCGCCATCGGATGCGGCGCGATCGGATGCGGCGCCATCGGGTGCGGCCCCACGGGAGCGCGGCGTCGTGGGCCGTTCGCCCGCTCTCAGCCGGTCATGTCGTCGCCGGGGATCTGCGAGACGACCTCCATCGGCGTGTTCCCGGTCAGCCGCCACTGTCCGGGATGATCGCCGCTCAACGCGATGCGGCGGAAATCCGCGCAGTCGTCGATCCTGACGACGCCCGGTTCGTCCGCCCGGGTCTTGGCCTGCACCCCGATCGTCGCAGGCGAGCCGGTCCGCCCGCTCGCGTCGCGGCAGCCGACGAAGGTGAAGCGCCCGCCGCCGATCGTGCCGGAGGAATTGTTCGCCGCGGCAAGGATGCCGCGATAGCCGGAGTTCTCGCAGTCGAACACGCAGTCGCGGAAGATCACGGCGGCCTGCACGCCGATGCCGGCCCCGAAGACCTGGGCGTTCGCGCGCGGCCCGACCACGAAGCGCACGCGGCGGAATTCGGCGGTGTAGTTGCGATTGACCTCGCCCTCGCTGTCGGGCGTCTGGAAGACGTGCACGTGATCGGTGTGCCAGCCATAGCGCAGGCTGCCGCCGGAACCGGGCGGGGCGGTGGCGCGGATGGTAAGATCGAACGCGCCGGTGTTCGCGTGCCCTTCGATGATCGAGCGCTGCGCGCCCGGCGCGTGTTCGAACACCACGCCCTCGCGCGTGCGCCCGCCGAGCCAGACCCAGTCGGGCACGTGCTCGCTCACGCCGAGATAGGGCGTCTCCTTGGGATCGAACACCAGCGCGATGCGGTGGAACGGGTTCGCGCGCAGGCACACCGGCAGTTGCGAGGGATTGTCGGGATCGGCCAGCGGGCCGCCGTCATAGAGGCTTTCGAGCGCGGCGCGGATCGTCGTGAATTCCCGCGTCGGGCCGACCGCGATGACCTCGTCGAAACCGTCCGCCCAGTGCCTGTCGGTGTAATCGCTGCGGGTGGAGACGTTGCGGCGGTTGATCCGCCCTTCCTCGAAGGTGGCGAACTGGAAGACCGCGGCGCTCGGCACGATCCCCGCCGGATCGAGCTTGATCCAGCCCTGCATCCCCGAGAATTGCCGCGAATCGAGCGGGTTGGTGGAATTGAGCAGGATCCGCTCGGGCAGGTCGTCGTAATCGGGATCGCGCAGCTCGAAGAACGCGACCTGCCGTCCGAGCTGTTCGTCCCAGATGTGCATCCGGAAACGGGAGAGCGAGGTTTCGACCAGCGAGACCCGGTAATCGCGCGCCTTGGCATTGGTGAGGACGAGCTCGCGCGTGATCGCGGCCAGGTAGGGGTCGAGCGCGGTGGCGGTCGGATCATAGGGGTCGTTGCCGGACGGCGGCGGGCTCGGCGCAGGGGACGGGGCCGGCGTCGGGGTCGGCGTCGGGGCGGGCGAAGGGGTCGGCGTCGGGCCGGGCGTCGGCGAGGGGGAGGGCGACGCGGCGGGCGGCGCGGCGGGCTTGCTCCCTCCGCCGCCGCAGGCCGTAAGGGCGAGCGCGCTCGCGCCCGCAAGAAAGGATCGCCTCGAACACGCCATGACCGGGACTGTTCCTCCTGCCTCTTGATCGATTGCGCTGCATCCCCGCAGGTCCCGTGCCTTAAGGCCGGGGTGCGGGCCGGGAAACCCGAAAATCCGCTTGCCCCGGAATGGCTTGCGCTCCGGGCGGCGCAAACGCGGTGCGGCGCTCAGAAACCGACCGCGAGGCCGACCCGCCCGCCGGTGCTTTCCGGCGCGCTCGACCCGGCGATGCCGGCCGAGAGGTAGAGCCGTTGCCCGAGCCGCGCCGCGAGCGATCCGGCAAAGCCCTGTTCGCCGCCGAAGGTCGAGGCGTTGAGGCTGACCGATAGATTGCTGTCCGGCACCACCATCTGCCCGGCCAGCGCCATCGCCGCCACGATCCCGCCGCGCGCGCGCCGGTCGACCTCCTCGAGCCGGAAGTCCAGGCCTGCGAGGCGCGCATCGAGGCCGTTCACCCGGTTTTCGAGCGCGCCGAACTGCGCGTCGGTGATCGCCGCGAGGCTGTTCATCGAAACCCGCATGTTGGCGACCGCGGCGGCGCTCGCGGCCTGCTGCCGCCCGAGCGTGCCGTTAGCATCGACGGTGACGACATCGACCGGGCCGACCTGCGCGAGGGTCGAGGCCTCGATGTCGCCGATCCTCACCGCGCTGCCCGCCCCGCCGAGCGCGACCTGCCGCGCCGCACTGGTCGCCGCGCCCGCGCCGATCGCGGTGGCGCCGGCATGGTTCGCCGCCGCGCCTGTGCCGATCGCCGCCGAATCGGTCGCGAGCGCGCGGGTCTCGAACCCGATCGCGGTGGCCCCGAGGTTCGTCGCCTGCGCGCGGTTGCCGATCGCGGTCGCCTGGTCCGCGGGCGCGAAGGCGGAATAGCCGAGCGCGGTCGAAAAGCTGCTGCGCGCCTGAGAGAAGGCACCGAAGGCGAGCGCGCCCACCCCCGTCGCCCCCGCGCCCGATCCGACCGCGGTCGATTGCACGCCGGTCGCCGTGGTGCCCGATCCGAGCGAGGTGGTGTTGAGCCCTTCCGCGTTCGCCTCGCGCCCGAGCGCGATCGTGTCGGTCCCGCTCGAGCTCGCCGCGATCCCCGCCGAGCTGATCGCGAGATAGGGCGTCGGCGCGCCGACCTCGATCCCGGCGATCGCATCGCCGAGCGCGCTGTTCAACTGGCCGAGATTGACCGCGTCGCTGTCGGCGATCCCGGCGGCGACGTGGACGATCCGGCGCTGCAGGCTGGCCGATCCGACCGCGACCGTGTTCGCCTCGTCGGCGACGGAGAGACGGCCGAGCGCGACCGCGCCCTGTGCGCTCGCCGCGCTGCCCTGACCGAGGGCCATCGCGCCCGCCGCGCTCGCATCGGCCGATCCGCCGAGCGCGATGCTTTCCGCCTCGCGCGCGTCGGCGAGTTCGCCGATCGCGAGCGCCCGCGCCGCCGTCGCGGCGGACGACCGGCCGAGCGCCATCGCGCCCGCCGCTCCGGCATCGGCGAAACGGCCGACCGCGATCGCATTGTCCGCCCCCGCGTCCGAGAACAGCCCGATCGCGACCGCGTTTCCGCCGGTCGCCCGGCTGCCCGCCCCGAGCGCGGTCGCGCCCGAGGCATCGGCCAGCGCGCCCTGGCCCAGCGCGCTCGCATTGCTGGTGGCGGCCGTGGTCCCCGCCCGGGCGAACTGGCCGATAGCGGTGTTCGCCGTGCCGGGCGCGCGGGCGGCGTTGCCGACCGCCACCGCGCGGTCCCCGGAGGCATCGGCGTCGTTGCCGAGAGCCGTGGCGAAGCTTCCCCCCGCGCTTGCCGTGCGGCCGCACTGGAGCCCGTCCTCGGCCGTGGCGACCACGGGCGGGGAAACACCGTCGAGCGTGCATTGGGCCGCCCCGTCCGCCGCGGCGGGCGCACCGGCGACCAGCGCGGCAAGGACGGCGGCGGCAAGCGCCATGCGGGCGAGCGCAGCCGCAGCCGGGCAGAGCGGTGCGGGAGGGACGATCCGGGGCGCGGGACGGGGCATGGTCTTTCCTTCGCATGACGGGGGAAGGCGCCGGCGGCACCCCGCATGGGCGCGGCCTTTCCTTCGCGGGCTCTCGGGGAAAGAACCTAGGCCGTTCAAAGGGAAAGCCGGTAACGGTGTTGCCTCCGGATCGGTGCTAGCCCACAAGGACAACATCCATTTTGCGCACGACGACCGCGCGACCAGACGGGAGCGGCATCTTGCACTTTTCGAGAAGGGGCGTCCTTGCCGGTGCGAGCGCGCTTGCGCTGGCCTCGTGCGGCGGCGGCGGCGGCGGGAGCGGGAGCGGGAGCGGTTCGCAGCCGCCAGCGACCGGCGGCCCGCCTTCCGGCCCGGCCCCTGCGCCGACGCCCACGCCGATCCCGACCCCGACCCCCACTCCCACGCAGGCCGCGAATTCGCCGTTCCGGGCGGCGGTGGCCGACGATTACCTGCGCGCGCTCGTCACCGACATCCATGTCGAGGGCGGCGATCCCGCAGCGGATTACCTGCTGAACTACGAAACCGCCTTCTTCCCGGGATCGAACCTCTACCGCGTGCGGCTGATCCTGCGGGACGCCGCGAGCGGCACCGATGTCGCGATGTGGGCGCGGCAGGGGGACCGCGATTTCACCGGCGGGATACCGGATACGGTGCTGTTCTCGCAGCGCACCCTGCCCTCCTACACGGGCATCACCGCGCTCGCCCGGGTCGACTGGTCGCGGATCGACTGGAACCGCACCGCGCTCACCACCTACACCGCCCCGGCCGAAGCGGGCATCGAGCCCGATCGCGTGCTCACCCGCGAGGATATCCACGCCCGCTTCGCCGCCGCGGCGGAACCGGCGGTGCGCCTGACGGTCGGGGCGGGCGCGGCGGGTGCGACCCATTTCAACAGCTTCGCCGCCGCGATCCGCAGCCTCTATCGCACGGGCACGCCGATCGCCCGTTCGACCTTTCCCTGTTCGGACATCGCCGCCTTTTCGAACCAGGTGCTGATCGAATGCGTCGATGACGGCTGGTCGGAGGAAATGCCCGCCTTGCGCAGCGGCGGCATCGACGAAGGGCTGCTCGTCCCGCCGTTCGTCACCCTGCGCGGACGCGGGGACACCCGCCTTTTCCTGCCCGATACCGGCGGCACCGCGCCGGTGCTGGAGGCGCCCTTCTCGTTCCGGATCGAGGACATGGAGATCGAGAACCGGGGGCGGGGCTATGCGCTCCACATCGACAACGCGAACGGTCTCAGCCGCCGCGACGAGCGCGATGGCGCGAGCCTCCGTTTCCCGCTCGTCTCGGTGATGAAGAACGTGCGTTTCGTCGGCTCGCCGCTCCAGCAGACCTGGCTGCAGGGCTGCGGCCTGTCCAACGGACACCTGATGGTGATGGAGGGCTGCACCAGCGAGGCGGCGGCGGCGAAGAACATCTTCGGTATTCACAATTCGCCCGCCACGACCGACCCCGGCCGGGTCGAGATTCTCGATTCGACCTTCAACGATGCCGATTTCCCCGGTGCGGCGGCGCTCCAGCTCGTCACCTCCTTCGCGCAGGGGACCCCGCACGAGGTCGCGGTGCGCGGCTCGACCCTCGACAGGATCGTCAGCGGATCGGCGGCCGGCGCATCGGCCTTCGTGCTGGTCTGACGCCGGCAAGTCTCGACACCGCCCGGCAAAACCTGTATGTGTCGTCGCACCCCGGGGAGGCAGCTCCGCCATCCTCGCCTCGCGCGCGGATGGGCAAACGGAAAGCCTGAGAGGTGTGGGTATGCTCCACACGACCCGTCGAACCTGAACCGATTAGCATCGGCGGAGGGAGTGGTCTGGTCGGCACCCAGAAACCGCTTTCTTCGTCCATGAGGAGAGAGCTTTCATGGCCGACATCAACAGCCCCGTCGAAATCGGCGTCACCACCGGACCCATCCGCGGCAGCCGCAAGATCCATGTCGGCGCGCGCACCGGAACCGGCGTGCGAGTCGCGATGCGCGAGATCATGCTCGAAGGCGGGGAGCCGCCGGTGCGCGTCTACGACACCTCCGGCCCCTACACCGATCCGGATGCGAACATCGACATCCACGCGGGCCTCCCGGCGCTGCGGCGCGAGTGGATCATGGCGCGCGGCGATGTCGAGGATTACGAGGGCCGCGAGGTCAGGCCCGAGGACAACGGGCAACTCGGTCCCGACCGTTCGGGCGGGGTCGCGCAGTTCCCCAATGTCGTGAAGCGTCCCCTGCGGGCGAAAGCGGGCGCGAACGTCACGCAGATGCACTATGCGAGGCGCGGCATCATCACGCCCGAAATGGAATATGTCGCAGAACGCGAGAACCTCGGCCGCGAGATCGCCGCGGACCTCGTGCGCGACGGGGAAAGCTGGGGCGCGGAAATCCCCGATGTCATCACCCCCGAATTCGTCCGCTCCGAAGTGGCGCGGGGGCGGGCGATCATCCCGTCCAACATCAACCACCCCGAAAGCGAACCGATGGCGATCGGGCGCAATTTCCTCGTCAAGATCAACGCCAATATCGGCAATTCCGCGGTCGCCTCGGACGTGGCGCAGGAAGTCGACAAGATGGTCTGGGCGACCCGCTGGGGCGCGGACACGATCATGGACCTGTCGACGGGCCGCAACATCCACGACACGCGCGAATGGATCATCCGCAACAGCCCCGTGCCGATCGGGACCGTGCCGATCTACCAGGCATTGGAGAAGGTCGGCGGCGTGGCAGAGGACCTTACCTGGGAAATCTTCCGCGACACGCTGATCGAACAGGCCGAACAGGGCGTCGACTACTTCACCATCCACGCCGGCGTTCGCCTGCCCTTCGTGCCGATGGCGGCAAAGCGGGTCACGGGCATCGTCAGCCGCGGCGGGTCGATCATGGCGAAATGGTGCCTCGCCCACCACAAGGAGTCCTTCCTCTACGAACATTTCGACGAGATCACCGAGATCATGAAGGCCTATGACATCGCCTATTCGCTGGGCGACGGCCTGCGCCCCGGATCGATCGCCGACGCCAATGACGAAGCCCAGTTCGCCGAGCTCTACACCTTGGGCGAGCTGACCAAGCGCGCCTGGGAACAGGACGTGCAGGTGATGATCGAAGGCCCGGGCCATGTCCCGATGCACAAGATCAAGGAGAACATGGAAAGGCAGCTCGCCGCCTGCGGCGAAGCGCCGTTCTACACGCTCGGCCCGCTCGTCACCGACATCGCGCCGGGATACGACCACATCACCAGCGGCATCGGCGCGGCGCAGATCGGGTGGTACGGCACCGCGATGCTCTGCTACGTCACGCCCAAGGAACATCTCGGCCTGCCCGACCGCGACGACGTCAAGGTGGGCGTCGTCACCTACAAGCTCGCCGCGCACGCAGCCGACCTCGCCAAGGGCCATCCGGCGGCGCAGGTCCGCGACGATGCGCTCTCCAAGGCGCGTTTCGAATTCCGCTGGCGCGACCAGTTCAACCTCAGCCTCGATCCCGACACGGCCGAGCAGTACCATGACCAGACCCTGCCGGCCGAAGGCGCGAAGACGGCGCATTTCTGCTCGATGTGCGGGCCGAAGTTCTGCTCGATGAAGATCAGCCAGGAAGTGCGCGATTTCGCGGCAAAGCAGAATTCGGACCCCGACAGCTTCCTCGCCGCGACCTCGCCCGAGGCGGTGGCAGAGGCGGAGAAGGGCATGGAGGAGATGAGCAGGCTCTACGACGCCAAGGGCCGCCGCCTCTACCTGCCCGAGGACGCCGCCGAATGAGGACGCAATAGGATGGAGAGGACCCGGCGGGGCCATGGCCGCCGCCGGGTCCGGTTCGCAAGGCCTCCCGCATGATCCGCATCACCTATTGCCTCCACCGCCTGCCGACGCTCACCCGCGCGCAGTTTCAGCGCTACTGGCGCGAAACCCACGCCCCGCTGGTCGTCGCGGCGAGCGAGGCGCTCGGCATCCGCCGCTATCACCAGCAGCACACGCTGACGAGCGACCTTGCCTGCCGCCTCGCCGGGGCGCAGGGCATCCCCTGCGGCGAGGGCGAGGATTTCGACGGCATCGCGGAAATCTGGTTCGACAGCGAGGCGGCGCTCGCCGCGGCCGGGTCGAGCGAGGAAGCCCGCCGCCACGCCGCGATCCTCGCAGCCGACGAGGCGCGCTTCATCGATTTTGCGCGCAGCCGCTATTTCCTCAGCGCGGCGAACGCGGTAATCGGCGGCGAACAGGTCGAGGAGGCAAGCAGATGAACGACGGGCGCATCACCGGGCGCGGGTTCCTGGCGGCATGGGCGCCGCTCGCGCTCGCCGCGTGTGCGGGCGGGGGCGAAGGCGGGGACGAAACCGAACCCGCGCCCGCCCCGCTCGACGAAGCGGCGGTCGCGGCGCGTTCGGCGCCGATCGCGCAGGGCTTCGCCGCGGACCTCAGGACCCAGCTCAAGAGCGCGCTTGAGACCGGAGGCGCGAAGAACGCCGTCAGCGTGTGCCAGCAGGTCGCCCCCGCGCTGGCCGAATCCGCTTCGGAGGAAAGCGGCGCGCGCGTCACCCGCATCGCCGCGCTCCACCGCAATCCGCAGGGCGGCGTGCCCCCGGAAATGCAGGCGCAATACGATTCGCTCGCGGCAGAGCCGGTCGTGGACGGCGCGCCCGCCCGCCGCATCTGGCAGGCCGAGGACGGGCGGGTCCATTTTCTCAGCGCGATCCCCATGGCCGAACAGCCCTGTTCCGCCTGCCATGGCCCCGCCATCGATCCCGAGCTTGAGGCCCATATCGAAAGCCTCTACCCGGATGACGCCGCGACCGGGTTCGAGCCCGGGGACCTGCGCGGCGCGCTGCTCATCTCCTGGCCCGCCGGCAGCTTCGGCGCATGAGGCCGCGCGCCGCCCTCGCGGCGCCGCTCCCCGCCGCGCTCCTCGCGCTCGCCGCCTGCGCCACCCTGCCCGATGAAGGCTTCGACCCCGTCCCGCGCGCCGAGGCGCCCTTTTTCGACCCGCTGGTGTTCTTCGCCGGCATGAGCACGGGGCGGGGCGAACTCGACAAGGTCGTCTCCGGCACGGTCCCGCTGCGGGTCGAAAGCGCCGGGCGGATGCTGCGCCCCGGCGTGCTCGAACTGGAGCAGGTGGTGTTCGAGGGCGACAAGCCCCCGCGCACCCGCCGCTGGGAAATCCGTGAAGCAGGCGAAGGCCGCTGGGAGGGCGCGCTGACCGACGCCGACGGGCTGGTGGAGCTATATGCGAAAGGCAACCTGCTGACGATCAGCTACCGCATGGACGGCAATTACGACGTGACCCAGCGGCTGACTTTGTCGCCGGACGGGAGCCGCGCCTACAACGAGCTTAAGGTGGAGCTGATGGGCGTGACCGTCGCCGTGCTGGCGGAGGAGATCGTGCGGGGGTGAGGGGCTGACGCGAGTTCGCTTGTTCATATGCCGTAAGCGGATTATTCGACGTGGATGAGCGCGCCGCCTGATCGCCCAAAAATCTACCATATTCTGCATGTCGATCGCTTGCCGTCAGTGATCGCTGCTGGGGGCCTGTTGCCAGATACCGAAATGAACGGACGCGACGGTTGCGGCACCGTCATAGGCATGCAGAGTTTGAAAGCACACCGCCTGTCCCGTCCCGTCGACGGGCATCTCGGGCTGACTGTCGGGGCTTGCGTTCCGTTCTATTTTTGTTCTAGATCGCTGATGCTTTACGTAATTCACAAAGCGAACCATCCGAACCTCAATTACAGAGGAGGGCAGAGGCCGATTGTGCATCTGCAAGCCGATATGAAGGCCGTTGTGGAGTGGGCGCGGGTTCGAGACAAACGTTGGGCCTTCACCCTAGGCAATGCTTCTGCGAACTACGCTGAGTTCCGCACTGACTGGGAAGATCTCCCAGAGCTGAACTGGCCGGCGGTCCTAGGAACTGACTTCAGTACGCCAGAAACAAAGGACGCTAAGCAGGCCGAATTTTTGCTCGAAGGTGGGTTCCCTTGGGCCTTGGTAGAGCGGGTGGGTGTCATCGATCAGACCGTCGCCCAACACGTGTCCGACGCGATACCCAGCACGGTCCATCGCCCCAATATCGAGATAATCCGTGCATGGTATTATTGACGGAGGGGGAGAGAGAAATGATCCAAGTTGCACAAGGAAACTTGCTGACCGCCGACGCCGAGGCCTTGGTCAACACGGTAAATTGTGTCGGTGTCATGGGGCGAGGCATCGCTTTACAATTTAAGGATGCCTATCCCTCGAATTTCGAAGATTACGCTATCGCCTGCGCAGCCGGAGAGGTCGTTCCTGGTAAGATGCATGTGCATACGACAAATCAGCTAACGAACCCTCGCTTCATCATCAATTTTCCGACCAAAAGACATTGGCGGGGCAATAGTCGATTGGAAGATATTGAAGCAGGCCTAATTGATCTCCGATCCGTTATCGTTGAGCGGCGTATTCAATCAATTGCACTTCCGCCATTGGGTTCTGGTTTGGGAGGACTGCCATGGCCCGCAGTCAAAGCTCGCATCATCCACGCGCTAGGGGACTTGGAATTGGTTAAAGTTATTTTATTCGAGCCTCTTCCTGATGCAGACAAAATAAAGCGGCAACGTAAAAAGGCGGGCCCGACGTTATCTCCCCTCCGGGCGGCACTAGTGAGCCTCATCGACAGATACATGCGTGGGCTGATGGAGCCGAATATTACTCTTCTCGAATTGCACAAGCTGGCGTATTTTTTGCAAAGTGGCGGGTTAAATATGCGCCTGCGCTTCCAGAAGGCACATTACGGGCCGTACGCTGAGAATTTACGTCATGTCTTGAATGATATGGAGGGTTACTACACGGCTGGATACGGCTTCGGCGGCGACCAACCTGACAAAAAAATTGAGATCGTTCCCGGTGCGCTTGAAGCTGCGCAACTTGTCATCGAAGCTGATAAGGAAACTGCGATTACTTTCGGCCGCATTGATGAGCTTGTGCGAGGTTTCGAAACGCCGCTCGGCCTAGAGCTTCTAGCAACGACTCATTGGGCTATATGGCAAGAAGGTGCGCGGAACTCCACGGACGTACGCGATGTGTTCGGGCTCTGGAGCAAGCGCAAATCTAATTTCACTCAACGGCAGATCGATATTGCATTCGAACGGCTTGAATCAGGAGGATGGCTGCCACCGTCGTAGCCATCTATCCCCCTTTCCTACTCCCCCCATCCCATTGCATCCTCCCCGGATGCCGCACGAACCCGCCCCCCGCTCCGCCCCTTCCGCCAGCCGTCGCAAGATCCGCGAGGACGGCTGGACCCTCGCAACCCAGGCCGCCTTCCTGCGCGCGCTTTCGGCGACGCATTCCGTCACCGAGGCCGCGCGCTCGGTCGGCAGGTCCCGCCAGTCGGCCTATCGCCTGCGCTCGCGGCTCAAGGGCAAGCCCTTCGATCTCGCCTGGGAGGTCGCCTTTCACCATTCCTATGACGTGCTCGCCCATGCCGCGCTCGAGCGGGCGCTGAACGGGGTCGAGGTGCCGGTATATTACCAGGGCGAGCAGGTCGGCTCCTACCGCCGCTATGACGAGCGGCTGACGGTCGCGCTGCTGGGCCGCTTCACGCTCGGCGGGAATCCGAATTTCGGGCGGCTCGGCCCGATGGCCGAACGCCACGCGCGCGATTTCGAGGCGCTGCTCGAAAAGGTCGAGGCGGGCGAGGAGGTCGAAACCGGCGCCGCCAGCCCCGATGACCCGGGCGAGATCGAGGCGATCCGGCGTTTTTCGCTCCCCGCCCCGTGTCCGTCCGAACCCTCCGACGAGGAAATAATGGCGATTTTACAGGAATATGCGCGCGACGAGGAAAGGTGACAGGGTGTAAACTTTGTAAACTTTCTTGTTTCGTGCGCCGCCATCCGGCGGCGCGTCCTCGGTGCTGTTCCCGCCGCTGGTGCGGCGGGGCACCTGCGGCTCGGCCGCGTGGCCTCGCGGTCGCTGCGCGACCGGTTCCCGCGCAACCATGCGAGGCCTCGCGCCAATGGCTTTTGCACGAACGCGCGAAGGCAGAACTGTTCCGGCGGCGCAGCCGCCGCAAGGGCGACCGCCCGCCCGCAGCGCCGAAGGCGCGAGGATATCGCAGCCCGGACGGGCTGCTCAAACAAGAGACTCTGCGCAAACAAAAGACCTCCGCAAACATAAAACCCTGCGCAAAGAGCCACTTAACCCCACGATTAGGAGAATCCCGCAAGCCGTGCTACAAGGCCCTTGCTGACGTCGGAATTTGCGACGGACTTCGTATTTTGACTCGCCGCCTGGCCCCGCGTTCCGACGCGGAACCGGCCCCCGGCGTAAACCAGACGACGACTTCCTTTCCCCTGAACGATTTGACGCACGAGCCGGGGGCATGTCGCTCCCCGGCAAACCCAACGTTCTTGAAAGGAACGACTTATGGCCAAGACCGGCACCGTGAAATTCTTCAACACCGACAAGGGCTACGGCTTCATCCAGCCCGATGACGGTTCCGCCGACAGCTTCGTCCACATCACCGCGGTCCATGCCGCCGGGATGCAGACGCTCGATCGCGACCAGCGCCTCAACTACGAGGTCGAAACCGGCCGCAACGGCAAGGAAAGCGCGATCAACCTCGTCGCGGCGGACTGACGCCGGACGGACGGAGCGCGGGGGGCGGCCAACGTTCCCCGCGCGCCTGTCCCGCCGCGACCAACCCCCACACGAGGAGGCCCCCGATGGCCCAGACCTACGAATTCTACACCGAACGCGCCAACGAAGCGGCCAAGGCCGCCAAGCAGGCGAAGCTCGAAAACGTGCGCGAACGCGAACTGCGTTCGGAAAAGACCTGGCGCGGGCTCGCCGAACAGGCGCGCAAGACCGCCGTGGAACGCGAAAAGGCCGATGCCGAACGCGCCGCCCGGCGCGAGGCCGAGGCGACCGAGGCGGCCGAGGCGGCCGAGGCGTCCTCCGCGGACTGATCGCACGCCGATCGCACGCCGATCGGCATTTCGATCGCATGGGGCGCACCGTGCGTGGCCCCGGCCCTGTCGCAATCGCCGGTTCATTCCCTGGCTTGCAGGAAAGGCCCCTCGTCCGATACGGTGGGCGATTACAACACAAGCAAGGAGGCACCTAGCGATGCAGTTCCAGTTCAACACCAACAGTTCCGTCATGGGGACCGAAAACGTCGCCGAACGGATCGAGGCGGCGGTGCGGCAGAAGCTCGCCCGTTTTGAGGAACGGCTGACGCGGGTGGAGGTCCATGTGGCCGACGACAACGGCGCCAAGCACGGCGCGGCCGACAAGCATTGCACGATCGAGGCCCGCCCGCGCGGCGGCAAGCCGATCGGCGTGACGGCGAGGGCGGACAAGGTCGACGACGCCGCGCGCAAGGCCGCCACGACGCTCGCCCAACGGCTCGAACGCCATTTCGGCAAGGGCGAAAAGGACAAGCACGCAGCGCGCCCCGACAAGGTGCTGTAAAGGCCTGACGGGTGCCCGGCGTCCGGCGCGACCGGCGTGGGCGGGTGTGCAGCGGGCTCGACGTCGGCTTGGGCGTGCCCGATCTTGGCCTCGGCCCGCAGCGCTGCCCGGCAAGGATGATCCGGCGGCCGCGCGGGCGAGGAGGGCAGGAGCGCCGGGGTCAGCCCGGCAGGTCGCCGGGCGGGTTCGCGCCGGTGATGCCGAGCTCGCCGAGGATCGCTTCGATCTCCTTCTTCACCCGGAAGAATCCGGCGCGCGCGTGCGGCCAGGTCGCCCGCGCGAGATCGCCCAGCAGGAAGGCGGCGCGCCCATCCTCCGCCAGCGGGGCGAGAGCCGGCATCAGCGCGTCGTGCGTCCAGCCGATCGGGAGATAGGGGCAGGCGACCCGCTCGATCCCGGCGTCCGCCAGGATCGCGCGAAGGTCGTCCCCTTCCTCCCACCGGCAGGACCCGCAGCCGAAGGCGCGGGCCGCTTGCGCCATCCCGCTTTCCACCGCGCCGCGCGCGAATTGCGCCGCGGGCTCGCCCACCTCGCGCGGGGAGCGCGCCTCGGGCCGCGCCGCGCCGATCACCAGCGCCGGGCGGGCCGGCAGGGCGATCGGGACGTGGCTCGCCGCCTCGTCGTGGAGGATGAGCGCGTAGGGCTCGGCAAGCGCTTGCGGGCTGACCGGACCGGGCAGGTCGAGCGCGCGCCGCGCGTGTTCGCGCTCCTCGCGAAGCGGCGGCGCGTCCCCGGCGAGGCCCTCCGCGGCGAGCGGCCCGCCCGGCCGGTGCGCGGTGTAGCGCGCGATGTTGTCGGCCCGCGCGAGATAGGTCTTGCCCGCCGTGTGCAGCCCGCCGACCCAGCGCCAGGACAGGGTGTTGGAGGCGGCATCGCCATCGCGCAGGTGCCGCAGGAAGAAATCCGCGCCCAGTTCCCAGTCGAGCTCGAAAGTGAAGATCCAGATGCTCGCAAACCACATCCGCGCGTGGTTGTGGAGATAGCCGTGCTCGACCAGCTCGTGCGCCCAGGTGTCGAAGGCCGGGATGCCGGTGCGGCCCGCGGTGGCCTCATGATAGGCGGTGCGTCGCCCGGCATTGCCTTCGAGCCGCGAAATGGCCGCCTCGCGCGCTTCCCTGTAGCTTTCCCAGACCGAGGGGCGCTGTTCCAGCCAGCCCTTGAAATAGACCCGCCAGAACACCTCGGAAATGAAGCTCTCCGCCTCGCGCGGGCTGTGCTGGCGCAGCGCGGCCTCGATCACCTCGGCCTCGCCGATCAGCCCGGCGTGAAGCCAGGGCGATAATTGCGAGACGTTGGAGCGGCCGCGTTCGCCCGGCGCATCGCTGACCGGCCCGTCGTCATAGCCGCGGCTTTCGGCATAGTCGCTGCCTGCGCGGGGAAGGAAGCGGGCAAGGCGATCGAGCGCGCGCTCTCGGGTCGGGGTCCAGTCCATGTCGCTGGCAACCGCGCGCGCCCCTGCGGGTTCCGCGTCGCGCGGGCGCCGGGCAGGCCGGGCGGCAAAATTGTGGCAGAAAAATGGAACGCCTGCACGGCTTCGAGCATTGGCGAGGGGAGGGGGGGTTGGATGACGCAAACCGGCCCGACCACTCACCGCGCGCCGCGAAACGCGCATCCGTCACTGCAATTCTTGAGGAGCCTACCCGATGAAAAAGCTCACGATCACCATTGCTTCCGCCGTCGCGCTCGGCCTGTCGGCCTGCGCCGAGGAACCCGCCGAAAACGATGACATGATGGCCGATGAAACCTCGATGGCCGAAGAGGCGACCGCGCCCGGCAACATCGTCGAGGTCGCGGCGGACGACGGGAGCTTCACCACGCTGGTCGCCGCGATCAACGCCGCCGAACTGGGCGACACGCTGAGCGGCGATGGTCCCTTCACCGTCTTCGCGCCGACCGACGAAGCCTTCGGCAAGCTGCCCGAAGGCACGGTCGAGACGCTCACCACCGACGAGACGGATCGCCTGGAATCGATCCTGACCTACCACGTGGTCGAAGGCCTGATGGATGCCGCCGCCGTGACCGAGGCGATCGAAGCCGCGGGCGAGGAAGGCCTCGAGCTCGAAACCGTCGGCGGCCCGACTCTCACCGCGACGCTGGTCGAGGGGCAGGTCATGCTGACCGACGCGGCGGGCAACATGGCGACCGTGACCGCGACCGACGTGGAGGCCTCGAACGGCGTCATCCACGTCATCGACACGGTGCTGATGCCCGAATAAGCCCCGGTTCATCGGCAATATCCAAGAAAGGCGGGCCTCGACGGGGTCCGCCTTTTGCATATGAAAGGGCAAGGCATTAGAGCGATTCCCGATGCGCTGCGTGACATGGTAAATCGCGGCAAAACAGGAAATTAGAGCGGTCGATCCGGCGCAACCTGGCCCGAAGGCCGCTCACGGAAGGCCCTGGCGCGAAGGAGAGGAAAGCCGATGCCGTCATCACCCACCCGTCCTGCCAGCGCGGTTCTCGCCGCCTGCCTCGTGCTCGCCGCCTGCGCGGGGGAGGAGGGCGATGCGATCGGCCGCGATACCGAGCCTTTTTCCGGGATCGCCGAGGACGAGGTGATCGAGGTGACCGGGAACGAGCCTTTCTGGGGCATGACGATCGACCAGGCGGCAGGCGTGGCGGCCTATTCCACGCCCGAGAACATCGACGGGACCCGCTTCAAGGCTGCCCGCTTTGCCGGGAACAACGGACTGGGCTTCACCGGCACGCTCGCCAGCGGGGAGGGCGTCGTCGTGACGATCACCCCCGGCGAATGCAGCGACGGGATGACCGACCGGACCTATCCCTTCACCGCCACCGCCAAGATCGGCGGGCGCGACCTTGAGGGCTGCGCCTTCACCGACAGCTAGCCTCTCTTATTCACGGCGATGCGGTTGGGCGCCTCTCGGCGCGAGCTTGACGCCACTGCTGCGTGCGGCGGCGTAGAGCGGGCGTGCGGCACCGCTGGCGTCTGTTTCACCGCGCTGTGATCGATGGGCTTTTCTGGTTGAAGGACTTGGCTCGGGGTTTCTGCGGCACTGCCGCGCCCGCTACGTCGGCGCAGGCTTGAGCGCGAGAACGATGGCACGCATCAGATCGGCATCGGGGCACGCAGAGGCGAACGCTACGCGGATTCGGGTGGCGCTTTCCATGACGCGGGCAGCAACCTTGAGCAGCCGCAGGCGCAGGGTCGTAAACTCGGCTTTTGCCAGAGCGGTGGTCTTTGGGATCGCCTGCTGAACGCGCCACAGCAGCCAGTAGGCAGCGGTGTGCAGGATCAGGCGCATCTGGTTGGCGTTCGCCGACCGGCACGAGGTGCGGTCACTGGCCAGCTGGGTCTTGTGCAGCTTGATCAAGTTCTCGGCCTGCCCGCGCGCACAGTAGAGCGTGTCATAGATGTATTCAGCCGAGCCTTGGGTTAGCGATGTGACGACATAGCGGATATCCATGCCCAGCGTGCTGGCCTCGATCCTGGCGACGACGCGGCGCTGGCGGTTCCAGCTCTTCGCGCCGTAGCGGGTCTCGGCATAGCTGCGCAGGACCGGGAGTTGGCACTCGGCGCGGCGGACCGCGCAGGCATCGGCGGCAGTGACGATAACCGGATCAGCGCGCAGCGCGGCGTTGGTCGGCAGACCGAACACGTAATCGACATGGGCCGCCTCGCAGAAGGCCATGACCTCGGGCCGTCCATAATGCCCGTCACCGCGGATGGTGATGTGGGTATCGGGCCAGTGGCGGCGAAGATGGCGCACCAGACGCCGGATATGCCCTGCCGCCTCCTTGCCCGAAGGCGTCTTGCCCGTGCGCAGCAGCATCGCCACCGGCCGGCCCGTTGCCGTGTCGTAGACATGGATCGGCAGGAAGCAGCGCTCCCCATGATGTCCGTTCCAGAAGGAGAGTTGCTGATAGCCGTGCACGACGTCGCAGGTGTCATCGATATCCAGCGTCACCGCCGCCGGCGGAGTGGGGTAGCTGGCGCAGTAGATGTCGATCATGATCCCCAGCATCTTTGCCAGCTCGCGCGTGCTCGGCGCATTCTCCCAGCGGCTCATCGTCGGTTGGCTGGCCAACCCCGCACCCGATCCCGGCAGCTTGCCCAGCGCCAGGCGGAAGCCCGGATCATCGCGCAGAGCGTCGAGATCATCGGCATCCTCATAGCCGCAGGCGATCGCGAACATCCGCGCGCGCAGGATATCTTCAAGCCGATGAACCACCCGAGCAGGATCGCGCGGATCGGCAATACACGCCGCAAGCCGCTGGCAGAGCCCCATCATGCGCTCGGCCTGAGCCAGCACCAGGACCCCGCCATCCGAGGTCAGCCTGCCGCCGTCAAACGCAGCTGTGACCTTCTTGCCGCGCACTGCTGGAAACGAAAATACGGACGCGCTATCATCGCATCCGGCGGGTGTGGTCTGTGGCATATTTTGCCCCGTTGCAGGTCTGGCTTAAGCAACCACATTCCTACAACAATGCAAATGCTTACGCCACTCCCGCCAACCCGTCAGACCACTGCCGGTGAATAATCCGGGCTAGGGCTTCACCGGGCCGGCAGCGCCATGAAGCAGGGCCGGCTCGGAGCGCCGATCGGGCGGCGGCCGGTGGGGCAGGGCTGGCGGGTGTTCCTGTGGCTCGCCGCGGCGTTCAATTTCATGGTCGGCGCGCTCGGCATGTTCTCGCCTGCGGCCGATGTCGATGCGCGGCTGATCGGCCTGTTCGTCTTCGCCTTCGGCCTCGTCTTCTTCCAGGCGGCGCGCGATCCCGAACGGCTCGCCCCCGTGCTGTGGGCGGGCGTGGTCGCCAAGCTGGGCGCGGTCGCGCTGCTCGCTCCGCAGGCCTTCGGGGCGGGGGGCACGCTGCTGGTGGCGGGCGCGATCGGGCTCGACGCGCTGTTCGCCTTCGGCCTGCTCGCTTTCCTGCTGGCGCGCGGGAAGGATACGTGACGGCCTGATCGCGGCGGGAACGCGCTCGGCATCGAGGGCCACCTTGGCCGCCGCGACGAACCTGTCCGGCGGGGCCACCCGGCCGCTAGAACAGGCCGCGGATCTCGTACTGCGCGGGATTGGGCCGCCGCGGCTGGAGCAGGCGTGGTCCGGCCCCGGCCCCGTCCCGCCGCTCCGCCGCGCTCGCCCCCGCGATGGCCCCGTCCCCGTTCGCCGCGATCGGGTCGCACGTGCGCCCGGCGAGGAAATCGAGCGCGGTGCGGATCGACGCCTCGCGCGGGTCGCCGAGCGCGATCGAGATGTCGTCCCCCGCGGCGCAGGTGGCGGGCATGGCCGAGGCAAGGCCGTTGTAGTAATCGCTCTCGCCAGCGGCGTTGACCGTGCGGAAGGTGGTCGCCCGCACCCTGAGGTCGCAGGCCTCAAGGTCGAAGCCCGATTGCCCGACCGGCTTGCCGAAGGTGTCCGTCCCGATCAGCGCGACGTTTTCGCCGAGATAGGGGATCATCGAATTGATCACGAGCTCGCTCGCCGAGGCGGTACCCTGGCGGGCGATGAAGGCGATCTTCGTCGGCGAGACCGAGACGATCGGTTCGGGATCGGTGAAGCGCGGATTGCCGGCGGCATCGAACTGGCCCGGGATCTGGAAGCTCGCCGTCGCCTCGAACAGCCTGGTCGAATTGCGCTGCGACTGGCTGTCGCGCCACACGGTTTCGCTGAACACCTTGCCCGTGTTCGGGCCGCGCAGGAAATCGCCCATCAGGTCCGCGATCCGCACCAGCCCGCCGCTGTTGTAGCGCAGGTCGATCACGAATTCGGTGATGCCTTCCGCCGCGAAGCGTTCGAACGCGTCCTCGATCTGGCGGTCGGCATTGCCGACGGAGAAGGTGCGAAGGTTGAGATAGCCGATCTTCTTCGCCCCGTCGGTGATGATCTCGACGCCGTAGCGGTCCGAGACCGGGTCGAGCGAGAATTCGGTCTTGGCGATGCTGCGCTCGATCTCGGCGCCCTCGACGGTGCGGAACCGGATCACCCGCTCCAGCCCCGGCGTCGAGGGGCCGAGCGCGTCGATCACGGCGTTCGGACCACCGCTCGCCATCAGGCTGGCGACCGTCTGGAGATTGCCCGCCGAAGTGCCGATCGCGAGCAGTTCGGTCCCGCGGTCCATCCCGGCATCGAACCCGTTGCCGTTCTCGAACGCCTCGATCACGAAGACCCGGTCCGCGCCTTCGTCATAGGCGAGGCGGATGCCGAAGCCCGCGCTCGAGCCCGAATTGATCAGCGCGTTTTCCTCCGCGATCGAGGTGGCGAAGGTGAAGAACCGGTCGATCCCTTGCGCGCGCGCCGGGGCGACGCGGGCGTTGAGGTAGTCCTGCACGTCGGTGAAATCCGCCGGATCGACCGTGTTGTCGAGGAATTCGGGGAAGAGATACCAGTCGTCCAGCACATCCTCGGCGAAGGCGATCCGATCGCTCACCGGGCAGGATGCGGTGGTCGGCGTCGGGGCGGGCGTCGGGGCGGGCGTCGGCTCGCCCGCGACGGGCGGCGCGTTCGACCTGCTGCCGCCTCCGCCGCACGCGGCGAGGGCGAGCGCGAGGGTGACGCTGAGCGCGGTGCGTCCGGGTTTCATGGCGTGTGCGACTCCGACAAGCTGATCAAAGGTCCGACGGGATCCCCCATCCCGGCCCTCCACCCGCGGCCGGAAGCGCCCTTCATGCAATGCCGCGCGGCGCGGGGCAAGCCGCGAGCCGGTTTTCGCCGGGGGCCGAGGGTGGTATCGAGGCCGCGATCGCTCCCACGGCCCGGCAGATTGCGAAGTTTTCCGCAGAAACCGGGGCAAAAGGGGCCGCCCGCGCCTCGTATCGGGCGGGCAACCGCACTAGCAAGCAGGAATGAAAGCGACTCTGTCATGACAGGATTACCGCAATGGCTCGCCGGGAAACTGCCCGCGGGCGCGCGCCATCCCGGGCTCGCCATCGCCGCGCTCGGCGATGAGAAGACGCTCGCCAGGGGCGGCTTCGCGCTGACCAGCCCAGCCTTCGCCGCCGGGGACGAACTCGACCCGTGCTTCACCGCCAAGGAGGAGGACGCGGTCGCGCCGCCGCTCGAATGGAGCGCGCCGCCGCCGGGCTCGCAGGAGATCGTGATCCTGGTCGAGGACGCCTCGAGCCCGGGCGAGGAGCCGCAGTGCCACTGGCTCGTCTGGGGCCTGCCCGGGCAGAAGGGCAAGCTGCTCGAAGGCGAGACCCCGCCGCGCACCGGCAAGAACGCGGCCGGCAATTCGGAATGGCTGCTGCCCAACCCGCCTCTGGGCGAAACGCGGCACTACGTCTTCCAGGCCTTCGCGACCGAATTGCCGCTGACCACCATGCCCGGTGCCACGCGCGCGGAGATCGTGCGGGCGCTGACCGGCCAGGTGACCGCCTGCGCCGTGCTGCCCGCGCCCTTCACCGGCACGACCGCCGACGACGGCGCCCCTGCGACGGACGATTTTTGAACGACCTGCCATAACAAGAAGGAGAAGGATCATGGCTGGCAATAATGCGCTGCAGAAACCCGTTCAGCTTTCGGGCGACCTCGAGGCGGTGGTCGGCAAGGGCCCGATGACCCGCGCCGAAGTCACGTCCAAGGTGTGGGAATACATCAAGGCGAACAACCTCCAGGACAGCAAGGACAAGCGCCAGATCAATCCCGACGCCAAGCTCGGCGCGGTGATCGGGAACGACCAGATCTCGATGTTCAAGATGACCGCGGCGGTGTCGAAGCACCTCAGCTGACGGTTCGCGGCCCGCCCGGCCGGCGGCGCGCGATGCGGTAGGCTCCGCGCCGCCGGCTGATCGGTTCGCCCTTGCGCGACAGCGCGATTTCGCCCTTCTCGTGCAGGGCATCGACGCTTTCGTGCACCACGCCCATCACGGCGCGCCAGTCGCCCTGCGGCCCGGCCAGCCTTTTCGCGGCCTCGCTCGGGCAGATCGTCCGGCCGGGGCCGCGCTCCTCCAGCAGCGCGAGGATCGCCTGCTCGGCCGTCATTCCTGTCCCGGCGTGCCCTTTTCCGACGTGCCCTGTCCGGACGTGTCCTGTCCCGGCTCCCAGCCCGGCGGAGCGAGTTCGAAACCCGCGAAATCGAAGCCGGGCACCACGACGCAGGACACCAGCGACCAGCCATGCGCGCCCTCGTCCGGGGTCAGCGGCCGGGTCGCCTGCCAGTGGCCGGTCGGCACCACGCCCTGCGGCGCCTCGCCCTGCGCGACATCCGCGCCCAGCCGCAGGCTCGTGACCTCGGCATAGTCGCTCTCGGCCAACCGCAGCTCGAGCGGGTCGCCCGCCTGCCAGATCCACAGCTCCTCCGCATCGACCCGGTGCCAGTGCGAGGATTCGCCCGCCCTGAGCAGGAAGAGGATCGCCGTCCCCGCCGCCCGCTCGCCGCCGGTGCCGGGCTGCGTGCCCGCGCGCCACGTCTCGCGGTACCAGCCGCCCTCGGGATGCGGCTGCAGCCGCAATTGTTCGATCAGCGCGACCGCGCTATTGCCCGTTCCGGACCGGTCCTGCGTCATCGGGGTTCCTTTCGGCGCAGGCTCTAGAAGGAGACACCGCCATGATGCAACACGCCGCCCGCCCGCTCCTTGCCGCCGTGCTCTGCGCCTGCGCGCTGCCTGCCGTGGCGCAGGACACCCGCCCCGCGGATCCCGCACCGCGCGCCACCGGGCCCGAGGCCGAGCGTGCCGAGACCGAGTTCGATCCCGCGGTCGAAACCGCCAATGCCGCGCTCGAAGTCGCGCCGGTGTTCGACGGGCACAACGACGTGCCGATCCAGCTGCGCGCGCGTTTCGACAACCGGCTGGCCGGTTTCGACTTCGCCGACACCGCCGAAACCGGGGAGACGCACCCCGAAGGGCGCGTGATGCAGACCGATCTCAAGCGGCTCGCCGAAGGGCGTGTCGGGGCGCAGTTCTGGTCGGTCTACGTCCCCGTCTCGCTCACCGAGCCCGAGGCGGTGCAGATGACGCTCGAACAGATCGACGTGACGAAGCGCCTGATCGAAAGCTACGACGAGCTGGCCTTCGCCCGCACCGCCGACGATGTCGAGAACGCCTTTCGCGAGGGGCGCATCGCCTCGCTCCTGGGGATGGAGGGCGGCCATTCGATCGGATCGAGCCTTGCCGTGCTGCGGCAGATGCACGATCTCGGCGTGCGCTACATGACGCTGACCCACAGCGCGAACACGCCCTGGGCCGACAGCGCCACCGACACGCCGGAGCACGGCGGGCTCAGCGATTTCGGGAAGGACGTGGTGCGCGAGATGAACCGGCTGGGGATGCTGGTCGACCTCTCCCATGTCAGCGAGGAGGCGATGATCGACGCGCTCGACGTCGCCAGGGCGCCGGTGATCTTCAGCCATTCGGGCGCGCGCGCGGTCAACGGCCACGCGCGCAACGTCCCCGACAGCGTGCTGCGCCGCCTGCCCTACAACGGCGGGATCGTGATGGTGGTCGCGCTGCCCGGCTATCTCAACGAGGAACGTCGCCAGTGGTTCGCAGAGCGCGAGGCGGAGCAGGCGCGGCAGGAATCCCTCCTCCAGGGCCAGCCCGACAAGGTCGAGGCGGCGATGGAGGAATGGGACGCCGCCAATCCCGAGCCCGCGACGACCATTTCCCACATGGCCGACCATATCGACCACATCCGCGAGGTGGCGGGGATCGAATCGATCGGGATCGGCGGCGACTTCGACGGGATGCCGACGGGGCCGGAAGGGTTCGAGGACGTGAGCGGCTATCCCGCGCTCTTCGCCGAGCTCGCGCGGCGGGGCTACAGCCAGGCCGAACTCGAAATGATCGCGAGCCGCAACGCGGTCCGGGTCCTGCGCGAGGCGCAGCGTTACGCCGCGAGCGTGCGGGACGAACCGCCGATCGAGACGCTCATCCCGCCGGCCGCGCAATAGGGGATCGGTCCTCGCCCGTCAGTCCTTCAGCGGGTCATGGCCCCAGTTCATCAGGCTGTAGCGCCAGTTGCTGTTTTCGACATCGCCGCCCGGCCGCTGCGCGGTGTGGCGGGCGATGTAGCCGTTGACGGTCTTCATGTGATCGTACTGGGCGTCCGACAGGTCGTCCTTCCTGGTGCGCTTGATCTCGACGATCATGCGGCCCGACCTGTGGCCCTTGCTTTCGCCGCCTTCGCCGTCGGCGCTGATGCCGACCGATTTCGATTCCTCGGTTTCCAGCCATTCCTCGAGTTCGCGCGGCGCCATGTTCACGCGGTCCCGGAAGGTCTCGTAGACTTCCTGCCTTTCCTCGGCATCCATCAGCCGCGGTCCCATTCCTCAAGCTCGCTGCCGCGCTTCAGCACGCGGTCGCCGTCCTCCTGCTTGACGAGATAGGCCGGGTTGTCGGCATCGCCTTTCCTGGTGATCTCCGAGCCCCGGAGGGTCCGCGTCACCTCGCGCTCGAACCGTTCCTCGATCTGGCCGCGGCCTTCGCCATTGCCCCAGTTCCATTTGACGTATTGCCCGGTCTGGAAGCTGTCCGAATTGCTCATGGGGATCTCCTTTCGCGCCCTATTCGCCCGTTGTCGGTTCCTCGACCGTCGATTCGGGCGCTGTCGGAAGGCCGGTGGGGACGGCGGGGATTTCGTCTTCGGGCACCCCGTCCTCGCGCATTTCCTCGACCCGTTCGGTCGCGGTTCCGGCGCCTCCGACATCGCTCTGCTGCAGGGCGGGGATGATCCACGCGATGCTCATCGCGACGATCGCGATCAGGGTCGAGATGAAGAGAATCCAGCGCACACGCCCGGACGTCTCGCCCGCGCGGGCGTTCTCGTCCTCGATATGCGTCGCGCCCTCGGCGTCGGTTCTGTTGGTGGTGTCGGCCATGTCCTTGCCTCCCCTTGGAAAAATGTCTCACCGGACCAACGGAGGTGCCGCTGGCCCGTTCCGAGACGGGGATCGGGGATGGCCGCGAAACGGGCCGTCTAGTCGCGCAGAAGCTCGTTGATGCCGGTCTTGGCGCGGGTCTGCGCGTCCACCGTCTTGACGATCACCGCGCAATAGAGCGAGGGGCCGGGCGAACCGTCGGGCAGGGGCTTGCCGGGGAGCGCGCCGGGGACGACGACCGCATAGGGCGGGACTTCGCCGCGGTGGATCTCGCCCGTTTCCCGGTTCACGATCTTGGTCGAGGCGCCGAGATAGACGCCCATCGAAAGCACCGCGCCTTCGCCCACGCGCACGCCCTCCGCGACCTCGGAGCGCGCGCCGATGAAGGCCCCGTCGCCGATGATGACGGGGTCGGCCTGCAGCGGTTCGAGCACCCCGCCGATCCCGGCGCCGCCCGAGATGTGGACGTTCTTGCCGATCTGCGCGCAGGAGCCGACCGTCGCCCAGGTGTCGACCATCGTGCCTTCGTCGACATAGGCGCCGATATTGACGAAGCTCGGCATGAGCACGACGCCCCTGCCGATGAAGCTGCCGCGCCGCGCGACCGCGCCGGGCACCACGCGAAAGCCGCATTCGCGAAAGCGCCGCTCGCCCCAGCCGGCGAACTTGCTCGGCACCTTGTCGAAGGCGCAGGCGCCGCCCGAGCCGTGCTCGATCAGGCGGTTGTCGTGGAGCCGGAAGGACAGCAGCACCGCCTTCTTGAGCCACTGGTTGACCCGCCAGCCGCCTTGCCCGTCGGGTTCGGCAACGCGGGCCTCGCCCTTGTCGAGCAGTTCGAGCGCATCGCCCACCGCGCCGCCGATGCTGCTGCCGGGGGTGATGTCGGCGCGGTTCTCCCACGCTTCCTCGATCCGTGCGATGAGTGTGTCGGTCATGGGGTCTCCTCGGGAAAGGTCGGCGCGGGACCGCGCGAGAAAGGGCTGCTAGCCGGGCGCGCGGGGCGGGGCAAGCGCCTTGGGTCGGCGATGCCCGCCGCCGGGGCGGCGAGAAAGCACCGCTTCGGCGGCAAAGCCGGGCGACGCGGGCGGGCCGCTTTGGTATTTCCCGCAAGCACGTTCATTCGCCGGAAAGTAGGCCCGGGCAGGAAAGGCGCGTCATGACCGATTTCCCGAACGCTCCCCCGGCCGTGCGCCCGGCCTCTCGGCTGCTGGCCGGGCTTTCGCATCGCGGCATTGGCGCGGGGCTGGGCGCAGCCGCGCGGCGGGGTCCGGCGCCCACGGACCCGGACCGCGCCCCGATCCGCTGGACCCGCACGACCCGCGCGATGCTCGCCGCGCTCGCCTGCGCCGCGCTCGCCGCTTGCGGCGGGGGCGGCGGGGACGGCGGAGGCGTCATCTCCACCCTGCCGCCCCCACCCCCGCCGCCGCCCCCTCCGCCTCCGCCGCCGCCACCCCCGCCGCCGCCGCCGCCGCCCAGTTTCGATACGGCCGAATTCCGTCGTTCCGACGGGCCGGGCTTCCACGGGGCCGACACCGCCTGGCGCGAAGGGTTTACCGGCGCGGGGGAGATCATCGCGGTGGTGGATTCCGGGATCGACCCCGACAGTCCCGAATTCGCCGGGCGCATCCACCCGGCCTCGCGCGATGTCGCGGGCGACAGGGGCATCGCGCCCGAGGATGATCACGGCACCAACGTGTCGCTCGTCGCCGCTGCCGCGCGCGATGGCACGGGCGTGCTCGGCATCGCCTTCGAGGCGGACATCCTCGCCCTGCGCGCCGACCAGCCGGGGTCCTGCACGGGTGATACCCCGTCCGACCCAACGCTGTCCTGCAGCTTTCTCGACAGCGACATCGCGCGCGGGGTCGATCTCGCGGTGGCGACGGGGGCGAGCGTGGTCAATCTCTCGCTCGGCGGGGGCGGGGTTTCGCCCGGCCTGTTCGAGGCGGTGCGGCGCGCGTCCGATGCCGGGCTGGTGATCGTGGTCGCGGCTGGCAACGCGGGCGACGGGTCGGACCCGGCGATCGACCCGTTCCAGCCCGATCCCTTTGCCCAGGCGCTTGCCGATGCGGGCGGGGCGAACGTCATCATCGTCGGATCGGTCGACGATGACGGGGAGATTTCGGCCTTCAGCAACCGCGCCGGCGATTTCGCCTCCTCCTTCCTCGCCGCGCGGGGGGAACGCATCTGCTGCGTCTACGAGGATGGCGAGGTCTTCGTCGAAACGATCGACGGGGACCAGTTCGTCACGCTCTTTTCCGGTACCAGCTTCGCCACGCCGCAGGTTTCGGGCGCGGTGGCCCTGCTGGCCGAGGCCTTTCCCAATCTCACCGGGGAGGAGATCGCCGAGATCCTGCTGACCACCGCGCGCGATGCGGGCGCGGGCGGGGAGGACGCGATCTACGGGCGCGGCATCCTCGACATCGCCGCCGCCTTCGCGCCGCAGGGCACGACGAGCCTTGCCGGGACCGGCGCGGCGATTGCCCCCGGAGAGGACTTCGCGCTCGGCTCGGCGGCGATGGGGGACGCGCTTTCCGCGCTCAGCCTCGAAACGATCGTGCTCGACCGCTATGATCGCGCCTACCGCCGTTCCCTGGGTCCGCGGGCGCGCGGGGCGGCACAGGTCCGGCGGCTGGCGGGCGCGGTGGAGCGGCCCGGCCTGACCCGCTCCGCCGGGGACGAGACGCTGTCGCTCGCCGTGACGCTGGGCGAGACGGACCGGGCCGCCGGCCTTTCCTGGTCGCGCGACCTGCGCCTCGCCCCGGACGAGGTGGAGGCGCAGCGCGTCCTCGCCGCGCGCGTGGCGGCGCGGGTCTCACCCGACCTGCAACTGGGCTTCGCGCTGGGGAACGGCGCGCAGGGACTGGTGCGGGAATTGCAGGGCACGGGGGCAGGCGCGGCGCGCGCGCCGGTGCCCGGCTTCGCCATCGCGCCCGAGGCGGACGGGGACGAAGGCCTTGCCGGCAGCAGCGACATTGCCGTCGCCGCCCGGCGGGCCATCGGCGCGTGGGGCGTGACCCTTTCCGCCGAGCGCGGACGGGCCTGGCTCGCCGGGCATCGCCGCGCCGAGGACGTGGTCTTCGGCCTCGCCGAACACCGCGCGAAGACGCGCCTTTCGCTGGCCGCCGACCGCGCTTTCGGCGGGACACGGGCGCGCTTCGGCGTGGGCCTGCTGGCCGAGGAGGAAACCGTGCTCGGCGGGCATTTCCACCGCGCCTTCGGGATCGCGGGGGCGGACAGCCTGTTTGCGGACGCGGCGCTGGCGCAGCGGCTCGGGGACGGCTGGAGCCTCGGCGGGTCGCTGCGCGCCGGGATCACCCGCCCGCGCGCCGGGGCGCTGCTGGGCGAAGGGTCGCACCTGCTGACGCAGGCCTGGTCGCTCGACCTTGCCAAGGCGGGGGCGCTCGGGGCGGCGGACCGGATCGGCCTGCGGCTCGCCCAGCCGCTCCGGGTCGAAGGCGGGGCGCTCCATTTCGACCTGCCGGTGGCTTGGGACTATCGCGGCGAAAGCGCGGTGATCGGCCGCCAGTCGGTTTCGCTGGCGCCCGAGGGGCGCGAGGTGATGGGCGAATTCGCCTGGTCCTCGCCCTTCGCCTTCGGCAGCGGGCCGTGGGGCGCGCGGGCGTGGGGGAGCGGGGCGGTCAGCCTGTTCTACCGCCACCAGCCGGGCCATTTCGCCGATGCCCCCGCCGATGTCGGCCTGGCGGTGAGCGTCAGCGCGGGTTTCTGAGGGCGGACACGTCCGCGCGTTCCCGCGCAGGCGGGAGACCCGGGCAACGAAGCGCCATCCGGCACCCGCCGGTGAAGGTCAGGCGCGCGCCTATTCCGGCATCCCGGCGGCGCGGGCGAATTCATGGGCCCGCTCGACCAGCGGCCGGACCCGGTCGCTCATCGCCTTGGCGTGGGCGCTGGAGGCGGTGCCGTCGATCACCCGCTTCTTGATCCCCTGCATGATCCCGGCAAGGCGGAACAGGTTGTAGGCGAAATACCAGTCCATCGGCGGGACCGGGTAGCCCGTGCGCGCGACATAGCGTTCGACCGCCTCCTCCTGCGAGGGGATGCCGAGTTCATCGAGATCCAGCCCGAGCAGGCCTGCGCGCCCGTCCGCCGGATTGTGCCAGTTGAGCATGAGATAGCTGAAATCCGCGATCGGATCGCCCAGCGTCGACAATTCCCAGTCGAGCACCGCGATGATCCGCGGCTCGGTCTTGTGGAAGATGACGTTGTCGAGCCGGTAGTCGCCGTGCACCACGCTGGAATTGTGCTGCGGCGGGATCGTCTGGGGCAGCCATTCGATCAGCCGCTCCATCTCGGGCATGTGTTCGGTTTCGGACAGCTTGTACTGCTTGGTCCAGCGGGCGATCTGGCGGGCGCAGTAATCGGTCGGCTTGCCGTAGTCGCCGAGGCCGATCGCCTGCGGATCGTTGAGGTGCAGGTCCGCCATCGTGTCGATCAGCGCGTGGTAGATCGCCCGGCGTTCGTCCTTCGAACAGCCCGGCAGCGCGCCGTTCCAGAGCGAGCGCCCGTCGGCGAGGCTCATGACGAAGAACTTGGCGCCGATCACCTCCGGGTCCTCGCACAAACCATAGGTTCGCGGTACGGGAAAGCCGGTCGGATAAAGCCCGGTCATCGCGGTGTATTCGCGGTCGACGGCGTGGGCCGAGGGAAGCAGCTTGCCGAAGGGCTGGCGCCTGAGGACGTAGGAGGCGCCGGGCGTGTCGATCCGGTAGGTCGGGTTGGACTGGCCGCCCTTGAACTTGGTGTAGGAGATCGGCCCTTCGAAGCCTTCGACATTGGCCTCGAACCAGGCGGTCAAGGCGTCGAGATCGAGCCTGTCGGCCTCGGGCACTTCGACCGTTCCCACCATTTCCTTGTCGAAATCGATCTGGGGTGCGTCAGTCATCGTTCCCGTCCTCAATCGAACACCACCACGCTGCGCGCCGAGTGGCCGTCGCGCAGCTTGTCGAAGCCCTTGTTGACCTCGTCCAGCGAAATCCGCTCGGCGATGATCGTGTCGAGGTCGAGCAGGCCGCGCAGGTAGAAATCGACGAGGCGCGGCAAGTCCACCGGGAAGTGGTTCATGCCCATGATCGCCCCCATCAGCTTCTTGCCGCCCAGCAGGTCCATCGCGGAAAGGCCCACCTTGCAGTCGAGCGGCATCATGCCGAGGATCACCGCGGTCCCGCCGCGGCGCAGGCACTTGACCGCGAGATCGGCCGAGGCCTGCCGACCGACCGCCTCGATCCCGTAATGGACGCCGCCCCCGGTGATGTCGATGATCTGCATCGCCGCGTCATCGGCCAGCGCGTCGACCGTGTGGGTCGCGCCGAGCACTTCGGCAAGCGCGCGCTTTTCGGGCAGGGGGTCGGCGGCGATGATCCTGGAGGCGCCCGCGATCTTCGCGGCGTTGATCGCGGCAAGGCCGACGCCGCCGCAGCCGATCACCGCGACAGTCTCCCCGGGGGTGAGCTTGACCGCGTTGAAGATCGTCCCCGCCCCCGTCGTCACCGCGCAGCCGATCACCGCCGCGCGGTCGAAGGGCATGTCCTTGTCGATCGCAACGCAGGCGTGTTCGTGGATCAGCATCCGCTCCGACAGGGCGGAGAGGTTGAGCATCTGGTTGACCGGGTCGCCCCCGGCACGCTTCATCCGCGGTTCGGCGCCCTTTGCCCGGCGCGTGTCGGCACCGAGGCAGAGCGCCATGCGGCCGGTCACGCAGAACTCGCAATGCCCGCAGAACGCGGACAGGCAGGAGACGACGTGGTCGCCCGGCTTCACCGTCTTCACTTCCGAACCCACCGCGCGGACCACGCCCGCCGCCTCGTGCCCCGGGATGCAGGGCAGCGGGTGGGGGTAGGCGCCGTCGATGAAATGGAGGTCCGAATGGCACAGCCCGCAGGCCTTGGTGTCGATCAGGACTTCGTGCGGGGCGGGATCGGCGTATTCGACCTCGCCGATGACGAGGCCTTCGCCCGGTTTTTCGAGAATGGCGGCCTTAGCCAATGCTGTTCTCCCAGAGGGCCCCGTGCTCGGGAGAGCAGGGGCATGAGGTTGTCGTGAGGTCAGGCTCGGGTCCCGGCGGGGCGGTGCGCGTCTTCCGGGCCGCCGCCCCCCGGCCCCCTCCTCCGGGGAGGAGGGGGAGTCCGGATCAGCGCGCGACCCCCATGTCGCCCGAGCTCAGCCTGTCGCTGTCGTTCGCCGGAGCGGGACCGTGGCGCAGGGCGTTGGCGGTCGGGCCTTCCTGCGGCGCGTGCTTGGAGAATTCCATGCGGGCGATCGAGCGGGCGTGGACCTCGTCCGGACCATCGGCAAGGCGCAGGGTGCGCTGGTTGGCATAGGCCCGCGCGAGGCCGTAATCTTCCGACACGCCGCCGCCGCCATGGGCCTGGATCGCGTCGTCGATGATCCGCAGCGCCATCATCGGCGCCTGCACCTTGATCATCGCGATTTCCTGCTTCGCCGCCTTGTTGCCGACCTTGTCCATCATGTCGGCCGCCTTGAGGCACAGGAGGCGCGTCATGTCGATGTCGATCCGGGCGCGCGCGACGCGCTCTTCCCAGACCGAATGCTTGTAGATCGGCTTGCCGAAGGCCTCGCGCTCCTGCAGGCGCTTGCACATCTTCTCCAGCGCTTCCTCGGCGACGCCGATCGTCCTCATGCAGTGGTGGATGCGGCCCGGGCCGAGGCGCCCCTGCGCGATCTCGAAACCGCGCCCTTCGCCCAGCAGGATGGCGGAGGCGGGAACGCGCACGTCCTTCATCTCCACTTCCATGTGGCCGTGGGGCGCATCGTCATACCCGAACACCGGCAGGTGGCGCAGGATGTTCACGCCGGGGCTGTCGATCGGCATCAGGATCATCGATTGCTGGGCGTGGCGCTGCGCCTCGAAATCGGTCTTGCCCATCACGATCGCGACCTTGCAGCGCGGATCGCCGAGGCCCGACGACCACCACTTGCGCCCGTTGATGACGTATTCGTCGCCGTCCCGCTCGATCCGGGTCTCGATGTTGGTTGCGTCGGAGGAGGCGGTGAAAGGTTCGGTCATGAGGAAGGCCGAACGGATCTCGCCGTTCATCAGCGGGCGGAGCCATTGCTCCTTCTGTTCGCGCGTGCCGTAGCGGTGGAACACTTCCATGTTGCCGGTGTCGGGGGCGGAGCAATTGAACACTTCGGATGCCCAGCCGATGCGGCCCATTTCCTCGGCGCACAGCGCGTATTCGAGGTTGGTGAGGCCCGGACCTTCGAATTCGAAGCTGTCGTCGACATGGTGGTGGCTGTCGTTGCGCGGCGGCATGAACAGGTTCCAGATGCCGGCGTCCTTCGCCTTGGCCTTCAGTTCCTCGACGATCGGGAGAACCTTCCAGCGATCGCCTTCGCGGTCCTGTTCGTCGTAGACGGGCACGTTCGGGCGCACGTTCTGCTCGATGAAGTCGCGCACGCGATTGCGCCAATAGACCTGGCGTTCGGTGGGTTCGAAATCCATGCGAAGTTCCTCTCTCGTCCTCAATTGCAATCGAATCTGCTGCCCGACCGTGGCAGAGGCGCAGGCCAGCGCCAAGCCCCTGTTTGCGCCCGCCGCCCGCGATCAGCCCGTCTGCGGGCGCTCTGCGGGGCGCCTTGCGGCGGGCCGGATTCCGGGGCGCAGGTTGGCTTCGGGGGTTTCCTCGCCCTCCGGTTCCCGTTCCGCCGCCGCACGGGCATGGCGCGCCGCGACGCGCGCTTCGTGCTGTTCCTGCGTGATCGGGAACCGCGCGAGCCAGAAGGCCGAGATCGCGGTGAGCAGGCCCGTAATGCCGAGATAGAGCAGGGCGAGCCGCGCGGTCACGTCGGCATCGACCGCGGCCTGCGGCGTGCCGGGTTCGAGCCCGATCAGCGAGATCACCAGCCCGGTCAGCATGATGCCGCCCCCGGTCGCGCATTTCTGCACCAGCCAGTTGCCCGAATAGAAGGTCGCTTCCGCGCGCTTGCCGGTGCGCTCCTCGAAGGCCTCGACGATTTCGGCCACCATCGAGGTCGCCGAGATGATCGAGACGATCCCCGCCGTGTTGGCGAACAGCACGAAGGCCATGACCATGCTCGTCGAGGCGGTCGAGCCGGCTTGCGGCCACGCGCCGAGCAGGAGCAGGGCGTAGGGCACCGCGATGATTGCCAGCGCCGCGAGCGCGCCCCCGGCCGCGCTCATCGGCTTGCCGAACCGCCGGTGCAGCGGGCCGACGGTGAGGAACATCAGCACCACCGAAGCCCCGAGCACGAGCGGATAGGCCTGGAAGGCGGTTTCGCTGAACTGCCAGACATAGAGGTTGAGATATTGCGTCATCGAGAAGGTCATGCCCTGGCTGACATAGGCCGCGAGCCCGCCGAGGGCGAAGATGACGAAGGCCTTTTCGCGGAAGGCGTCGAAGATCTCGGCGAAGGCCCCGCCGAGCGAGAAGGGCGGCGGGCGCTTCTCGGGCAGGCGCGCGACCAGTCGGTGCTGCCCGGCGGCCGAGCCGATCACCGAAACCGCCATGATGATCGCGCCCGCAAGGCCATAGGCGGCATAGCCTTCGGGCCGCAGCTGCGCCGCGGGCGTCGGCAGGAACACGCTGAAGGTCAGCACCATCATCAACAGTCCGCCGCACCAGCCCGACAGGAAGCGGAACCGGAACAGCGTGGTGCGCTCGACGTAATCCTCGGTGATCTCGGGCACGAGGCTGATCGAGGGCACCTCGCAGGCCGACAGCAGCAGCCGCACGCCGACCGCCAGCACGACGATCTCCAGGAAGGAGGGCGTGCCCGCGAAGGGCGGCGACCACAAAAGGGTCCACATCAGGGCGAGCGGGATCGGCGCGATGTAGAGCCACGGCAGGCGGCGCCCCCAGCGGGTGTAGGTGCGGTCCGACAGGTGGCCGAGCAGCGGATCGACCAGCGCATCGACCACCAGCGCCGTCGCCAGCGCGGCGGAAACCACCCACGCCTCGACGCCGAGCACGAGATTGTAGAAGGGCAGGAGGAAGAACGAAAAACCCCCGTCCTTGACCCCGAAGGCGACCGAACCCGATCCGTGGACGATCTTCAGCCCGAGCGGCACCTTGCCCTTGACGAAGCTCATGCGCGCCCTTGCGCGGGGCCGTCCACGGGTGCGCCTCCGGCGAATCCGGACCTTGCGATCATCGCTCGATTACCTCTCCATCTCTCCCCTCAAGAGTGGCCGTGCCGGAGCCGTTCGTCAATCGCGCGCCGGGCGGCGCGGCGTGACGCTACGGCATCCCGGCTTGTCCGTTTCGCAGGACGAGAGCGCTTGCAGGCCTCGCGAAAATCACGCTAACGTAAAGGTCAAGTGGGAGCTTAGCGAAAGCAGAGGAGAGTCCGAACATGAGCGATCTCGAACAATTCCGCATGGAAACGAGAGCGTGGCTCGAGGCGAACTGCCCGGCCGAAATGCGCGAGCCCGTGCGCGACGAGGAAGACGTCTACTGGGGCGGCCGCAACGCCGCGTTCAAGAACGACGCGCAGAAGGCCTGGTTCGAGGCCTGCGTCGAAAAGGGCTACACCGTCCCCGCCTGGCCAAAGGAATACGGCGGCGCGGGGCTTTCCGCCCCCGAAGCGAAGGTCCTGCGCGAGGAAATGGCCCGCCTGGGCGCGCGCCCGCCGCTGTCGTCCTTCGGCATCTGGATGCTCGGCCCGGCGCTGCTGCATTTCGGCACCGAGGGGCAGAAGCGGCGCTTCCTCAATGAAATCGCCCGCGGGGAAATCCGCTGGTGCCAGGGCTATTCGGAGCCGGGTTCGGGTTCGGACCTCGTGTCCCTCCAGACCTATGGAGAGGACAAGGGCGATCACTGGGTCGTCAACGGCCAGAAGGTCTGGACCTCCTATGCCGACCAGTGCGACTGGATCTTCTGCCTCGTCCGCACCGACAAGGCGAACAAGTACCAGGGCATCACCTTCATGCTGATCGACATGGAGACGCAGGGCGTTTCCACCCGGCCGATCAAGCTCATCAGCGGCAATTCGCCCTTCTGCGAAACCTTCCTCGAGGACGTGAAGGTGCCCAAGTCCTATGGCGAGGACATCCCCGCGCAGGTGGGCGAGGTCAACCGCGGCTGGGACGTGGCGAAATACCTCCTCGGCCATGAGCGCGAGATGATCTCGGGCGCAGGCGGGGGCGATCGCACCGCGGCGATCGGCGCGGCGATGAAGCGCCACGCGGCGCAGAACGGCGACGAGCTCGATCCCGTCCTGCGCGCCGAACTCGCCATGTTCGACGTCGACGCGCTCGCCTATGGCTGCATGGGCGAGAAGTTCCTCGACGAGATCAAGGCGGGCAAGACCCACCCCGCGCAGCCCAACATGATGAAATATGCCGGGACCGAGCTCAACAAGCGCCGTCACGAGCTGATGATGGCCGCCGGCGGTTCGCGCAGCCTCGAATGGGAGAGCGAGGAAACCGGCGGCGGCAAGCCTGCCCGCAACTGGCTGCGCACCAAGGCGAACTCGATCGAGGGCGGCACTTCGGAAATCATGCTCAACGTGGTTTCCAAGCGCATTCTCGAACTGCCGGGCGGCTGATCCGCCCCGCCCACGAATGACGAGCGGGCCGCTTCCGGCGATACGGGGGCGGCCCGCTGACCATCCGACACCCAGACGAACGAAGAGAGAGGAACTCGTCCGCCATGCCCCTTTACCACGACGAAGACCAGGCGATGCTGGCCGACACCGCCAGCAGCTTCATGGCCGAGGAAGGCAATATCGCCAAACAGCTGCGCCACTGGCGCGACCGCGACTGCAAGGATGGTTTCGGCCACGGGTTGTGGAAGCAGATGGCCGAACTGGGCTTCACCGGCATCCTCGTCGAGGAGGACCAAGGCGGGCTCGGCATGGGCCATGTCGAGGCGGGCATCGTGCTCGAGGAAATCGGGCGCAACCTGACCCCGTCGCCCTTCCTGACCTCCTCGGTGCTCGCCGCGACGGCCCTCGGGCACGGTTCGGACGACCTGAAGGGGCGCTATCTCCCCGGCCTCGTCGCGGGCGAGAGCGTCTTTGCCGTGGCGATCGACGAGACCGCCAAGCACCGGCCCGAGCGCATCGCGACCCGCGCGGAACGGTCGGGCAACGGCTTCCGCCTGACCGGCTCCAAGAGCTTCGTCGTCCACGGCGCCAGCGCCGACATGATCGTGGTCGCCGCGCGCACCGGCGGTTCGGACGACGACAGGGACGGGATCACCCTCTTCGCCGTGCCCAGGGATGCCAAGGGCATGAGCCATGACGCGGTGCGGCTGGTCGATTCCTCGATGGCGACCCACACGAAATTCGACGGCGTCGAGCTCGACGGCGACGCCGTGATCGGCGAAGTCGACGGCGGGCGCGAGGTGCTCGACGCCATGCTGCGCGCCGGGCGCATCGGCGCGGCGGCCGAAGGCGTCGGCGTCGCGCGCGGCGCGATGGACCGCACGATCGACTATCTCAAGCAGCGCAAGCAGTTCGGCAAGCTGATCGGCGAATTCCAGGCGCTCCAGCACCGCGCCGCGCACCTCTATTCCGAGGTCGAGATCGCCCGTGCGGTCACGATCAAGACCCAGCAGCTGCTCGACGCGGGCGCCGAAAGCGCCGACATGATGACCTCGGTCGCCAAGGCCAAGGTCGCCAGGACCGCGCGCCTCGCGGTGCAGGAAGGCGTGCAGATGCACGGCGGGATCGGCATGACCGACGAATACGACATCGGCCTGTTCATGAAGCGCGACCGCGCGCTCGCCGAATTCCTCGGCGACGCCTACTACCACGCCAACCGGGTGGCGCAGCTCAGCGGGTATTGATCGATTTCTCCCCCTCCTTCCCGGAGGAGGGGGTCGGGGGGTGGTGGCTCCTCGCGACCTGCGGAGACCCACCCCGCTGCGACTGGGCAGGCAAGCTGCCAAGTCTCGCTGCCCCTCCCTCAAGGGAAGGGGATGGGAGGATTAGAAAAATGAACGTTCAAGAACTCTTCAGCCTCGACGGGCGCATCGCGCTCGTCACCGGGGGCAGCCGCGGGATCGGCAAGATGTTCGTCGAAGGCCTGCTTTCGGCGGGCGCGGCGCGGGTCTACATCTCGGCCCGCAAGGTCGAACAGATGGAAGCCACCATCGCCGAATTCGCCGAGGCCTTCGGCGAGGGCAAGGTGATCGGCATCCCCGCCGACCTGTCGCAGATGGACGGCATCCAGCACCTCGCGGACGAGATCGCGCGGCGCGAGGACAGGCTCGACATCCTCATCAACAACGCGGGCGCCGCCTGGGGCCAGCCCTATCTCGAATTTTCCGAGGCCGGCTGGCACCGCACGATGGATCTGAACGTCAAGACGCCGTTCTTCCTCACCCAGAAGCTCCACGACCTGCTGGTCGCGGGCGGCAGGGGCGACCATCCGGCGAAGGTGATCCACGTCTCCTCGATCGACGGGCAGCGGATCAATCCGTGGGAAACCTACGCCTACCAGGCTTCCAAGGCGGGCGTGATCCAGCTCACCCGGCGCATGGCCGCGCGGCTGATCCAGGACAACATCATCGTCACCTCGATCGCGCCCGGCGCCTTTGCGAGCGAGATGAACAAGGCCGCCAAGAACGCGCCCGACGCTTCGGCCAGCGTGATCCCGGCAAAGCGCATCGGCAGCCCCGAGGACATGGCCGCGGCCGCGATCTACCTGTGCAGCCGCGCGGGCGACTATGTCGTGGGCGAGACGCTGACGGTCGACGGCGGCGTGGTGAACGCCGCGCTCCCCTCGAGCTTCAACGACCCCGCAGGCTGAACGAAGCGCTCCACGCAGCTTGGCACTACGACGCAAGGAGTGCCAAGCTGCAATGCCTTGGGGCGCAAGGATATGTCAGGGAAAAATCCGCCGACGCAAGAATTGACTGCCTTCGCCTTTCGGGTCAGCATGGCTCCCGACAGCAAGGAGGCAGCAGCGAAGGAGCGCGCATGGCGGATCGGGATTTCGAACGGCAACTCAAGGGGTATGGCCTTCTGACGGCCGAAATCTTCTACTTCTTCCCCGACTACCCTTCGCTGATCCAGCAATATGTCTGGCAGGAATACGACGAGGCGCCCGATTACCCGGTCCTGTTCGGGTTCCTCGATCACTGGCGGCGCGAGATCGAGGCGGCGATCCATTCGGTCCGGATCGCCCACGAACGCAGCATCGGCCCGCGAGAATTCCGCGCGGTCGGGAGCGAATTCACGCTCCAGTAGGCGCGCGCCCGGCTGCGCGCGGGAAAGGGCCGATCGGACCGGCGACCTTGCGGCAGGCTTCGGGTTTCCTGCCGCCAGCCTGCGACCTCCGGCCCGGCGCCGCCGCCCTGGCCCCCCGGCCTAGCCCATCAATTCGCGCACGAAGGGGATGAGCCCGGTCTGGCGCTGGCGCTTCATGCGTTCGGCGTTGAGGATCTGGCGGACCTTGCCGAAACATTGTTCGACATCGTCATTGATGACGACATAGTCGTAGCCGTCCCAGTGGCTGATCTCGGCCCGCGCGCGTTCCATCCGGCCGCGGATCACCTCCTCGCTGTCGGTCGCGCGCGAGCGCAGGCGGCGGTGCAGTTCCTCGATCGAGGGCGGCAGGATGAACACCCGCACCACGTCCTGCTGGTCCTTCTGGTAGAGCTGCTGCGTGCCCTGCCAGTCGATGTCGAACAGGAAATCCTGCCCTTCCTTGAGGGCCGCGCGGATGATCCCCTTGGGCGTGCCGTAGCGATAGTCGAAGACATGGGCCCATTCGTAGAAATCGTCGTCCTCGACCATGCGGTCGAATTCGGCGTCGCTGCGGAAATGGTAATGCTGCCCGTCGATCTCGCCCGGACGCGGCGGGCGGGTGGTGACCGAAACCGAGAGCCTGATCTCGCGGTCCTGTTCGAGCAGCATCCGCGACAGAGTCGTCTTGCCCGCGCCCGAGGGCGAGGAGAGGATGAACATGAGGCCGCGGCGCTTCAAGGCGGGCGACGGGTCCGGGCGATCGGGAGGGGGAGTGTCCATGCGCCCCGTTGCCGCAAAGGGGGTGCCTTGATCAAGGGGCGGGATCGTTCCCGCGCAATCAGCTGCTGCGGGAGCGGGCGGCCTCGCGTGTCCGGCGGCGGCGCAGCTCGCGCGCCTTGCCGCGGTCGTAGAGCGTCTTGGCGAAGAGCCCCCCGGCCACCGCCGCTAGGCCGGGCAGCGATCCCGCCGCGAGCCGGCTCGCGCCGAACAGGCCGACCGTGCGGATCAGCCCCTTGCCGTCCTTGAACTTCGTGGCCTGGTCGGGGTCGTATTCCTCGAGCAGCATCCGGTCCCTGAGCTTGCGCCGCAGCAGGACGCTGGCGCCGCGCAAGACGATGTCGGCGATCATCAGGTTGGTGTTGGGGTCCGGGCTCGGCATGGCCCGGCCGAGGCGGCGGGGCTTGGGTCCGTCGGCGGGCGGGAGCCTGTCGGGATGCTCGGGATCCTGCCGGTCGGCATCGTCGGTGGAGTCCGGGGCAATACTCGAAGCCATCGCGGCGCTATTTCTTCCTTCCGAAATCGACCGTCACGACATTCGACCCGTCGCCGTCCCCGTCCCCGTCAGCCTCCCCGCCGGGACCCGCCGGTTCGCCGTCGTTTTCCGCGTCGTCGTGTTCCTGGTGCGGCAATTCCTCCACCGAGGTCTGGAACTGCAAGCCGAAATCGACGGCCGGGTCGACGAATGCGGTGATCGCCGCGAAGGGGATCTGCAGCTTGGCCGGGATCTGGTTGAACGACAGGCCGACGGTGAAGTCCTTTTCGCGCACCTCGAGGTCCCAGAACTTGTTCTGGAGCACGATCGTCATCTCGTCCGGGAAACGGTCGCGCAGGTGCTGCGGGATGGAAACGCCGGGCGCGGCGGTCTTGAAGGTGATGTAGAAATGGTGGTTGCCCGGCAGGCTGCCCCCGCCGCGCTCGATCTCGCCGAGCACGCGGCCGACGACGGCGCGCAGGGCTTCCTGCACGATCTCGTCGTAGGGGATCAGGCTGTCGGGCGTTTCCTCGCTCATATCATGCGGAATCGTGGCGGGCCTTGCCAGCATGGTCAAGCGTTTCGTGTGCCCCTCCCGCATTTCCCCCCGCGCGCCGCGCGCCGGGCCGGCCGTGATGCGCTCCTTCTCGCGCTCCCTCTTGCCTGGGGCGGCGACACGCCTATAGCGCGGCCATGACCAGCTTTTCCGACCGCGAGGGCGCCCGGCGCACCGGCTCGGTTTCGCGCGAGACGGCCGAGACCAGGATCGCCATCACCGTCGATCTCGACGGGGCGGGGGCCTATGACGTCTCGACCGGCATCGGCTTTCTCGATCACATGGTGGAACAGTTCAGCCGCCATTCGCTGATCGACGTGACCATGAAGGTCGAGGGCGATCTGCACGTCGATCAGCACCACACGACCGAGGATTCGGCGATCGCGCTGGGCCAGGCCCTGTCCGAGGCGCTCGGCGACAAGGCCGGGATCGGGCGCTACGGCCATGCCTATTCGCCGATGGACGAAACGCTTTCGCGGGTCGCGCTCGACATTTCGGGGCGGCCCTACCTCGTGTGGAAGGCGGGTTTCACGCAGGAAAAGCTCGGCCAATGGGACACCGAGCTGATCGAACACTGGTTCCATTCGATCGCGCAGAGCGCCGGGATCACGCTGCACATGGAACTCATTTACGGCACCAACAACCACCACATCTGCGAAAGCCTCTACAAGGGCTTCGCCCGCGCCATGCGGCAGGCGGTCGAACGCGACCCGCGCAAGGGCGGCGCGATCCCGAGCACCAAGGGGATGCTCGGTGGGTGAGGTCGTGGCCCTCGTGGATTACGGCGCGGGCAACCTCCACTCGGTCCACAATGCGCTGAAGCGGGCCGGGGCGAATGTCACCGTCACCGACGATCCCAACGTGGTGCGCGCGGCTGACCGGATCGTGCTGCCCGGCGTCGGTTCGTTCAGGGCCTGCGCCAGGGGCCTCAAGGCCGTGCCCCACATGATCGAGGCGATGACCGAGCGGGTCCATGTCGGCGGCGCGCCCTTCCTCGGCATCTGCGTCGGGATGCAGCTGCTCGCCACCAGAGGCCTCGAACATGGCACCACCAAAGGCCTCGACTGGATCCCCGGCGAGGTTCGCCGGATCGAGCCCGCAGACCCCGCGATCAAGGTCCCGCACATGGGCTGGAACGATGTCGGCATCCTTCCCCACGCGCGCGATCACCAGGTGTTCGAGGGGGGCGAGGCCTATTTCCTGCACTCCTACCACTTCGTCGCCGACGATCCGCACCATGTCGCCGCGCTGACCGATCACGGCGAGGGGCTGGTGGCGGCGGTCGCGCGGGACAACATGGTGGGCGTGCAGTTCCACCCGGAAAAGAGCCAGGCCTATGGGCTGGCGACGCTCTCCCGCTTCCTGGAGTGGTATCCATGATCGTCTTCCCCGCCATCGACCTCAAGGGCGGCGAGGTCGTGCGCCTGGCCGAAGGCGACATGGCCCGCGCGACGATCTACGGCGACGATCCGGCCGCGCAGGCGATGATCTTCGCAGAAGCGGGCGCGGAGCACCTCCACGTGGTCGATTTGGACGGCAGCTTTGCCGGGCGGCCGGAAAACCGCGCCGCGGTCGAGGCGATCGTCGAACGCTTTCCCGGCTATGTCCAGCTTGGCGGCGGCATCCGCGACGCGGCGACGGTCGAGGGCTGGTTCAATCTCGGCGTCGCGCGCGTGGTGATGGGCTCCGCCGCGCTGAAGGACCCCGAATTCGTCAAGGACATGGCCCGCGAATGGGAAGGCGGCATCGTTGTCGCGGTGGATGCGAAGGACGGCATGGTCGCGACCGAGGGCTGGGCCGAAGTCTCCGACGTGCCCGTCGTCGACCTCGCGCGCCGGTTCGAGGACGCGGGCGTCGCCGCGCTGCTGTTCACCGACATCGGGCGCGATGGCTTGCTGAAGGGCGTCAACATCGACGCGACCGTGGACCTCGCACGCCGGGTGGACATTCCGGTGATCGCCAGCGGCGGCGTGCGCGGACTGGACGACATTCACATCCTCTCGGTCCACGCGCATGAAGGGATCGAGGGAGTGATAACGGGCCGCGCGCTGTATGAGGGCAAGCTCGACCTCGCCGCGGCGATCGCGATGGGGGCGCGGTCGTGAACGAGCAAATCGTCGTCTACATTATCGCATTTCTCACTCTTGGAGGGGTCTTGGGCCTTAGTGGCTATTCGCTCTTGCGCGCTGCGAAAAAGCAAAGGGCGCTGCTCGGTATGATTGACCCTGAACGCTCCGAAAATCCTTTGTTGTTCTGGGCTTCGGTTGGGACGAACGCTTTCGTGTTCGTTATCGGCTTATTCATGACGTTCGTAATTGTGGTGGCGCTGGCATGACCGTCCGCATCCGCGTCATCCCCTGTCTCGACGTGGCCGAGGGCCGCGTGGTCAAGGGCGTCAATTTCGTCGATCTCAAGGACGCGGGCGATCCGGTCGAACAGGCGCGCGCCTATGACGCGGCGGGGGCGGACGAATTGTGCTTCCTCGACATTTCAGCCAGCCACGAAGGGCGCGGTACGCTGCTCGACATGGTGCGGCGCACCGCAGAGGTGTGCTTTATGCCGTTGACCGTCGGGGGGGGTGTGCGCTCGGTCGAGGACGCGCGCGCCCTGCTGCTGGCAGGCGCGGACAAGGTCGCGGTGAACTCCGCCGCCGTCGCCCGGCCCGAACTGGTCGGCGAGATCGCGAAGAAATTCGGCAGCCAATGCGTCGTTGCCAGCGTCGATGCGCGCCGCGTCGCGCCCGAAGTGACGGTGCAGGGGGGCGAGCCGGAACCCGGGCCGCGCTGGGAAATCTTCACCCATGGCGGGCGCAAGCCCACCGGAATCGACGCGGTCGAATATGCGATCAAGGTCGCGGAGCTGGGCGCGGGCGAACTCCTCGTCACCAGCATGGACGGCGACGGGACGAAGGCGGGATACGACCTCGAACTCACCCGCACCATCGCCGATGCGGTGAGCGTGCCCGTGATCGCGAGCGGCGGGGTCGGCACGCTCGACCACCTCGTCGAAGGCGTGCGCGAGGGCCACGCGAGCGCGGTGCTCGCCGCCTCGATCTTCCATTTCGGGACTCACTCCATCGCCGAGGCGCACAAGGCCCTGCGCGATGCCGGCCTGCCGGCGCGGGGCGACTGAAAACGCGCGACGCCGGCCTGGCGAGGCGGGGGCATTGGATCGCCTGTTAGCTTCGGGGGCGAGGCTGCGCGGCCGATACAACGCCGTAAACCCCTCCCCAACCCCTCCCTTTGAGGGGAGGGGCTTTAAGGTCGATTCAGCGTTCCCCCGACTCCCCTCCCCGCGGGGAGGGGTTGGGGATGGGGGCTCCCCCGTGGATCAAAAGTCGCAACCCCACCCGGGGCTTTCAGTCCGGCCAAGGCCCCTCTATGGGAAGGCGCATGGACACGCTGCACCGCCTCGAAGCCACCATCGCATCGCGCCGCGCCGCCTCGCCGGAGGAAAGCTATGTCGCGAAGCTCAACGCCAGGGGCCTGCCCAAGATCGCGCAGAAGCTGGGCGAGGAAGCGACCGAGGCGGTGATCGCGGGCGTCGCGGGGAGCAATGAGGAACTGGTCGGCGAAAGCGCGGACCTGCTCTTCCACCTGCTCGTGCTGCTCGGCGCGCGCGGCGTGTCGCTCGACCATGTCCTTGCCGAACTCGACCGGCGCGAAGGGCTGTCGGGCCTCGAGGAAAAGGCCATGAGGAGCGAATAATGCCGATCGATGCGACCCTGCCCTATGACGACGACAACATCTTCGCCAGGATCCTGCGCGGGGAAATCCCCTCGACCAAGGTTTACGAGGACGAATGGGCGCTCGCCTTCGAGGACATCAACCCGCAGGCGGAAAACCACACGCTGGTGATCCCCAAGGGCCGTTATGTCAGCTGGGACGATTTCAGCGCGAAGGCTTCGAGCGAGGAGATCGCCGGCTTCATCCGTGCCGTCGGCCATGTCGCGCGCGAGAAAGGACTGGTCGAACCGGGCTATCGCCTGCTCGCCAATGTGGGCCCTCACGCCGGGCAGGAGGTGCCGCATCTCCACGTCCACGTTTTCGGCGGAGAGCCGCTGGGACCGATGATCTGGAAGCGCGGCTGAGGCGCCGGGGCGCGGGCGGGCGCGGGCGGGCGCGGGCGGGGGGCGTTCCGCCGCTGTTCAGGCAGGTCCTGCAAATCACTCTGGCCTGCGAATCCCGTTAAGGCTAATCGCGAGGCCGATGACCCACCCGACAGCTCCCGGCGGCATTCTCGATCGTGCGCGGCATCTTTATGCCGTGCGGGTCTATTACGAGGACACCGACCTTTCGGGCATCACCTACCACGCCAACTACCTGCGCTGGTTCGAACGCGCGCGGTCCGACCTCTTGCGCCTGCTCGCCATCGACCAGCGCGCCGCGATCGAGGCGGGCGCGGGCGGGCGCGGGCGGGGGGCGTTCCGCCGCTGTTCAGGCAGGTCCTGCAAATCACTCTGGCCTGCGAATCCCGTTAAGGCTAATCGCGAGGCCGATGACCCACCCGACAGCTCCCGGCGGCATTCTCGATCGTGCGCGGCATCTTTATGCCGTGCGGGTCTATTACGAGGACACCGACCTTTCGGGCATCACCTACCACGCCAACTACCTGCGCTGGTTCGAACGCGCGCGGTCCGACCTCTTGCGCCTGCTCGCCATCGACCAGCGCGCCGCGATCGAGGCGGGCGAGGGGGCCTATGCCGTGTCCGAGGTGAACCTCAGATACCTGCGCCCCGCCAGGCTCGACGATGACGTGGTGATCGAGACGCGCTGCACCGAGCTCGGCGCGGCAAGCTGCCGGATGCACCAGGTCGCGCGGCGCCCCCATGCGGACGGATCGGAGGACCTGTGCGAGGCGACCCTGCGCGTCGGCTTCATCAGCCCCGAAGGGCGCCCCCGCCGCCAGCCCGCCGAGTGGCGCGCCGCCTTCAGGGCGTTCATGGACCAAGGAGAAAACTGACCCGTGCCCACCCCCTTGCTTGCTGCCGCGGCCGCCGCCGCCGGCCCGACCCGGCTCGACCCGCTCGAGCTGTTCCTCGCCGCCGACATCGTCGTGCAGGCGGTGATGATCGGGCTGATCCTCGCGAGCATCTGGACCTGGACGATCATCGTCTCCTTCTCCTTGCGGACCGGCCGGCTGGAGAGCAGGTCGCGCGATTACGAGGCCGAGTTCTGGGAAACCCGCGACCGCGAGGCGACCCTGACGAAACAGCAGCGGCGCGAGATCCCCTCGGCCCGCATCGCGGCGGCCGGGCTCGAGGAATGGAGGAAGTCGGTTTCCGGCGGGAAGATCGATGCCGATGCCGCGCGCCAGCGGATCGCTGCGGCGATGGAAAGCCAGGTCGCCTTCGAAGCGGACGAGCTCGCCGGTAGGCTCGGCTTTCTCGCCAGCACGGGATCGGTCGCGCCCTTCGTCGGCCTGTTCGGGACGGTGTGGGGGATCATGAACAGCTTCTTCCAGATCGGCGCGCAGCAGAGCGCGAGCCTTGCCGTCGTCGCCCCCGGCATCGCCGAGGCGCTGTTCGCGACCGCGATCGGCCTGTTCGCCGCGATCCCGGCCGTGATTGCGTACAACCGCTTTTCGAATAAGGTGAACCAATACGAGGCGCGGCTCCAGCGCTTCGCCGACCGGGTCCACGCCGGGCTCAGCCGCGAGCTGGACAAGGCCTGATGGGGGCCTCGCTCTCCCCCTCCTCGCACGGCAAGGGCCGTCGCCGTTCGCGCCGGGCCGCGATGGCGGAGATCAACGTGACCCCGCTGGTCGACGTGATGCTGGTGCTGCTCATCATCTTCATGGTGACGGTGACGCTGCCGGCCGTGGGCGTGCCGATCGAACTGCCCGAAAGCCGGGCGAGCCCGGTCGAGGAAGTGCCGGATACGGTCACGGTCAGCATCGACGGCGAGGGGCGCATCTATCTCGAGAACGACCCCGTCCCCGCGGGCGGTTTCCCCGAAGCGCTCGCCACGATCGACCGGGGCGGCGACGGTGCGCTGCCGACGCTGGTGCTGCGCGGCGACCGCGGGCTCGATTATGGTAGGGTGATGGCCGTGATGGGCGAAATGAACCGCGCGGGCTTCACCAGGATCGAACTGGTCACCGACGGTTCAGTCACGCCGCCATAGCGATGGTCCGGAAGATGGGAGAAACGGCGACATTCCGCAGCGAGGATCGCACCGGCCTGCTGGCCGCGCTGGTCCTGCACGCCCTGCTGGTGGCGGTGCTGGCGCTGCAATGGAACACGTCCGCGCCGCCGCCGGTGACGCAGCGCATGACGGTGAGCCTCGCGAGCGAAGTCGGGCTCGAGGCGACCGCGCCCGATCCCGTCCCCGAAAGCCGCGCCGCGATCGCGCCGACCCTTGCCGAAAGCCCCGCGCCGGAGGTCGAGCCGGAGCCCGAGCCCGAGCCTGCTCGGCCCCGCGCCGAAACCCCGCCGCCGCCGCCGACCCCGGCGCGACCCGCCGCGCGCGAACCCGCGCCGAGCCGAGAGCGCAGCCGCCCCGATCGCCGGCCCGCCCGCGAAACCCCGCGCCCGCCGGCGCGCGAGGAGCCCGCGGGCGGCAGCCGGATCGGGGAGAACTTCCTCGAAGGCGCGGGCTCCTCGACCACGACCGACGAAACGCGCATCCCCGCCTCGCGGATCGGGGCGAGCGCCAAGGCCTCGATCATCCAAGCGATCGTGCGCCAGATCCGCCCGCACTGGACCGCGCCCAGCGGGGCGGATGCCGAATTGCTGGTGACCGAACTCGCCTTCGATCTGAACGAGGACGGCAGCCTGAAAGGCCGTCCGCGCGTTCTGCGGCAGAGCGGGGTCAACGAAGCCAATCGCCCGCAGCAGGCGCTCCACGCCGAACGCGCCATCCGCGCCGTGCAACTCGCCGCGCCCTTCGATCTCCCGGACGAATATTACGAAGCCTGGAAGTCGATCCGGGGCGCGCGCTTCGATAGGAACCTTTCCCGATGACCAGGACATTCACCCTCCTTGCCTCCGTCGCCGCGATCGCCTGCGCCCCGGCGGGCCTTTCCGCCCAGACCGCCGATCTCGGCGAGCCGCTTGCCGAAGGCGGCGAGGTCGAAACCACGGAAACGCAGGCTTCGGGCGAGGATGCCGAGGGCGGGCTGACCTTCACCGTCACCGACGAATCCGACTGGTCCGACATCGGCGTCGCCATCCCCGCCTTCGCGACCGACCGCAACCGGCCCACGCCCGCGAGCAGCGACGGGACCGAGGCCCTCGGCCGCGAGATCGCGCGGGTCATCACCGCCAACCTGCGCGACAACGGCCTGTTCAAGCCGGTCGGCCCCGACAGCCTGCCGCAGCCCTCGTTTGCCCAGATCACCGCGCCTGCCTGGAACAACTGGTCGGGCCGCGGCGCGGAAATGCTCGTCCACGGCTATGTCCGCGCGCGCGACGACGACAAGCTGGTGGTCGGGTGTTACCTCTATGACGTCGCCCTGAAGGACGAACTGATCCGCGAAGGCTGGGTGGTGCGCCCGGCCGACTGGCGCCGCGCGGCGCACAAGTGTTCGGACCTCATCTATGCCCGGCTCACGGGCGAGGACCCGTTCTTCGACAGCCGCATCGCCTACATCGCCGAGACCGGCCCCAAGGACAACCGGGTGAAGCGCCTCGCCGTGATGGACAGCGACGGGGCGAACCACCGCTTCATCACGCTCGGCAGCGCGACCGCGCTGACCCCGCGCTATTCGCCCGACTATTCGAAGATCCTCTACCTTTCCTATGTCGACGGAAACCCGCGGATCTACGTCTACGACATCGGCTCGGGTCGGCAGAAGCTGGTGACCGAGAACGCCAACCCGACGCTCGCCCCGCGCTGGTCGCCGGACGGGCGGCACATCCTCTATTCGATGGCGGTCGCGGGCAACACCGACATCTACCGCGTGCCGGTGACGGGCGGGCAGGCCGAGCGGCTGACGGACGCGCCGGGCATCGACATCGCCGGCTCCTATTCGCCCGACGGGTCGAAGATCGTGTTCGAAAGCGACCGTTCGGGCGCGCAGCAGTGCTATGTCATGGACGCCGACGGATCCAACCAGAAGCGCATCAGCTTCTTCGGCGGGCGCTGCGCCACGCCCGAATGGAGCCCGCGCGGCGACCAGATCGCCTTCACGCGGATCGCGGGCGATTTCAACGTCGCCGTCATGACGCCATCGGGCGGCAATATGCGCGTGCTCACGCGCGGCTGGCAGGACGAGGCCCCGACCTGGGCGCCGAATGGCCGGATCATCCAGTTCTTCAGGACGGCCCGGAATTCCGGGCGGTCGTCCCTGTGGCAAGTCGACCTGACCGGTCGCAACGAGAGGAGGCTGCCGACGCCGGTGGACGCGTCGGATCCGGCATGGGGACCGATTCGCCCCTGATTTGTTAAATCGTGTAAAGTTGCCTGGGCCGACCGATAGGCCCGGCCGATTCAAAAGGAGAGCAGAACAGATGAACATCTCCCTTTCGCGCTGCGCCGCCGCCGCGCTCGTCACGTCTTCGCTTGCCCTCGCCGCCTGTTCCAAGAAGGCACCCGAGGAACTGCCGCCCGCGCCCGCCGAAACCTCGGCCCCGGCCGAGACCCGCGCCGCGCCCGCCCCGGCCGGCCCGCGCGCCGGCACGCAGGAGCATTTCGCCGACGCGGTGGGTTCGTCCACCACGATCTATTTCGACACCGATCGCTACAACGTCGACAGCGAGGATGCCGCCGCGCTCCAGGCCCAGGCGCAGTATTTCGCGCGCTACCCGCAGGTGACCTTCACCATCGAAGGCCATGCCGACGAACGCGGAACGCGCGAATACAACCTTGCGCTCGGCGAACGGCGCGCGAACGCGGCGAAGAACTATCTCGTCAGCCTCGGCGTGTCGGCCGACCGCATCCGCACGGTGAGCTACGGCAAGGAACGCCCGGTCGCGCTCGCCTCCACGCCCGAAGCCTGGGCGCGCAACCGCCGCGCGGCGAGCGTCATCATCGATTGATCGCGAAGTCCCGTCCCGCCGGTGCGGGCCGGGGCGCAGCTCAGCCCTGGATGACCGCCGCTTCGGCCGCGGTCACGGCGAGCGTGTCGAAGGCACGCGGCCCGTTCCGTTCGAGCGAGCCGGCCGCAAGGCACAGGCACGCCACGGCAAGCACCGAGGCGATGCTGGAAAGGGCAAGCTGCTGGCTCATCAAGGCGGGTCCTTCCTGCGGGGCTCCTGGCCGGGCATTGCCGGTGAGGATTTCGCAATGCAACATTTCATATAGCAACTGGTTCCCCGGTTTACCATCCTTTGCTTTCGCGCCCGGCTTCCCTAGACTGCGGCCATCATGGCTTCGACCAACGACATCACCGCCCCCGGGCCGGACCTGCCCGGATGAGCCGCGCGCGCCGTTCGAACGACTGGGGATTCCCGCGCTGGCGTGGCTATGATGCCTCGCGCGAGGCGACGACGGTGCGCCTGTGCGACCGCCACGGTTGCGAGGAGAAGGGCGATTGCCCCGCGCCCAAGGCGCCGAACAGCCCCGAACGGTGGTATTTCTGCCAGCGCCACGCGGCGGAATACAATTCCAAGTGGGACTATTTCCAGGGCCTGGAAAAGGCCGAACGGGCCGAGCGCGCCAAGGCCGAGCGGGCGGAGAGCGCGGGCTATGCCGAAGCCTCGCACTATGGTTGGGCCGGTTCGGGCGACGGATCGCGCAGCGCGGACGAGATGCGCGCGCTCGAACTGCTCGGGCTGGAGGCGGATGCGGAAATGGAGGCGATCAAGAAGGCCTATCGCCACCGTGCCAAGCAGGTGCACCCGGACGTGAAACCGGGCGACGAGGAAGCGGCCAGACAGTTCCAGTCGCTGCAGGTGGCCTACGAGGTCCTGCGCGCGGCCGAGGAACGGCGCACCTGGCGGGGCTAGGCCTGCCGCCGGTCAATCCGTTTTCGGTCCTGCAAAACCCTTGCCCGCCGCATCGATTTCCGGGTTCGGGGTGTCGTTCCACCAGGCGACATCGCTCCATGGGCGCACGTCGATTTCGTGGCTCCAGCACCCGCGTGGCTGCTGCGCGAGGTGCCAGTAGGTCTCGGCCAGGACTGCCGGGTCGATCACGCCTTCCGGGCCTTTCCTCGCCTTGAACGCCTCGTATTTCCCGCCCAGCAGCCGCCCCAGCGTATCGGGCGAATCCACCGCCCCGTCGACGATGACATGGGCGACGTGAATGCCTTGCGGGGCGAATTCGGCATTGAGCGTCTGGCACAGCATCCGTCGCCCGCCCATCGCGGCCGCATGGCTGTGCTGGCCGGCATTGCCGCGCATCGCCGCGGTCGCAGAGGTGACCAGCAGCGTGCCGTGCCGCCCGCCGCGCTTCGCCCGCTCGACCATCGAGGGAAAGGCCGCATGGGCGAGCCGGAACAGGCCGAAACAGGCGAGTCGCCAGCCCAGTTCGAAGGTGCGGTGGGGCGTGTCGGCAAGGCTGCGGTTGCCAATCTGCGCGCCGAGATTGTAGAGCATCGCCTCGATCGGCCCGATATCGCGCTCGACATGTTCGACGAGGTCCTCGATCGCGCCGTCCTCGGCCGCGTTCATCAACCTGCCCGTGGCGCTGCCGCCTGCCGCTTCGATCGCGCCGACGAGCCGGGCGAGCCCTTCCTCGTCCGAACGGCGGGCGAGCACCGCGTGATACCCGCCTTCGGCGAAGCGCCTCGCCGCCTTTCCGCCGATCCCTGCGCCCGCCCCGATCACGAGGAAGACCGGCTTTCTCGGGTCAGACATGGTCGAGCGCCTGTGCGAAATCGGCGATGAGATCGTCCGCGTCCTCGATCCCCACGCTGATCCGCACGAGGCTGTCGGTGATGCCGAGCTGCTGGCGCCGCCCGTGCGGGACCGACAGGTGCGTCATCGAGGCGGGATGGCTGGCGAGCGTCTCGGTCCCGCCGAGGCTCACCGCGAGCTTGGCGATTGTGAGGTTGTCGAGGAAACGGAAGCATTCCTCCTCGCCCCCTTCGAGGAAGAGCGAGAAGGTCGATCCCGCCCCGAGGCAGTGGCGATCATAGATGTCCTGCTGGCGCGCGTCCTCGATCATGCCGAGATAGCCGAGCCCGGCGACCTTGGGATGGCTTTTCAGGAAGGCGCAGACCTTGGCCGCGTTCTCGCCCGCGCGCTGCATCCTCAGTTCGACCGTCTCGAGGCTGCGCAGGAGCATCCAGGCCGTGTTCGGATCGACGATCCCGCCCATCGTGTTCCTCAATGCGCGCACCGGGTCCATCCATTTCTTCGCGCCCGCTATGGAGCCCGCGACGAGATCCGAATGGCCGCCGACATACTTGGTCAGCGAATAGGCGACGATGTCCGCGCCGTGATCGAGCGGTCGCTGCCACAGTGGGCCGAGAAAGGTGTTGTCGATCGCGATCGGGGTCTCGCCTGCGTCGAGCACGGCATCGCGCGCGGCCTTCACCGCCTCGATGTCGACCAGCGCATTGGTCGGATTGCCGGGGCTTTCGAGATAGACCAGCGCGACCTTGCCGCCCTGTTCGTCGGCCTGGGCCTTGGCCCTTGCCATCACGTCGTCCAGCTGCTCGCGGCTCGCCCCGGCCGGGAAATCGACATAGGTCACGCCGAAGCGGCTGAGCACCTTGGCGACGAAGCCCTCGGACGCGGCATAGAGCGGGCCGGAATGGACGACCACGTCGTTCTGGTTGGCATAGGCCATCATCAGGATGCAGATCGCGGTCATGCCGCTGGAGAAGGTCAGCGCGTCCTCCGCGCCGTCCCACACGGCGAGGCGATCCTCGAGGATTTCCTGGTTCGGCCCGTTGAAGCGCGAATAGACGAGACCTTCCGCCCCGCCTTCGCGCAGCCCGGTGATGCCTTCGAAATGGCGCTTGCCCGCGGCCGCGCTTTCGAAGGCAAAGGTCGAGGTAAGGAAGATCGGGGCCTTCAGCGACCCCTCGGACAGGGCCGGGTCGTAGCCGAGGCCCATCATCAGGGTCGAAGGCTTCAGTTCGCGCCCGGCGATGGTGGTCTTTTCCGGCTTGGGCTTGCGGCGCGGGAGTGGGGTATCGGCGGCGTCGATCGCGTCCGTCACGGGCGAAATCCTTCCTTGTCTCGCGCTCCCAGGAAGGCAGGAGCTCTCTCCTTCATGAGGCCCGGGGCGCCCGTTCCTAACCTCCGCAGGAACGCCTCTCCTCTCCGGGACTCGCAGGGCTCTTGAGGTATCGCGCGGCCCCCTGCGGCGCAAGGCGCGCGGGATGCGCCGTGCGAGGGGGCGGTTGCAGGAAAAGGGAAGGGCGCGGGAGCGGCGCGAATCTGCTATGGATCGCAGGACGCAGCAGGCAGGACCGGCGAAAAGGGGGGCCTGATGGACGATCCGTTCCAGATGCAGCGCGAGCTGCGATACGGCGCACCGGTATGCGACACCATTCTGACCGGGCGCTTCTTCTCGATCGGCTATTCCTGGTATTTCAGGCAGGCGAAGTGGACGCTCGAGATCGTGCGCCGCGGGGGCAAGGAATTCATGCCCGATGCGTTCGACAAGAGCGAGCGGCTCGATAATTTCCGCGCCGACAAGCGCCTGCCCTATCGCTTCCGCGGCTCGCTCAACGCCTACAAGGGCAGCGGCTATGATCGTGGCCACCTTGTCGCGAGCGCCAATGCCAGCCTGCGAAGCATCGAGAATTCGGAAAGCTTCCTGCTGTCGAACATGTCGCCGCAGACCGCCGCCTTCAACCGGCAGGGCTGGCGCAGGCTGGAAGAGCAGGTGCGCGATCTGAACGACCGCGACGAGGTGCTCGAAGTCTATGTCCTCAACTGCCCTTTCTTCGATTTCACCAGGAAGCTCGAGATCATCGGCGACGACGAGGACGAATTCGGCATCAGCATCCCCGTGCCGCACGGCTTCGTGAAATCGGTGCTGGCAGAACTCCGCACCGGGCGGCTCGACCTCTGGACATTCCTCCTGCCGAACGAGGCGATCGATCGGCCGCTGGGCGACTACCTGGTCAAGACCTATGATGCCGAACAGCTCATCGGCGGCGTTTTCTGGGATCGGATCGCCGGCGGCGACATGCACGACCTCAAACGTGTGACGAACACGATGTGGTAGGCTTGCAGGTCGGCTAGACCACCGCCGCCACCGCCCAGACGCCCGCGACGATCAGCACCACGCCGGCAAGGTCTAGGACTAGCCCCGCGCCCACCATGCGCTCGATCCTGATGCGCCCGGTGCTCCACGCGATCGCGTTGGGTCCGGTCCCGGCGGGCAGCATGAAGCCCCAGCTCGAGGCGAGCGCGGCGGGCATGGCGAGGAGGATCGGGTCGGCCTCGAGCGCGACGGTGAGCGCGGCGACGACCGGGATGATCGCGCTGGCGGTGGCGACATTGCTCGCGAATTCGGTGACGATCACGATCATCGCGACCAGCGCCAGCGCGACCAGCGGCAGCGGCCAGTCCTCCAGCGGGAGCAGGGCCTGCCCGAGCCAGTCGGCAAGGCCCGATTCCTGCATTCCCGCGGCCAGCGCAAGCCCGCCGCCGAACATCAGGATCATCCCCCAGGGCGCGCGGTCCGCCTCGCGCCAGAGCAGCAGCGGGCGGCCTGTCCCGTCGGGCAGGATGAACAGCGCGAAGCTCGCGATGATCGCGATGGTCCCGTCGCCCCACGAACCCTCCGGCAGGTAGGGCGTCACCAGCGGGCGGGTCATCCAGGCGAGGAAGGTGAGGGCGACGATCGACGTGAGCCTGACCTCGGGCGTGCTCCAGTCCGGCTTGCAGGCGATCGCCTCGCGCGCTGCCGCGACGTCGAAGGGATGCTCGCCGACGCGCTGGAGCCGTGCGATGATGAAGGCCGCGACCGGCACGCCGAGGATAACGATCGGAATGCCGTAGAGCGACCATTGCGCGAAGCTGATCCGCATGCCGATGCCGGTGTCGAGCAGGCCGATCGCGATGGCATTGGTGGGCGAACCGACGATCGTGCCGAGCCCGCCGATCGAGGAGGCGAAGGCGATGCCCATGGGCAGGGCGCCGGAGAGCCCCTCCTTGAACGGCTCCGCGTCCGCCCCGGCGGTCGGAGCGGCGCGGTCCGCGCCCGCAAGCGCTTCTCCGCCGGCGAGCACCGCCAGGGCCATCGGCATCATGATCAGCGTCGTCGAGGTGTTCGAGATCAGCATAGAAAGCAGCGCCGCGGCGATCATGAAGGCGAGCAGCAGCCGGGTCCTGCCTCCACCCGCGCCGACCACCCGCAGGATCGCGAGGCTCAATCGCTTGTGCAGCCCGGTCCGCTCGATGCAGAGCGCGATGAAGGCGCCGCCCAGGAGCAGGAAGAGGATCGGCGAATAATAGGTGCTCGCGGTTTCGGCCGCGGTCGAAACCCCGCCGAAGGGCAGGACGAGGAAGGGGAGCAGCGCGGTCACGGTGAGCGGGACCGCCTCGGTCATCCACCAGCTTGCCATCCACAGGACGAGCCCGGCGACCAGCCACGCCTCGCCCGGCATTCCGCCGGGAGGCTGGGTGAAGACCGTCAGCGCGAAGGCGAGCGGGCCGATCACCAGTCCGATCCGGCGCGCATCCATCCCGTGTCACACTCCCCCTTCGTGCCCGTGTGCCTTGCCAGCGGCGGCGGCTTGGCACACTAATCGCGGAGCATGGGCACGAGGGCAAGCCTGCTCGCCGGATCGAAGGCGGCTGCGATGGGCACTGGTCGGCATGGGCCTGCCCACCGCCTTCGCCCTGCTGGTCGCCGCCGGGCTTGCCGCGGGCGATCCGCTTGCGGCGCTCGGGCTCGTGCTGTTTCCCCCGGTCGCCGGGTTCCTTGCGGCCGGGATCGGGCTGATCGTATTCGGCTGGCCGCTGACCGCGTGGCTCCACCGCAAGGGCCGCGAAAGCTGGCGCGCCTATGTCCTGCCGGGAACGGCAGCCGGCGCGATGATCGTGCTGGCGGCGACCTATGCGCTCGTCGGGGAGGCGGTTGCCGGCCTTGTTCCCGGCCTTTTCGGCGGGCTCACCGGCGGGGCGACCGCGCATTTCTGGTGGACCTACGCCCGCCGGGACCGCGCCATGGTCCACGCGCCGAGCCTCGAGGCGATCTTCGAATGAGGCGCGCGGGGGCCGCCCGCGCAGGCGCGGCCCCATCGAGACGACGAGATTCTGCGGGCTACCCGCAGCGGGAGCGGTCGTATCCCGGAGAGCACGGCCGTGACCGGAGTCCCCTGTCGCGGAAGGTCCCGGGCCACCGGCAGGATCGGCACGCCGGGCGCGCGGTCATCCCGGCACGGCCCGAGCCAGCCAAGGACACCTACTTGGGCGCGAGCACCATCAGCATCTGCCGTCCCTCGAGCCGGGGGAAGGCTTCGACCTTGGCGATCTCCTCGACATCTTCCTGCACGCGTTTGAGCAGGTCCATGCCGAGATGCTGGTGCGCCATTTCGCGCCCGCGGAAGCGCAGCGTGACCTTGACCTTGTCGCCGTTGCCGATGAACTTGTTCACGTTCTTCATCTTCACGTCGTAATCATGCGTGTCGATGTTCGGACGCATCTTCACTTCCTTGATGTCCTGCGTCTTCTGCGTCTTGCGCGCCGCGTTGGCCTTTTTCTGGGCCTCGTAGCGGTACTTGCCGACATCGAGGAACTTGCACACCGGCGGGTCCGCGTTGGGGGACACTTCGACGAGGTTCAGGCCCTTGTCCTGCGCCTGTTCGATCGCTTCGCGGGTGTACATGACTCCGAGGTTCTCGCCCTCATCGTCGATGACGCGGACCTTGGGAACCTGGATGAATTGATCGTAGCGAGGGCCGCTTTTGACGGGCGGGGCCATCGAACGCCGGGGTGGACGGGCTATGTGTGTTCTCCTGTTGCTGCCTTGGAACGAGTCTTCAATGTAATGGGAATCGCGCAGTTGCGCCAGATGGAGTCTCAGGCTGCCGCGCGAAACAACGGAAACCGCACCACCCGCTCCTTCGTCGCCACCACGGCGTCGACCTCCCGCGCGGGGCCGAGCGCGGCGAGGATTTCGGGCGCGCCCGCGTCCATCCCGCCGGTATAGGCCCCGAAGGCGGGGAGAATCATGCGCTCCACCGCGCCCGACCGGCTGACGACGCCGCACGGGCGGGCGATGTGCCGCTCGCGCAGCTTCACCCGCAGCTTGGGATGGAAATGGCCCGAAAGTTCGGCGCGGGTTTCGCCCGGCTTCGCCTCGTGCCGCAGGACGATGCCCGAAACTTCCAGTTCCTCGGCCAGTTGCGCGCCGAAGCTTGCCTGCTGGCCCGCATCGTGATTGCCGGTGATCCAGATCCAGTCGAGCGCGCGGGTGAGGGAGCCGAGCATCCCGGCGGCGTAGGGATCGAGCCTGGCGGTTCCCGCATCATCGTGGAAATTGTCCCCCAGCGTGATCACCCGCCGCGCCCCCGTCGCCTTCACCGCGTCGGCCAGCCGTTCCAGCGTTTCGCGGCTGTCGTAGGGCGGGAGGAGCGCGCCGTGCTGCGCGTACCAGCTGCCCTTTTCGAGATGCAGGTCGGCAACCAGCAGCGCGCGCTCGCGCGGCCAGTAGAGCGCGCCGCTCCGCGTCAGGGCGAATTCCTCTCCGGCGAGGTCGAACGGGGCGAACGAAACGGGAACCATCAGCCCCCCTCTGCCCCGCCTGCCGCGCGAAGGCAAGAGCCCCGTCGGGGGATTCGCCGGGGCGTCCGGGCAATCGGCGCGCGCCCGGCAAAGCCGATTGACAGGCCGGGCGCGGGCCGTGATTGTCCCGGCCGCAATGAGAGACGGGGATCACGAATGAACGAATGGGCAGCCCACACCGCGCGGGCCAAGGAATGGTTCGAGGAGCTGCGCGACCGGATCTGCGCCGAATTCGAGGCGATCGAGCGCGAGGCGGGATCGGACGCGGCCTTTCAGTACACGCCCTGGGACCGCGAGGAAGAGGGCAATGACGACCCCGGCGGCGGGGTGCAGGGCCTGATGAAGGGCCGCGTCTTCGAGAAGGTCGGGGTCAACGTCTCGACCGTGCGCGGCAATTTCTCCAGGGAATTCGCAGGCCAGGTCAACGGGGCGAGCGCGGAGGCGCCGGGCTTCACCGCGACCGGCATCAGCCTCGTCGCGCACATGGCGAACCCGCACGTGCCCGCGGTCCACATGAACACGCGCTTCCTCACGACGGCGAAGGCGTGGTTCGGGGGCGGGGCGGATCTCAACCCGCCGATCCCCTACGAAGAGGACACCGAGGAATTTCACGCCGCCATGCGCGCGGCCTGCGCGGGCCACAATCCGACCTATTACGAGCGTTACAGGAAGTGGGCTGACGATTATTTCTACATCCCCCACCGCGAAACCCATCGCGGCGTCGGCGGCATCTTCTACGACCATCTCGAATGCACGGATGACGCGAGCTTCGAACGCAATTTCGCCTTCACGCAGGACGTGGGCAAGGCCTTCCTCGACATCTTCCCGAAACTGGTGAGGAAGCGGATGGGCCAGGATTTCGACGCCGCCGACGAGGCGCGGCAGCTCGAATACCGGGGCCGCTACGCCGAATTCAACCTGGTCTACGACCGCGGCACGATCTTCGGGCTCAAGACCGGCGGCAACATCGACGCCATCCTGATGAGCCTGCCGCCGCGCGCGACGTGGAGCTGACGCGCCCTTAGCGCTTGCCGTGCGGGCGGGCGCGGCACATATTCGCAGGCGATGCTGCGCCAGTACGAACTCGTCGAGAAGGTCAAGACCTACGATCCCGACGCCGACGAGGCGGCGCTGAACCGTGCCTATGTCTACACCGTGCAGAAGCACGGCACGCAGAAACGCGCGTCGGGCGATCCCTATTTCAGCCACCCGATCGAGGTCGCCGGGCTGATGACCGACCTCCAGCTCGACCAGCAGACGATCATCACCGCGCTGCTCCACGACACGGTCGAGGACACGCTGGCGACGATCGACGACATCGAGGCGCATTTCGGCCCCGAGGTCGCGCGGCTGGTCGACGGGGTGACCAAGCTGTCCAAGATCGAGGCCATGCCCGAGAACGAGCGGGCGGCCGAGAACCTGCGCAAATTCCTGCTCGCCATGTCCGAGGACATCCGCGTCCTGCTGGTCAAGCTCGCCGACCGGCTGCACAACATGCGCACGCTACATTTCATCAAGTCGCCCGAAAAGCGCCAGCGCATCGCCCGCGAAACGATGGATATCTACGCCCCGCTCGCCGAACGGGTGGGAATGTACGAATACATGCGCGAAATGCAGGCGCTCGCCTTTCGTGAACTGGAACCGGAAGCCTACACCACCATCACCAGACGGCTCGAACAGCTTCGCAGCCAGGACGGCGGACAGGTCGATGCGATCGCCCTGAAGATCAAGCAGGCGCTGGCCGAGGCGGGGCTCAAGGTCGAGGTTACGGGACGCGAAAAGCATCCCTATTCGATCTGGACCAAGATGAGCGAACGTCATGTCTCCTTCGAACAGGTGACCGACATCATGGCCTTCCGTGTCATCACCGAAAGCGAGGCGGACTGCTACCGCGCGCTGGGCGTGCTGCACACGACGTGGCAGTTCCTGCCCGGCCGGTTCAAGGACTATATCTCGACCCCCAAGACCAACGGCTATCGCAGCTTGCACACCTCGCTGATGTACGAGAACTCGATGCGGGTCGAAGTCCAGATCCGCACCCGCGAGATGCACCGCCGCAACGAATTCGGCCTCGCCGCGCACTGGGCCTACAAGCAGCACGACAAGGCCGACGGGCAGGTCGGCTGGCTGCGCGACCTCATCGAGATCGTCGATGCGAGCCACGATGCCGAGGAACTGCTCGAACACACCCGCATGGCGATCTACCAGGACCGGATCTTCGCCTTCACCCCCAAGGGCGCGCTGTTCCAGCTGCCCAAGGGCGCGACTTCGGTCGATTTCGCCTTCGCGGTGCACACCGATCTCGGCCTTGCGACGGTCGGCGCGAAGATCAACGGGCGGCACATGCCGCTGCGGACTCCGCTCCACAACGGCGACGTGGTGGAGATCATCAAGGGCGCGAATGCCGAACCGCAGCTGTCATGGCTCGGCTTCGTCGTCACCGGCAAGGCGCGGGCCGCGATCCGGCGTTCGGTGCGGATGAAGGAACGCGCCGAGGTCGCCTCGATCGGGGAAAAGCTGTTCGACGAGATCGCCGCGCGGGTTCCGGCACGGATCGGCAAGAAGGCGATCAAGGCCGCGCTCGAAAGGCTCGAAATGGAAGAGCCCGAGGACCTCATGTTCGCGATCGGAGCGGCCAAGCTGTCGGACCGGGAAGTCATGGAGGCGCTCGTCCCCGGCTGCACCGCCGATCTCGAAGAGGACGAGGAATGGCCGAGCCGCGAGCGGGTGATCTCGATCCGCGGGCTGACGCCCGGCGTCGCCTTCGAACTCGCGGCCTGCTGCCACCCCGTGCCCGGCGACCGGATCGTGGGCATCAGGCGCAAGGGCGAGCCGGTGCTGGTCCACGCGATCGACTGCCTCGAACTTGCCAGCGGGGTCGACACCGACTGGCTCGACCTGTCGTGGGGCAAGCGCTCGCACGGGGCGGTCGGGCGGCTCGGCGTGACGCTTTACGACCGGCCGGGCACGCTTGCGGAAATGGCCGGCATCTTCGCCCAGAACAAGGCCAACGTCACCAGCCTCGTCCAGACGCAGCTCGATCATCCCTTCACCAGCTACGAGATCGACGCCTGGGTGCAGGACCTCGCCCATCTCACCCGCATCCTCTCCGCCCTGCGCGCGAGCGACGCGGTGGCGCAGGCGGAGCGGATCTGACCTATCCGACGAAGGCGACGACGATCAGCACCACCAGCACCGCATAGACCAGCCCGCCGAACACGATCATCAGCGGGTTGAAAGCGGGCGAGAGCGTCGCCTGCGCCATCTGCGTGAACTGGGTGAGAAGCTGCGGCCAGGTGTAGGATACGAAGTCGCCCTGGCTCATCACCGCGACGAGCCGATCGTCCTCGTCCACCACCGGCAGGCGGCGAAAGCGTTCGTTCGACATGACCTGCAGCCAGTCGAGCACGTTGTCGTCCTTGCGCGCCATGCGGACCTCGCGGGTCATCACCTCGCTTACCGGGGTCGTCCTTGGATCGCGGCTTTCCCCGATCACGCGGCGGAAGATATCGCGCTCGGTCATCACGCCCAGCACGCGGCGCTCGCCGTCGGTGACGATGACCGAACCGAAATTCTTTTCCGCCATCTGGGTGACGGCGTCATAGACCGTAGTTTCGGGCGCGACGGTGAGCGGCGGGGCCTTGCTCGCGAATTCCTTGCGGTCGGCGATTCTCATCAGGCGAGGTCCTTCCTAGGTCAGCATGTCCTCGTGCAGCCAGGCGTAGCGGCGGTGGCCCGACGTATCGCGGGTGAGGTCGAGCGCGCCGCGACGGCGGAAAAAGCGCGCGAAGGGACCGGCCGAAGCGGCCCGCGGATTGCGCGCGCGGAAGTGGTCGGGACGGGGGTGCGGAGACGTGTCCGCGCGGGATACCTGGTCGGTCATACATAGGTTAATGAGGCACTGGCCCGCACGTTCCCTCGAAAGGCGAAGGCGACCGCGCGGCCTGGCCCGAGCCGCCGGTTCCCGGCCGCGGCGCCGGTCAAGGGGACGAGGCGGTGCGTCGCCGCTCGCCCTCCCGCCGCATCAGGGTGAGGGCGGCGGCCAGGTCATTCACCGGCGCGGGTCCCTGCCAAGGCAGGGACCTGTCTCCACGAAGCGCCGACGCCGAGCCTCCCGCCGACCCGCAAGCTCACTCGCCGCCCGCATATTCGAACGCGCGCACGGGTACGGGAATGTTGCAGATGTCCGCTCCGCCCGCCGGCGTGATGAAGAAAGCATCGCGCCGGTTGGCGCGGGCCTCGGCATAGCGGGCGAAGATATCGCTTTCGGTCGAGAGATATTCGTAGAGCGGCCGCTCCTCTTCCGGCAGTTCGCTGGCGATGCGGACCGACAGGATCGGAGTGCGCTTGTCGCGCTCCTCCGCGCTGTAGAAGCCAAGCTCGCCCTTGCCGCGCGGCAGCGAGGAAAGGTGCTCCATCCCGCCAATCACCCGCCCGATCAGCGCGATGTTGCGATCGAGATGGCGCGGCGCATGGCCGATCACGGTATAAAGCTCCGCACCCGATCCGGTGTCGGGAGAATAGTTCCGCCCGACGCCAACCATGCCGTAGCAGTGGACGGGCCAAGCGTCCCGAGAGTTGGTGGCAAATGCCCAACCACGAGCAAACTGTGTGGGAGGGGGCCAAACCTCCTCCTCGAAGCAGGTTTCCTCCTCGGCAGGAGTGCCGGGGTTTTCGACGACGCATAGTGTGCGGAAGAACTCAGCATCCTCGGCGAATGACATTGCGGGAAATGCAGTCGCCTTTAGGTAGGGCTGCGAATACTCCTCTTCCCCCATCACCTTCAGCCCCTCGGGCAAGGGCTTCGGCTTTCCCGCGGCCTCGGGATTGTCGTAATTGGGATCGCCCCACTGGACGACGTAATTGTCCTGCACCCGGTTGACGCTCGTCCCGTCATACCAGCGCTCGCGGGCGAGCAGGCGGATGTTCTCGACCCACCCTTGCGAGAACGGCGGCGGCATCAGCTGGATCACGACCTCGCGCGCGTTCCCCTCGGCATCCGGTGCGAGCGTCATCACCAGCAGGTCCTCAGGGGGAATGACCACCCAGTCCTCCTGCGGCGCCGCGTTGACGATGTCGGCGGGACCCGGCCGGGTTTCGGTGTCCTGCTGGGCCGAGGCGGGCAGGGCGAGGGCGAGGGCGAGCGCCGCAGCGGCGGCGAGAAGGGCGTGTCTCATGAAAAAGGGTCTGCCACAGGCCCCGTCCAATCAAAAACCCCTTTCCACGCGTTTTCGGGGGCGGAAAGGGGTTTTCGAGGCGGCGTTCGCAGGGAATGCCATTCCGCGCAGCGCCGTCCTGGGCGAGTCGTATACCACAATTGCGCGCGCCTTCCCATGATCCCTGCATTCGGAGCGCCTTGCGAACCGCGCCGTTCGTGGCTAGGAGCCGCGCCTTGCCCCAAGGCAAGCGCGGAGCAGTGGCCGAGTGGTCGAAGGCGCACGCCTGGAAAGTGTGTATACGGCAACCCCGTATCGAGGGTTCGAATCCCTCCTGCTCCGCCATCATCCTCCAGCCAACCCGATCCGAAGCAAGAGCGCCCGTGAATTCGGGGGCGCGGACGGTGCCGCCTTCGTCATTTGCTCGCGGCATCTCCTGGTCGGGACCGAGGGCTAGCGGCGGGGCAGCATGATCGCCGCGGTCGCGGCGAGGACCGCGACATCCTCGCCGATCGCGGCGGGGATGCGGCCGAAGCGCGCGGCCGCCGCCTTTCGCAGCCGCACGCCTGCCTCGGCCGAGGCCACCGCGGCAAGGCCCGCAATTGCGCCCGCGAGCGCCTTGCTCCCCGGTTTCGCGAAAGCGCCCGCGACGAAGGCGGCGCTGGCGAAGCGCGCGGCGAGGCCGCCGGGCCGGGTCCGGTCGGGGGCGTCGGGGGAGGTGTCGGCGACGAACTCGCCCGCCGCCAGCGCGAACGCTCCCGCGCCGAGCAGGGGATGGCGGCGCATCCCGCGGGCGAGCGCGAGGCCCGCGAGCGGGCTCAGCGCCCGCTGCCCCGCGACGAGACCGATCGCGAGCGGGCCCGTGACCGGCGTCGCGGCGAACGGGCTGGCGGTCCGGGGCGGGCGGGCAAGGAGGGAATGGGTCATGCACCTTTCAATCCTCCTCCGGCGCGTTTGATCCTTGGTTCCTGCGCTCGCCGCGGCCGGGCGTGAACTTTCCCCGCGCTCGCGCTTTGATTCGGACGTGAGACCGGTCCCGCTCTTCTGCCGCCTGCTCGTCGCCGCCTGCGCGGCTGAGCCTTCGGACGAGCCCGAAAAGGAGCGGGATCCGGGCCTCTCCGGGCTTTACGAAGGGATTGCCGAGGCTCCGGAGGGGGCGGGCGCGGGCGACCGGCTGTGCCTCGTCGGCGGCGAGGGCGAGGGCGAGGGCGAGGGCAAGGGCGAGAGCGAGGCAAGGCAGGCCCGGCTCGCCTTCGTCACGCTCGGCGGCGCGATCACACGGGGCCGGGCGGCGTGCAGCGGGCTAGGCACGGCGCGGCGTGAAGGCGGGCCTCTCGTCGTCACGCTCGCGGGGGACGGAGACTGTTCGTTTACCGCCGCGATCGAGGACGACCGGATCGCCTTTCCCGCCGAGGTGCCCGCCGGCTGCGCCTATTACTGGAGCGCGCAGGCGAGTCTTGCCGGGCGCGATTTCGTGCTGGTCGAGGCCGGCCGCGCCGCCGCGCGGCGCGCGCGCGACCTCGTCGGCGACCCGCTGTGTCCCTAGCGCAGCGTGTTGCAGGGCGATGACGCACCGCGTCCGTCGGCGCCCCACTTGCGATACCCGCTGCTGTCGATGTGGAACCGGATGCCGCTGTAGAAGCCGAGCCCGGTGCTGTATTCGCGCCCCTTGCGGCGATGGGCGCGGCAGAGCGTCTCGATCAGCTCGCCGCGGGTGATGTCGTCCTGCGGCACGAGGTCCATCGCGAAGAACATCCGGTGCGCCGATCCGGGCCTCCCGCCGGAACAGCTGTTGAGCCGCTCGTTGCGATAGGCCGACAGGACCTCGAGATCGCCAACGGACGGCACGACTTCCTCGCGCACGAAGGCGAGGGTGTCGACGATGTTCGCCCATTGCTGGACCGGCGCGACCTCGAACGGCTGGGCGCTGCATTGCCGCCAGGAGGAGGAGGTCCGCACCAATTGCCAGGTTGACAGGACGTTATCGACCCCGCGCGCTGCGAGGAAGGTGGAGAAGGCGCGGACATTCTCGCGGTTCTGGGGCGAACGGGCGAGCCAGGCGAGATAATCCGCGCGCGACTGGCTGGGCGCCTCGGTCTGGGCCTGCGCCGGCGTCGGCGCGGCAAGCACGGCGGCGAGCCCGCTCGCCAAGCCGCCCGCGGCGATCAGCGCGCCGCGCAACCAGGATCGAAAGCCGGGTGTCACGGCCCGCAAATGGGTTCGGGCGGGCGCGCTTCACGGCCGCAGCGCGGCGAAACGCCGCAGCGGTGCGACGGGGCGCTGAAAATCGATCTGGATCAGGTTTTCCGTTTGCGATCATGCACTTCGATACGGGAACGCAATCCGCGCCCACCGTTGGTTCGGCATGATGACGAAATCCCCACGAACGATTCTTTCCCGGCCCTGCGCCCGCGCCCTGTTCCCGGCGGCGGCGCTTCTCGCCGTTGCCGCCTGCGGCGAACGGGACGGCGAGGCGGCCATGCTCGGCTCCGTCGACGAGGCGGAGAGTTCCGCGCAGGGCGACGGCGGGCTGGTCGCACCGGAACGGGTCGATTCCGAAGCCCTCAGGAGCGCGGTGACGGAAGAGCGGGCGCGCGCCTTCTACGAGGAGCGCGGCTGGGAACCCGCCTGGAGCGACGCGGAGGCACGCGCGCTGGTCGAGACGCTGAATCGCGCCGGGCGGCACGGGCTCGACCCGCGGGACTATCTCGAGCCGATGCAGGATGCCGGGAGCGATCCCGCCGCGCGCGAGGCGGCGCTGACGGCGGCGGCTTTCGCGCTTGCCGATGCGCTTGCCGACGGGAAGTCCGATCCGGACGAACTGTTCGAGGTCTACACGCTCGAGCGGCCCGAGGTCGACCTTGTCGCCGGGCTCGAACGCGCGGTGGGCGAAAACCGGGCGGGCGAATGGATCGAAAGCCTTGCCCCCGACAGCGAGGAATATCGCGCGTTGTCGAAGGCCTATGTCGAGAACGCCCGCAGGGCCGCGCGGCGCGAGGGCGACACGATAAACGAGGGCGATCTGATCCGCCCGGGCGACCGCGACCCGCGCGTGCCGCAGATCGCCGATCGGCTGCGGGAGAACGGCTATCTCGACGCGACATCCGGGGAGGAAGGCAGCGACGAGCGCTACACCTACCGCATGGCCGAGGCGCTGCGCGCGATGCAGCGCGACTTCGGGATCTCCGATGACGGTATCGTCGGGTCCGATGCGCTCGCGGTGCTCAACATCGCCGCCGAGGAACGCGCCCGCCTGCTCGCCGTCAATCTCGAACGCCTGCGCTGGCTCGAACGCGACGCCCCGGAGAGGCGGATCGACGTCAACATCGCCGCCGCCACGCTCGACTATTTCGAGGACGGGACGATTGCCGACAGCCGCGGCGTCGTGGTCGGCCAGCCCGACTGGAAGACGCCGCAACTGGGTTCGCCGATCTTCCGCCTCGTCGCCAATCCGACCTGGACCGTGCCCAAGTCGATCGAGCGCGAGGAGATCGAGCCGAGGGGCGAGGACTACCTCGCGCGCAACAACATGGTCCGCCGCGATGGCTGGGTGGTGCAGCTTCCGGGGGAGGACAACGCGCTCGGCGAAGTCAAGTTCGACATGGACAACGACGAAGCGATCTATCTCCACGACACGCCCGCGGTGGACCTGTTCGATCGCAACCAGCGCCATTTCAGCCACGGCTGCATCAGGGTCGAGGACGCGCCCGGGTTCGCCCGGATGCTGGCGCGCGAGGCGGGGGTCACGGGCGAATACCGCGAGGCGAGGGAGAGCGGCGAGGAAAGCTTCGTCCGGTTGCCGCGGCAGATCCCGGTGCGCCTGCTCTACAAGACCGCGTTCCTCGACCGAGAGGGTGCGATCGAATACCGCACCGATCCCTATGGCTGGGACAACCGGATCGCCGAGGCGCTCGGCTACGAGCCGCGCGAGGCGCCGCGGATCGAGATATCCGTCAGCGACGTAGGGCCGTGACGCTTGCGCCCGGCCGGTCGCACGGTCGGGCCGATCCGACGCGTCGCTGCCTGCCGGGCGCCGCCCCGGTTACACCGTCATCGAAGTCCCGCGGTAGATCCGCGCCCGGTAGCGCGAATCCTGCGCGTCGGGGAGCGGAGCGCCGACCAGCAGGACCGCGCGGGTGAAGCGCTTCAGTTCCTCGGCGTGCTCCGCCTCGTCGCGCGGTTCCTCGCTGCGGACCCGGCGGGTGAGGTTGATCTGGTTGACCGGGACATCGTGCACCAGCCGCTCGTTCTCGACCGCGAGCGTGGCGGTGAAGGCGTGAAGGCTGGTCTTGACGAAATTGGCGAAGGCGAAATCCGCCCCGTCGCTGCCATAGGGCACCTCGGGCGAAACCAGCACGACCTGGCAGTGGTCGTAGAGCGAGGCCTTGCGCGCGATCCGGTAATGCCGGGTGACCTGGTCTTCGACCATCTTCGCGAATTGCGCGGTCGGCAGGACCTTGCCGTCGTCGAGCAGGGTCGCGGGGAGCGGTTCGGGCGGCATCGAGACGACCGTGGTCGGCCGGCCCCATTTCGACAGCGCCTCGTCCATCGCCTGTTCGATCGCATCGCCCGCGACGAGGACGTGGAGCGCGTCTGCGCCGATGTCCTTCCCCAGCAGGTCGCGCACGGCCTTTTCGCGTGCGGCATTGCCGGTGACGAGGACGCAGTGCGCGACCTTGCAGTCCTCGATCATCACCCGGATCGTTTCGGCGACGTAATCTGCGAGATGCCCGCCCATGATCCAGACGGTCTTGCCTTCCATCTGCGCTACGCGTTCGGGCTTGGGGCTGCCGAACATCTCGCGTTCCGTGTTAGAGCGTTCGACCCGCAGCCCGCCCGACGGCATGAAGGTCTCGCCCGACACCGCCCGGTCGGCGAGGAAGAAGACCGTGGCCTGCGCGACCTCGGCCTCGGTCGGCATGGCGCCGAGGTGGAGCTGCGAGATCACGCCCCTGCCGACCCCGGCGGCGACCTTGTCGACCTGCGCCTGCGGCAGGAAGGGCTTGTCCTGCGGAGGCACCAGCTTGAGCCAGGTCGCGCCGCCCGCCTCGCAATATTGCGTCCATTCGTTCGACCCGATCAGCATCCCGCCCAGTTGCAGCCGCACCAGCAGGCGCTGCGCCATGCCTTCGGTGAGGAGGTACTGGTCCCAGGTGCACACCCCGTCGCCCTCGGCCGCGAAATCGAGCGCGAGCTTGCGCAGCGTTTCGGGTGCTTCGGCATCGTGGGAAAGAGTGCTGGTCGAATTGCGCGACAGGCGGGTGAGGATCCGGTCGGCATCCGCCCCGCCGCGGATCGCCTCGATCACCGCTTCGTAGACGGCGTTGAGACGCTTGTTCTCGAGGATCAGTTTCGCCCGGCGCTGGAACAGGCCGGGCTTGCCGCCCGTGCCCGACAACCGGTCCCCGTCGACGGGGCCTGGGGCGATGGCGTTGAACTGCACCTCCGGTCCCAGATAGGCCGAGAAATTTTCCACCATCGCGCGCTGCCCGGCCTTCGACAGGCCGTAGTCGGCGCGGTTGGGATAGGCGACCGCGAGGAATTTCTCGCCGCCGAAATAGGACGAGACATTGAGGACATAGCCCGATCCCTGCTCCTTCATCAGCGGGACGACCCGGCTCATCAGGTGGTAGTTCGAGACGAGATTGGCATCGAGCGTGAAACGCCAGGCGTCGGGTTCCATGTCGACCACCATGTCCTCCGCGCCCGCGACGCCGGCATTGTTGATGAGGTAGTCGATCCGCCCGAATTCCTCGAGCGTCGCGTCGATCGCGCGGTCGAGCGAGGCGAAGTCGCTGACGTCGACATCGGCCATGATCTTGACGCGCCGTTCCACCCCGGCAAAGCCGATGTCCTGCAATTCGCCCACGATCCGCTCGCGTGCGGCGACGAGCTCGCTTTCGCGCCGGGCGACCATCATCACCTTTGCCCCCGCAAGAGCGAGCAGCCGCGCGACCTGACCGCCGATCCCGGCCGAACCGCCGGTGATGAAGGCGACCTTGCCGAGGTGCAGCCCGGTGATGTTCTCGGCGAAACCGACCATCGCCTTCCTTGCGCCGGTCTCCTCGGCGATGCTGGCGGGAAGTTTCAGATCGATTTCGGCGATGCGCTGTTCGCGGAACAGGACGCGGGTCGCGTGGCCCGCGGCGAAGCGGATGTTCTCGACTTCGGCATTGGTGTGACGCACGATCTGGTTCGACCAGACCGCGTGATGGGTCTCGCCATTGTCGGCCTGGACGCGCTCCTCGTCGCGCCAGACGCGGATCAGCTGGGTGATCCCGGCCGACAGCACGCCGGCGAAGGCATTGCCCGCCCCGTCGCCCGGATTGGTCATGAAGACGCAGCGCGGCGGCGAGGGCATGTCGGCATGGCCGCGCCAGTAGCGGGCGAAGCTGCGTGCGGTGGCGATGGCGCCGGTCAGCTCGGTTTCCATGAACGTGCCGACCGTCGCATCGTCGGCCTTTAGCAGCGGGCCGGAAAAGTGACCTGCGGGCTTGACCGGCAGCACGATCGCGCCCGTGATCGGAGCCCCGGCATCGCGTTCGAAATCCGCCAGCGCTGCTTCCATCGCCTGCGGTTCGGAGCGGGCGAAGCGGGTCACGGTCAGTTCTTCGCCGGTGCCCTGCGCCTTGAGCCGCGCCCTAGCCTGCGCGACATCGGCGTTGCGCGCAAGGCCGAGGCGCACTGTCGCGCCGGCGCCGACCAGCACTTTCGCGCTTTCGATCGCTTCGGCCCATTCCTCGCCCGCCGCGATGAAGATCGCAAGGCCCGCCCCGTCGAGCGAGCGCATCGAGGGCCGGGTCATGTAGGTCGAGGACGAGTCGCGGTTGGCCGACAGGCCGTGCGTCACGTCGATCTCTTCGCCGGTGATGCCGCCCGCCTCCTCGCTCGCCAGGAACAGGCAGGCGCCCGCGATGTCGGCCGGGGCGGGGAGCGGCTTGCCGTCGAGCTTGCCCTTGACCGGCCGGGTCAGCGCCATGCGGCTCGTGAAATAATTCGCGGTCGTGTTCTCGGGCTGGTTCTGGACCGCGTCCATCGCCGCGAAGACGGTGCGGATGCGGTCGCTCTCGATCGGACCGGGAAAGACCGTGTTCACCCGGATCCCGCGCGGCCCCAGTTCCCGCGCGAGCTGGCGGGAAAGCGCGTTCAGCGCTGCCTTGGGCACGACATAGGCCGTGCGCCCGTAATAGCGGGTGTGCGAGAAGATGGTGGAGATGTTCACCATCGCCCCGCCTGTCGGCATCATCGGCGCAGCGATCCGCGCGAGGTTCCAGGTCACGCCGAGGATGTTCCTCATCGCGTCCGATACCGTCTCGCTCTCGCCCGCGGCCTCCCTCTCCTCGGCGGTGAAGGGGACGTTGTGGAGCGGCTGCTTCGGCCCGGCTGAACCCGCGTTGTTGATGAGGATGTCGATGCGGCCGTAATCGGCCTTGATCTTCTTGAACGCGGCGCGGATCGAATCCGGATCGCTTCCGTCGAGCACGGCGACGTCCACCCGTTCGGGCGCGACGCCGGTATCGGCGATGAGCGCCTCGCGCGCTTTCCCGATCCGTTCCGCGGTCCGCCCGGTCATGATGACGAAGGCCCCTTCGCGGGCAAAGGCGCGGCAGATTTCGCTGCCGAGATTGCCCGCCGCCCCCGTGACCAGCGCGATGCGGTTCGCGAGCCTGCCCTTTTTCGCCTCTTCGCCGGTCTTGCTCACGCATTTTCTCCGTTATTGGGGCCTGCGGCCTCGCCCGCGGCCCAGTATTCGAGCAGTTCGTTCTTCGTCCTGAGCCCGGTTGCGGGCAGCGCGTGGTTGGCGACGTAGGTCGCGCCCGCATGGCGATTGTCCCACATCGACTGGTGGGCCTGGGGCAGGCCCTCCCATTCGACCAGCGTCGGCTCGGTCACGTCGAGAAGGCCGGCCGAGACCATTTCGTTCATGACCGTAACCTCGTGCGCGTTGCACAGGTGCGTGCCGAAGATCTCGGCCGCCGGCATGTAGATGCGCCGCTGGCGGGTCCACACCTGCGGTGCGTAGAAGGTGTAGCGTCGCCCGGCCATGTCCTCCGCATAGACCACCCGCCCGCCGAAGGGCTTCACCAGCGAGGTCGAAACGCCGAGCGTGTCCTGGCCTGCGCGCTCGATCACGAGATCGGGCACGCCGCGCGGATTGCCGGGCGATCGCAAAAGCTTGCCGACCGCGGTGCCGAACGGCTTCAGGGTGTTCTGCTGATAGGCGCGCACGCCCGCCTTGAAGCTTTCGATGTCCTCGCGCGCATCGGGCAGGCGGGGCAGCGTGTCGGGCCAGTCGAAATCGGCGTCGCGGCGCTTCAGCCCCTCGATGCTGACGATCCCCTCGACCGAGTCCTCGAGCCCCAGCGACTGGAGGAATTCGCGCTGCCCGTCGGTGGTGGTGACGATCACCATGCGGACCTTGAACAGGCGCGCGGCCTCGATCATCTCGAGACCCTTTTCATCGGCCAGCGAGCGGGTTTTCGGCCCGTAATAGAGCAGCACGGATTCCCCGCCGCGCAAGGACGCACGCTCCATGATCTCTTCCGGGCGGACCTCGCCGCGCTTGCCCATGAAGCTGAAATGATAGCCCGACGACGCGCCATAGAAGGCGAGCCTGCCCCCTTCGGCCAATAGCTGGAAACTGCGCGGGAAGGCGCGCTCGCCCGCATGGCTGACGACGAAATCGGCAAGCTTGCCCTCGTTGATCGCGCGGTATCGTTCGAGCAGCGCCTCGCCCCGGCGCTCCCATTCCTTCGCCGCGTGGGGATCGTCGGGGACGGGGGTGAAGCAGTCCGCGATCGCCGGGTCCTGCCGGTTGATCGCGCCGAGCGCACCCTGCGCCCTGACGAATTCGGCGCGTTCCTCGCTCGAGACGAGCCCGGTCGCGGCGAGCCCGGTGCGGATCGAGGACTTGAGCGCGTCGAGCCCGGTGCCGGTCGCGGAACCTTCGACGAAGATCGTCTTGCCCGGCGTGATCCGGAGCGTCGTGAACAGGCAGCGCGTCACCGTGCCGAGATTGAGCGTGTAGGCGCCCGCCTGTTCGAGCGTGAGATCGGCGGGCGGCTTGTGCAGTTGCGGACCCTGCACGGTCAGGAACTGCGCGTGGCTCCCCGTCTTCGTCTCGTAGCCCTGGATCGAAAAGCCCGCATACATCGGGTCCTCGCCCGCCGTCGGCGAGAGCAGGTCGCTGGTCCCCGAATAGACCGCGACGAGATCGCCGATCTGCAGGCGGCCTTCTTCCTTGAGCTCGCTGCCGAGCCCCACGACCAGCGCGAGCCCTCCGGAGCCCGTCACCTGCACGTCCTCGTCATGCGCGTCGAAAGGCGAGACGGGGATGCCGGTGAGCGCCCAGATGTCGTTGAAATTGACCTCGGACGTGAGGAGGTAGATCAGCGCCTCGTTCGCCCGGGGCTTCGGCGTCTTCACGACCAGTTCGCGCTCGTTCTGTGCTGGCGGGCCGAAGCGCGGCGCGCCGGTGTCGGGATCGCGCGCGATGCCGAAAGCGAGCTGGTAGGGCGGGATCGCGGTGACGCCGGGATAGAACGGCGCGCCCATCGGCAAGAGGTCGCCGCTTGCGATCAGGCGGGCCTTGCGTTCCTCGTGTTCGTCATAGACCCACACGCCGTCGCGGCGGACGGGCAGCGGCGGGCTCTGCTTGTCCATGAACTGCTGGATGCCGCGCTTGCCGCCTTCCGGGTCCATGATCGCCTCGGCGAAGCGTTCCGCCTCGCGCTTGAGCCCCGCGTCCATGCCCCTGGTCCAGCCCTCGCGGATCGCGTCGAGCGCCCGCTCCCCCGCCTTGCCGCGGCCCGCCCAGTCGAGCTGCCTGAGGATGCGCTGGAGGAACTCGTCCGCGAGCGCCGCGTCGAGATCGATCGCGGCGGGTTCGCGCCAGTTCTCGGTCGCCTTCTGCCGTGCGGCGAAGGCCTGCCCCAGCAGGCTGTCCTGCGGCGAGACGACGAATTCGCGCACCATCGCGTGGGCGCACGACAGCGCATCGTCCGAGCCTTCGGCCAGCGCGTCGATCGCGCCGATGGCGAGCGCCTTTTCCGCCTCTATGGCGCGCCCGCCGAGGATCATCTCGAGCGCGTCGCGCAGGCCCTCCTCGCCCCGCCGGTCGGCGAGCAGGCGGGGCAGGCGCTGCGTCCCGCCATAGCCCGGCAGCAGGCGTAGGTTGATCTCCGGCTGGCCGAAGCGCGCCCGCGGTTCGGCGACACGGTAATGGCAGGCGAGCGCGAATTCCATGCCGCCGCCAAGGGCCACGCCCTGGATCGCGGCGATGCACGGCTTGCCCATGGTCTCGATCGTGTGGAAGGCGAGCTGCGCGTTGTCGGGCAGGGCCCTGGCTTCCTCGGCGCTGTTCACCTCCTCGAGCATCTGCCGGATGTCCGCGCCCGCAACGAAGCTCGCCGTGCCGCTGCCCGTGAAGACGCAGGCGACCACGTCGTCCTTGCGCGCGAGGTGCCCGGCGATGATCACGAGTTCGTCGAGCGCCCGTTCGTTGAGCGCATTCACCGGGGGATTGGCGACGGTGACCGTGGCGACCCGCTTGCCCGGCGCGAGCGTGTTGTACTGCACCGTGAAGAAGCGATACCGCTCGAACAGGGACTGGCTGTCCGAAAGGTCCTGCCGCCGCTTCCACGCTTCGACCGCGCGCCTCAGCTCTTCGAGGCTGTCCGGATTGCGCAGGGTCGAAACATCGCCCACATCGCCCCCTTCGACCACGGCGCGGACCATGCGGCGGACATATTTGCCCGAACGGGTCTCGGGAAATTCGGACAGCTCGATGAAGTCCGAAGGCACCGCGACCGCGCCTTTTTCGGTGCGGACGAGGTCGGTCAGGCGGCGGCGATCGTCCTGCGTCAACCGGCGGCCCTCGACCGGCGTGACGAAGGCGACGGGGGTCACGCCCTTCTGGCTGTGCGGCGCGCCGATTACGATGACGTTGCCGACCGGGGAGGCGGCATCGAGCGACTTGTCGCGCAGGATCGCGCCCTCGATCTCCTCGGTCCCGATGCGGTGGCCCGAGACGTTGATGACGTCGTCCGAACGCCCGTGGAGCGAGAAGGAGCCGTCCGGGTGGCGCATGGCGAAATCGCCCTGGGTGTAGGCCCAGGTCCCGCGCCAGCGCTTCCAGTAGGTCTCGCCATAGCGGGCGGTATCGCCGCGCCAGGCGGGGCTGACGCGCGCCGCGCCGTCCTTCACCTCGACCTCGAAACGCCCGGTATCGCCCCAGATGGTGCGGGTGAGATAGGGGTAGGGCAGGGCAATGACGATCTCGCCCTTTTCGCCTTCCCCGGCGGGCCGCCACGGCGCGCCGCCGTCGTCGGCGCGGGCGTAGCCGGCGGTTTCGCTGGCGCAGGAACCGCCTTCGTCCTCGACCCAGACGTCGCCCATGATCCAGGGCAGCGGAAAAGTGTGCGCGTTGGCTTCGAGCGGAAAGCCCTCGGATCCGGCGAAATGGGTCCAGGCGATGCCGCCATGCTCGGTCGCCCAGTAGGAATTGATGTAGCGAGGGGTCACGTGCTCCATCGCGAAGGCCTGCACCGCCGGGGAGACCGGCTCGGCGCAGAAGGTCGCGCATTTCAATGAGGACAGGTCGTAGCGCTGGATGTCCTTCAGGTTCTCCGGGTTCTGCATCACCGATTTCAGGAAGGTGACGCCGGCCTTGAAGATGGTGACGCCATAGCGCTCGATCGTCGCGGCGAAGCGGCCCGAATGGGGGAAGACCGGCGAACCCTCGGTGACGACGGTGGTGACGCGGGTGAGAAGGGCGGCGGCGATGAGATAGCTTTGCCCGGTGATCCACCCCGGATCGGCGACGACATAGAGCACGTCGCCCGGCTCCGCCCCGAAAGCGGCGGGCATGGTCGCCGCGACGCCGCTGGCATAGCCGCCATGGACATGGACCACGCCCTTGGGCTTGCCGGTCGAGCCCGAGGTGTAGATGATGAAATTGGGATATTCGGCATCGACCGGCAGCACCGGAGAGCCCGCCCAGATCGCCCGCACGAATTCGTCGTCGGGCAGCGCGAGCAGCGCCGCCTCGTCCGCGACGTCGAAGCCCGCTGCGCGCGCGGCGGCGAGCAGGTCCTCTCCCGCCTTGTCGGTGAGGTCGTGGCTCCAGTGGTCGCGGCCCGCGTTCCATGGCAGGTCGGGCTGCCCCGTGTGCCTGACGACGACCACGGCATCGACCCGCTCGGGCGAGGCGACCAGCGCCTCGGCGATGGCGATGCGAAGCTGCGCGGCCTGTTTCGGGGTGAGCGCGTCCCCGCCGAGTTCGCCGGCGCCGATCGCGCTCAACGCCTTGCCCACGCCGCGCATCACGTCGGAACGTTCGACCGTGACCTCGCCTTCGAGCACCTCTGCGACCGTCTCGCGTATCAGGCCCGCCTGCGCATCGGAGACAGACAGTTCCTTGTCAGCCAGCGCCTTGTCCATCAGGTCGAGCGCGACCGGCACGGCAATGAAATTGTCGAGCGCGGGATCGGTGTAACTGGGCTTGAACGGCACCATCTGCGCGTTGCGGAAGGACCCGTCGGCGGTGACGATCACGCGCGCCCCGGCATCGGCGATGCGATCGGACAGGGTCTTGTCGCTGAACCCGCCGAAGACGGGCGTGTAGACGACGCCCATGCGCTTGGCGCCTTCGGTCCAGTAGATCTGTGCGGGGATGCTCGGCATGTTGAGCGCGATGCGGTCGCCCGGCTTCACCCCCAGCGCCTTGAGCGCGAGGGCGCATTTCGCGCTTTCGAGCAGCAGCTTGCGGCGCGAGACGATTTCCGAATCGACGGGTCCGCCGCGGCCGCCGTCGCTCGCCATGTTCCAGCGGTCGCCTTCGTAGATCAGCGCCGCTTCCTCGCCATGGCCGGCAAGCACGTGGCGGTCGACCTCGTTGAAGGCGGTGCTGGTCAGCCCGCCTTCGAACCAGCGCCAGTCGGGCGGGGAATCGTCGTTGAAGGCACGGGTCCACGGCTCGAACCCTTCGGGCCAGTCGAAATCCAATGCCTCGCCGGTCGCTGCGTCCCAGCCGGTCCAGCCGCCCCGGTCGTCGTCGAAGAACGCCCAGGCGCCGTTGGTCCCGGCGTCGGGCACGAACCAGCAGATGCGGCGCTTGGCGATGGCGCCGTGGAAGGCGCCCGGGTCCGCCCGGCAGGCGGCCTGCATACGCGCGTAGTCGGCGCGGTCCGCGATGCGGTCCGCGGCCAGCGATCCGGCAGGCCGTGCCTGCGCGTGTGACGATGCCTCGGTCGAAGCCCCCTCCCCCCGTTTGAGTGCGCCCCCTTGCGGAGGACCGTTACACTACGCGCGGGATTCGCGAAAGTTCCTTGCACCCGCCGTGCGCGAGCGGTTCTTTTGTGTCGCTCGGCACTTGGCAAGGGCGCGCTGCTCGGGGCGGGGCGGGGCCAGTTCGGGCGGGGCGCGGCAGGGCGTGGCGCTTTCGGGCTCGATGGAGATGGGCATGAAGCCCGCGACCTGCGATATGTCGTGTCTGTCCAATCGGTTGAGAAATTCGCAAGCTAGCCAAGGGCGAGGTCGCTCCCGTTCGAACGCGCGCAACGCCTGATCGTCTCGGTCCGCTCCCGAAAATCCTGCCGCGTCATCGGGCAGGGAAAGCCGCGTCATCGGGCAGGGAAAAAGGAAAGTCGCATGAAGACCCTGCTTTCAACGATCGAGCGCTATGCCGACCTCACGCCCGAGGAGCGCGAGGCGGTCGAAGCGCTGCGGCAGGCCCCGCTGGTGCGCGTGCCCGCGCGTCAGACCACGCTCAGCGAAGGCGACACCCCCGGGGTCGTGCGGCTGCTGGCGCAGGGCTGGGCCTACCGTTTCAAGGACCTGCCCGACGGGCGGCGCCAGATCGTCGGCCTGCTCCTGCCCGGGGATTTCTTCGATCTCGGCGTGCGGGTGGTCGACGAGATGGACCATTCGGTCGCCGCGCTTACGCCGATCACCTATTACGCGATCCTGCCCGAAACGCTGGAGCGCTTGGGCGAGAACCACCCTCGGATCGCCCAAGCGCTCGCACGGCATGACAGCGTCAACGCCGCGATCCACCGCGAATGGCTGCTCAACCTCGGCCGGCGCAACGCCTTCGAACGGCTCGCGCACCTGTTCCTGGAGATATTCCTGCGGCTGCGCGCGGCAGGGCTTGCCCAGAGCCGGGAGTGCGATTGCCCGCTGACCCAGAACGATCTCGCCGATGCGACCGGCGTGACCTCGGTTCACCTCAACCGCACGATGCAGGAACTGCGCCGCGAGGGCCTCGTCGAACTGCGTTCGAAGCGGCTTTACATCCGTGACTACGACCGGCTCAGCCAGGTGGCGATGTTCAACCGGAACTACCTGCGGATCGGCCGCGAGGCATGGACAGACGCGCGATGACGGAGCCCTTCGCGTGGCCTCCCGGGGAGACCGCGATGGCCCGGCGCATCCGCAAGACCGACTGGAGCGCGACCCCGCTCGGCCCGGTGAGGGACTGGCCGCCCGAAGTGCGCTCGCTGCTGATGATGATGCTCGGCGCGCCGCTGCCGATGAACATGTATCTCGGGCGCGACCTCCTGCTGCTCTATAACGATCCGGCCTGCGAGATCTTCGGCGACAAGCATACCGCAGCGCTCGGCCGGCCCGCGCGCGAGACGTTTCCCGAGGTCTGGGAGACGATGGGCGACCGGCTCGAACGGGTGCTCGCCGAGGGCCGCCCGCTCACGCTCGAGGACATCCCGACCGCGCTCGGCCGCAACGGGACGGTGCAAGAGGCGGTATTCAACCTCCATTCGACCCCGATCCTGCGAAACGGCGAGGGCGAGCCGATCGGCGTGATCAGCGTCTACGAGGAAAAGACCGGGACCGCGCTGACCGAGCGGGCGATCCGCAAGAGCGAGGAACGCTTCCGCCAGTTCGGCGACGCCTCCCCCGACGTGATCTGGATGATCGACGCCACGGGCGAGCGGTTCGAATATATTTCGCCCGCCTTCGAGACGGTCTGGGGCGTGAAGCGCCGCAGGGTGCTCGGGGACCGTTCCGCCATGGCGAAATTCATCCACTCCGCCGACCGCGAGCGTGTCGGGCAGGTCGCCGCGCGGGTGTTCTCGGGCGAGCGCGCGCAGGTCGATTACCGCATCCTGCGGCCCGACGGCGAGGTGCGCCACATCCACGAGGTCGGCTTCGCGATCCGCGAGCCCGACGGGGACCGGATCGTGCGGATCGGCGGGATCGCGCAGGACCGCACCGACCGGGTGCGCCAGCGCAAGGCGCTCGAAGACAGCGAGCGGCGCTTCCGCACCTTGGTCGAGGGGATCCCGCAGCTCGTCTGGAGCGCGCGGGACGGGGCCGAATGGACCTGGTCGAGCCGGCAATGGGCCGAATTCACCGGGCAGTCGCTCGAACAGAGCCTCGGCCGGGGCTGGGTCGAGGCGATCCACCCGGACGACCGCGAGACCGCCTGCGGGTCCTGGCGCCGGGCCGAGGCCGAAGGATTCTTCCAGAGCGAGCTGCGCGTGCGCCGCGCCTCGGACGGGGCCTATCGCTGGTTCCAGTTCCAGGCGTCGCTGGTCGAGAACGAGGGCTCGGTTCCCGACTGGCTCGGCACGGCGACCGATGTCGAGGAGATGATGGAGCTGCAGGAGCGTCAGAAGCTCCTGCTCGCCGAATTGCAGCACCGGGTTCGCAACCTGCTCGCCATGGTGCGCTCGATCATCCGCCAGTCGGCCGAGGGGCACAAGGATGTGGACGACTATGTCGCCCACCTCACCGGCCGGATCGACGCGATGGCGCGCACGCAGGTGATGCTGACGCGCAAGGCAGGGGCGGCGATCGACCTCGAAAGCCTGATCCGCGACGAACTGTCGCGCGTCGCCGAAGAGGAACGGCTCGCGCTGAGCGGGCCGGTGGTCGAATTGTCGGCCAAGGCGGCGGAGGTCCTGACCCTCGCGATCCACGAACTGGCGACCAATTCGATCAAGTACGGCGCGCTCGGCTGCGAGGGGCGGCTCGCGATCCGCTGGTTCGTGACCAATCGCGAAAACGGCGAATGGCTCGAGGTGATGTGGGAGGAAGCCTGTCCCGACCGCGTCGCCGAAGCCTCGCGGCGCGGGTTCGGGACCGAACTGATCGAGGGCCGCGTGCCCTACGAACTCAAGGGCGAGGGGACGATGCGGGTGCGCCCGGACGGCCTCCTCGCCGAGATCGCCTTCCCGCTCGAGGCAGGGGCGAGTATCCTGGAGCCCGGACCGGGCTGTGCCGAAGGAGGTGGCGAATGATGGGGGATGCGGGTTCGGATCGGCCGCTGGAGGGACGGCGGGTGCTGATCGTCGAGGACGAGTATTTCCAGGCGCGCGAGATCGCGCTCACGCTGGCGAAGGCGGGGGCCGAGATCGTCGGCCCGACCGCGCACGCCGCGGAAGTGGCGGAGCTGATCGATGCGAACCCGGTCGATGTGGCGATGCTCGACATCAATCTCGGCCGCGGGGCGAGCTTCGACGTGGCGCGCTTGATCCGCGACCGGGGGCTGCCTTTCCTGTTCCTGACGGGTTACGATGTCTCGATCATTCCCGAAGACCTTGCCGGACCGCCGCGGCTCGAGAAGCCGGTCAACCAGGACGACCTGATCGCGCAGCTCACCGAACTCGTCGGGGCGAAGGCTTCATAGGGGCTTCATAGGATTTCGCGCGTCGCCCGGTCGGCGGCTTGCGGGTCTGCGGCGGTCTTGCCGTCGGCTTTCCGGGGGCAGGGGCGGATTTCCCAGAAGCTCCCCGCTAGCTCCTTGATCGTGCACAGCTTCCTGACGCCGCGCCACAATTCGGCCGAGCGCCCGCCGCCCCGGCGGTGTGCGATTTCAAGGGCCTGATAGGCATTGCTCGCGCGGAACTCGATATCGGGCAGCGGAGCCTTGCCGATGCAGTCGAACCGCAGGGAATAGATTTCCTCGGGGGAAGCGACCCTTCCCGAGCGGCTTGCGGCCCTTTTTTGTTCGTGCATTGCCATGACGACCTCCTCCGTCGGTCAGCCCGGCCTAGGCCGGGCAGGTTCGCGGGGGCGCTCACCTTTGTCAGAAATGTCATGGCTTTGCGACAGACCGACGGGTCAGGCCCGCTGGACCGTTCGCGTCGGGCGCGCAGGGCGGGCTTCGTCGCGTGGCGGGTGCAGCCCGCCGAAACCGGGAGGGGGCGTGATCTTTGTTAGTGCGCCCCGCCGCCCGGCTTGCGAAACCCTGCACGAGGCTACCGGCAGCGCGCCGGCCGATCCGGACCAAGGGAGGAACTGGCCGATGACCGACACCGTGAACAGGGAAGAGACCCGTGCGCTCATCTCCTCGAACAAGGTCGAGGACACCAATGTCTATGCGAGCGACGGCGACAAGATCGGGCACATCGCCCATCTCATGATCGGCAAGCGGAGCGGGAAGGTCGAATACGCGGTGATGTCGAGCGGCGGCTTCCTCGGCATGGGCAGCGAATACCGTCCGGTGCCGTGGGGCGCGCTGAGCTTTGACGAGAGCAAGGACGGCTACGTGCTGGGCATGGACAAGAACCGCCTGCCCGATGCGCCGTCCTACGAACGCCACGAAAACCCGAACTGGGACCCTGACTATGGTGCGCGGGTCAATACCTATTACGGTCTCGGCGCCTGAAGGAGCGCGGGCGCCGGGATGCGCCCGGCCTTTTTGCGCGGCGCGTTCGAGGACGAGCGGGCAGCGCGGCCGGGCGCATTTTTTCCCTGAATGAGCGATGACCGGGATCCCGGGCGGCGGCGCGAGGAAGCGCCGCGCGTCGATGCGGACGCCGCGCGGGGCGGGGAGATCATCCTTCGCACCCGGCGCCGCCGCGCGATCTTCCTCGGCGGGTTCGCTGCGTTCGTGCTTTTCGTCGTGATCGCAGGGGCAGTGATGGCGGGCTAGCCCCCGGACCGCGCGAGGCGTCGTTGCAGCCGCCCGGCGGACCGGCTCCGGGCGTCCCGACCGAGGCCGCGTCCGCGCTCGCCGCGCGTGCCTCGGCCTCGTCGGTTCCGGCTCACGCCGCCGCCGCCATTTCGGGCTTGAGGACCACCTTGGTCCAGTTGTCCTGCTCGTCGTGGAAGCACTTGTAGCCATGCGCCGCCTCCTCCAGCGGCAGGCGGTGCGAGATGAGAAAGGTCGTGTCGAGCGTGCCGTCCTCGATCTTCTCCAGCAGGTCCTTGGTGTAGCGCTGGACATGGGTCTGGTCGGCCCTGACCTGCAGCCCCTTTTCCATCAGCGCGCCCAGCGGGAACTTGTCGGTCATCCCGCCATAGACGCCGGGGATCGAGACCCTGCCGCCCGGCCGCACCGCGAGGATCGCCTGTTTCAGCGCCGCGGCGCGGTCGGCGCCGATCCCGACCTTCTGCTTGACCATGTCGATCATGTTGTCGGCGGCGAAGCCGTGTGCTTCCATGCCGACCGCGTCGATCACCGCATCGACCCCGATCCCGCCCGACATTTCCATCAGCGCCTCGCGCACGTCGGTCTTGGTGAAGTCGATCACGTCCGCACCCAGCCGCTTGGCGAGTTCGAGCCGGTGGGGGTGATGGTCGATCGCGATCACCCGCGCCGCACCCATGACCAGCGCGGACTGCACCGCGAACAGGCCGACCGGGCCGCAGCCCCACACCGCGACGGTGTCGTCGGGTTCGATGTCCGCGTTCTCCGCACCCATCCAGCCGGTCGGCAGGATGTCGGACAGGAACAGCACCGCGTCGTCCTCGAGATGGTCGGGAACTACGATCGGGCCGACATCGGAAAAGGGCACGCGGACATATTCCGCCTGCCCGCCCGAATAGCCGCCGGTGAGGTGCGAATAGCCGAACAGCGCCGCCATCGGATGGCCGTAGAGCGTCGCCGAGAGGTCCTGCTTGTCGGCCGGGTTCGAATTCTCGCAGGCGGAATATTGCTGTATCTTGCAGTGGAAGCAGCCGCCGCAGCTGATCGTGAAGGGAACGACGACGCGCTGGCCTTTCTCGAGCGTCGAATCGGGGCCGGTTTCGACCACCTCGCCCATGAATTCGTGGCCCAGCACGTCGCCCGGCCGAACCCCGGGGATGACGCCGTCGTAAAGGTGCAGGTCGGAACCGCAGATCGCGGTCGAGGTGACCTTGAGGACGGCATCGCGCGGGTTGATGATTTCGGGATCGGGCACGTCCTCCACGCGCACGTCGTGGGTTCCCTGCCAGGTAAGGGCTCGCATCACGCATTCTCCTGTTGGTCGGCACTCGCTTTCGCCGGTTTGGCGGTGTGGGCCGAGGTCGCTATCTCGCCGGTTTCCATCAGCATCTTGAAACGCTTGAGATCGTGGCGCGCCTGCGCCTCGGGGGCGCGCATGAAAAGCCCGGCGATCTCCTTGCCGATCTTGCCGCCGGGCGGGGCGTATTCGATCAGCAGCGATACGCGGGTGCCGCGCTCGCCGGGGGCTTCGGCGAATTCGACATGGCCCTTCGCCCAGATGTCCGAATGGCGCACCGATTCCCAGGCGATCCGGCGATTCGGCAGGTCCTCGGTAACGCGGGTGTGGAGTTCGACCATCCTGCCGCCGGGGGCCTTCACCACCCAGGCCTCGTGATCGCCGTGGGGATGGACGTCCTCGATGTTCTCCATGAACCGCGGAAGGTTCGAAAAATCGCGCCAGAAGCGGTAGAGTTCCTCCGCAGGCTTGCGGATCGTGACCGTCCGCCCGCCGACGACATGGTCGCCGTCCGGGCGCCTGCGGGTGAAGCCCGGCGCATCGTCGCCGCCGCCCCTGTGCCGCCGGGCGAGGAAGGCGCCGAAGGCGACGGTCCCGGCGACGAGCGCAATGCCGGTGAGCGCACCGGTGATGCCGCCGCCGTGGCTCCGTGTGTCGTCGTCCCCGCGCTTTCGGGCCCGCGTCATTGCCTGCTCGCCGGTCTTCGCCACGTCGGCCGCAGCCAGTTTCCCGCGCCCGATCGCCTTGCGCCCCTGCGCCGCCGCCCGCCGGCCTTCGCCGAGCGCGAAGTCACGCACTCCTTCGCGCCCCAGCCGGCCCGCGCCCGGCCATCTCCGTGACCGGCTGCCTGCCTTGCTCATGACAATCTCCTCTCGCCTTGGTTCGTGGTCCTGATCCAACGCTAGGGCGGCAGTCGCGTTTCAGAAGGGCGAGTAAAATTCGCCCGTGCGCGGCCTAACTTTCTTGATTGAAGATGACAAAGTGAAAAATTTGCGCGACGAACGGAGCGTGCATTATTGCAGGAAGAGCCGAAAACACGCCGAATAGAACCTTTTGTGAGAGAACTTTTTCGAATTTGCGACATTATGATGAGGTCGGGCTGCCGGGGCCGATCCCCGGGCTCAGGCAGCCCCGGGCCGACGCCCGTGCGAAAGGACCTTTTCGATGCACGCACCGCTTTCCCGGACCGCGCGTCCGCGCCCCTGCCCCTCCTACGTGCCCGCGCGTCGGCCCGATCCCGTTTCGGCCCCGCTGCGCCGCCTGCTCGCGGCCGAGCCTTTCGCGCACCGCGTCCGCCTGACCTCGAGCGAGTGGCCCGCGCGCTGTCACGCCGCCTATGCGGTCGCGATCCCCGTCCGCAATGAGATCACGTTGCTGCCCCGCGCGCTCGCCGCGCTCGAGGCGGCGATGGAGCATGCGGATCGGCCGGGCGTGGCGGTGTTCGTCGTCAACGACACGCGCGATGCGTCTGCCGACTGCATCCGCGACTGGGCGCGCGAGGCGCCGTGCGGGGTCGCGCTGGTCGAGGCGGAGTTCGATTCAGCGATCCGCAACGCCGCCCATTGCCGGCGGCTGGCGCTAGACTGTGCGGCCGCGCTCGTCCGCCCGGGCGGCGCCCTGCTGACAAGCGATGCCGACAGCCGCGTCGCCCCCGGCTGGATCGCGCGCTGCCTCGAAGAGCTCGGCAAGGGCGCCGATCTCCTGTGCGAGGACGTGCCCCTCGACGAACGCGAACTTGCCCGCCTGCCCGCCACGGTGCGCCGCGCGGAGGAGGCCGAAAGGGCCTATTTCGATGCGAGCGAGCGGCTCTGGCAGGTCTGGACCGGGGGCCGCGTCGGGGCCTTCGCGTGGCGCGTCTCGGGCGCGAGCATGGCGGTGAGCGCCGCCGCCTATCGCGCGATCGGGGGGTTGCCCGTGCCGGACACCGGCGCGGACGCGGCCCTGTGTGCCGAGATCCTGCGCCGCGGCTTGAGCGCGGTGCAGATCGGCGATGCCGGGACCCGCGGTTCGGCCCGGCTCGACGGACGCACGCCCGGCGGTCGCGGCGACGAGCTTGCCCGCCGCGCGCGCTCGGCCGATCCGTCCTGCGACCACCGCCTGCTGCCGGTGGACGAATTGCGGCGCAGCGCCGAACGGCGGACGAACAGCGGCCTTGCCCTGACCGAACGCCGCCCGCCGATGCGCCTTTCCGAGGTCGAGCTCGAACTCGCCAGGGCCCGCGGGCTCCTGGCGGCGCACGAAGCGCGCGATGCTTGATCCGTGGGACTGCGCGACGAGCGACTACGAGCGTTCCAAGCGCGCGGCCACGCTCGCCGCGCTGGGCAGGCGGGAATATGACCGGGCGCTCGAAGTGGGCTGTGGGGCGGGGGTGCTGACCCGCGCGCTCGCGCCGCGCTGCTGCGCGCTCATGGCGCTCGACGTGTCCGAGATCGCGCTCGAAGAGGCGCGCTCGCGCTGCGGCAGGGCGCGTGGCCTCACCTTCGGCCGCTGCGAGGTCCCGCGGGAATGGCCGAACGGGCGGTTCGATCTCGTGATGCTGTCCGAAGCGCTCTATTTCCTCGACCGCGAGGAGATCGAGGAAGTCTCCCGCCTCGCCCACGAGGCGCTGGAGCCGGGCGGGGAATGCGTGCTCGTCAACTGGACCGGGGAGAACGACCTTGCGGTCGGCGGGCGGCAGGCGGCGGAACTGTTCGCCCGCGCGGCAGGCTGGCAATCGCGCGGCTGCCGTCAGGCGGAACTCTACCGGATCGACGTGCTGACCCCCGAATTCTGACAGGTCAAAGGTCCGGCAGCCGCTGCTCGGCAAATCCCCAGCCGGCAAGCGTCTTGCTGCGCGCCCGCTCGAGCAATTCCTCCGCATCGCCCAACCGCCACTGCCCGGCGCCGGTCACCTTGCCGAGTTCGTTCCAGCCGATCGGGGCAGCCACCGGCGCCCCTTCGCGGGCGCGCACGGCGTAGGGCAGGATCGCCGTGCTCCCGCGCTGGTTTCGCAGCCAGTCGATGAAGATCCTGCCCTTGCGCTTCGCCTTGCTCATCGTCGCCGTGAAGCGTTCGGGCTCGGCAAGGCTGAGCGCCTCGGCGAAGCGGCGCGCGAAGTCCTTGTGCGCCTCCCAGGAATGGCCGGGCACGAGCGGGACGACGACGTGCACTCCCTTGCCGCCCGTGAGCATGGCGAAGCTGGCGAGCCCGAGGTCCGCGAGCCGGTCGCGGATGTCGCGCGCGGCGCCTTTGACGTCGCCGAAATCGAGCCCTTCGTCCGGGTCGAGGTCGAACACCATGCGGTCCGGCGCCTCGACTTCGCTTGTCCGCGCGCCCCAGCCGTGAAACTCGATCGTGCCCATCTGGACGCATTGCAGGATGCCGCGTGCGTCCTCGATGTAGAGATAGTCTTCGTAACCGCCGTCCTTCTCGCGGATCGGCACGCGCCGCACCGCGTCGCCGAAGCCGCCGGTGTCGTGTTTCTGGAAGAAGCATTTCTTCGCCCGGCCCTGCGGGCAGCGCACGAGGCTGACCGGGCGCTGCGCGGCGAAGGGGAGCATGATCGGGGCGATCGCTTCGTAATGGTCGGCAAGATCGCCCTTGGTAGCGCCCGAACCGGGGAAGATCACGCGGTCCCGGCTGGAGATCGTGACCTCGGCGGCCGGTGGCGGGGCGGGCGCGGGCGTCTCGGGCGTGACGGTCCCGGGGTCCTTGTCCTCGCGCAGGCCGAGAAAGCTGCCGTGGCGGATGTTCCCGTCGGCGGTGAATTCGGCAAAGGCGACCTCGGCGACCAGTTTGGGCGTGACCCAGCGCACGCCCCGGGCCTTGGCCGGTTCGACCTCCGCAGGCGGGGTCTTGCGTTCGAGCCGCTTGAGCTTCGCGATGAGCGCATCGAATAGGTCGGCGTCGAAGCCGGTGCCGACATTGCCCTTGTAGACCAGTTCGCCGTCCTCGTTCTGGGCCATCAGCAGCGAGGAGAACGGGCGCCCCTTAGCCTGCGAGGGCTTCCACCCGATGACGACGAATTCCTGCCGCTGCGTGCACTTGACCTTGACCCAGGCCTTGCTGCGCGAAGGGTGATAGGGCGCGGCGATCCGTTTGGAGATGATCCCTTCCTGGCCGGCATCGCACATGGCCCTGAACAGTCTTTCGCCCGCGCCGATGACATGGTCGGCGACATGGATCGGCGGTTCGGCGCGTTTGAGCAGGGCCTCGAGCCGATCCTTGCGCTCAATATTGGGCTCGCCCGTGAGGTCCTCGCCGTCGAGCTCGAGCAGGTCGAAGGCATGGAAGGCGAGCGCGTCGGCTTCCCCCTGTGCGCCGAGGCCACGCTTGAGCACGGCCTGCAGGGTCGAGAAATCCGGATTGCCCCTGCTGTCGGATGCGACGATCTCGCCGTCGATGAGGCAGGAGTGCAGGTCCAGCCCGGCGAAGGCTTTGGCGAGCGGACCGAACTTGTCGGTCCAGTCCTTGCCCGATCGCGTGTAGACGCGCACCTCATCGCCCCTTGCCGCGACGAGGGCGCGGTAGCCGTCGAACTTGATTTCGTGCAGCCAGCCGTTCCCGGCTGGAACCGCGTCGACGAGAGTGGCGAGCTGGGGCTTGCGGAAGCCCGGCAGGGCGGCGGGTCGGCGGGGTTTGCGCGGCCGTCCGGTCTTCGGCTTCATCCGGGCGAGGACGCTGGCCCGGCTCGGCTCGACCGGCTCCTTTCCCGCCGCGATCTGCGCCATCGAGCGGCCTGTCGCTATGCTGGTGAGTTCGCGCTCGACCAGTTCGTCGGTCGCGCCCGTGTGTTCGTCCTCGAGCTTTCTCAGCAGCCAGTTCTCGCGTTTCTCCTTCCCCCTCGGCTTGAGCCGGACGAGCAGCCATTCGCCTTTCATCCGCTCGCCTTCGAGACGGAAGTGCAGGTGCCCGCGCTCGATGTCGGAGGCCTTCTTCCCGGGGACCGGCGCCCAGGTCCCGCGGTCCCACAGCATCACCGTCCCGCCGCCGTACTCGCCCCTGGGGATTGTCCCCTCGAACGCGGCATAGGACAGCGGGTGGTCCTCGGTCCTGACCGCCAGCCGCTTGGTCGCCGGATCGAGCGAGGGGCCCTTGGTGACCGCCCAGCTCTTGAGCACGCCGTCCAATTCGAGCCGCAGGTCCCAGTGGAGGCGGGATGCGTCGTGTTTCTGCACGATGAAGCTGTCGCCCGCGCCTTCGCCGTGCTCTCCCGCCGGTTCGGGCGTCGCCTCGAAATCGCGTTTGCGGTTGTATTCGGCGAGCGCGTTTCCCTGCCCGGGTCTGGCCTTCGCGCGCGCCATGTCAGGCCGATTTTCCGGAGCGGCTGCGCTTCTTCGGAGCGGCGTCCGATCCCTTCTCCTCGCCCACGGACTTCTTGAGCGCCGCCATCAGGTCGACGACATTGCCGCCGCGGCCCCCGCCGGGTTCGTCCACGTCCTCGATCACGGCTTCGCCCTTCTTCGCCTTGCGCTTCTTCTCGATCAGGCCGCGCAGGGCCTCGGAATAGCGGTCCTCGAATTCGCCCGGATCGAAGGGGGCCGATTTCTGGTCGATCAGCGCGGCGGCGAGGTCGAGCAGTTCCTTCCTGGGCTTGGCATCGGTTATGTCGTCGAAGAAGGCCTGCCCCTCGCGCACCTCGTCGGCATAGCGCAGGGTTTCGAGCAGCAGGCCCTTGCCGCAGGGCTTGATCGCGACGAGCTTTTCCGAGCCGCGCACCGAAAGCTGGCCGAGCGCCACCTTCTTCGCCCGGCGCAGCGCCTCGCGCAGGACGACGAAGGCTTCCTCGGCCAGCTCGTCCTGCGGGGCGACGTAATAGGGCCGCTCGAAATAAAGCGGGTCGATCTCGTGCGCGTCGACGAACTGCACCAGTTCCAGCGTGCGGCGGCTCTCGATCCTGACCGCGTCGATCTCCTCGTCCTCGAGCAGCACGTAGCTCCCCTTCGACACTTCGAAACCGCGGATGATCTCGTCCGTGTCGACCGGGCCGATGCCGGGCACGACCTTTTCGTAGGCAATGCGCTTGCCGCTCGGCTCGTGGATCTGGTTGAAGCGGATCTTCGAACCGGTCTTGGTCGCCGAGAAGAGTTCCACGGGGATCGAGACCAGCGCGAGCCGGATCTGTCCCTGCCAATATGCGCGTGCTGCCATGATCGTCGCCTTTCCGGGGGATTCGACTAACGGCGCGGCGATTGGTTTCCTCAGGCGATCCGGACGAAGCGGGGGAGCGCCAGCGGCGCGCTCGCGGCGGAGAGTGCGGCGAGGGCGAGGAAGACCGCCTGCGCCCCCAGCCTGTCGTAGGCGAGCCCCGCGATCGCCGGTCCGGCGATGCTCCCCGCGGCGACGAAGAGCAGCGCGGCGGTGAAGCCGAGCAGGCTGCCGCCCGCGAAGATCCGTTCCGCCCAGAAGGACAGCACCGCGCTCGTCATCATGATGAAGACGCCCTGCAGCGCGGCGGACGCCATGACGCCGGGCCAGGACGCGGGCGCGAGCGCGAGCAGCGCGGCGGAAAGCGCAGCGGCGAGCATCAGCGCGGCGACGAGCGCGGGAAGGCCGATCGCCCGGCGCACCCGCGCCGTCCCGATCCCGGCAAGACCCGCAAGGCCCAGCGCGACGAAGATCGCCGCCGACGAACCGTTCGCGGGCAAACCGGGAAGTCCGCCCGCCTGCTCGACCGTGCGCGCGGCGAAGGTGATCCAGATCGCGGTGGTGATCCCGAAGGAGAAGGCGACGGCGTAGAGCGGGGCCGCTCGGCGGCGGCGCACCCCGCTCCAGAATTCGCGCCGTTCGCGCCGCGGCGCAGGCGCGAGGCGGGTCAGCAGGCGGGCATTGACCGCGAGCGCGCCGAGCCCGAGCAACGCGAAGAAGACCCAGGCCCAGCGCCACGACACTCCCCAGAGCGCCACCAGCAGCGCCGCCGCCCCGGCCAGCGCAATGCCGAGGCTGGTCCCCGTGCTGATCACCGACAGCGCGCCGGGCCGCCGGAAATCGCTGAGGCCGTCATGGACGAGGCGGTTGAACGGCGACCAGGTGAGGCCGGGGCCGAGCATCGCGAGCGCCACCCCGGCGGCAAGCACCGCGGCGCTGCCGGCAAAGGCGACCATGGCGAGGCCCAGCGTCGAACAGATCAGCCCGATCAGCACCGGGCGCGTGCCCCCGAAGCGTTCGCCCAGCTCGCCCGCCGCGACGAGGCCGGCGAGGAAGCCGGCAAAGCCGATGCTGGCGATGGTGCCCGATGCGCCGCCCTCGATCCCGAAGGCGGGCCGCAGCTGCGGCAGGAACAGGCCGAACCCCACCCGCGCCGGCCCATAGGTCAGCAGGGTTGCGGCAAAGCCCGCCAGCGACAGGCCGCGCACCGCCTCGCTCTGCGGGTCCGCTGTCATGCGCGGCGAAGTGGGGCGCCATGGCGCGCGCGGCAAGGGCAAGCCTGTCCTCCTCGCGCCGCGCCGCCCCGGCGCAAGGGCCGGGCACCTCTCGCGGATCGGCGACGCGCTTCGCTCATGACATCCGGACCCATTCCCCGCCGCACGACCCGCTGCGCCTGCGGGGCAGGCGCGGGCGCTTTTGTCGGAATGCGACAAATTGCGATGCGGCGTGCCGAAACCGCAACCAACCGCTTGAACTGGGGTGGCTTGTCTGTAGAATCCCGTGCCATCCGGCAGTTCGCTGCGGGAGGGCGGTGGTCGCGCTCGGGGCGAAGACGGACTTTCCGGTTCGTAAGGGGTTAACGGACCGCGGGGGAATGATCCCCGCCAACCGAAGAATTGGGGGGATTCTTGCACGATCGATCCGCACAGGCGCGCTGCGTCCGCCGATTGCCGCTGGCCGGGGCCGCGGTGCTTTCCGGCGCGCTGCTTGCCGGACTGCCGCTGCCCGGCGCATCGGCCACAGCGCAGGTCGCGCCGCCCAACCGCAGCGAGCTCGTCCCGCCCGAACGGCGGGAACGGCGCGACGGACCGACGCTCACGATCGACGGCGACATGGAGCGCGCGCCCTGCGTGCTCGACCGGCCCGAATACGCGGACATCCGCCTGACCCTCGAAGGCGTCGAATTCGCCGGGCTCGAGAGCGTGCCCGGGCTTTCGCTCGCGGATGCCTACGACCAGTATGTCGGGCGCGAGCTGCCGCTTTCGGTGCTGTGCGACATCCGCGCCGAGGCCAACGCGATCCTGCGATCGGCCGGCTATCTCGCCACGGTCGAGATCCCCGAGCAGAACCTCGCGGACGGGATCGCGGATTTCCGCGTCATCTTCGGGCGGCTGACCGCGCTGCGGGTGCGCGGCGAGGCGGGGCCTTCGGAACGGGTGGCGGCGCGCTATCTCGAAAAGCTCGCCGGGGGCGAGGTGTTCAATGCGAAGCAGGCCGAACGCTATCTCCTGCTTGCCGACGACCTGCCGGGGCTCGACGTGCGCCTGTCGCTGCGCCCCGCGGCGGGCGGCGCGCCCGGCGATCTCGTGGGGGAGATCGCGGTGGTGCGCCGGGGCGCGCTGCTCGACGTCAACCTGCAGAATTTCGGATCGCGCGCGATCGGCCCCTTCGCCGGGCTGGTGCGGGGCGAATTCCACGACCTCACCGGCCTCGGCGACCGCACCAGCATCACCGTCTTCTCGACCGCGGAATTCGATGAACAGCAGACGGTCCGCATCGGGCACGATTTCGCCGTCGGGGGCGAGGGGCTGCGGCTCGGCACGGGGCTGACGCTCAGCCGGACCAGCCCGGACCTAGGCCTTGCCGGGCTCGACATCGATTCCCGGACCATGCTCGCCTCGGTCTTCGCGAGCTATCCGCTCCTGCGGACGCGCCGTTTCAGCGCCTTTCTCGAAGGCGGGGTCGACATCGTCGGCCAGGAGGTCGATGCGAACGAAATCCGCCTGACCGAGGACCGGGTGCGGATGGTCTATGCCCGCATCTCCGGCGAATGGACCGACACCGACAGCATCGCGCGCGTAGGCGGCTACACCCCGTTCGAGCCGCGGCTGCGCGCGTTCTATTCGGCCGAACTGCGCCAGGGCCTCGACGTGTTCTCGGCGAGCCCCGACTGCCGCGGGAACCCGCTCGCCTGCCTCGCCGGAGGGGCGCCCCCGCCGAGCCGGATCGAGGCCGATCCGACGCCCCTGCTCCTGCGCTACCAGGCGGGCGCCGAATACCGCCCGGACCCGCTCGTCACCTTCTCGCTCGAGGCGCGCGCGCAGGCGACGGGCGACGCGCTGCCCGCGTTCGAGGAATTCGCCGGCGGCAGTTTCTCGATCGGGCGCGGCTACGACCCGGGCGCGATTCTTGGCGACAGCGGCATCGGCGGGGCGTTCGAACTGCGCTACGGCTCGCTCGCGCCGCAAGGGCCGCAGGCGCTCGCCTGGCAGCCTTACGTCTTCACCGATGTCGCCTTCGTCTGGAACGAGGACCCGAGCCGCCGCCCGCTCAATCCCGACCGCCTGTGGTCGACCGGCGGCGGGGTGCGCGCGGCCTGGGGTTCGATGATGCAGGCCGATGTCCTCCTCGCGGTCCCGCTGGAGCGGCCCGATCTCGCGCCCGAACTCGGCGACGTGCGCCTGATGTTCTCGCTGACCGCCCGCCTTTTCCCGTGGAGATACTGAGATGACCCGGACGATCGAGAAGCGCGTGCGGTGGATGCTCGGGTGCGGCGGGGCGGCGCTCGCCCTCTCGCTCGCGGTCTCCGCGGAAAAGGCGCAGGCGCAGGCCTTCCAGGCGAGCGAGACGGTCGTCGCGGGATCCGCCACCCGCATCCCGACCGGCACGGAGACGGAGACGATCACGGTCGAAACCCCCACCGCCGTGATCGACTGGACGCCCGAGATCGACCAGGGCACGGGCAATGCCCTCGATTTCCTGCCCACGGGCGCGGTCGCGACCTTCGAGAACGACGGCAGCAGCAACCCGGGCGGTGATTTCGCCGTGCTGAACCGGATCCTGCCCACGCAGAACGGCGACATCACGGTGATCGACGGCAGCGTGATCTCGCGCATCGTCGACCTGCAGCTCGGCACCAGCACGCCCGGCGGGACGATCGCCTTCTATTCGCCGACCGGCATCCTCGTCGGCGCGAACGCGAGCTTCGACGTCGGCAACCTCGTCCTCACCACGCTCGAGCCCGATGTCGCGAGCTTCGAGGATTTCGTGCTCGACGGCGGCACCATGCTGCTCGATGCGGGCGATGCGCCGACCGCGCGGATCGAGATCGAATCCGGTGCCCAGATCACCGCGACGGCCGAGAATTCCTATTTCGCCGCGATCGCCGCCGGCGTGCGGATGCGCGGCACTTCCGACGTCAACGGCAGCCAGGCCTATGTCGCCGGGCGGGTGGTGAACCTGACCTTCTCGAACGGGCTGTTCGATATCGAGATCCCGGTCGGCACGGCGCTCGGCGATACGGTGGTGGGGTTGAACGGGGACGTCGGCGGCCCGTCGAGCGCGGAGGCCGGCGACAACCACATGATCTATGCGGTCGCGCGGGCCGCGGAAAACCCGATCTCCATGCTGTTCACGGGCAATCTCGGCTTCGAACCCGCGGCGAGCGCGGACGTGGTGAACGGCGAGATCATCCTTTCGGCGAATTACGACGTGTTCGGGCGGACGGTGCAGAACGGCACGATCTCGGACGGGATCGACGCAATTTTCGACGCCCAGCCCGATTCCCTGGCTTCGCCCCTCAACGAAGCGAACATCGCCGTCCAGAACATGGATTCCTCGAGCAGCCTGCTCGCCATCGGCAGCAACCTCGTCGAATTCAACGCGGGCGAATCGAGCATTACGGTCGACGGGAACCTGCTGGTTGTCGGACGCGAACGCGCGCTTGCGACGGCTGGTTTCGGCATCATAAACGTGACCGGCGACATGCTCGTTTCCGCCAGCACCTACGGCGTCGTCGGATCGGACTTTCCAGATCCGGGCCTCATCGATGCCGTCGGCGGTGAAGCGCGGCTCGAGGCGGGTGCCTTTTCGGAGATCACGATCGGGGGCGATGCCCTCGTCACGGCCGATGCGTTCGGCGGCGCGGATACTTTCGAACTGGTGGCGGGAAGCGCGACCGCGGGCGTCGCGCTGATCGGCGCGGGCGAGGGCACGGTCGACATTCTCGGCGATGTGACGGTGAGCGCCTCCGCGTTCGGTTCGACGCAAATCGGCCTCCTCGCTGCCGACGCGGCGGTGACCGGCGGGGAGGCGCTGATCTTCGCCCGGGACGGCGGCGCGCTCTCGCTCGGCGGCCGGGTGGAACTGCTGGCGGAGGCGTTCTCGGTTCCCGGCGGCGATGCGGCGGGCGGGCTGGCGTTGATCGACAGCACCGCGGAGGCCTTGATCGGCCTTGGCGGGCCGGTCTTCCTGTCGGCCACCGCCCTTGCGACGGGCGATTTCGAGACGCGCTCGATCGGCTCTGCCGATGGCGGTGTCTCCCAGATCATCGCGACCAATGGCGGCGAGATCGACGTCACCGACAGCGTTTCGATGGAGGCGAACGGTTTCCTTGGCGAAGAGTCGGGCGATTTCCTGAGTCTCGGGGACGCGACCGCCGGGACGGCGGAACTCTTTGCCGACCTCGGCGGCCTCGTCACGATCGGAGGAGACCTCTTCGCCGATGCCAGCGCATCGGGCGGGGCGGGAAGCACCATCGAGCCGAGCGAGGTGTCGAACGGGTTCGGGGGCTTTGCGCGTGTCGCGGCGCTGGGCGGAAGTTCGATCTCGATCGGAAGCTCGGTCAGCCTCTCGAGCTTTGCCCAAGGCGGCACGTCGAATGCCGAAGGGATCGGATCGGTTGGCGATTCGGGCGAGGCGACGGTTTTCGCGGCCGGTCTCGGCACGGTCGAAATCGCCGGCGACCTGCGGCTCGATGCCGTAGGCGACGGGGGCGCCAATGCCGGCGGGACCGGCGGGACGGGTCTTGGCGGACGGGCCAGCGCCACGACCTTCGACGGAAGCACGATCACGGTCGGGGGCCGGTTCGATGCCGGTGCCGATGGGGCTGGCGGCGATGGGGTCACGGGCGGGGACGGGTTCGGCGGGATTGCCGGAGCCGTCGCCGGAACCGGGCTTGTCGAGATCGAGCTCGATGCGCGCGCCAGCGCGACCGGCAGCGGCGGCAGGGCATTCTTCGGCTTTGGCGGCGATGGCGGGATCGGCCGCGGCGGAAATTCCTTCTTCCAGGCCGAGGGAACCCCGAGCGATACCGCGAGGATCCTGATCGGAGGCAATGCGGCGGTGGATTCGTCCGGACGGGGCGGCCGCGGCGGCGAAGCCGACGGATCGACGCTCGCAGAGGGTCGCGGCGGCGACGGCATCGGGGGCGAGTTCACCACGCCCAACCAGGCCGATCCCGAAGTCAACAGCGGCGCCTTCCTGCTTGCGGGCGGCGACAACGGCACGCTGACGATCGGCGGACAGGCGTCCCTTCTCAATCGCGGCTCGGGCGGCGAGGGAGGCTTCGGCTCGAGCATCGAGGATGGCGGGCTCGGCGGGGACGGCTTCGGCGGCCTCGCGCAGTTCGGGCTCGTCCTCCTGGGCGGCGACGGATCGCTCGGCGAGGGATCGGCGAGCGCCGCGTTGGTATCTATCGACGTCGAGGGCGCCGGCGGTTCGGGAGGCTTTTCGGGCTTCGATTTCCCGACCGGAAACGGCGGCGACGGGACAGGCGGACGGGCTCTCGTCAATGCGCAGGCGGGCGCTGTCGCGGCCGATTTCATCACGCTGGAAGCGAATGGCCGCGGCGGCTCGGGCGCGCTCGGCGGCGACGGGTTCGGCGGTGAACGCAGCGGATCGGCAACCAATTTCGGGGGATCGCTGACCGTCGGGCAGTTCAACGCCTTCGCACGCGGTTTCGGCGGCGATTCCTTCGCCGGAGCGGGCGGCAACGGCACGGGCGGGGAGGCCTTCATGGGCTTCCAGGCCGGCACGACGGAGGTCACCGGCGAAGTGATCGTCGATGCGACCGGCTTCGGCGGACAGTCCGAGACCGGCGTCGGCGGGACCGGGACCGGCGGTATCGCCGACCTCGCGATCTTCACGCCAAGCAGCGGGACCGGCACGATTGTCGGCAATGCGTCGGTCGTCGCGAACGGGATCGGCGGCGACGGCAGCGAGGGCGAGGTCGGCGGCGACGGCGAGGGCGGCGAAGCCTTCATCCGCGCCCAGGCAGGCGGCACGATCACCCTCGGCTCGGCCACCGTCAGCGCCAGCGGCCAGGGCGGATCGGGCCTCTTCGATTCCGGCGGCAACGGGACGGGCGGCCGTGCCTTCATCGAGAGTTTCGACGCGGACAGCAGCGTCACCGTGCAGGACGTGGCGATCGGGGATTTCGACGGGGGACTGAACACCGGCGCGCTTCTCGCCGCCGTCGGCGTGGGCGGGGATGCCATCGGGGAGGCGGGCTTTGCCGGGACCGGCACCGGCGGCGAGGTCGAGCTTTTCGCAGGCACTGGGGGACTTGTCGAACTGCCCGCCTTCGATCCCCAGGGCAATTCGTTGACGGTCATTCTCGCCGAGGGCTTCGGGGGCGGCTCCGCGGTCGATGGCGAAACCGCCGGCGCGGGGATCGGCGGCACCGGCCTCATCCGGGCCGATGGCGGGATCATCACCGCGGGGCAGCTGGCCTTCTCGGTCGTCGGCTTCGGCGGATCGAGCCTCGATGCCGGGCTCGACATCGCGGGCGGGAGCGGTTCCGGCGGCACGCGCACGGTCGAGGTTCTGGACGGCGGCGAGCTGACGGCCGCCCTCGCCGGTGGGGCCGGCGGCGGGTTCGGCGGCGACGGTTCCGGCAGCGGAGCGGGCGGCGATGCGACCGGCGGGACGACCAGCCTTACCGTCGACAACGCCGTGCTCACTCTGCTCGGAAGCGCGATCCTCGTCGATGGCAGCCGGGGCGGCAGCGGCGCGGTCGGCGGCGATGCGGGCGGCGGTTCGATCGATGTCCTCGTCACCAATTCGACGCTCGAACTGCTGGCGTCCGCCGGCGGGGCGGGGAGTTTCGAGATCGGCGGCCAGGCGACCGGGGGCGACGGGATCTCTGCGGGCGGGAACGCCGCCGGGGCCGACAGTTTCGTACGGTTTGCAGAAAGCACCGTCTCGGGCGGCTCCCTTACCGTCTCGGCACAGGCCCGCGGCGGAAGCGTGACCGGGGGCGACGGCGTCGGCGGGAATGCGTTCGCGGGCGATGCGTTCTTCGTCGCAGAGGGCTCCACGGTCGAACTCGAAGAGCGCCTGCTGGTCTCGGCGGGTGCCGTCGGGGGTGACGGCGCGCTCGGCGGGGAGGCGCTCGGCGCGTTCGCGAGCGTCGAATTGTCCGCCTCCCAGCTCACCGTGTCGGAACAGCAGGGCGAGGTCCTCATCCTCGCCGATGCGATCGGCGGTGCCGGGGACGAAACCGGCGCGGCCGCGGGCGGCACGGCGCAGTTCCTGCAGTTCGCTGCCTCGCTCGACGCCGCGGCGCTGGTGATGGACGCCGGGGCGAGCGCTGCCAATGAATCGGCGGGCGGCACCGGGGGTGAGGCGCTGGGCGGCTTCATCGAATCCATCGTCGAGGGCGACTCCGCGCTCGGCGTGACCGACTGGTTCATGCTCGCCGACGCGTTCACCAGCGCGGGCGGTGCGGCCTCCGGCGGACTCTCTGGCCTCGTCGCCAACACGGGCGGCGGGCCCGGCATCGACGTCGGCGGGCAGATCGTCATGAGCGCCAGCGGCGAAGGCGGCGATGCGAATGCCGCCGGGCGCTTCTTCGTCGACGCGCTTTCGGGGACGACCCGGACCGCGAGCTTCGCCGGTTCGGCCCTCGGCGACGCGCCCGGCGACTTTGCCGAATCCTCGCTCACGGCCGGGGGCGGCGACCTGCTGGTGGACACGCAGCTGTCCGTCGAGGTCTTCGGCGATTTCATCCTTGCGGCGGAATCGGGCGGTTTCATCGGCGGGCCGGACCCGTCCGACCCGACCGTTGCGATCGACATCACCTCGCAGGGGAGGATCACCTTCCTCGGCGACAACGACGAGGCGATCGATGTCGGCGGGCTGTCGATGACGCTTGCCGCGCGCGACATCGCGATCGAGAGCGGCGCGCGGATCGGGGCGGTGACGATGGAATTCAGCTCGCTCGACACTCTCGCTCCGGCGATCCTCGGCGGCGAGGGAACGCCTTCGGGTGAGGTCGAGGGCGAGGGCTTCACGCTGGTCGCAGAGGAACTCGCCCGGATCGAGGCGGGCAGCTTCGCCTTCTTCCAACCCGTCCTGACCGATGCGGGCGGCGATGCGCCCGATATGATCCTGCGCGATGCGACCGTGTCCGGTTCGGCCGATCCGGCGGGCGGGATCTCCGAGATCCTGCTGGAGACCTTCGGCGAATCCGGCATCATCCGGGTGGAAGGCTTCGTCGAGGTGCTGAATGCCGCGCCGACCGACAGCTTCACGCTCGCCCCTCGCGGGGGTTCGCAGGGCGGCGCGACGGGGCGGATCGAGGTCGTCACGCCGGGCGGCATCGCGATAGGCGACAGCGACGGCCTGCCGACGGGCGAGCTGATCCTCGAAGCGGGCGACATCTGGGCCGGCGATGCCGATCTGATCGCCGCCTTGCAGGACGACCGCAGCTTCGCCGGGCGCGACGACCAGCTCCAGACGGCGATTTCGGGCAGCGACGACCCGCTCGGCTACCTGCGCGCAGGACAGGTCGGGATCGTCGTCGGCCAATCGCTGCTGGTCCGCAACACCGGCAGCGATACCGACCAGGGCGGCATTCTCGTCAGCGAAGGGGGTCTGTCGATCCGGGCGGACGAGAATGCCCGGTCCGCGCTCGACGTGTTCGCCTATGGCCGACGCCAGCGCCCGGACGGGACCTTCGTGACCGGCTCGGACTTCTTTTCCGAGGTCGAGTTCAACGCGGGGGTCGGCAACACCGATTACACCGAGGACGCCGCGTTCAACGACTGCGTGATCCTCACCGGCGAATGCCCGGCAACGGTCGTCGAACCGCCGGAACCGCCCGAGCCATCGCTGCCCGGCAACGAGACGATCGTCGAGACGATCGCGGCGATCAGCAACCCGGCCGTGATCGAGGATCCGGTCGACCTGCCGCCCGAGGAAATCCCGCTGACCACGCAGGAAACGGACGAGGCGTTCGGGGCCGATTTCCCCGGCCTGATCGATACGCCGCTGCTGACCGAGGAGCCGCTGCTCGACGATCCGGTGGCGAGCGGCGGCGACAGTTCGGCCTATCGCGCGACCGGCACCGGCGGGACGGGTATCTCCGGCGGGCCGGAAGGGGACGATGATGAGTAGGGCGTTGAAAAGGATCACCTCGCTGATGGTGCTGGGGGCGGTCGGCGCGGCTGCGGCGTGGACCGCGCCCAATGCCGCCCGGACCGCGGACGGAGCGGACGCGCGGCAGACTCCGGTGAGCCTGCGCGACACCTTCCCGGTCGGCGACAACGGGCTGTGCGAGGCGCAGATCGTCGCGCCGGAAGCGGGCGCGGACCTGTTCGACCGGCGCTATTCGATCATCTGCCGCGATGCCGCGGCCCCGATCGGCACCTTGTGGGTGGTGCGCGGCCGCCATGCCGACAAGCCCGAAAACCGTTTCGGCGTGGCCGGGGCGACCTGCCGCGAGGCCGCGGACGCCGCCCCTCCCGAAGGGCTCGGCCCGGTGCGCGAACTCGTCTGCGAGGCGCCAGGCAGGTCGCTCGCCACGCGGCTGATCGTCGGCGAGGTCGGTCGGCGCACCTTTGCCGCGAGCGGGTTCAACGCCTATGCCAGCGCGCTCCGGCTGGGCCTCGCCTCGCTCGCGACCGATCGCGTGGCGAAAGGCGAGGTCGACATCCCGCTCACCCAGGCGACCGACGCGCTCGCCTTCGCCCGCCAGCAGGCCGAGGCGATCGCCGCCGACCAGGCGCTGGTCGAGGCCTATCGCCGCTCCAACCAGGGCGAGTTCGCCGAAGCCGCCGAATTCTTCGCCGCTTCGGCCGAGGTCCTCGGCGGCAGGAGCGCGGTGGACGCGCGGCTCAACGAAGGGTTGCAGCAATCCAATCTCGGCAATCACGCCGAGGCCGATCGACTGTTCGCCCTGACCCGCGACGAGGCCGCGAACGACCCGGTGCTGGCGCGGCTGCAGCGCAATTACGAGGCGATCCACGCGCTCAACCAGGGCGAGGCCGAACGCGCGCTCGAACGGATCGACCGCCCGCTGGCTAAGGAATTCGGCGATCCCGCGTTGCTGCGCGAGCTGACCATCGGCCCGGCCATGGCGAACCGGCTCGAGGCGGAAAGCCCGAGCGCGGGCGGGTCCTATTCGGCGGGGCTCACCGCGCTCGAACGCGCGCAACTGCTCGACGGCCAGGCCGATTACCTGCGCGCGACCGCGCTCCGGCTGGCCGGCCGCGCGGGCGAGGCGCCGCGATACCTGCGCGCCGCCGACGCGGCGATGTCCGGGGTGCGCTACGGACGGGTGAGCTCGATCCTGTGGCTGCGCGCGCAGGTGCTCGGCGAACTCGCCGAAGTCGCCGAGATCGAGGGCCGTCCCGGGGAGGCCGAGGCCCTGCACGAGGAGGGCATCGCGCTCCTCGACAGCCGCTATCCCGGCAGCCCCGCCGTCCAGAGCGCGCGCGCCCAGCTCGCCGGGTTCCTTGCCCGGGCCGGGCGGCGGGACGACGCGCTCGCGCTCTATCGCGGGATCGTCGCGGATGCCGAAGGCCGCCCGCTGCCCGCTCTGAGGAGCCTGATGGCGCCCTATTTCATGCTCCTGCTAGACGGGGGACGAGACAAGGTGGGCGATGCCGCGGCCGCGGCCGACATCTTCGCGGCGAGTCAGCTTCTCCAGCGCCCCGGCCTTGCCCAGACCCAGGCCGTGCTCGCGCGCGAATTGTCCGCCGGGAGCGACGAGGCCGCGCAATTGTTCCGCCGGACGACCAATATCGGCCGCGCGATCGAGCGGCTGCGGGCCGACATCGCCCGGATCGAGGACACGCAGGTCGCCGGCGCCGATCCTTCGCCGCAGGCCGCGCGGTCGATGGACGAACGCCGCGCGCGGCTCGCCTCTCTCGAGGCCGAACAGGCCGAGGTGCTCGAAGCCCTTGCGCAATACCCGCGTTACCGCGCCGTTACCGGCTCGGCGATCGACCTTGCCGACCTTCAGGCGATCCTCGAGCCCGGCGAAGCCTACGTGAAGCTCGTCACGCTCGAAGAAAAGAGCTTCGTGATTTACGCGGCCAGGGACACCGCGCTCGCCTACGAGGCGGCGATCGCGCCCGAGGCGCTGGAGGAGGAGGTCGATCGCCTGCGCGAGACCATCGCCATCGCCGAAGGCGGCCAGGTGCTGACCTTCCCGTTCGACATCGAACGCTCGCGCCGGCTCTACCGCGCGCTGTTCGAGCCGGTCGCGGATCGCCTTCCCGCGCAGCGGCACATCGTGTTCGAACCCGACGGGGCCATGCTGCGCCTGCCGATCAACCTGCTCGTCACCGACGACGAAAGCGTCGCCCGCTACAAGGAGCGGCTTGCCGAGAGCGGCGACGAATATGATTTCACCGGCACCGCCTGGCTCGGGCGCAAGGCGCGGATCAGCACGTCGGTGGCCGCGACCGCCTTTCGCGAAGTGCGCGCCGCAGCCCCTTCTGACGCAGGCAAGAGCTATCTCGGCCTTGGCGAGAACACGCCGATCGGGGACAGCCCGGCGGGCCGGGCGCGCACCCGCGCGGCGCTGGCGGGCGGAGAGGAGTGCCTGTGGTCGCCCGCGATCTGGGCCAACCCGATCGCCGCGGACGAGCTCTACATCGCCGCCGAACGGTTCGGCAGCGCCGCCGCCGTGGTCACGCGCGGCGATTTCACCGACAGCGCGATCCGCTCGCGCGAGGACCTCGCCGATTACCGCATCCTCCACTTCGCCACCCACGGCCTCGTCACCGCGCCGCAGCCCGAATGCCCGCCGCGCCCGGCGCTGCTGACGAGTTTCGGGGACGAGGGCGATTCGGACGGGCTGCTGAGCTTCGCGGAGATCTTCGGGCTCCGCATCGATGCCGATCTCGTCATCCTGTCGGCCTGCGACACGGCCGGCGGGGCGACGGTCGGGGCCACCCGCGAAGCGGGCGTCACCTCGGGCGGGGACTTCGCGCTCGACGGGCTGGTGCGCGCCTTCGTCGGGGCGGGCGGGCGCACCGTGCTTGCGAGCCATTGGCCCGTGCCGGACGATTACGACGCGACCAAGCGCCTCGTCTCGGGCCTGTTCGCGGCCGACGGCGCCGAGACCGCCGAGGCGCTGAGGACCTCGCAGGCAGAGCTGATGGATACGGCCGAAACCTCGCACCCGTTCTACTGGTCGGCGTTCGCGGTCATCGGCGACGGCACGATCCCCGTGCGGCGCTGACCGCCGGGACGCGCAATGGCCGAGCGGAGCGACACCGGGGACAGGCAGGGCGGCAATGTCCTCGCGCGCGGCTGGCGCTCGGTCCGCGAGGCGGGAACGCTGCAGCTCGCGGGCACGCTCGTCATGCTGCTGCTCGCGCTGATGATCGCGCGGTTCAGCTGGACGCTGCCGTTCACCGATGCCGCGACCCCGCTCACCAACGAGGCCGAGCGCGCCTTGTACGACCTGCGGAACTACTACGCCGCCGAGCTCGCCGAACAGGACGACCGCATCCTTCTGGTGGTCTACAACGACCAGACGCTGATCAAGGCTCAGAAACGCTCCCCGCTCGACCGGGGGATGCTGGCAGAGGCGCTGCGGAACCTCGATGCGCTGGAGCCCAAGGCGATCGGGATCGACATCCTGTTCGACCAGCCCCAGGCCGAGGACGACGAGCTGATCGAAACGCTGCGGGCGATGAACACCCCGGTCGCGGTCGGTTACGCCAATGTCGCCACCAACCAGGACGACATCGTCTACGAACAGCAGGTCTTCCTCGACGAGTTCATGAGCCGGCTCGAAGGCAGCAAGGCGCGTCCCGCGAGCATCCGGCTCGACAACAGCTTTGGCGCGACCCGCGTCTGGCCGAGCATCGAGCCGGGCCTGCCGCCGCTGCTGGGGCGGGCGATGCTGCATGATGCGGGCGTCGATCTCGGGCCGTTCAGGACCTACGAGGGCGCGATCGAATACCGCCGCTCCCGATTCGAGGAACAGGCCGGGCTGTCCGAGGCGGAGGTTTCGGAGGACCTGTTCGAATCCGCCGCGATCGACCTCTTCGTCGATCTCGACCCGACGATCCTGCCTTTCCTGAAGGAGCAATATGGCGGCCGCTACGTCCTGATCGGCGGGGACATCGTCGATTACGACCGGGTCGAGACGACCTTCACCTCGATCGACGGGGAGGTTCCGCCGGGGCTTGCGGTCCATGCCGAGATCATCGCCCAGATGCTCGACGGCAAGGCGATGGCGCTGGTGCCGTCGTGGGTGAAATGGGCGATGGCGGTGCTGGTGGTGGTGCTGGCGGCGCTCGCCGCGCTGCTCGAATGGCCGGCCCGCCGGCGCGCGCCGCTCCTGGCGCTGATCCTGCTGATGCTGATCGGCATCCCGGTGGTGCTGGAGGTGCGCGAGGTCGACACCTATCGCCTGCCCGCGGTCGGCTGGCTGGTGGGCTGGGTGCTCGCCTTCACCGCCGTCACCACGACCGCGCGCGCCGCCGGGGCGAAGCAGCGTCGCTTCGCGCAGGGGGCGCTGGGCAAGTACATCCCGCGCGACATCGCGCAGGCGATCATCGACCGGCCCGAACTCCTCTCGCTCGGCGGGGAGAAGCGGGCGATCTACGTGCTGTTTTCCGACCTCGAAGGCTTCACCAAGATGAGCCACGCGATCCCGCCGGAAATGGTCGCGAAGCTGCTCAACCGCTATCTCGAGCTGCTGAGCCGGGTCGTGCTCGATCATGGCGGGGTGATCGACAAGTTCGTGGGCGATGCCGTGGTCGCGTTCTGGGGCGCGCCGATCGCGCGGGCGGACGACGGCGAGCGGGCCGCGCGGGCGGGTTACGCGATCTGGCAGGCGGGCGAGGACTTCCGCCGCGAGGTCGCGGAAATGGACCCCGCGCTCCCGCCGATCGGCAAGACGCGTGTGGGGCTCCATTACGGCGAGGCGGTGATCGGCAATTTCGGCGGCGACACCCGCATCCAGTACACCGCGCTCGGCGACAGCATGAACACCGCTGCGCGGCTCGAAGCGGCAAACAAGCCGCTTGAATCGAGCGTGATGGCGAGCCGCGAATTCGCGGAAGCGAGCGGGCTCGACTGGTGGCGCGCGATGGGCCGGGTGTGCCTGCGCGGACGGGCCAAGCCGGTCGACCTCTACGAACCCGCGCCCGATTTCCCGGCGGCGGACCGCGCGGCGCTCGAACAGGCGTCGCGGATCGCGCCCGAGGACGCGGGCAAGGCCGCCGCGCTGGTCGATGCGGTGCTCGCTCGCCATCCGCAGGACAAGGCGCTAATCAACCTGCGGGAAAGAATGAATGCACTCGACGAAAGGGGAGCCTATGTTCTGGGATGATCTCACGCGGCGGCCGAGCCGTTCCCGTTTCACCCTTGCCGCGCTCGCCGGCGCGGCGCTGGTCCTGCCGGCAGCGGCGATGGCGGGGGTGGTGGTGAAATCCTCGGGGCCATCGGCCGGCACGCTGAAGGTCGGGACCAAGGTCGAGGACGGTTCGACCATCTCCCTCAAGGCCGGCGACAATGTCACCGTGCTGACCTCCCGGGGCACGCAGGTGCTGAAGGGCGCAGGCACCTTCACCATCGGCGCGAAGCCCAAGGAGCCGCGGATGCGGTTCGCCAATTTCACCCGCCAGGGCGCCGCGGGGCGGGTCCGCACCGGGGCGGTCCGCACCGGCGACGCGGGCGAGCCGGAACGGCCGAACATGTGGTATGTCGACCTGACCGAGGCGGGCACGACCTGCCTCTACGATTTCACCACCGTGCGCCTGTGGCGTCCCGACACCGCGGCGCCGGCGACCTACACCATGGTCGAACCGGAAAAGGCCGACGCGGTCGAAATCCATTTCGAGACCGGCGAGAGCGAACGCGTGCTCAATTCGGAGCGCCTGCTGCTGGCGGAGGGGCGGACCTACGCCGTGCGCGCTGCGTCCGAGGGCGAGCCGGTGACGATGCGATTCGCGCTGGTCGGCGAATACGAAACGCCGGAAGAGCTGGCCGAGATGCTGCTCGCCAAGGGGTGCGAGGCGCAGCTCGCGCTGATGGCCGACCGGCTCGAGGCCGACGCCGAATAGCCCGATAGCCTCAATCCGCGGCGATCAGGATCAGTTCGGTCTGCCGCCCGTCGAGGAAACGCACGGTCTCGCCGTCGAAGAAGGCGTCCTCCTCGGTCCGGAAATCGATCCTTTGCCCGCCCCATTCGGGCACGGCGGCATAGCTGGTGAGCTCGATCGACCACGCGGTGTCGGCGCGTAGCCGGTATTCACCGCGCGGGTCCGGGTCCTGGTTGTCCCAGAACCCGATCGCGCTGCCGGCGCCATGGCCGTGAAGACCGATCGGGTGCGAGTAGATCGAGGGATCGAGCCCCTCGGCAAGCGCCCGCTCCCGCGCCGCGGCCAGCACCTCGTTCCCGCTCCGCCCGGCGGCAAACTCCTTCATCAGGATGTCCTGCACCCGGTTGGAGTTCGCAAGGCCGCGCCGCAGGCCTTCCGGCGCCTCGCTCTCGCCGGGCTTCAGGACGTAGGCGAGCGCCTGCGTGTCGGTGTTGAGCCTGAGATAGGTGATCCCGAAATCGGTCCAGAGCAGGTCGCCCGGCTCGATCACGGTGTCGCCGCGGAGCATCCCGTCCGCGCCCTCCCGCTGGATGCCGATCGAGGGGTGAAACCACGGCGCGATGCCGAGCCCGGCGAGCCTTTCGCGGTACCACCATTCGACATCGGCGGCGGTGGTTCTGCCGGGCGTTATCACCTCGTGCGACAGGGCCTCGCGGATGATGGCGCGGGCAAGCGCGACGATCGCGGGATAGTGGTCCATTTCGCGCGGGGTGCGCGTCTCCAGCCAGCGCAGCGCGAGCGTCTCGCCCGGCACGATCCGTTCGCGGTATCGTTCGGGCAGGCGCGCGGTCATGGCGCGGTGCTGGCTCAACGTCATGCCGTCGGCGAAGGCGGTGAGATCGGAGGTGTTGATCGCGATCCGCTGCGGATCGCGCGCGGCGATGATGTCCGCGACCGCCTGCCACTGATCGGGCTGCTCGTCCGGGTCCCAGGCGGGTTCGAACAGGCCGGCAAGGCCGTAGCGGCTGACGGTGAGCCGCTCGATCGGGCGGCCTTCGCCCGGATCGAACAGGACGAGGATCGTGCGCCTGCGCGCGTGCATGCTCTTCGCGTCGAGCATCGAGGCGACCACGGGTTCCTCGAAATATTCGCGCGCCATCAGCACCCACATATCGATGCCTTCCTCGCGCATGACCTGCGGGAGCACGGTGTCGAGCCGTTCGGCGAGGATTGCGTCGATGATCCGTGCCCGTTCGCGCATCGGCAGCACGCCGGGCGCGCCGCCTTGCGGATCGACCGCTTCGTCCCCGCCCTGCGCGCTCGCCGGCGGGGGCGCCGCGGCAAGGCCCGCCGACAGCGCCAGCGCCATGAGCGCCGGTGCCATGAACGCCGCGCCTCTTTTACGCCCCGTCGCCCGCATCGCATCCCCCCTTTGCCGTGATCCCGTCGGCGCAATCATGGAGCGCGTCTTCGCGGCTTGTCAAACGCTCGCGTGGGCCAGGGCCGCCCGGCCCGATTTCCCTTGCCGGGGCGGGAGCTTAGGAGGCCCGCAAGAGGCGCGCTGGCCGCTTGCGTTTGGAGCCGCCGGTGGTAGGCTGCCGCGGCGCCGAAGGGACGGGGCCGAACGGACGGGGCTGAAAGGGCGGGATCGCCGCGTCGACGGGCGCACGGGACGGGTCGCAGCATCTGGCGGGGGGCAGGATGACGATATTGCCGAGCATGACGGTCGCCCGCGCGCACGCGGGCCGTGCGCTCCGCCGTGCCGACTGCGACCGGACCGGGCGCGCGAAGGGCCGATTCGCCCGGCTGCTCGGCGTCCTTGCGCTCGTCATGTGCTATCCCGCGACCTTCGCCGGCGGGACCTCGACCTACGAAGGCGTCGCAAGCTGCGCCGGATCGACCTGCCACGGCCGCGCGGAAGGCAATGGCGCGGTGGTGCGGCAGGACGAGATCGCGACCTGGCAGAATCCCGCTTCGCCCGCCGGCGCGCATTCGCGGGCCTATGCCTCGCTCGCGTCGCGCCGCGGCCAGCAGATCGCCGACAGCCTCGGCCTCGGTCGCGCCACCGAAGCCCCCGCCTGCCTCGGCTGCCACACGACCTTCGCGCCTGCCGCGCGGCGCGGCGACCGGTTCGTCCTTGCCGAAGGCGTGGGCTGCGAATCGTGCCACGGCCCGTCGGGCAAGTGGCTGGCGGAGCATTACGCCCGGCCCGCGACCCATGCCTCGAACGTGGCGGCAGGGCTGGTGCCGCTGGAGCAGCCGCAGGCGCGCGCCGGGGTGTGCCTCGATTGCCATTACGGCTCGGCGAAACGGGGCCAGTTCGTCACCCATTCGATGATGGCGGCGGGCCACCCGCGCATTTCCTTCGAGCTCGACCTGTTCAGCGCGCTCCAGCAGCATCACGATGTCGATGGCGACTACATCGAGCGCAAGGGGCGGCCCGATGCGGTGCGGTTCTGGGCGGTCGGCCAGGCCGAAGCGGTGCGCCGCGCCACCGGGCTTTTCGCGCAGCCGAAATTCGCGATGGAGGGGGCATTTCCGCAATTCTATTTCTATGACTGCCATTCCTGCCACCGCACGATCACCGACGCGGCGCAGCGCAGGCTCACGTTCGAAACCAATCCGGGCCGCCCGATCCCCTTCGGCAACCCGCCGTTCAACGACGAGAACATCATCATGCTTTCCGCCGTCGCGGGCGTGCTGGTCCCGGCGCAGGCGGACGCGTTCCGCGCGGCGAGCCGCGGCTTCCACGCGGCGATGGGCGAAGGGCCGGAGGCCGCGCGCGACGCGGCGAAGCGGCTCTCGGCGCGCGCGGGCGCGCTGTCCGACGCCCTGAACGCGCGCGCCTACGGCAATGACGATGCCTTCGGCGTGATCCGCCTGATCGCGGACGAGGCGACTGCCGCGCGGTTCACCGATTACGCCGGCTCGGTGCAGGCGGTCATGGCGATCGACACGCTCCTCAACGCGCTGGTCAAGGACGGACGGGTGACGATGGCCGCCGCTGCCGGAATCCGCGCCGACATCAACCGCGCCTACAAGGCGGTGGCCGAGCCCAATTCCTACCGCCCGGCGGAGTTCCGCAGCGCGCTCCGCACCGCGGCGGGCGCGATCGGCAGGCTTGGCTGATGCGTTTTCGGGGGGTGACAGCCCTGCTCGCGGCGAGTGCGCTGGCGCTTGCCTCGTGCGGGGGCGAGGACGGCAATGCGCCCGGCGATGGCGCCGGCAGCGCGCCGCCGCCCGCGCCGCCCCCGCCGCCGTCCCCTCCTGTCTCGGGCTCGGTCTATTCGGTGCCCGCTGCCGAAAGCCTGTCGAGCGCCGATGTCGGCCGGGTGGTCGCGCAGGCCGCCGCGCAGGCGGACGCGCAGGGCACGCCCGCCGTCATCGCCGTGACCGACCGCGTGGGCAATGTCCTCGCCGTGTTCCGGATGCCCGGCGCGCCCGCGCTCGCCGCCATTCCCGATGCGCCCGACGGGCAGAACCTCGACGCGCAGGGGCTCGACGTGCCGGCCGAGGCCGCCGCCATCGCAAAGGCGATCACCGGGGCCTATCTCTCGAGCGGCGGCAACGCCTTTTCGAGCCGCACCGCCTCGATGATCGTGCAGGAGCATTTTCCCCCTGCGCCGACCACGCCGGGCCTCGAAAGCGGGCCGCTGTTCGGCGTGCAGTTCAGCCAGTTGCCGTGTTCCGACCTCGTGCGCCGTGCGAGCGACGGGCCGATCGGGCCAAAACGCTCCCCGCTCGGGCTGTCGGCCGACCCGGGCGGCTTCCCGCTCTACAAGAACGGTGTCGTCGTCGGCGGCGTGGGCGTGCTGGCGGACGGGGTCTATGGCTTCGATGCCAACGTGCTCGACCTCGACACGGACACCGACGAGGCGATCGCGCTCGCCGGGACGGTGGGCTTCGAGGCGCCGGTGAGCATCCGCGCCGACCGCATCTTCGCCGACGGGACGAGCCTGCGCTATTCGGACACCGCCTACACCGCGCTCGCCGATGTCGCCGGGGCGAGTTTCGCGGGGACGGCGGGGGCGCTGGTGCCGGTGACGGGCTATTACGCGGGCGAGGCCCTGCTGGCCGGGGCGGCCTTCGGGACGGAAGGATCGGGGATCAGGCCATCGACCGCGGCCGAATTCGCGATCCGCGATGCCTTCGTGCTTTCGGACGGGGCGGGGACGAACCGTTTCCCCGTGCGGGGCGGGACGGACGCGGCCGACATCGCGGCCCCGCTCAGCGAGGGCGAGGCGCGGGCGATCCTCGAGGAAGCCTTCACCGTCATGAGCCGGGCGCGCGCGCAGATCCGCCAGCCGCTCGACAGCCGGGCGCAGGTGACGATCAGCCTCGTCGACACGCGCGGGGCCGTGCTCGGCATCGTGCGCTCGCCCGATGCGCCGGTTTTCGGGATCGACGTGAGCCTGCAGAAGGCGCGCACCGCCAATTTCTTCTCCGCCCCCTTTGCCGCCGCCGAACTCTCCGCCGCGGCGGGCGAAGTGCCCGAATTCGTTCAGCGGGTGCGCGATTTCCTCGGCGATCCGAATGCGCTCACCGGAACCTTCGCCTATGCCGACCGGACGGGCGGGAACCTCTCGCGGCCGTTTTTCCCCGATGGCGAGGTGGGCCAGCCGCACGGACCGCTCTCGCGCCCGATCGAACGGTTCAACCCGTTCTCTACCGGCCTGCAATCGGCGCTGATCGTGGGCAATCTCGCCCGGCATCTCGGCTTCGTCACCGGGCAGGCGACAAGCGACACGCCCGCCAGTTGCACGAGCCTGCCGCAGGTCACGCCCGGCGCGACCCGGCTCGGCAACGGCATCCAGATCTTCCCCGGATCGGTCCCGGTCTATCGCGGCAACGTGCTTGTCGGCGGGATCGGCGTGTCGGGGGACGGGATCGACCAGGACGACATGATCAGCTTCCTCGGCCTTCACAACGCGGGGCTTCGCGTGGGCGGGGTGGGCAATGCGCCGAAGGATATCCGCGCCGACCGGATCGTGGTGCAGGTCGGCGGACGGCAGGTCCGGCTGCGCTACGTCAACTGCCCCTTCGCCCCGTTCCTCGACACGGCCGAACAGAACGTGTGCGAGGGGCTGTAAGCCATGTCGCTCCTCCTCCTTCCCGTGGCCCTGCTGGTCCAGAGCGCCCCTCCTCCCGAGGAGGCGGGAAAGCCGGCCGAACGGCAGGAGCAGCAGGAGCGTGAGCAGCCCGAATGGGAGCAGGACGTGCCGCCGGTCGATCCCGGGATCATCGAGGGGCGCGAGCGGCCGGGTTTCAACGAAGAACTGCCCGAGACGATCGAGCAGGACAATCCGGGCGCCGTGCGCGCCCCGCCGCCCGAAGCCTTCCCCAAGGACCAGCTCCCCATTCCCGACCGGTGGCGGCTGATCGAGAGCCTCGGCCTCGTGCGGGAGAACCTGCTCGATCCCTACAACCAGAACACCTACAAGGGCGACCGCCCGATCGAACCGGACAAGGTGCCGTGGCTGCCGATCACGGGGGACGACTGGTTCTTCGTCGCGAATCTCATCTCAGACACGGTCTACGAACCGCGCACCTTTCCCATCCCCGTCGGCATCCAGACGACCGAGGACCCGGACCGGCTGGACGTGTTCGGCAACGATTTCTCCACCGTGCTGTCGCAGACCTTCATCGCGGGTTTCGCGCTGCTGAAGGGTTCGACCGCCTACAAGCCGCCCAGCGTCGAATACCGCGTCACGCTCGCCTACAACGTCAATTATGTCGACGTGCCCGAACGGCGCGTGCTGTTCGTCGAACCGTCGCGCGGTTCCGACCGGCTCGACCATTTCCTGGGCGTGCAGGAAGCCTTCGTCGATTACCACTTCACGCAGTTCGACACCTCGCGCTTCGATTTCATCTCGATCCGTGCCGGGATACAGCCGTTCCAGTCCGACTTCCGCGGCTTCCTGTTCAACGACCAGCAGCTGGGCGTGCGCCTGTTCGGGTCGCGCGACAACAACCGGGTGCAGTTCAACCTCGGCGCGTTCTGGCGGCTGGAGAAGGACACCAATTCGGGCCTCAATTCGATCGTCCGTTCCCCGCGCGACGACCTCGTTTTCGTGGCGAACCTCTACCGGCAGGATTTCCTGATCCCGGCGCTCACCAGCCAGTTCACGGTGGTCTACAACCGCAACCGCGAAGGCGACGACATCGAGATCGACACCAATGGTTTCCCGGTGCGCCCGGCGCTGCTCGGCAATTTGCGCGGGCGGGACTATGACGTGGTCTATCTCGGCTACAATGCGGACGGGCGGGTGGGCCGGATCAACGTCACGGCAAGCGCATACTGGGCGCTGGGCGAGAACCGCGACAATTTCTTCACCGGCCGCCCGTCCGACATCAACGCGCAGTTCTTCGCAGCCGAGGCGAGCTACGACAGGGACTGGATGCGCTTCCGCCTGTCGGGCGCCTATCAGAGCGGCGACAGCGATCCGTTCGACGATGACGAGACGGGCTTCGACGCGATCTTCGAAAACCCGGTCTTCGCAGGCGCGGACACGTCCTACTGGATCAGGCAGACCATCCCCTTCGCCGGCGGCGGGCGCGCGGTATCGGTGAACGGGCGCAACGGGCTGCTCAACAACCTGCGCTCCAGCAAGGAGCAGGGCCAGTCCAATTTCAACAACCCGGGCCTCATCCTCGCCGGGCTGGGCGCGGATTTCGACCTCACCCCCGAATTCCGGCTTTCGGCCAATGCCAACCACCTCTGGTTCGAGGACACCGCCGTGGTCGAGACCCTGCGTAACGAAGGCTCGATCCCGCGCGAGATCGGCTTCGACCTGTCGGCGGCGGCAATCTGGCGGCCCAAGGCGACGCAGAACATCGTCCTGCGCCTGTCGGCCGCGACGCTGCTGGCCGGAGACGGATTTCGCGACCTGTTCGACAATCTCGGCAATCAGAACGAGTTCTACTCGGTCCTTGCAAACGTGGTGCTGACCTACTGATGGCTGTCTTCCGCTTCTTCGCAATTCGCCATGCCCTGCTGCTGGTCGCGGCGCTGACCCTCGGCCTCGTCATGCTGGGCGGGGAGGGGCTTGCGGCGGACAAGGAAAAGCCGGTCAAGCGCGACTATTCCCGCGTCATCGCGCCGCCCGCCCCGGCGCGGCAGTCGGTGATGGAGATGCTGGCGAAGTCGGAAGGCTGCACCACCTGCCACGTCAAGACCGACGCGCCGACCATGCACCTTTCGCCCGCGGTGCGGCTCGGCTGCACCGACTGCCATGGCGGCGATGCGAGCGTGCGCGGCAATTCCGAGCTTCCGCACGACCATCCCGACTACGTCGCCGCGCGCGACCGCGCCCATGTCCTGCCGAAATATCCGAAGAGCTGGCACTTCCCCTCCTCGGCGAACCCCGAACGGTCCTATGCCCTGCTCAACGACGAATCGCCGGAATACGTCAAGTTCATCAACCCGTCGGACTACCGCGTCGCGCGCGAATCCTGCGGGGCGTGCCACATCCAGGCGATCGAGGCGGCGGAACGCTCGATCATGGCGACTGGCGCGATGCTGTGGGGCGGGGCGAGCTACAACAACGGCATCCTGCCGTTCAAGAACTACCTCCTGGGCGAAGCCTACACGCGCACCGGCGAACCGGCGAAGATCGTGACGCCCACCGGGCCGAGCGGCAAGCTGACCGAGGCGCAGAAGGCGCGCGGCGTGCTGGCCGAGATGTATCCGCTGCCGACCTGGCACGTCATTCCGCCGGGCGACATCTTCCGCGTGTTCGAGCGCGGCGGGCGCACGATCAATTCGCAGTTCCCCGAAATCGGCATTCCCAACCCCACCGGCCAGATCCAGCGGCTCGAGGAACCGGGCCGCCCGGACCTCAAGCAGTCGAACCGCGGTCCCGGCACGGGCCTGCGCGTGGCGATCCCCGTGCTCAACATCCACAAGACCCGCCTCAACGATCCCTTCACCTGGTTCATGGGGACGAACGACCAGCCGGGCGACTACCGCCATTCGGGCTGCGCGAGCTGCCACGTGATCTACGCCAACGACCGCGAGCCGCGCCATTCGCTGATCTATGCGAAATACGGCCGTGACGGGCAGACGATCACGGCCGACCCGACCATCGCGGGCAAGATGCAAGGGGACGCGAAAGGCAAAAGGGCATCGGGCCATGCCCCGCTGAAGCGTCCGGGCGGCACCTACGACGCGGAGCCCGCGCTCGGCGCCGGCCCCGGCCGGAAGAACGGCGAGGACGGGCTGCTCACCCCCGACGGCAGGCCGAAGGAGAAGGGCCACCCGCTCCAGCACGTCTTCACCCGGGCGATCCCGACGAGCCAGTGCATGAACTGCCACATGCACCAGCCCAACATCTTCCTGAATTCCTATCTCGGCTACACGATGTGGGATTACGAAAGCGACGCGCCGCACATGTGGCCCGCGCAGCAGAAATACCCCACCGCCGACGAGGTGCGCGCCGTGCTCGACCGCAACCCTGAAGGCGCGGCACCGAAAGGCAATTGGGCCGACCTCGATTTCCTCCGCAACGTCTACGACCTCAACCCCGAATTGAAGGACACGCAGTTCGCCGACTATCACGGCCACGGCTGGAACTTCCGCGCGGTCTTCAAGCGCGACCGTTACGGCAACCTGCTCGACGCCGACGGCAACATCATCGACCCCGACGACCCCGAGAAATGGCGCCGCAAGGGCGAGGGCAAGTTCGTCGAGCCGGGCACCAACCCGGGCAAGGCAGTACACCTGATGAGCATCCACGCCGAAAAGGGGATGCAATGCGCCGATTGCCATTTCGAACAGGACAGCCACGGCAACGGCCTCATCTACGGAGAGGTCGCCAATGCGATCGAGATCGGCTGCAAGGACTGCCATGGCACCGCCGATGCCTATCCGACCCTCAGGACCAGCGGCCCGGCCGCTCCGCCCGGGGGTCACGACCTCGCGCTGCTCCGCAATCCCGATGGCAAGCGCCGCTTCGAATGGGTCGAGGGCGAGGGCGGCGCGCGCCGGCTGATCCAGCGCTCGATCGTCGATCCGAAGCTCGAATGGGAAGTCAGCCTCGTCCGGAACTCGGTCGATCCGGCAACGCCCGAATTCAACGCCAAGGCCGCGCGCGCCAAGCTGATGAGCCGTTATGGCGCGGAGACCGGGCGGTTCGAATTCGGGACCGGTGTCGCCGCCGAAGACCGCGCGCACCGCGAAGGCGAGATGGCCTGCTTCACCTGCCACCTGTCCTGGACGACGAGCTGCGGCGGCTGCCACCTGCCGATCGAGGCGAACTGGAAGACCAAGTCGCACCGCTACGAAGGCGGCGAGACGCGCAATTTCGCGACCTACAACCCGCAGGTCGCGCGCGACCAGATGTTCCAGCTCGGCAAGCACCAGACGACCAAGGGCGGCCAGGTCGCGCCCGTGCGCTCCTCCAGCGCGCTGATCCTGTCCTCGACCAACATCAACCGCGAGCGGATCTACGTGCAGCAGCCGCCGATCAGCTCGATCGGCTTTTCGAGCCAGGCCTTCGCCCCGCATTTCCCGCACACGGTAAGGAAGACCGAGACCAAGACCTGTTCCGACTGCCACCTGTCCGAAAGGGACGACAACAACGCGATCATGGCACAGCTCCTGCTGCTCGGCACGAATTACGTGAACTTCGTCGGGATGCACGCCTGGACCGGGCTCGAAGACGGCTTCACCGCGATCCGCGTGACCGAATACGACGAGCCGCAGGCCGTGCTCGGCTCCTACCTGCACCGCTATGCCTATCCCGATTACTGGCGCGCCCATGTCGAGGACAATGGCCGCGAGCTCAAGGACTGGGTGCGCGGCAAGACCTTCGACGCGAACCTTTCGGGCGAGACGAAACCGTTCGAGGAATTCGTCAACGTCCACGAAGGCACGCGGGACCGCGTGGGCTGCCTCCAGCTGCGCGGCGAATACATGTTCGTTGCCGAAGGCAGCGGGGGCTTCCGCGCCTATGACGTCGCCTCGATCGCGAACAAGGGCGTGTCCGAACGCATCCTGACCGCGCCCTTTTCCGCGCTGGGCCACGACACGCACGTCGGCACGACGAACGCGACCTGCATGGCGCTCGCCACCAACCAGCCGATCGCGCCCGATCGCAACACGCCCGGAATGCGCGAGATGAACCAGGAGCAGGACTTCCTGGCCGTCTACGATTACGCCGTCGTCACCGATGCGGTGGAGGGGCTGGTGCTGGTCGATGTCAACACGCTGGCCGACGGGGATTTCCGCAACAACCGGCTCGAACGGCTGACCTTCGCCGATGGGTCGCAGGCGTGGAACCCGGGCGGCGTGCTCGACGGGGCGCGGCACATCCACCTTGCGGGCGAAGTCGCCTACATCACCGCGAAGCGCGGGCTGGTGGTGGTCGATCTCGCCGATCCGAAAGCGCCGAAGATCGCCGCCGTGCGCGAGCTTCCCGATGCGCGGGCGAGCGCGATCCAGTTTCGCTACCTGTGGGTCAGCGATGCGGAAGGCGTGAAGCTGTTCGACGTCACCACCCTGCGCGATCCGGTCGCCGTGCCCGAGGCGACCGTGCCGCTGGCGGACGCGCGGCGCATCTACGTGGCGCGCACCTATGCCTATGTCGCGGCGAAGCGGGACGGGCTCGTCATCCTCGATGTCGAACGCCCGCGCGCGCCCAAGGTCTACCGCAAGGTGACCCTGGGCGGCACGCTCGACGATGCCGAGGACGTGATCGTCGCCTCGACCAATGCCTCGCTCTTCGCCTATGTCGCGGACGGGCGGAACGGGGTGAAGGTCCTCCAGCTCACCAGCCCCGACAGCCAGCGCAATTTCTACGGGTTCAGCCCCGCGCCGGTGCCCGAGCTGATCGCCTGGGCGAAGACCTCCTCGCCCGCGATCGCGCTTTCCAAGGGGCTCGACCGGGACCGCGCGGTGGACGAGACGGGCGGGCAGATCGCGGTGTTCGGCCGCCTCGGCTCGCGGCCCTTCACGCGGGCGGAGATGGAGCGGTTGTTCCTGACCCGTTCGGGCGTGCCGTGGAAGGTTTCCGATGCCGCCGACATGGGCAGCTGGGTCGGGCGCGAGGCTGGGCCGCAGCGCCGCGGGGCGGCGATGATCCCGGGCCTGGGCGCGGGCGGACGGTAAAGCGGGCTGGGCGCTATTCGCGCTCCGCGGCGAGCCCCTGCATCATCGGCACGAGCCGGTCCTCGTAACGCGCCAGCGTCGGCCAGTCACCGACCGGCTGGAAATGCGTCACCAGCGCACCTTCGTGCCAGCGGTGGAGGCTGTAGAAAGGCGGCTCGGCGGTCACGATCGGGCGCGCGTCCGCGTGGTCGAAATCGAGCGGGCTGAGGTTGAGCGCCACGGCCGGCGCGACCGCGGGCGTGACCGAAAGCGGGATGTGCCCGACCATGGCGTGCAGCGGGCGGTGGAGGTGGCCGCAGCGAATCCCGACGACCTGGCGATGCGGCGCGACCGTGTCGTGGAAGCGGCGGAACCATTCCTCGTGCGGGCGCGGGTCCATCCAGTCGATCCCGGCGACGACCGGCGGGTGATGGATGAAGACCAGCGTCGGGGTTTGCGGATGCGCCTCGAGCTCGGCGGAGAGCCAGCCCGCGCGCCGTTCGCAGAAGGCTCCGCCGTGGCGGCCCTGCTCGAGGCTGTCGAGGCACACCACGCGCAGGCCGCCGCACTCGGCGGTGAACTGGACGAAGCCGTTGGCGTCGGCATGGCCCGGAAAGGCGCGCAGCAATTCGGCGCGGTCGTCGTGGTTGCCCGCCATCGGGTAGACCGGGAAGGGGCAGCGTTCGACCGCCGCTTTCAGCCGGGCATAGCAATCGGGATCGCCGCTGTCGGCAAGGTCGCCCGACAGGATCAGCATGTCGGGCCGGCTCGGCAGGGCGATCAGCGCATCGATCACCGCCATGAGCCGCAGGTAGTTGAATTCGGCTTCGCCCGCGCCCGGATCATAGCCGATATGCGTGTCGGTCACCTGCGCGATGATCGCGGCCCCCGCGTCTTCCTTTTCCCCCGCCATGTTCATCGTCTTGGTCCTCCAAGTCTTGCCGCGAGGTTATCGACCGGCATTTCCGGGGTTTCGGGGTGGTCCTCCGGCCGCCACGGCATGGTCGGCGTGTGATAGCCGTGGCACATCGCGCAGGAGGAAGGCACGATCTTGCGCGTCTTCACCGCGCCCGCGCCCTTGTGGCAGTCCCGGCAGCTTTCGAGGTCGGGGATGAGGAGGTCGCTCGCCGCCTTCGAGGTCGCCGCATCGTGGCAATCGCTGCATTTCTCGTCCTCGTGCGCCTTGTGACTGAAGAAGCCGTGCCGCAGGAAACGGTCCGGCAGGTTCACCGGGACGAGGTCGGGCCTGCCCCCGGTGGTGGTGCGGATGTGGCATTCGCCGCACACCCCGCCGGGCTGGAGCGCGTCGTGGACGCTGACGAGCGAGCGCACCGGGGGACCGAAATCGGCGTGATAGGCCCCGCCGCGCGCGAAAGGGCCGGGCCGCCGGCGCACCCCGCCAAGATCGGGCCGGGGCGAGCGCGAGAGGATCGCCATGTCCTCGCGGAAATCGTCGAGATCGCCGTGGCGCAGCGAGCGCAGGCCGCTGGCGGTGCGCGCGAAGACGAGGCTGTGGCAGCTTTCGCAGGCCTCCTCCATCACGACCGGTTCGAATCCGATCCCGTCGGGCTCCTCTTCGTGGCAGTCGGCGCAGTCGAGCGGCGCGCCGTATCCCGGCAGGCTCAAGGCCATGCGCGCCGCGCCGCCCTGCCGGTCGAGGTGGACATCGTGCGGAAACTTTAGCCCGCTGCGCTCGACAGGGTTGCGGGCGAGCGAGACGCGCATCGGCTCCCGGGCGCCCAGCCGGGTGAAGAAGGTCGGGCGGAATTGCGGGTGCTTCTCGCCGAAATCATGCGCGTTGCCGAGGCTCGTATCGGTCAGCCGCGTGTCGAGGTCGCCGTGGCAGTCGGCGCAGAACCGCTCGCTCGCCGGCTCGAGCCTGACCGGGCCTTCGTGCTCGGCGTGGCAGGAGACGCAGCCGAGCGGCCCTTCCTTGCCGAGCGTTTCGGCAATACTCCACTGGATCGCATCGCCCGTGGACAGCGGCGGCATCCCGGCGGCAAGGCGCGGCATTTTCGCATGGTCGCCAAGCTCCTCGTGGCAGGTGAGGCAGGTTGCGTCCTGTACGCTGACAAAGGGCGTGACGTGGCACGCCTCGCAATTGTCCTCGAGCTGGTGATGGGCGAGCGACAATTCGCCCGAGGACCACGCGGCGTCGAACATCACCTGTCCGGGCGCGTCGCTTTCGGGATCGTTTTCGACCGGGGTGCGGGTGAGATGCGTGACGATCGGCACCGACAGCAGCAGGACGAGGATCGCGCCCGCGAAAGCCCAGCTCATCGTCCGTTTGTCCGGCAGCGCGCTCGCCAGCTCGAACCCGGCGAGCGCGTCGCCCGCGCCCTCGCGGCTTTCGGCCTGGCGGATGGTGATGCTGATTTGGCCGTCGGGTTCGCGCGCGATCGCCAGCAGGGCCGAGCCGAGCGCGATTTCCGCGCCCGCGCCGGGGTCGATCGTCGCCCCCTGCGTGGTCCTGCCGTCGAGCGCGAAGCCGAGCGTGCCCACCGCCTCGACCCGCAGCGCATCGGGGCCGAGCGCGGTGATCGTCACGTGGTTCTGTTCGACCGCGAGATCGGGCAGGTGGATCGCGTTCTCGGCCGCGCGCCCGACGGTGATGCGATCCTCTTGCGCCACGCGCTCGCGCACGATCTCGCGCCCGGCGGCGGTCGTGTCGATCGTGCGGATCAGGAACGCCATGCCCGCCGCCTCACCAGTAGTAGAACACGCTCACGACATGCGCGAGCAGGGCGGCGAGCAGGGCGATCGTCGCGGGCACGTGGATGAAGAGCCAGATCTCGAGCGCGGCGCGGATCCGCAGGTGGCGTCGGATCCGGGCGAGCTGTTCGGACCGGCGGGCAAGAAGGCCGTGGACCCGCTCGAGCGCGGCCCCGGCTTCCCCGCTCGCCTCCGCAGGCATCTGCCGGATCGCCTTGGCCGTGGCGCAGTTCGGATAGGACCCGGTCAGCCGCCCCCATGCCCCGCCGTGGAACACGTCCTGTCCGAGCGCGGCGATGACGAGGTCGGATTCGCGCCGCCCGAGCGGTTGCGCGGCGGATTCGAGCTGGCGGTCGATCGCGGTCAGGCTTTCGAGCATCTGCGCGCGCGTCATCTCGCCGCGATTGGCCGAAAGGCTCCGCGGCAGGGTCGCATAGGCATGGACGCCGTAGATCCCGGTCGCGATCACCAGCAGCATCAGGACATAGGCGAGGGTGTGCACGTTCCAGCCGACCTGGAAACCCGTGTGCAGCGTCCCGATCACGACGAGCGACAGGCCCAGCCAGACATGCGCGCTGGTCCACGCCTTGAGGCTCCAGTTGCCGGTCGTGATGTAGCGTTTCCTGACGCCCAGCAGCGAAAGCCACACGATCAGCACGAGGCCCACCGTCCCCAGGGTGTAGCCGTACCACGTCCCCCCGTTGGGCCGCGGCTCCTGGTCGATCAGCGCATAGCCGAGGATGGCTGCCGCGCTTACCAGCAGCGCAACCTTGAGCCAGCGCCAGTTGCGGTGCCGCAGGAAGCTTTCATGGTCGGCATCGCGCCGCTTCTCGTCGCGGCGAAAGCGGTTGGTCGCCCCCTGCGCCCCCTCCTGCGCCCCCGTCACCCTCGTCGCCATTACGCCATGTCCTGGGTGAGCTTGGTATAGGTCAGGAACTTGTCGGGCGAGACGCGGATCGCGGCGCCCGTCGGGCAGGCGCGCACGCAGGCGGGGCCGCCGTCGATGCCGGAACACATGTCGCACTTGATCGCCTGTTTCGGCTCTTCCGGATCGCCGTGCCGCTTGCGCCAGGCGTAGGAGGCTTCGCCCGGACCCGGCCCGCTGCCGAACAGCAGCCATTGCAGGAAGGAGGGCTTCTTGGGCGGCTTGGGATCCATGCGGATCACGTCATAGGGGCAGTTGCGCTGGCAATTGCCGCAGCCGATGCAGGTCTCGTCGATGAAGACCTCGCCGTCCGGCCCGCGGTGGATCGCGTTGGGCGGGCAGTCGGCCATGCAGTGCGGGTGTTCGCAGTGGCGGCACGAGGTCGGCACGTGGAGGTGCGCGTAGGTCCGCCCCGCCTCCCGGTCGAGCCGCGACAGCCCCTCGTGCGCGTCGGCGCAGGCCTTCTCGCAATTGTCGCAGCCGATGCACAAAGTCTCGTCGATCAGCAGCACGTCCGTCGCTTCGCCCAGCCCCTGGTCGACGAGGAACTGCGCGGTCTCGGAATACATGTCGACCGCGCCGCCGAAACTGTCCTTGCGGCTTTCGATGAAGGCGTTGATTTCGCGCCGCTTCGTCATTTCCCGCAAGGCGGACTCGCGCAGGGCGGGATGGTCGTCGAGCAGCTTGACGAAGCCTTCGCCCGGCAGGCGGATCACCTCGGCCTTGATCGCGGCCTTGACCGTCGCCGTGCGCGGTGAACCGTCGATCGCGGCCATTTCCCCGACATAGCTGCCCGCCGGGAGATAGGAGAGGAAGACCTGCCGCCCGCCGATCGACTTTTCGACGATCATCGATCCGCGCCGGATGATGAAGACGTCCTTGTCGTGCGCCCCCTCCTCGATGATGACCTGCCCCGCGCGCGCCTCGATCACTTCGGCGCTGTCGACCAGCGGGGCGACGTCCTGCTTGGTGAGGCCCGATCCGAACATCTGGAGCAATTGCCGCTCGATCGAAATGCGCGTCACCGCGCGCGCCGCGCCGGGCGAGGTCGCGATCAGTTTCAGCGCGGCGGTGCGCGACAGTTCGAGCGCGACGACCGGCTCCGCCGCGCGGATCGTCGCTCCGCGCCGGCGACCGGAAATGAGGCCGACCTCGCCGAAGATCTCGCCTTGGCCGATCGGAACGGTGACGGACGGGTCGTTCGGATCGACCTCGACCGCGACCGAGCCTTGCGCGATCGCGAACATCGAGGAACCTGGCGCGTTGCGGCGGAAGATGACCTCGCCCGGTTCGTAGGCATGGCAGCGCGAATCGAGCATCAGCTCGCGCAGTTGCAGCGGCGAGAGGTCGGCGAGCAGCTCGATATTGCCGCCGAACACGCCGAGCCAGTGATCGACGTCGCGATCGCCGGGGAGCGAAGCGAATTTCTCGGCGAGGATCGGCTCGTCCGCGGGCTTCAGGTCGAGATTGCCGTTCAGGAACTCGATCACGTCGTAGCCCTGGTTCATGCAATGCTTGATCAGCGGATACCCCGCGAGCGCCCCGATCACGTGGATGCCGGGCTTGGTCGTCTCGAACACGGGGGAGAGCCGGGGGAAGGCGCCGCGGTCCTCGCTGGTGAACTCGATCCCCATCGCCTCGACGAAGCCGCGCGGCGGCTGCGAGCCGGTGCGCGCGATGATGCGGTCGCAGCGGATCGTTTCCTGCCCGTCGCGCGTGTCGAGCACGAGCTCGCCTTCGCGCACTTCCGCCGGCTGGGTCTCGCGCCGGACGATGATCCGCCCGTCGCGCTCCGCCTCTTCGAGCAGGGCGACGTTGTCCTTCTTCGCGCGGGCGAAGCTGTCGCCGCGGTTGAGGATCGTCACCACGTTGCGCTGCGCGTCGTCGGCAGCGAGGCCGAGCGCGTTCTCGATCCCGGCATCGCCCGATCCGACGACGGTGATGTGTTCGTCGTAATATTCGCCGGGATCGTCGAGCTGGTACTGGATCATCGGCGAATCCGCGCCCGGGCAGCGCAGGCGGTTGGGATTGCCCTGTGTCCCGATGGCGAGCACGATCGCCTTGGCGCGCACCGTCCCGCCATCCTTGAGCCTCAGCGCGAAATCGCCCTTCTCGCCGGTCACTTCGGCGACTTCGGCGTTGAGCCTGACATTGACGCCCTGGCTCGCGGCCTGTTCGTCCCACGTGCCCAGGATCGTCTCGCGCTTGCCCGCGGCGAAATCGAAATCGCTCCGCAGCACGAGATTGGCGGGCGTCGCCATCACGTGCTTGCCCTTCTGGTACTTGAAGATGGTGTCGGAGAGGTGGTCGGCCTTTTCCAGCAGCACGTGGCTCATGCCGAGCGCCGCCGCGCGGGCCGCTGCGCTCAGCCCCGCAGGCCCCGATCCGACAATGGCGACTTCAAGCAGATCCGACAATCTATCCCCCCCTTACGGATAGATTTTTTCCGAGGCCAGCATAGGCGAAACGCGCCGCGATGCCAGAGAGAATTGCCCCTTTCCCCCCGCCCTGCTAGCGCGCCCCAATGGCACGGGAAATCGGGACGGACACGGGCAAGGGCTCGAACAGGGCGGGCTGGATCCTGCTTGGCGCGGCGGCGCTGCTGGCGGCGGCTTCGGTCGCGTACAACCTTGCGGGCGCGGGCGGGGCGGCGGACGAACCGCGCGCCGAAGGGAGCGCCGCCGACGCAGGGCCGACGATCGACGACCTGCGCGCCGCCGCCGAAGCTTCGCCCGGGGATGCCGACGCCTGGGCCGCGCTCGCCGCCGCCCTCTTCGCCCGCGAGGATTACGCCGAAGCGGCCGAGGCCTACCAGAACGCGACCCGCATCGACGACGAGACGGCGATCCTCTTTTCCGCCCTGGGCGAGGCGCTGCTCTATGCCGAGGATGCCAGCGCGGCCGATGCCGACCCGATGCCCGAGCCGGCGCTCGCTGCGTTCCGGCGCGCGGTCGAGCTCGACCCGACCGATCCGCGCGCGCGCTATTTCCTCGGCGTGAAGAAGGACCTCGACGGCGATCACGAGGGCGCGATCGCAGACTGGCTCGCGCTGCTTTCGGACACGCCGCCGGACGCGCCTTGGGAGCGGAACCTGATCCAGACCATCCGCCAGGTCGGGCAGATCCACGATATCGACACCGACCGGCGTCTTGCCGCCGCGATGGAAGGGCGGATGCCGCCGGTCATGGGCGGCGCGCCTGCCGGTGCGGCAAGCGTTCGCGGCCCGAGCGAGGAAGAGGTCGCAGCCGCAGGGGGCCTGCCGCCCTCCGAACAGCGCGCGATGGCCGAAGGCATGGTCGCCCAGCTCGAGGCGCGGCTGGAAGGCGAGCCCGACAACCTCGACGGCTGGGCGATGCTGATGCGAAGCCGCATGACGCTGGGCGAACCGGCCAAGGCGAAGGCCGCGCTGGCAAGTGCGATCGAGGCGAACCCCGGCGAAGCCGACGAGCTGCGGCGCCAGGCGCAGATGCTCGGGATCGAATAGGGCGGTCCGCGCGGGTCTGGGCGGGGCGCGGGCCGGCGTGGGTCGCGCGCGATCAGATCGCCCCTGTCGCCATCGCCGCCGCGAGGGCAATCAGCAGCATTCCCGTGCCCGCTTCGGCCCATTTCCGATGGGTTTCCCGCGCCCGGTTGCCGAGCTGCAGCCCGAGCCAGGCAAACGTCATCGAAAACACGGCGATCGTCGCCGCGATCGCGAGCGGATCGGCTTCGCGCAGGCCCAGGCTGAACCCGACCAGCAGGTTGTCGAGGCTCAAGCCGGCGGAAAGCATCAGGAGCCCGCCCCAGGTGGTCGTCCGGCTGGCCAGTTCCTCGGCGGTTTCCTGGCTGCGCCAGGCGACGGCGACCGTCCAGATGCCCAGCAGCGCGAGCAATGTCGGGCCGAGCCACCCTGCCGCATCGGCAATGGCGGAGGATGCCTGTTGGCCCAGCCACATGCCCAGAAGCGGAATGGCGAATTCGAACGAGCCGAACGTGAAAACTATCCGCCAGCGGCGCACCTTCTGGCCCAGCGAACCCAGCGCCAGCGAAACCGCGAAGTTATTGCTTCCGATCACGACGCCGAGAATCAAAAGCTCCATCATTCGAACAGTCCTTGCTTCCATCGTTGGCAAGCCCGCGCCGGGCCTGCACGGAGATCAACGGCCAAGGCCGGTTGCCGGGTCCGCGAACCTGCGCCACCCGCGGGGATGATCTCAGGCGAAGTGGGTGATGGCGTAATACCCCGCCGCGATCAGCAAGGCCGCGATCACCAGCGCGAGCAATCCGTCGCGCGTCACGATGGCGAGGGCGAAACCCGTGATGAGCGAGGATGGAACCGTCGCCCCGAACGGCACGAATTCCAGCGGGGGCAGCGTCAGCGCAAGCAGGGCGCAGATCACCGCGATCGCGCGCTCGAACGCCCCCCTGGTGAGAAAGCTGATTCTCGACCGGATGACATAGCTCAGGAATCGCAGGCCGGGCCGGACGACCTTCACCATCTTGCACAGGCGGCTGGCCTTTATGGTTCGCCGGGCAAGGAAGCGCGGGAGCGACAGGACATTCCGCCCGAGCGCCATCTGACCGGCGACGAGGACGATGCCGAAGCTCATGATCGTCGGCGCGCCGGGGATGTCCCCGATCGGGCTCAGGGCGAGAAGGCCGACCGCGAGCAAGGTAGGACCGAACGCATCGCGGCCGAGGCATTTCTGGATTTCGGCGAGCGTGACGTGATCTTGCGACCGCCCGAGATCGTCGAGACGGTCGAGAAGATCGGCAACTTCCGGCACAAGTTTCGCGTTCGCGTCATCGCTCATACTGTCTTCCGGCGATACCGTCGGGGCTCTGGCAACCCGGCTGTAGTGGCACACGCCGATCATGGCGGGCAACACCCGCCCTCCCTTCATGGGAAACGGGACGGACGCGGGCGCAGGCCCGATTCGCGCCGGAGCTGGCGGATCGCCGCCCACCGGACGGCGAAGCGTTCAGACCACCCCGAAGGCGAGCATCGCGTCGGCGACCTTCTTGAAGCCCGCGATATTCGCGCCCTTCACGTAGTCGACATAGCCCGAACCGTCCTTGCCGCCTTCATGGCCGTATTCGACGCACTTGGCGTGGATGCCGTCCATCAGTTCGGTCAGCATCTCGCCGAGCTGCTGTGTGTTCCAGCTGACCCGCCCGGAATTCTGGCTCATCTCGAGGCCGGACACCGCCACCCCGCCGGCATTGGCCGCCTTGCCGGGGCCGTAGAGGATCTTCGCATCGTGGAAGACCTTCACGCCTTCCAGCGTGGTCGGCATGTTCGCGCCTTCGGACACGGCGATGCAGCCGTTCTCGACCAGCGCCTCCGCCTCGTCCGCGTCGAGTTCGTTCTGCGTCGCGCAGGGCAGGGCGAGGTCGCAGGGCACGTTCCACGGGCGCTTGCCCTCGTGGTGGGTCGCATTCGTGAAATGGTCGGCATATTCGCTGATCCGCCCGCGCTTCACGTTCTTCAGGTGTTTGATCCAGTTGATCTTTTCCTGGTCGATGCCGTCGGGATCGTAGATGAAGCCGCCCGAATCCGACAGGGTCAGCACCTTGCCGCCCAATTGCACGACCTTCTCCGCCGCATGGGTCGCGACATTGCCCGATCCCGATATGACCGCGTTCTTGCCCTCGATGTCCTGGCCTGCGTGCCTGAGCATGTTGCGCAGGAAATAGACCGCGCCATATCCGGTCGCCTCGGGGCGCATCTGCGACCCGCCATATTCCAGGGCCTTGCCGGTCAGCACGCCTTCCCAGCGCCCCGTGATCCGCTTGTACTGGCCGAACATGTAGCCGATCTCGCGCCCGCCGACGCCGATATCGCCCGCCGGAACGTCGGTTTCGGGGCCGATGTGGCGATAGAGTTCGGTCATGAAGCTCTGGCAGAACCGCATCACCTCGGCATCGGACTTGCCCTTGGGATTGAAGTTCGCGCCGCCCTTGCCCCCGCCCATGGGCAGGCCGGTGAGCGAGTTCTTGAAGGTCTGTTCGAAGGCGAGGAACTTGAGCACGCTCTCGTTCACGCTCGGGTGAAAGCGGATCCCGCCCTTGTAGGGACCGATCGCGTTGTTGCTCTGCACGCGCCAGCCGCGCTGGACGCGGATGTGGTGGTTGTCGTCCTCCCAGCACACGCGGAAGGAGACGACGCGGTCGGGCTCGGCGATGCGGCGCAGGATCTGCGCCTCGTGGTACTGGACCTTGTCGTCGATGAACTCGTAGATGTCCTGCGCGACCTCCTGCACCGCCTGGATGAATTCGGTCTGCCCGGGATTGCGTTTCTTCACCCCTGCCATGAACTGGTCGAGGTCGACGTGATCGTTTATCTCCATTATGATTTCCCCCTCCAGCGCAGGCTCGCCGTCCTGCACTTGCCCCTGATCCCCCCGCCTGTATCCTCGCACCGGCTGCCGCTTGCAAGCGGCATTTCGGAATTCGGCACGGGCCTCTCTGCCGCTCCGCGGGGGATCGGCGGCGCGATCTTCGCGGACGGGTGGCCCGGGGAGAAGCCTAAGGGTTGCATCTGCCGGTCGGGGCTCTAGAACGCCTGCCCACACACCTTCCGCATGCGGGGGTAACGGGACCGCGCAAGACGGTGCGTCCCTTGGTGCCGATCCGTTCCGGGACGGTGCGGCCCCCGCCTCGCCACGAGCAGCGGACACGAGCAACGGGCTGGACCATGGCAGCCGTGCCGGCAGCGCGAAGACCGCGCAGCCATCCTGCCAGCGGCCGGTCCGGGACGGGAACGCGATGAGCAGCACGGTCGAGGACGCAGCGGCGCAGATCAGGAAGCAGGCGATCGAGGAGGCCGACTGGCCGATCGATCCGCCGCTGGTCGACCTCGCGATCGACACCCACGATCGCGGTTTCTACGAGGGCTTCAGCCGCGAGGTGACCATCCCGGGCAAGGTCATCGTCTCGCTGCTCATCATGTGGGCGATCTTCTTCCCGGTGACCGCCAACCGCACGCTCTCCGCCGCCAATTCGACCATCATCGCGACCTTCGGCGGGTGGTACGTCTATCTCGTCGCCTTCCTGATCGTGACCAGCCTGGTCCTCGCGGTGGTGCCAAAGGTCGGTGCCCTGCGGATCGGCCCGCCCGACGAGGCGCCCGAATTCGGCCGCTTCTCGTGGTTCTCGATGCTGTTCGGGGCGGGCATCGGGATCGGGATGCTGACCTACTCGACGGGCGAGCCGCTTGCCCATTTCGTCAACAACCCGGACATCATCCGCGGCACCATCGACGCGCAGAGCGCCGAGGCCGTGCGCCCGGCCTACATGTACACCTTCCTCCACTGGGGCCTCGGCGCGTGGTGCACCTATGCGCTGGTGGGGCTCGCGATCGGCTATGTCGCGCATCGGCGCGGCCTGCCGCTGACGATCCGCTCGGCCCTCGCGCCGCTGTTCGGCCGGGTGATGGAGGGGCCTTTCGGCCATGTCGTCGATGTCGTCGCGGTGGTGGCGACGATCCTCGGCGTGGCGGTGACGCTGGGGCTGGGGGTGGAACAGTTCGTCGCAGGGCTCGCGCGGCTGGGGCTGGGCGACTGGCTGCTCGCCGCGGACGGCTCGGCGTCGACCCTCGCGATCATCGTCTCGCTGCTGACGCTGGTGGGGGCCTCGACGATCAGCGCGCTTTCGGGCGTGGGGCGGGGGATCAAGTGGCTCTCGAACATCAACATGGCGCTTTCCTTCGGCCTGCTCGCCCTGTTCGCGTTCCTCGGCGCGGGGCTGTTCGGGCTCGAACTGCTCGGGGTGGGCCTGTGGGACTATCTCCGCACCCTCCCGCGGCAATCGCTCACTCTCCTGGGCGGCGACGGGAGCGAGACGGGCGCGGCGCTGCGCCAGTGGCAGCTCGACTGGACGGTGTTCTACTGGGCATGGTGGATCGCCTTCGCGCCCTTCGTCGGCATGTTCATCGCCCGCATCTCGCGCGGGCGGACGATCCGCGAATACGTGCTCGGCGTGACGATCGTGCCTTCGCTGATGTGCTTCGTGTGGATGGCGCTTGTCGGGGGGACCGCGATCGAACTCGAACTGTCGGGGGTGGCGAACGGCGCGATCGTCGGCGCGGCGATATCGGACCAGCTCTACGCGACGCTCGGCGTGCTGTTCGAACCGGGCGTTGCGGCGGCGGTTTCCGCGCTCGTGGTGCTGCTGCTGATGACCTATCTCGTCACCTCGGCCGACAGCGCGATCCTGATCGTCAACACGATCAACGGGGCGGGCGACGACGAGGGATCGCGGCGCTACCACATCCTGTTCTGGGGCGCGGCGATCGCCTTCGTCGTCGGCTCCATGCTGATCCTCGGCGGGATCGACGCGATCCGCATCGCCATGATCATCGGCGCGCTGCCGTTCTCCTTCGTGGTCGCGGTGATGTGCGTCGCGATCCTCAAGGCGGTGACCTTCGACCTCATCCGCAAGAAGCACGGCGTGCCGACGACGGCGCAGGGCTGCGAGGAATGGGCGGAGCGGACGAGCCCGGCGGAATAGGCGCCACGACTGGGCGAAGGCCCGCGCTTTTACCAAGAGACATGAAAAATGTTCTTACCCGGCGTCGATCTAACGCGCGGGCCAAGAAAAATTTATCATGTCATTTGGTCTAAGACTTTCAGGGCCCTCTAATAAATCAAAGAGAACCCTGAATAGTTCTCCGGCAAAATCCGCTGTTGTGATTTTGCAACATAATTTGGCGAGTTTCTCACATTTGTTGTGAGCCCTGTGGAATCTGTCCGTCTGGCTTGATACCGGGCATATCGGATCGCGCAGTGCTTTCGTGCGCGCACGCTTTACTGGGTCGTTCCCGGGCGTGCTGTTGCAGACCTGCACCGCGTTTTTGCGCCACCTTGCAAAGGGGTTACAGACATGAAGAAGCTCATCGCCGGCGCCTCGGCCAGCGCGCTCGCCATCGCCATCGCCTCGCCCGCCGTCGCGCAGGACGCCGCCACCGCCGCCCAGCCGGCCCAGCCGCAGGGCCAGCAGCGCACGGGCGGCGTGCGCACCATCGTCGTCACCGCGCAGAAACGGACCGAGGACCTGCAGGACGTGCCGATCTCCGTCTCGGCGATCGGCGAGGAGGAGCTCGACCAGCTCAACGTCGACACTTTCGAGGACTATCTCGAACAATTGCCGAGCGTCACCGCCGGGGGCACCGGGCCGGGGCAGAACACGATCTATATCCGCGGCCTCGCCTCGACCACGCCCAACCTGACCACCGCGGGCGTCGCGGGTCTCGCCCCCAACGTCGCCTTCTACCTCGACGAACAGCCGCTCGCCCAGCCGGGCCGCAACCTCGATGTCTACGCCGCAGACGTCCAGCGGATCGAAGTCCTCTCCGGCCCGCAGGGTACGCTGTTCGGCGCGAGCTCGCAGGCGGGCGTCGTCCGGCTCATCACCAACAAGCCCGACCTGTCGGGTTTCGATGCGGGCTTTTCCTCCAGCGTCGCCTTCACCAAGGGCGGCGAGGAAAGCTATTCGGCCGAGGTCATGCTGAACGTCCCCGTGACGAGCAATTTCGGCCTGCGCGGCGTTGTCTATCTCGACGACCAGGGCGGCTTCATCGACAACGTCCAGGGCACCCGCGACCTTCGCGAAAGCGCCCGTTTCCGGCCCGAAGGCACGGTCCGCGCCAACGGCGTGCCGGTCGCCGCGCGCCGCGCCGGTTTCCAGTCGACCGCCGACCTGTCGGACGTGACCTTCCTCGAAGCCGACAATGCCGGCCTCGTCGAAGAGAATTTCAACGACACGCAATATGCCGGTTTCCGCGCCACCGCGCTGTGGGAGGTCACGCCCGACTGGACCGTCACCGTCGCCCACACCCGCCAGAGCCTCGAGACCGACGGGGTGTTCTTCGCCGATCCGGAACTCGGCGGGCTCGACGACCTCGAAATCCAGCGTTTCGAGGATGACCGGCTGGAGGACGATTTCTCCAACACCAGCTGGACGGTCGAGGGCCGCATCGCGATGCTCGACGTGGTCTACACCGGTGCCTACACCGACCGCCGCACCGACCAGCGGATCGATTACACCGATTACCTGTTCGTCGGCCAGTACCTGCCCTACTACATCTGCGACGGGTCGGTGTCCTATCCGGGCGCGGCCGATCCCAGCGGCACGTGCCAGGAACCGAACCTCTACGTCACCTCGGACAGCGAAACCCAGGTGTTCACGCAGGAGCTGCGCTTCTCGACGCCCGAGGAGTGGCCGGTGCGCGTGACGGCGGGCGGGTTCTATTCGGATCTCGAGCTGCGGGAACGCAACGATTTCAACTACCCGGGCAATGTCGATGCCGCGCCCTTCGGCGGCTTCGCCCCCAATTTCCCGTTCCCGGGTTCGTACAACAGCGATCCCGGCCCGTTCCCGCGCGACACGATCTTCCGCAACGACATCCGCCGCACCGACGAACAGTTCGGCCTGTTCGGCGAGGCGTCGATCGACATCCTGCCCGATCTGCTCACCGTCACGCTCGGCGCGCGCTATTACGACATCGAGGTCGATCTCGAGGGCGGTGCGAACGGCAGTTTCTGCAACACCAGCGGCACGGACGAGGACGCCTTCGGCACCAATATCGGTGACCTGTACGACGGCGACGGGAATTTCTTCTTCAACCTGTCCTGCTCCGAAGCGCTGCGGCAGAACTTCACGCTCGACGACACGCTCGCCGACATCGAGGCGGCGGGACTTACTCCGGCGCAGGCGCAGCGCGTGTTCAACTCGGTCCGCGCGCCCGACGTGGCGGCGACGAGCGGGACGATCCTCAAGGGCACCGTGACGCTGACGCCGACGCCCGACACGCTGTTCTACGCGACCTTTTCGGAAGGCTTCCGGCCGGGCCTGCTCAACCGTCCGGGCGGCGCGACCGCCGCGCTCGACAATGGCGGCACCTTCACCGTCCCGTTCGAGCTCGGCACCGACGAGGTGCAGAACTACGAACTCGGCTGGAAGCTCGATCTCATCGACGGGCAGCTGCGTTTCAACGGCAGCGCCTTCTTTGTCGACATCTCGGACCTCCAGACGACGATCTTCGACCCGTCGATCGCCAACCTGTTCTTCTCGGCCAATGCCGCCGATGCGGAGATCTACGGGCTCGAGGCGGACTTCACCTTCGCGCCCTATGCGGTGCCGGGGCTGACGGTCGCGGGCGCGCTCTCGATCCTCGACACCGAGATCACCGACGTGCTGATCCCGACCGACGACGTGGTCGAAGGCTCGCAGCTCGCCTTCGCGCCTTCCTTCCAGGGCAATATGCGGGTGCGCTACGAATTCGACCTTTCCGCGACGCTCGGCGCCTATGTCATGCCGCAGGTGACCCATTCGGCCAGCAAGTTCACCGACATCATCGAGATCAACCGGCTCGAACTCGACAGCTACACCGTGGTCGACCTCGCCTTCGGGGTCGAACGCGACCGGTGGAACGTCGAGATCTTCGGCGAGAACCTGTTCGACGAACGCGCCGAGATCTCGGGCAATTTCGTCAACGACCGTGCACGGATCGTGACCAATCGCCCGCTCACCGTGGGCCTGCGGATCGGCTACGACTACTGACGCGCGGTGAAACGGCAAACGGCGGGGGTGGACAGGTGTTCACTCCCGCCTTTTTGCGTGTAGGGCAGGAAGATGACCGCCGAAGCGACAACCCGTGCGGCCGAGCTCAAGCAGGCGCAGGCCGCGCTGCAGCAGGGCCGTTTCGCCGAAGGGCTGGCGATGGCGCGCGCCCTTGTCCAGGATGATCCGGGCGACGGCGAGGCGCTCTACCTCGCGGCGGTCGCTGCGCGCTACCTGAAGGATTACGAGGCGGCGGAGGACTGGCTCAGCAAGCTCCACCGCGCGATGCCCGAATACGGCCGGGCGTGGCAGGAGGCGGGGCACCTCGCGCTCGCCCGCGGGCGGGAGGCCGAGGCGCTTGCCGCCTTCGTCCGCGCGACCCGTTTCAACCCTGCATTGGAGGCGAGCTGGCGCGAACAGGCGCGGCTGCTGGCGGCGGCCGGCCGCGCGGCCGAGGCGGCAATGGCCCGCCGCCAGCAAGAGCGCCTCGCCCGCCTGCCGCGCGAACTGGTGGCGGTGACGAACCATCTTGCCGAAGGGCGGCTGCTGCGGGCCGAGGAGATCTGCCGCCATTACCTCAGGACCCATCCGCGAAAGGACGCGAACCACATCGAGGGGATGCGCCTGCTGGCGAAGGTCGGGATCGAGTTCGGCGTGCTGGAGGAGGCGGAATTCCTCCTCGAAAGCGCGGTGGCCTTCGCCCCCGACGACGTGCAGCTGCGGCTCGACTACATCGACGCGCTGCGGCGGCGGCAGAACTTCGCCAAGGCGCACGAGGAGGCGGAAAAGCTCTACGCGCGCGATCCGGCAAGCCCGGTGTTCCGCTCGCGCCTCGCGATCGAAAGCATGGCCGTGGGCGATTACGAGCGCGGGCTGGAACTGTTCGATGCGGTGCTCCAGCAGCACCCCCGGGACCCGGCGAACCTCACCAGCAAGGGCCATGCGCTCAAGACCACCGGCGCGCGCGAGGCGGCGATTGCGGCCTACCGCGCGGCAATCGCCGCGAAACCGGACCACGGCGATGCGTGGTATGCGCTGGCCAATCTCAAGACCTATCGCTTCGGCGAGGACGAACTGGCGGCGATGAAGGAACAGGCGGCGCGCCCGGACCTGTCCTTCATGGACCGGGTCCACATTGCCTTCGCGCTCGGCAAGGCGCACGAGGACCGCGAGGAATATGCCGCAAGTTTCGCGGCTTACGACGAAGGCAATGCGCTGAAGCGCGCCCAGACCCGTTACAGCGCCGACGCGATGAGCGCGGAACTGGCGCGGCAGAAGGCGGTCTGCACCAGGGACCTGTTCGAGGCACGTGCGGGATCGGGCCACGACGCGCCCGACCCGATCTTCATCCTCGGCCTGCCGCGCGCGGGATCGACCCTGCTCGAACAGATCCTCGCCAGCCATTCACAGATCGATGGAACGTTGGAGCTTCCCGACATCCTCGCGCTTGCCCACAGGCTTCGCGGAAGGCGCGTCGGCGAAAACCGCTACCCCGACGTACTTCGTGAACTCACCGCAGACCAGTTGGCGAAATTCGGGCGGGATTTCATCGAGAACACCCGCATCCACCGCGCGGGCGCGCCATTCTTCATCGACAAGATGCCGAACAATTTCCGCCACATCGGCCTCATCCACCTGATCCTGCCCAATGCGAAGATCATCGACGCCCGCCGCGATCCGATGGATTGCTGCTTTTCGGGCTTCAAGCAGCTCTTCGCCGAGGGACAGGAATTCACCTACGGGCTGCGCGAGATGGGCCGCTATTACGCCGATTACGTCGCGTTGATGGACCATTGGGACGAGGTCCTGCCGGGCAAGGTGCTGCGCGTGCGGCACGAGGATGTGCTCGACGATCTCGAGGGGCAGACCCGGCGGATGCTCGATCACGTCGGCCTTCCCTTCGAGGAGGCGTGCCTCGACTTCCACCGCACTTCGCGCGCCGTGCGAACCGCCTCGAGCGAGCAGGTGCGCCAGCCGCTCAACCGCAAGGGGCAGGGCGCGTGGAAGCCGTTCGAGCCGTGGCTCGGGGAACTGAAGGAGGCGCTCGGCGACCTTGCGCCGCGGGAGATCTAGGCGAGCCGCGCCCCGTCCGGCACCTCGCCCTGCGGGGCGGCCAGCACGATCGCGCCATCCGCATCGGGAAAGCCCAGCACCAGCACTTGCGACATGAACGGCCCGATCTGGCGCGGCGGGAAATTCACCACCGCCATGACCTTCTGACCCACGAGGGTTTCGGGCGTGTAGCGGTCGGTGATCTGCGCGCTGCTTTTCTTCCGGCCGATCTCCGGCCCGAAATCGATCGTCAGCCTGATTGCGGGCTTTTTCGCTTCGGGAAAGGGCGCCGCCTCCACCACCGTCCCCGCGCGGATGTCCACGGCGAGGAAATCGTCGATCGTGATCGTCATCGGCCCAGCCTAGCCCGCCACCGGCCCGAGGCAAGCCCGCGGCTTCAGATCGCCGAGCTGAAGCGGTGCTGCGTGGTCGCGCGATAGGCGTCGAACAGGGAGGCGATCACGCGGGCATAGGGGAGGCCATCACGCGTGATCGCCAGCTCGAGCCCGTCGATCCGCGCAAGGCCGCGCTCGGCAAAGGGGGCGAGACGCGGCTGGACCTCGGCAAATAGGCAGGGCGAAAGCTCCACCTTGCCGCGGCACAGCAGTTCCTCGATCAGCCGGGCGCGCATCCGGTCCTGCGGCGAGCGGGCGATGCCCACCCCGGCCGACAGCTTCCCCTGCGACGAGAACATCCGGTAGCGTCCGTTGTTCTTCTCGTTCTGCGCGATGAGGCCGGGAAAGCCGCTGATCGCGCTCGACCCGAACCCGATGAGAACCTCGCTGGGGTCGCAGGTGAAGCCCTGGAAATTGCGCCGCAACGTGCCTTCGCGGGTCGCGACCGCCATCGGGTCCGACGGCAGGGCGAAATGGTCGAAGCCGACCGCCTCGTAGCCGTGGCCGGTGAGGAAGGCATAGCCCTGCTCGGCCATGGCGAAGCGTTCCTCGGCCCCCGGCAGGTCGCTCGCGTCGATCATGGTCTGGCGCGGGACCATGTGCGGGACATGGGCATAGCCGAACACCGCGACCCGCTCCGCGCCCATGCGGCGGGTCTTGTCGAGGCTGTCGGCAAGGTCGGCTCGTGTCTGGCCGGGCAGGCCATACATGAGATCGAAATTCATCGACGTGACGCCCGCGGCCCGCAGCCAGTCGACGCTGCGCGCGATGAGGGCATCGTCCTGTTCGCGCCCGATCGCCTTTTGCAGATGGGGCGCGAAGGTCTGCACCCCCATGCTCGCCCGGCTGACCCCGACCTCGCCCAGCGTGCGGCCCCATTCGGCGGACATGGTGCGCGGGTCGAGCTCGATCGACCAGTCGGGCCGCGCGAGCGGGAGGTGGTGGTGGAGCGCATCCACCAGTTCGAGGAATTCGGCCGGCAGGATCGCGTTGGGGCTGCCCCCGCCGAAGGCGATACGCCTGACGCGCGTGTCCGCGGGCAGCAGGCTGGCCACCACCGCGATTTCCTCGTGCAGCGCGGCGAGGTAGCTTTCGACCCGCGTGCGCCGCCCGGAAGCGCCCGTGTTGCAGCCGCAATAATAGCAGATCTTCTCGCAGAACGGGATGTGGAGATAGAGCGAGATGTCGCCCGACGCTCCCTCGATCGCGCGCGTGATGGCATGGGCGGGAAGGGGACCGAAATCGGCCGCGGTGGGATAGCTCGTGTAGCGCGGGACGGGCTTGGCGAGCAGGTCGGGATGATAGGGCCACATGAGGGCCGTTAGAGCCGCTTGCGGGCAAGGCGTCTTTGCGGGAGATCAAATCCGCGGGCGAAGGCCCTTTTCCCGGCACGTCGCCGCGTGGCAGGCCTGCGGGTCGCAGCCGCGTTCCGGCAGGTCGCCGCCTTCGCCCAGCGGGATGGTGACCGCTCCGCCGCCGCACAGGGCGAGGGTGAGCACCTCCTCCTCCGCCTTGCCCGCCACCGGCCCGGCGGCAAGCGGCACCAGCGCGGCGAAGGCGAGGAGCGAGGCGTTCATTCCCCGCCGTCCTTTTCCCCGCTGCCATCTTCGTCGATCAGGATGCGGTTCGCCGCCCCGTCGAGGTCTTCATATTGCCCGCTCTTCATGCTCCAGAAGAAGGCGGCGAGCCCCAGCACGCCCATGCCGAGCGCGATCGGAATGAGGAAGGACAGCCCGGTCACGCGGCGTCGCCGGCGGACCGCGCGAGCCGCAATGAATTGGCCACCACGACCAGCGAGGAAAGCGACATGGCGATCGCCGCAATCAGCGGGGTGACATAGCCGAACAGGGCAAGCGGCACGGCAAGCACGTTGTAGAGAATCGCGAAGGCGAAGTTCTGCCGCACGATCCGCATGGTCGATCGCGCCACCCGGATTGCGAGCGCGACCGGCATCAGCCTTTCGCCGATGAACACCGCGTCGGCGGCCTGCTGGCTCGCGTCCGAGGCCGTGCCCGGCGCGATCGAGGCGTGGGCGGCGGCGAGCGCGGGCCCGTCGTTGAGCCCGTCGCCGACCATCAGCGGGCGGTGCCCTTCGGCGCGCAGGGCCTCGAGCGCGGCGAGCTTGTCCTGCGGGCTGGCCGCGGCGCGCGCCGCAAGGCCGAGATCGCGCGCCACCTTCGCCACGGCCTGTTCGCGGTCGCCCGACAGGATGCTCGCGGAAAGCCCCGCCTCCCCCAGCGCCGCGATGGTCGCGGCGGTGTCGGGACGCAGCGGGTCGGTGAAACCGAGGGTGGTCGCGCGTTCGCCGATCCTGAGCCGCGTGGCGAGCGCGGTCCGGGCATCCTCGGGCCGTTCGAGCGCGACGGAAATGCCGTTCCACCTGCCGGCCAGTCCGCTCCCGCTCGTCTCGCGGACATCCTCGACCGGGGCGGCCTCGACCCCTGCCGCCCGCAGCGCCTCGGCAAGCCCCCGGCTGAGCGGGTGGCGGCTGTTCTGCGCGAGGCCGAGCGCTACCGCGCGGTCCTCCGCCGAAAGCCCGGAAATGTCGGGCCGCGGTTCGCCCAGCGTCAGCGTTCCGGTCTTGTCGAACAGCGCGACGTCGCATTCGGCGAGGCGTTCGAGGGCGCTCCCGTCCTTGACCAGCAGGCCGCGTTTCAGCAGCGCGCCGGAGGCGACCACCTGCGCCGCCGGGACCGCGAGGCCCATGGCGCAGGGACAGGTGATGATCAGCACGGCGATCGCGATGACGAGCGACTGGTGCCAGCCCGCGCCCGCGATCATCCACCCGACGAAGGCGAGCGCGGCGAGGGCGTGGACCACCGGGGCATAGGCGCGGCTCGCGCGGTCGGCGATGCGGACGTAATGGCTGCGCGACTGGCCCGCCTCGTCCATCAGCCGGGCGATCTCGGCAATGGCGGTGTCCTCGGCCGTGCGGGTCAGGCGGACGCGGATCGGGCCGCCGAGATTGATCGCGCCGGCGTGGACCTCGCTGCCCTTGCCGACGGGTTCGGGCGTGCTTTCGCCGGTGAGCATGGCGTTGTCGATGCTGGAGGAGCCTTCCTCCACCTCGCCATCGGCGGCGAGCGCTTCGCCGGCAGCGACCAGCACCAGCATCCCGGGCTCGAGATCCTGCGCGTCGAGCCGGCGGGTTGCCCCGTCGGGGCCGATCACGCTGGCGCTCTTGCCCATGCGCGAGAGCAGCGCGCCGATCCCGGCCCTCGTGCGGGTCCGCATCTCGGCATCGAGCGCGCGTCCTGCGAGGAGGAAGAAGAGCAGCATGACCGCGCTTTCGAAATAGGCGTGTTCGCCCCCGGTGATCGTCTCGTAGAGGCTGAGCGCGGTGGCGAGGATCACGCCGATCGAGATCGGCACGTCCATGTTGGTGCGGCGGTAGCGCAACGCCATCAGCGCGGAGGAGAAGAAGGGGCGACCCGAATAGGTGATGACGGGCAGGGCGATCAGCGCGGACAGCCAGTGGAACAGCTCGCGCGTCGCCCCCTCGGCCCCGGACCAGACGCTGACCGAAAGCAGCATGACGTTCATCATGCCGAAGCCCGCGACGCCCAGCGCGCGGGTCAGCTGCTTCTTTTCCGCCTCCTCCTGGCCGAGCGGGTTCTCGGCGACCGGCTGCGCCTCGAAGCCGAGTTCGCGCAAGGCCTCGGCGATGCGCTCCTCGTCGAGGCCGGGGCGGTGATGGACCGCGACGCGCTTGGACGAGAAATTGACCCGGGCGGCCTCGATCCCGTCGATCCTGGGCAGTTCGCGCTCGATCTTGGCGATGCATCCCGCGCAGCGCATTCCGGGCACGGTGAAACGCGTGCCGACCAGCTTCGCTTGAGTGCCCTGATCAAGGGTAGCCTTGTCGAGGGCGGGCTTGTCGAGGGCGGGCTTGTCGAGGGCGGGGGGAGCGTTCACCTAGATCTCGCTTTCGCCGACCCAGACATCGTCGCCGGCCGTGATCGTGAGGCGCATGGTCCAGCGCCCCGCATCGACCGGGGAGCGCGAGCGGAAGCGCCCGTCGCGGCCGGCATCGAAGACGAGGCTTTCGAACTGCCTTTCGCCGATCGGGCGGCGCAGTTCCGCCTCGACCTGCGCGCCCGCCGGGACATTGGCGGTCTCGATCAGGACATGGCCGTCCTCGACCCGGCCGGGGCGCACGTCCCAGCCCAGCGCGCGGGCCTTTTCCGCTTCGGCAAGCCAGGTGTTGAATTTCTGGCTGGCGACATAGGAATTCTCCACCACGACGCCGTGAAACCCGCCAACGGCAAGGCTCGCCATGTAGAAATTGACCGCGGCGACGATGCCGAAGCCGATCACGAGGACGAGCGCCATGTGGCGGCCGGTGAATTCGCCCTTCCTGCGTGTCCGGTCGGCCATCAATCGCCTCCCGGCCCGGTGAAGGTGGTCGCCTGCGTGTCGCTCTCGCCCTGCTCGTCGAGCGAGGTGAGGACGAATTCGAATTCCCCGGGCACGGGTCCCGCGGGCACGGTGACATAGGCCCGCACGATCCGGGTCTCGTTCGCCGGGACGGTGAAGACCTGCTCGGGCGCGGCCTCGTCGGCGTTGATCGCGTCGGTCCACATCACCGCGCCGGCCGGAAGGCCCGACAGGGCCACTTCCATCTCGCGCGGGCGGGCTTCCATGTTGCGAAGCCGCAGCGTGTACGAATTCCTGACCGATCCGTCCTTCATCAGCATGAACGGCGGGTTGCGGTCGGGCGAGACGGTGAGATCGGTGTGGCTGCGCGTGCCGAGGGCGAAGAGCATGGCAAGGCCGATCGCCGCCCAGACGCCGAAATAGATGAAGATGCGCGGACGCACGAGCGCCTTCCAGGCGGGCTGGGCGGGTTCGCCCGCGGCCTCTTTCTCGCATTGCTCGAGCGTGGCGTAGTCGATCAGCCCGCGCGGGCGGCCGACCTCGGCCATGACCTGGTCGCAGGCGTCGATGCACAGCGCGCAGGTGATGCAGCCGATCTGCTGGCCTTCGCGGATGTCGATGCCCGTAGGGCACACCGCGACACACATGTTGCAGTCGATGCAGTCGCCGTATTCGTCCGGGTTCTTGGCCGCCTTCTTGACGCTGCCGCGCTTCTCGCCGCGCCAGTCCTTGTAGGTGACGATGAGCGATTTCTCGTCGAGCATGGCGGTCTGGATGCGCGGCCACGGGCACATGTAGATGCACACCTGTTCGCGCATGAACCCGCCGAGCCAGAAGGTCGTGCCCGCGAGGATGCCGACCGTGGCATAGGCGACGAAGGCCGCCTCGCCGGTGAAGAAGTCCACGAACAAGGTCGGCGCATCGGCGAAATAGAGGATCCACGCGCCGCCGGTCGCCACGCTGATGAGAAGATAGACCGACCATTTGGACAGGCGCCGGGCGATCTTAGACGCGGTCCAGGGCGCCTTGTCGAGCCGCATCCGGGCGTTGCGATCGCCGTCGAAGAAGCGGTCGACATGCTGGAACAGGTCGGTCCAGACGGTCTGCGGGCAGGTATAGCCGCACCATGCCCGACCGACGGCGGAGGTGACGAGGAACAGGCCGATCCCGGCCATGATGAGCATTCCGGCCACGAAATAGAATTCATGCGGCCAGATCTCGATGTCGAACATGTAGAAGCGGCGATTGGCGAGATCGATCAGCACCGCCTGGTCCGGGGCATAGGGTCCGCGGTCCCAGCGGATCCAGGGCGTGCCCCAGTAGATCGCCAGCGTGACGAGCATGACGAACCACTTGAACCGGCGGAAGGGGCCGTCGATCCGCTTGTTGTGGACCGACTTGCGCTTTTCGTAGAGCTTGCTGGTCTTGGGCGCGGGCTGGCTCGGCGCGTGCCGCTGGGTCGCCGCCGAAGGCTCGGCCTCGGCGGGACCGAGGGCGCCGCCCCAGTCCCGTCCCTCGGGCTTGGCCTTCGGCTTTTCGAGCTCTTCAGAGTTGGGCATCATTCCCTGCCTTCTTCGCCCCAGCGGCGTCGGCGACCTCGTCGGAGGTCTCCATGGTTTCCTCGATCACGTCCTCGACCGGTTCGGTCGTCTGGCCGCCGCCGCGCGAGTGGACATAGGCCGCCAGCATCTTGATCGTCACCGAATCGAGCCTGTCCGACCAGCCCGGCATCACGCCGTGCCGCGGGGCGAGAATCTGACGACGGATGTCGTCCTCCTCGCCGCCATAGAGCCAGATCGCATCGTTCAGCGCCGGAGCGCCCTGCTGCGGATCGCCCTGGCCGTTCGCGCCGTGGCAGACCGAGCAGTTCTGCTCGAACAGTTCGGCGCCCTGCGCGTTGCCCTGCGCCTTGCCCGAAAGCGAGAGCACGTGGCTGGTCACGGCGTCGATCTGGGCATTGTCGAGAATACCTTCGAAAGCTGGCATATAGGCAAGCCGCGTCTGGTTTGAACCCTCCCAGCGAATGCCGTGGTTGAGGGTGTACTCGATTTCCTCGAGCGTGCCGCCCCAGATCCAGTCGTCGTCGTTGAGGTTGGGATAGCCGTATTCCTCGTAGCCCGCCGCGCCCGCGCCGTGGCACTGCACGCAGTTGACCTTGAACGCGGCCGCGCCCCCGGCGATCGCCTGGCTCATCAGTTCGGGCGAGGCGGCGAGCTTGTCGAGATCGGTCGCGGCGATGCGTTCGAAGGTGTCGCGCCGGGCGAGTTCGACCGCGCCCATCTCCTTGGCGAGTTCGCCGCGGCTCGACCAGCCGAGCACGCCTTCGGTGGCCTGGCTCACCATCGGCCAGGCCGGGTAGAGCACGACATAGACCGCCGCCCAGGCGCAGGTCGCGTAGAAAGTCCACAGCCACCACCGCGGCAGCGGGGTGTTGAGTTCCTCGATGCCGTCCCATTCATGGCCGACGGTTTCGGTGCCGGTCGGCTCGTCGATGCGCCGACCCGGATTGGTGCGATCAGTTGCCATCATGGTCGTCCTTGAAAATCGAGTGCTTGGCCGCGTCGACATGGGTGCGCGAGCCGGGCCGGAAGTGCCACAGGCACAGCACGAGATAGAGCGCGAAGATCGCCACGAGGCCGTAGCTGTCCGCGAAGTGGCGCAGGGTTTCGTAAACGCTCACCGGCCCTTCTCCTCGGCCAGTTCCTCCTGCGCGGCGACGCCGTCGACATCGACCAGAGTGCCGAGCATCTGGAGATAGGCGACGAGCGCGTCCATTTCGGTCACTTCGTCGGGATTGCCGTCGAAATCGCGCACCTGCGCCTTGGGATAGCGTTCCTCGAGGTCGCCCGCGTCGAGGTCGGGATCGGCCTGCGCGAAGAGGTCGGTTGCGGCCATCTCGATGTCGATGTCCGTGTAGGGCACGCCCACCCGGCGCAGCGCGGTCAGCGTGGCCGACGCGTCCGGCACCTCGAGCGGGGTCTTCGCGAGGAAGGAATAGGGCGGCATGATGCTTTCGGGCACCACGCTGCGCGGGTCGATCAGGTGCTGGACGTGCCATTCGTCCGAATAGCGCCCGCCCACGCGGGCGAGGTCCGGCCCGGTCCGCTTCGAGCCCCACTGGAAGGGGTGGTCGTACATCGATTCCGCGGCGAGGCTGTAATGGCCGTAGCGTTCGACCTCGTCCCGGAAGGGGCGGATCATCTGGCTGTGGCACAGGTAGCAGCCTTCGCGCACGTAGATGTCGCGCCCGGCCTGTTCGAGCGGGGTGTAGGGGCGCATGCCCTCGACTTCCTCGATCGTGTTGTCGATCCAGAACAGCGGGGCGATCTCGACCACCCCCCCGATCGCCACCGTCACGAAGGTCGCGGCGGCGAGCAGGGTGATGTTCTTCTCGAGCTTCTTGTGGCCCTCGAAGGGTTCTTTCTTCGGCTTGTCGTTGCTCATCTTGTCTGTCCCGGTGAGAGCTTATTCGGCGGGCTGGGCTTCGGGGCGGGCGCCCTGCGGCTCCGGCCGGGGCCGGGCTGCGATCGGACGGTCGGCCGCCTCGTCGTGGGGCGTGTCGCCCAGCGGCGCTTCCTCGCGCTGGAAGCCGGCGATGGTCATCCAGATGTTGTAGGCCATGATGATCGCGCCGGAGAGGTAGAGGAGACCGCCGAAGGCGCGCATCCAGTACATCGGGTTGAGAGCCGCGACGGTGTCGACGAAGCTGTTCACCAGGAACCCGTCCGAACCGTATTCGCGCCACATCAGGCCCTGGGTGATCCCGGCGACCCACATCGAGGAGGCGTAGAACACGATCCCCAGCGTCGCGAGCCAGAAGTGCCAGTTGATCATCCGCAGGCTGTACATCCGCTCCTTCTGCCACAGCCGCGGCACGAGGAAGTAGACGCAGGCGAAGGTGATCATCCCGTTCCACCCCAGCGCGCCGGAATGGACGTGGCCGATGGTCCAGTCGGTGTAGTGCGACAGCGAGTTCACCGCCTTGATCGACAGCATCGGGCCTTCGAAGGTGCTCATCCCGTAGAAGGCGAGCGCGAGGACCATCATGCGGATGATCGGGTCGGTGCGGACCTTGTCCCACGCGCCGTTCAGGGTCATCAGCCCGTTGATCATCCCGCCCCAGCTGGGCATCCACAGCATGATCGAGAACACCATGCCGAGCGTCTGCGCCCAGTCGGGCAATGCGGTGTAATGGAGGTGGTGCGGACCCGCCCAGATGTAGAGGAAGATCAGCGACCAGAAGTGGATGATCGACAGGCGGTAGGAATAGACCGGCCGGTTCGCCTGCTTGGGCACGAAGTAGTACATCATCGCGAGGAAGCCCGCGGTGAGGAAGAAGCCCACGGCGTTGTGGCCGTACCACCACTGGGTCAGCGCGTCCTGGACCCCCGCGAAAGCCGAATAGCTGCGCGCACCGAGGAAGCTCACGGGCATGGCAAGGTTGTTGACCACGTGCAGCATCGCGATCGTCACGATGAAGGCGAGGTAGAACCAGTTGGCGACGTAGATGTGCGGTTCGTGGCGGCGCAGGATCGTGCCGACGAAGACCGCGAGATAGGCGAGCCAGACGATCGTCAGCCACAGGTCGACATACCATTCCGGCTCGGCATATTCGCGGCTCTGCGTGATGCCGAGGAGATAGCCGGTCGCTGCCAGCACGATGAACAGCTGATAGCCCCAGAACACGAACCGCGCGAGGCCGGGGAAGGCCAGCGTGGTGCGGCAGGTGCGCTGGACGACGTAGAAGCTCGTCGCGATCAGCGCATTGCCGCCGAAGGCGAAGATGACGGCGCTGGTGTGCAGCGGGCGCAGCCGGCCGAAATTGAACCAGGGTTCGAAATTGATCCAGGGATAGGCGAGCTGGACCGCGATCACCACGCCCGCGAGAAGGCCGGCAAGGCCCCAGAACATGGTCGCTATGACGCCCCAGCGCACGATGTCGTCGTCATAGCGCGAAGGCCCGGGCGGCATCTTGAAGATGCTCTGCGCCTTGGCCATCGGGTCGTAGCTGTTGAGGGTGACCACGATCAGGACGAGCGCGACCGCGGCCACGATTCCCATGTGGATGGCGAAACCTGCATCCTGCGCCCCGGCGATGGCCGCGATGGCTGCAAGAAGGACGAGAGCCCAGATACCGAGCCGGCTGAGTACTGCTTCCATTTTACGATCCCTTCCGTCAGCGCGGCGTTACGCGCCCCCGTGTCTTCCTTAATTGATCTGGATCAATTTTTGAACGTTTCATTGCGCGCGCCCTGGCCCGTTCCAGCTTCTTCGGCGAGTGCTTCGAGATTGGTGAACCGGACGAGCGAGCGCCCGCTCGTCTCGACCAGCCCGGCTTCGCGAAGGTCGGAGAACTGGCGGCTCACCGTCTCGATGGTGAGGCCCAGGCTGTCGCCTATGTCGCGCCTGCTCATCGGTAGGGAAACCTCGCATTTGCCGCAAGTTGATCCGCCCAGCCGTTCGGCCATCGAAACGAGGAAATCCGCGATCCGCTGACGCGCGGAGCGATGGCCGAGCTGCATCATCCGCGTCCGGCTGCGATGCAGCGCCTGGAGCGAGCGGGACAGGACCGAACGCAGGATGACCGGATCGTCCTGCGCGATGTCGAGGAAATCGTCAGATGCAAAGATGACAAGCTCCAGATCATTCAATGCAACCAGACGGAAATCGCCGTCACTCTGGCGGAGCACCGAGACCATGTCGCCCGCGAAATGGAAGGCGAGAACGTGGTTGTGCGACCGAACCGATTCGCCGCCCGCATCGCCTGCCGGGCGCGCGGCGGCCGAACGCCCGACGAGCTTGGCCGCGCCCGATGCGACGAAGACCAGCCGGTCGCCCGTCGCATCCGCGGCGAGTTCTTCGCCCTTCGCGATGAAGCGGTATTCCCCGACCTCGCACAGCCGGTCGGCCGTCTTCGTCCCCCCGCGACCATCGGGCATGGCGTCGCGGAACGCGGCCATGCTGAGGTCGTGAGCGGATTGCACGAGTGTCGCCATAACGCCCGCTCGTGTGACCCGGCGGGGGGCGGATGTCTTTGACTAGGATCAAGTCCCGCAGGCCTCCCGATTTGACCGGGATCAATGAGAATGCGCGAATCCGCCGCCAATTGGCCGACACGGGGCAGCAAGCATCCTGGGCCGCGGAGGGCGGCCACTGCTGCCACGCAGGGAAAGACAAATGAAAACACTCCTGATGATCACGGGCGCCGCTCTCGCGCTCGCCGCCACGCCCGCCGCCGCGCAGGACCGTTCCGACCGCGCGGGCGACATCCAGTTCAAGCTGCTCGGCACCGCGGTCCTGCCCGATGGCGAGATCGACCAGGTCAATGTCGACCTCGTCGACCTGCCGGCCACGACGCAGACCGAGGCGAACGACAATGTCGTGCCGACGATCGCGGTCGAATATTTCGTCTCCGACAATTTCTCGATCGAGACGATCGCGGGCATGACCCAGCACGACGTCGATGCGGTCGCGGGCCTGCCGGGCGCCGAACTGGTTTCCGACGCGCAGCTCATCCCGGCAACCGTGACGGCCAAGCTGCACTTCGATCTCGGCGACACGATCAAGCCCTATGTCGGCGCAGGCCCCGCCTATTTCCTGTGGGTTTCGGACAAGCCCGGCGCGGCGACGATCCCCCTCGGCGTGACCGACACCGACCTGTCGGACGAATTCGGCGTCGCGCTGCAGGCGGGCGTGGACGTGGCGCTGGGCGACGGGGGCTTCGGCCTGACGCTCGATGCCAAGCGCTACTTCATCGGCACGACGGCGCGCTGGTTCGCCGGGGAAACGCTCGCGATCGAGACCGAGCACAATCTCGATCCCTGGGTGCTGAGCGCAGGCCTCGCCTACCGCTTCTGATCCCGGACATCACGCCAGACGGCCCCGCGGCAGAGCCTGCCGGCGGGGCCGTTTCGCCGTGGCGGGGACGGTCTCAGAAATTGTAGCGGGTGGAGAACTGCACGCGCTGCAGGTTGCCCGAACGCCCGTCCTCGAGGATCCGTTCGGCATACATCAGCTCGACCCCGAAATCGAGCGGCGCGACCGGCGTCCAGATCAGGTTGGCGAAGGCATTCCAGCTTTCGTCGCTCACCTGGTCGGTGGTGAACCGGACCGGGTTGTCCGCCTTGAAATAGGCGCCCCCGAGGTTGGTTCGCAGCCTGTCGTCCCACGCATGGCGCAGCGCGGCAAAGCCCGCATAGGTGGCGATCGGATCGAGGTTTCCGTCATCGTCGATGGCGGCATCATTGACGATGTTGACCCCGATGTAGCGCCCGATGCCTTCGCCATAGGACGCGCTGAAGCGGAAATCGTCGCGCCGGCCGAGGTCGAGCTTGCCCGAAAGCGCGACGCCGTAACCCAACGCGCTGTCGTTGCCCGTGCCGAAATCGTCGTCGGAAACCCGCAGCGTGCGCGCGATCCCGGCGAGGCTGACCCGGCCCCAGTCGCCGGTCCAGTTATATTTGGCGACGAAATCGGGGAGCGTGTCGTCGCCCGCCTCGATCCGGCCGCCGGTGGGGGTGGTGACGACGGTTTCGGGCTGCTCGATGGCGAGTTCCAGTCCGCCCTTGGTCCAGCGCACCACGGGCTGCCGGGCGAACGGCGTGCCCGGCGTGACGCCGATGAAATCCACGCTGTCGGGCAGCGCGCCGACATCCATGAAGGTCGACCAGGCCTGGCCGATCAGCCAGTTGTCATAGGTGATGAAGCCCTGCCGGATACGCGGCACGAAGCTGTTCGAAACCCTTTCGTCGCCGCCTTCGGTGACGAGGAAATCGAGCTCGATATGCGAATTGAGCTTGTGCTCGGCGCCCACATCGGTCGCGGTCTTGAAGATGAACCGGGTCTGGCGGGCGGAGAAATTGGTGTCGAACCCGCTTGGCTCACCGCCGACGGGGATCGCTCCGGGAACGAGGAAATCGCGCAGGATCGAGGTTGCGGGCACCTGCCCGCCGCTCGTGCGCTGGGTCATGGCGTCGACCTTGACGTAGCCGGCATAGGCGACCCTGGTCTTGCCGACGCGGAAACCCTTGTCCTCCTGCGCTTTCGGCACCGCGATCTGCTGCGCGAGTTCGGTCTGGCGGTCCTTGAGGTCCCGCGTCGCCGCAAGCAGCGCCGCGCCCTGTTCGCGCATCTGCTCGCGCTGGGCGGTGATCGCGCTTTCCTGCGCGGCGTGCGTGTCCGCTTCGGCATCGAGCCGCTCGATCAGCCCTTCCACCAGCCGTTCGAGCCGGTCGAGCCGGTCCTCGACGCTCGCCTCCTGCGCCAGACCCGGCGCGGCGGAAAGGAACGTCGCGGCGAGCAGGACCGCGCGCGCGGTCCGGATTTCGGCTCTTGTCGCCATTCTGCATTCTCCCCCTGGTGATCCCGTTTTGACCGGGAGGAATGCCGCGCGGGGAGGCCTGCCGCCAATTAGCCGATCGTCGTAAGACCTTTGTCTGAGGGCGCACCCGGTGTAGCTTCGGTAAAACGCGCGAGAGAGAAGGGAGAAGCGCCATGATCCATGCCGTAGAGCGGCCCCAGTCGGACCGGCCCGCGCACTGCGTTTCCGAAGAATACGACGCGATGTACCGCCGCTCGATCGAGGATCCCGACGGCTTCTGGCTCGAACAGGCGCGCCGGCTCGACTGGTACGAGGCGCCGACGAGGGGCGGCGAATGGTCGTGGGACCCGGTCGAGATCACGTGGTTCGCCGACGGCACGCTCAACCTGTGCCACAACGCGGTCGACCGGCATCTCGCCTCGCGCGGGGACACGCCTGCGATCATCTTCGAACCCGACGATCCCGCGGGCGAGGGCCGCACGCTCACCTACCGCGAACTCCACGCCGAAGTCGTGCGGATGGCCAATGCCCTGAAGGCGATGGGAGTGGCCAGGGGCGACCGCGTGACGATCTACATGCCGATGATCGTCGAGGGGGTGGCCGCCATGCTCGCCTGTGCGCGGATCGGCGCGATCCACTCGGTCGTCTTCGGCGGCTTCTCGCCCGAGGCGCTCGCCGGCCGGATCGAGGATTGCAGGAGCCGCTTCGTCGTCACCGCCGACGAGGGCCTGCGCGGGGGCAAGCGCGTGCCGCTCAAGGCCAATGTCGATGCGGCGCTGGCCGAACCCGACCACGACACCCCGATCGACGGGATGCTCGTCGTCCGCCACACCGGCGGCGAGATCTCCATGACCGATGGGCGCGACCACTGGCTGCATGAACTCGCCTCGGACGCGGAATGCCCGTGCGAGCCGATGGGCGCGGAAGACCCGCTGTTCATCCTCTACACCTCCGGGTCGACCGGAAAGCCCAAGGGCGTGCTGCACACGACCGGCGGCTATGGCGTGTGGACGGCGACGACATTCCACTACGTCTTCGACTACCAGCCGGGCGAGGTGTTCTGGTGCACCGCCGACATCGGCTGGGTCACCGGGCACAGCTACATCGTCTACGGCCCGCTGATGAACGGGGCGACGCAGGTCGTCTTCGAAGGCGTGCCGAGCCATCCCGATCACGGCCGGTTCTGGGACGTGGTGGACAAGCACGAGGTGAACATCCTCTACACGGCCCCCACCGCGATCCGCGCCCTCATGCGCGAGGGCGACGGGCACGTCACCAGCCGCAAGCGTTCCTCGCTCCGCCTGCTCGGCAGCGTGGGCGAGCCGATCAACCCGGAGGCGTGGCGCTGGTATTTCGAGGTCGTGGGCGAAGGGCGCTGCCCGATCGTCGACACCTGGTGGCAGACCGAGACGGGCGGGGTGATGATCACCACGCTGCCGCAGGCGCACGACATGAAGCCTGGCAGCGCAGGGCTCCCGTTCTTCGGGATCCGGCCGCAGCTCGTCGACAACGAGGGCGCGGTGCTCGACGGGGAGGCGGAGGGAAACCTGTGCATCACCGCCAGCTGGCCCGGCCAGGCGCGCACGGTCCATGGCGACCACGATCGTTTCGTGCAGACCTATTTCACCACCTACAAGGCAAAGTATTTCACCGGCGACGGGTGCAAGCGCGATGCGGACGGGTATTACTGGATCACCGGCCGGGTCGATGACGTCATCAACGTCTCGGGCCATCGCATGGGCACGGCCGAGGTCGAAAGCGCGCTGGTGCTCCATCCCAAGGTCGCCGAGGCGGCCGTCGTCGGCTACCCGCACGACATCAAGGGGCAGGGCATCTACTGCTACGTCACGCTCAACGCGGGCGAGGAAGGCTCGGACGAGCTTCACGCCGAACTGCGCGCCTGGGTGCGGCAGGAGATCGGCCCGATCGCCTCGCCCGACCACATCCAGTTCACCGACGGCCTGCCCAAGACCCGCTCGGGCAAGATCATGCGCCGCATCCTCAGGAAGGTGGCCGAAAACGATTACGGCTCGCTCGGCGACACCACGACGCTCGCCGATCCCTCGCTGGTCGATCGCCTGATCGAGGGGCGCCGCAACCGCTAGGGCCATCCGCGATGCGCATCATCCTCGCCGACGATCACCCGCTGTTCCGCGCCGCGCTGCGCCACGCGGTGACGCAGGTGTGGGAAAGCGCCGAGGTGGTCGAGACGAATTCCGCCACCACGGCGCGCGAGGCGCTGGAGGACGCGGGAGCGGACGGGGCGGAGGCGCTGCTGCTCGACCTTCACATGGAGGATTCGAGCGGGCTGTCGGTGCTGATGGACCTGCGTCAGGATTTCCCCGCGCTCCCCATCGCGATCGTCTCGGGCAGCGAGGAACCGCGCGTCGTCGCCGCCGCGCGCCAGCTCGGCGCGGCGGCGTTCATTCCCAAGTCGTCGAGCCTCGAATCCCTGCGCGAGGCGCTCGCCGCGGTGAAGGAAGGGGACCTGTGGTTTCCGGCAAGCGAGGGGCAGGAGGACGAGGATCTCGTCCGCATCGCGAGCCTCACGCCCGCCCAGCGCCGCATCCTCGGCTTCGTTCGGCGGGGACTCCTCAACAAGCAGATCGCTTACGAACTCGGCATCAGCGAGGCGACGGTCAAGGCGCACGTCACCGCGATCTTCCGCAAGCTGGGGGTCGGCAACCGGACGCAGGTCGTGCTGCTCGCGGCAAAGCTCGACGTCGATCAGCCGGCCACCGATCCCGCCACCGCCTGAACGCCCCTCGCCGCCCGCCGCCGCGCGAGGCAGGTCGAAATGAGCGCGCGCAGGGCCGCCGGGGAGGACGGCTTGAGCAGCCGCTCCGCCCCCATCCGCGCCGCCGCCGCAGCGGTTTCGGCCGAAGCTTCCGCGGTCAGCAGGATCGCGGGCGGGCACGCGCCCCAGCGTTCGCACAGCGCACCATAGGCCGCATCGCCCCGGTCGCGCTGCTCTAGCCGGTAGTCCATGATGACGACGTCGGGCACGCCGGTGCCGAGCGCGGCCTCGCGCGATGAGGCGCAGACGACCTCGAGCCCCCACTTGCCGAGCAGCGCGGCCGTCGCGCTGAGGGCGGCGGGATCGTTGTCGACCACCAGCACGCGGGCCTCGGCAAGCTTGCCGGGCGGCCGCCCCGCGGGCACCGCTCCCTGCGGCGCGCGCCATTCGAGCACCGGCATGTGCAGCGCAAAGCGGCTGCCCCGGCCCGGCACCGACCGCGTCTCGACCTCGATCCCGAGCAGGCGCGTCGCCCGCCGCACGATCGCGAGCCCGAGGCCGAGCCCTTCGCGGTCTCTCGAGGCGCCGCGGTTGAATTCCTCGAAGATCGCATCGAGGTCGGCCTCGGCGATGCCGCGCCCCGTGTCGTGAACGCACAGCCTGACCGCTTCGCCCGCGCGCCGCACGCCCAGCAGCACGCCCCCGGTGGTGGTGTAGCGCACGGCGTTGCTGACGAGATTGCGCAGGATGCTGGCGAGGAGCGCGCGGTCCGTCATCGCCCAGGCGCTGGTCCGCACCCGGCCCAGCGTCAGCCCCTTCGCGGCGGCCTGGACCGCGAATTCGCGTTCGACCTCGGCGAAGACCTCGTCGAGCGCGACGGGTTCGAGCCGCGGTTCGATCCCGCCGCTGTCGAGTTTCGAGATGTCGAGCAGAGCGCGGATCAGCCGGTCGGCCGAGGCGATCGCGCCGTCGAGATCGGCGACGAGGCGTTCGAGGTTCTCCCGCCCCGCAACCTCCTCGCCCAGCGCCGAGGCGAACAGGCGCGCGGCGTTCAGCGGCTGGATGAGATCGTGGCTGGCGGCCGCGAGAAAGCGGGTCTTCGACCGGGTCGCGGCCGCGAGCGCCTCGTTCGCCGAGATCAGCTGGCGGGTACGTTCGGCGACCTTCTCCTCCAATGCCTGTTCGGCCCGGCGGTCGGCGGTGATGTCGGTGTAGCTCGTGGTGTAGCCGCCGCCCGGGGTGGGGGAGCCGATGATCCTGAGCACCCGCCCGTCGTGCTGCTCGCGCTCGATCCGGTGATGGCGGCCTTCGCGCATGTAGGCGAGCCGGCGTTCGACCTGGGCCTCGATCTCGCCTTCGGGCAGGTCGCCGCCGCGGCGCAGGTTGAAACGGATGAGATCGGCGATCGGCGTGCCGACCGCGACGAGGTCCTCTGGCAGGGCGAAGATCGCCTCGTAGCGGCTGTTCCACGCGACGAGGCGCATCTCGGCGTCGACCAGCACGATGCCGGTCTCGATGTTCTCGATCGCTATCTGGAGGAGGTCGCCGCTGAAGGAGAGACGCCGCGAGGTCTCGTCGAACATGGCGACGACCTCGGGCAGCGAGATCGGTTCGCCCTGCAACCACGAGGCGACGAGCATCCGCGCCGAAGACGTGCCCACGACGCCCGAAATCGCGCGCTCGGCAAGCTCGATCGCCTCGCTGTCGACCGGATCGCCCGCGCGCCGTTCGGGGCCGAGCGCCTGTTCGGCGCGCTCCGGACCGATGAACTGGGCGAGCAGGGCGCGAAGGTCCGCGATCCGCATCCGCGTGGCCGGGCGGGGGCGCAGGCCGGGGCTCGGCGTGCCGACGAAAGCCGCCGCCTGGGCATGGTCCAGGAGGCACGGGCGGAAGGCGGCCGAACCGGCCCAGTAGGCGAGCGCATTGGCGGCGAGCGAGAGCACCACGCCCGAGACGAGCGGGTCCTCGTGCACCGCGAAGACCGGCGGCGCGCCGGTGGCGAGCGGGAGCAGCAACAGGCCGCCCCACCCGGCGAGGCCCAGCGCCAGCCCGGCGAACATCCCCGCCCGGTTCCCCGCCCGGCTCACCATCCCGAACACCAGCCCCGGCGCGAACTGCGCGACCGCGGCGAAGGCGATCGTGCCGAGGCTCGCCAGGTTCGCCATCGCCCCCAGCGCGAGATAGAACAGATAGGCCGCCGCAAGCAGCAGGGCGACGACCACCCGCCGCGTCGTCAGCAGCCGGCGGGCCAGTCCGGCGCGTTCGGCCGGCGCATCGAAGGCGCGGCGAAAGGCGAGCGGGGCGACGAGGTCATTGGTGATCATGGTCGAGAGCGCCACGCTCGAGGCGACGATCATGCCCGCCGCGGCCGAGAACCCGCCGAGGAAGACGAGCAGGGCGAGCGTGTCGTTCCCGTTCGCCATGGGCAGGGCAAGGACGATGGTGTCGGGGTCCGTCCCCGGCGGGAGCACCGCGAGGCCCGCCAGCACGATCGGCACGATGACGAGCGCGGTCAGCGCGAGATAGGCGGGAAAGACCCATTGCATCGCCGGGCTCGCCCGCTCCGAAGGCGCTTCGACGAAGGCCATGTGGAACTGGCGCGGCAGGCACAGCGCCGCCGCGCCGGCGATGAGGGTGAGCACGGCGAAGCGCGCGTCGAGGTCGGCGGCGGCGAACACCGGCGCTGCGGGCACGGATGGCTCCGGCGCATCGAGCAGGAGGACCGCGGCAAGCCCCGCCACGGCGACGAGAGCGACGAGCTTCACCCCCGCTTCGACCGCGATGGTGAGGACAAGCCCGGCATTGTCGCCCGCCGTGTCGGCCCGGCGCGAACCGAACAGGATCGCGAAGAGGCCCATCACCGCCGCCATCGCCGCGACCAGTTCCTCCGCCCCGATCCGGCTGTCGAGCCCCGGCGAGAGCAGCATCAGCGAGGCGCCGAGCGAGCGCAGCTGGAGCGCCATGTAGGGCAGCGCGCCGATCGTCGCGATCACCGTCACCGCTGCCGCTACTCCCGCGCTCTTGCCGTAGCGGGCGGAGAGGAAATCGGCGATCGAGGTCGAATGCTGCGCCTTCGACTGCGCGAGGATCCGCCGCACGAGGCCGAAGCCCAGGGTGAAGACGAGGATCGGCCCGAGGTAGATCGGCAGGTATTCGAGCCCCGCGCTCGCGGCGGTCCCGACCCCGCCGTAGAAGGTCCAGCTGGTGCAATAGACCGCGAGGCTGAGACCGTAGACCCAGCCCGCCCCGCGCGCGTTTTCCTCTCGCGGCTGGCGATCGCGCACGGCCGCGAGCCAGAACAGGCCCGCGAGGTAAAGCGTCGCGGCCGCGATCGCGGCGCCTAGCAGCATGGCTCCTTTCTCCCCGCGGGAAAGGCTACGCGAAAAATGCGGGCGCGCAAGCGGGCGTCACGCAAAAGGGCGCCGCCTTCGCGCGGGAAGGCGGCGCCCCTGGCGGCCCTTTCGGACAGGATCAGTGCGCGTGCGCTTCCCCCGCACCGCGCGGCACGCGGATCGAATCGACCAGCGTGCGGACCTCGGCCGGGGTCTTGGCGGTGACGCTCGCCACCGCCATGGCGATGCCGAAATTGACCAGCATCCCGATCACCCCGATGCCTTCGGGCGAGATCCCGAACAGCCAGTTCGCCGCCACGTTCGTCTCGGGCGCGACGAACTTGAACCAGACGATGTAGCCGAAGGTGAAGACCAGCCCCGAGACCATCCCCGCGATCGCGCCTTCCCGGTTCATCGACTTGAAGAAGATGCCCATGAAGATCGCCGGGAACAGGCTCGCCGCGGCGAGGCCGAAGGCGAAGGCGACGACCTGCGCGACCCAGCCGGGCGGATAGATGCCGAGATAGCCCGCGACGAGGATCGCCGCGCTCGCCGCCCCGCGCGCCGCGAGCAGTTCGTTCTTGGCCGAGATGTCGGGCTTGAAGGTCGATTTCAGCAGGTCGTGGCTGACCGAGGAGGAGATCACCAGCAGCAGGCCGGCCGCCGTCGACAGCGCCGCCGCGAGGCCGCCTGCGGCCATCAGGGCGATGACCCAGCCGGGCAGGTTGGCGATTTCCGGATTGGCGAGGACCATGATGTCGCGATCGACATAGACCTCGTTCGCGGTGTCCGGGTTGGGGGCGTTGGCGACCACACGTTCGCCCGAAGGTCCGCGCTCGCCGGTGAATTCGGGCTTGCCCGCGAAAGGTTCGCCCGCGCGGTACTGCATCACCCCGTCGCCGTTCTTGTCCTGCCAGGCGATGAGGTCGGCGCCTTCCCAGTTGGTGAACCAGCTTTCGGCCTGTTCGTAGGGCGTGCCATCGGTCTTCTCGATGAAGTTGTAGATGCCCATCGCCCCGATCGCGGGCGCGGTGGTGTAGAGCAGCGCGATGAAGACCAGCGCCCAGCCCGCCGACTTCCTCGCATCCGATGCCTTGGGCACGGTGAAGAAGCGCACGATCACGTGCGGCAGGCCGGCTGTACCAACCATCAGCGCGAGCGTGATGCAGAACATGTCGATCGTGCTCTTGCGCCCCTCGGTATAGGCGCCGAAGCCCAGTTCGACGAGCACGTTGTCGAGTTTCTGCAGGACATATTGCCCCGACCCGTCGTTCAGTTCCGAGCCCAGCCCCAGCTGCGGCACGGGATTGTCGGTCAGCATGAAGCTGATGAAGAAGGCGGGCACCATGTAGGCCGCGATCAGCACGCAATATTGCGCGACCTGGGTGTAGGTGATCCCCTTCATCCCGCCGAGCACGGCATAGACGAAGACGATCCCCATCCCGATGATGACGCCCATCGTGATGTCGACCTGGAGGAACTGGGAAAACACGATCCCGACCCCGCGCATCTGCCCGGCGATGTAGGTGAAGCTGATGAAGATGAGGCAGATCACCGCGACCACGCGCGCGGTCTTCGAATAGTAGCGCGTGCCGATGAAATCGGGGACGGTGAACTGGCCGAATTTCCGCAGGTAGGGCGCCAGCAGCAGGGCCAGCATGACGAAACCGCCGGTCCAGCCCATCAGGTAGACGCTGGCGTCATAGCCCATGAAGGCGATGAGGCCCGCCATCGAAAGGAAGCTCGCCGCGCTCATCCAGTCGGCGGCGGTCGCCATGCCGTTGACCACCGGGTTCACCCCGCCGCCCGCGACGTAGAATTCCTTGGTCGAACCCGCCCGGCTCCAGAGCGCGATGCCGATGTAGAGCGCGAAGCTCGCCCCGACGAAGAGATAGATGAGTGTCTGCGTTTCCATGGCGATGCCCCCTCAGTCGTCGAGATCGTACTTGCGCTCGATCTGCTTCATCCGGAAAACGTAGAAGAAGATCAGCCCGATGAAGACGTAGATCGAACCCTGCTGGGCGAACCAGAAGCCCAGCGGGTATCCCCCGATGAGGAACTGGTCGAGCCAGTCGCGGATCAGGATCCCCGCCCCGAAGGAGCAGGCGAACCAGATCGCCATCAGCGTGACGAGGAGGCGGAGGTTCTCGCGCCAGTAGGCGCTTTCCGGGGCGCTCGTCTCGGCGGTGCGGGGCGCGTCCCCGGTGCCGTGGTCGAGATCGCCGGGTCCGGCGGTCGGCGTCGTATCGTCCATGATTCCTCCCCTGTTCGCCTGTCGGTCGTGCCGCAGTGTGCCCCGAAGGCTAGGCCAAGGCGCGAGGCCGAGGGAGAGCGACTTTAGTCTAAGCCGCCCGCCGGGGCGCGCTCAGATCGCTTCGAGCCGGGCGAGGATGATGTCGGCGGGCAGGCGCGTGAGCTGCGCCTGGAACAGTTCGGCGGCCGCGATCGCGTCGGTCAGCGCATCATGCGCGGCGTATTCGGGCAGGCCATAGCGCGCCCTTGCCGGCCCGAGCCGGTAGGCCTCGCTGTCCGTCAGGCCGGGATGGAGGTGCTGCTCCAGCCGCAGGGTGCAGATCGCGCGGATCGGCAGGCGGACCCCGAACAGCGCGCGCGCGGCATCGCCGAGCGCGGTGCGCTCGATCGCGGCGGCGTGGGCGACCATCACCCGCCCGGCGAGCGCGCGCACGAGCGCCTCGGTCACTGCGCCGAGCGGGTCGCCCCGGCTGGCGCGCTCCTCTCCGATGCCGTGGATCGTCACCGCCGTCCGGTCGAGCGTCGCATCGCTGCGAATGTCGCGCGAAACCGCGTCGGCAAGGGTGATCGCGGAGGCGGTGAAGGGGGTCCAGCCGGCCTGGAGCAGGTGCGCCCCGCGGCGCAGCCCGTCGAGCTCGAAATCCACCGCGAGGAACGGCGCCGCGCGGGCCGGGCAGTCCTCTGCGGGCCAGTCGGCGGCGGCATAGGCGGCGAGCGCGGCGGAACCCCCGGCGGCCTCGGCGAGAGCGGCGCGCTCGCGCTCGAACCGCCAGCGGCCGAACAGGCTCACGCGATGCCGCCCGCGTGGTTGCGTCGCAGCCCGTCGAGCCCGCGCCGGATCACCGCGAAGGCGTCCTTGAGGTATTCGCGTTCCAGCGGGGAAAGGTCGTGCGGGGCGATCGCGTTCGAGGGCGCCTCGCCGCGGCGGGTCGCGGCGGCCTGGCGGGCGATCCTGAGGTCGTTCACGAACAGCATCGCGTCGCCGAGACTGCGCGCGTCCTCGCGGTTCATGCGGCCCGCCTCGGCCAGCGCCTCCAGCCGGGCGAGCGTACCGACCGCCTCGATGCCCTCGGCCAGCGCAAGCGTGCGGGCGATATCGACGATCGGCATGATCGCCCGGGCCTTGGCATCGAACACGCGCGCCCCGTCGGCCGCCCGGTCGAGCACGAGGTTGCGGAAGATGCCGAGCGGGACGCGGGTGCGCTGCGCGTCGCGGGCGAGATAGCTGACGAACAGCGGGCTCGCCCGGCAGGCCGCCACGACATCGGCCCGGAGATCGGCGGCAAGCGCCGCCTCGCCGTGGACGCAGCGCATGTCGAAGAAGATCGTGGCCCTGAGGATGCGGTCCTCGTCGGGCTCGGCGATCCAGCCGTGATAGCGCCGCCGCCAGTCCGCCAGGCGCAGGCGCTGGTCCGGCTCCTGCGCCATCACCCCGCCCTTGCAATAGGCATAGCCGCAGGCATCGAGCAGCGCGCACAGCCGATGCGCGAAGGCCGCGAACCATTCCTCGCCCGCGGCATCGCAATCGTCGGAGAAAATGAGGCCGTTGTCCTGGTCCGACCCGACCAGCTGCTCCTCCCTCGCCAGCGAGCCGAAGGCGACCAGCGCATAGGGAAAGGGGCGGGGGCCGAGGGCTGCGCAGGTCTGCGCCTCGACCAGTTCGGCGGCGCGGCGGTGGACGGCATCGCCCAGCGCCGAGGTGAAGCGCATCAGGTGGCTCGCATGGACGCCCGCCTCGACCATCGCGGCGAAGCTCTGCGGGATGGAGCGCGCGGCCTCGACCAGTTCCTCCGGGGTGCGCGCCCGGGCGATCGCCATGCCCGTGTCGATCGCGCTGCTGCCGATCGCGGCGAGGATGTCGGTGGCGCTGAGGATCCCCTTGAGCCTGCCCTTCGCATCGACCAGCGGGACATGGCGAAAACCGCCGCGCGCCATCATCGCCATCGCTTCGGCGAGCGCGCTGTGGTCGGGCAGGGTCTGCGGCCGCGCCGTCATGACGTCGGCGATCGGGCGGGCGAGGTCGGTGCCGGGCGAGACCACCCGGCGCCGCAAGTCCTTGTCGGTGAAGATGCCGACGAGGGCCGCGCCTTCACACACCGCGAGCGTGCTGACATCGCGTTCGTGCATCAGCCGCACCGCCTCGATGATCGGGGTTTGCGGAGCGCAGGTCACCGGCGCCGTGTGGCCGACCAGTTCGCCCACGGGCCGCGACTTGAGCTCGAACCCGCGCGCGTCGCCCCGCTGTTCGAGCGCGTGGCGGATGCGCTCCGCCTCGTCGGCGACGAAGAAGGCGCGAAAGGCGGCGTCCTCCTCGCGCAGCTGGTGGAAAAGGCCCGCGGGAATGGCATAGAGCAGCGTGTCCTCGATCGCGCGGGCGGTGTTCCGCGCCTCGCCGCCGCGCAGCAGGGAGGGATAGGCAAAGCACGACCCCTGCCCGAGCCGCGCGGTCAGTTCCTCGCCCGCCAGCAGCAGTTCCACCGCGCCCGAGCGGATCAGGTAGAGCCGGTCATTGGTCGAACCCGCCTCGATCACGATCTCGCCGCGCTTGCGATAGCTCACCTCGACCGCGCGCGAGACCTTGGCGAGCGCGTCTTCGGCAAGGCCGCCGAAAGGCGGGGTTTCGCGCAGGAAGCTGGCGATCGCGCCGATTTCCATGGGCCTGGCCGGTGCCTTTCTTCTCACCCCCCGCAGCGGCAGCGGCAGCGGCAGGGGCAGGGGGCAGGCGATACCACCATGCGCGCGCAAGGTCGCTAAGACTTTCGGCGGGGTGCGGGCCTATTCGAGCCCGAGTTCGTCGAGATGCATCGTCGCCGCGTTGTAGCTGGCCGTGGCGAGGCGGCCGATGAGGTCCGCCTGGATCGCACGGATCTGGGCATCGGCGGCGCGCTCCTCGCGCAGGTTGACGAGGAAGAAATCGCCCGCGCCCAGGCGGAACCGCTTGCGTTCGGCCTCGACCATGGCGGTCGCCTGGCGCACTTCGTCGTCGGCGAGGTCCGCGAGGCGCAGCGCGGCGTCGAGATTGGTCAGGATGTTGTCGAGTTCGACCGAGATCTCGTCCGCGATCCGGCGCTGTTCCAGTTCGCGCGCGCGCAGTTCGGCCTCGGCCCGGCGCAGCCGCCCGCGCGCCTCGCGCCGCTGGAGCGGGACGGTGAAGGTGAGCCCGACCACGGTGTCGGTCGAATCGAAGCTCGGCCCGCCATCGCCCACGGGGCCGAAATCGCGCGACAGCTCGACCTCGAAATCGAGCCGGGGCTTGAGGTCGTTGCGCCGCAGTTCGACCCGGTTCTCCGCCCGCTCGATGGCGAGCCTGAGGGTTTCGAGCTCGGGCCGTTCATCGATCACGAAACGGCGCCGGTCGGCGATCAGTTCGGTCACGTCGGGCAGGCTGTTGAGGACCTCCGCGCTCGGCAATTGCTCGCGCGTGGGCACGATCAGGTTGCCGTCGGTGTCGCGCAGGTAGAAGGACAGGCTGTTCGACGCGGTCAGGAAATCGCGCCGCGCTTCCTCGAGCAGGCTGCGGCGGCGGATGAGGTTCTGCTCGTTCTCGGTCAGCGCGATCGCGGGCAGGGCGCCCTCGCGCACCTGCCGGTTTAGCCCGACCGCGCGCGCCTCGGCGATTTCGAGCAGTTCCTCGTAGACGCGGATCTCGTTGCCCGCCGCGACCCAGGTCCAGTAGGCCTGCAGCGCCTCGAACTGCACGTTGAGCTGGACGAGCAGGATGTCGAGCCGCGCCTGGCTCGCCGCGAGCCGCGTGTCCTCCACCGCGAAACGGCGGTTGTCGATGGTGCTGTCGCGCAGCAGCGAAAGCAGCGCGCCGACCTTGAATTCGCCCAGTTCGTTGGTGTTGAAGACGTTTTCGTAGATCGGGAAATCGCCGTCGGAGAGCCGGTAGCTGCCGAACACCTTGGCGCCGAAGGGGCGCAGCGGCTGGGTCGCCTCGAATTCGGCGAAGCCGCCCGAATAGAACCCGCTCACCCGGTCATAGGCCCGCGCATCGAGCATGAGGTCGAACGCCCCGTCCGCGGCGAGCCGGTCGCCGCGCGCGGCCGCTTCGCGCTCGAAGCTCTCGAGGATGGCGGGGAAGGTCAGCGCCGAGGAGCGCAGCACCTCGTCCGGCAGGAGCGGGCCGGACTTGAGCGCGTCTTCGATCGGATCGCCGACTGCTTCGATGTCCTGCGCCGCGAGCGGCGCGTGCGGCGCCGCGGCCAGCGCAAGGGCGAGGGCGAACCCGAGCGCGCCCGCGGTGCGCCGGAGGACCTCCGGACGGTGCCGTCCGGCCGGTTTTTCGCACCCCTCCGCCATGGTCAGGCAGGCGCCCCCGCCGGTCCCGACCCCGCGGGAAGTTCGGGCGGGAAATTGTTGAGCTGGCGCCAGATCTCGTAGCCGACCGGGACCGTCTCGAGCAGGATCCACGCGCGCACCGAGGCGCCGAAGCGGGCATAGCGTTCCTTGGGCCAGGGGTGGGGATCGGACTTGTCCTCCGCGATCAGGACGCGGAAGCGCCCGTCCGCCTGCGCCGACTGGTCGACCGCGGTGACGATCCCGCCGAAGGTGCCGACCGCGATCGAGGGCCAGCCGCTGAACTGGACCACGGGCCAGCCCTCGAACTGGATGCGGGCCGGATCGCCGGGCTGGACGAGGCCGACGTCGCGCCCGTCGACGAAGATCTCGACGACCCGCTCGGCCGACAGCGGCACGAAGGTCACCAGCGGATCGCCCGCATTGACGATCGTCGCCACGTCGCCGGCGTTGACGCTCTGGATGAAGCCGTCGCGCGGCGCGGTGACGACCTGCGAGGACTGGCGCGAGAGGCTGACCTGGGTGCGGGCGAGGTTGGCCTGCGCCTCCGCGACGCCCTGGCGCATCTGGTCGACCCGGATCTGCGCCTGTTCGTAATCGCGCCGCGCGGCGAGCCCTTCGCGGAAGAGCTCGGCCATGCGCCGCTCGTCGATCTGGGCGGTGGCGAGCGCGTTCTGCGCCGCCTGGAGCTGGATTTCGACCTGCTGGCGTTCGGCCTCGAGCCGTTCGACCAGCCGCGGGTCGATGTCGGAGATGCGCGCGATCGGGTCGCCCTTCTTCACCTGGCTGCCGTCGCGCACGAAGAATTCGTCGATCCGGCCGGAGACGAGCGCGTTGATTTCCTGCTGGCGCTCGTTCGGGTTGAGCGTGGTGACGACGCCCTGTCCGCTGGTGGTCTGCACCCAGGGCACGTAGATCAGGAAGCCCACCGTCGCGATGAAGCCGATCAGCAGGATGAGGAACACGGTCCGCATCACGCGCGGGGTCTTGACGCTTTCGAGCGCGGTGAACTGCGGGATGTCGTTGACGAGCACGGCCATGTCCTATTCCCCGACCATGTTCGCCCGGGGGTTCGCCCTGGGGTTCACCTTGCCGCCCGCGCCTTCGGCCTTGAGCAGGCGTCGCCCGCCCGGGCGGCGCGGCGGTTTCTGGTTCACGGCCAGGCGGAAATCCTCGAAATCGGCGAAATAGCGCTGCTGCTTCGCCTCGATGTAGAGGAAGCGGTCGAACCCCAGGTCGATCCGCCGGTTGGAAAAGCAGATCACGGTGGTGTAGGCCTGTTCGCGCAGTTCGTTGACGGCGCGGGAGAGATTTTCCTCGTCGATCAGGTCGAACAGGCGCGAGAGCACCAGCACGCGCGGCTGTTCGAGCAGCGCGTTGGCGAGCTTGAGCTGCTGGAGTTCGACCGAGGACAGCGGATAGCCGGTCGAGGCGATCGGCGTGTCGAGCCCCTTCTCGAAGGTCGAGATCGTGTCGCTCAGCCCCACCGTCTCGAGCGCGGCGACCATCCGCCGGGTCGCGCTTTCGGGACAGGCGAGGCTGAGGTATTCGCGGATCGTCATGCCGACGAAGGTCGGGCGGTCGAGCACGTGGATGTTCTTGCGAAGATTGTGCGCCTCGATGTTCATCAGGTCGATCCCGCCCATCGTGGCGAAACCGCTCTTGGGCAATTCGTGCATCTTCAAGAGGTTGGTGAAGAGCCGCTGGACCCCGTGATGGCTGGCCGCGGCCATGACGATCGCGCCCGAGGGGATTTCGAGGTTGAACACCGCGTCCTCGTTCCGCGCGCGCCCGCGCACGCCTTCGAAGACGAGCGTGTGATCGTCGCCGTGCATCGGGTCGGCGCCGGAAGGCTCTTCCTGCTCGACATCGTAGAACAGCGAGATTTCCTCGACCGCGGCGCACAGGTCGTAGAAATAGGGCAGGTAGCTGCCGAGCTGGGCGACGCCGAAAAAGGCGACCGAGAGGACAAGCTCGGCCGCGACCAGCTGGCCCAGCGTCAGCTCGTTCTGGATGACCAGCCATCCCCCGAGACCCAGCAGGACCGCGCTTGCCAGGGCGTAAAGGAACAGGAACGAGAGCGCCTGCGAAAAATGCTGGCGGAAATGCCGCTTGCGCTCGGCCAGGTAATTGGCCGTGAAATCATTCGTCCGGTCGAAGGCGTAATCGATCCGGCGCTGCGACTTGAAGAAGCCGTTGGAGCCGCCGATCGTCTCGACCCAGGCGGCGGTCGCGTGCTTGGCATGGGAAAGGTCGATCCCGGTCCTGATCGCCTTGTTCCCCCAGATCAGCCAGATCGCCCAGATCATCCCCGCCATGACGATCGTGAAGAGCAGGAACAGGGGATGGTAGAGCGAAACGAGGATGAAGCCGACCACGATCTGCAGGACCACGGTGAAACCGCTGAGGAACAACACGGGCGCAACGCTCTGCACGACGGTGACATCGAAATAGCGATTGAACAGGGAACCGCGGTTCGTGTCGTTGAAGAAGGGGTTCTGGGCGTGAACCGAGATCAGGGCGATTTCCGCCACCATGCGGGCGTAGAACCGCCGCGCGAACAGTTCCATCAGGTGGATGCGCAGGGCATAGAGCAGCCCCGAGATCATCAGCAGGCCGAACAGCGTGAGCGAGAGCACCACCAGCGGCGCGGTGAGCGCGGTGTTGGCGATCGTGTTGACGAGCATCTGCACCGAGATCGGCGTCGCCAGCGACAGCAGGCTGATCCCGACGCCGTAGACGACCGCGAGCCAGTAGAAATTGCTTTCCGGCTGGAGGATGTCGAAGAAGCGACGAAAGAACTTCACCAAAGAGATGCGGTCGCCGTAGGTGTGATTCAGGGCTGACATTTACCTGTGTTCCGTTCGCCTAGTAGCCGGGGGCAGGCCGATGCCCGAAGCGTCCGGTCGGGACATCCCGCAGCGCAAGGTCAAACCGCGATAAGGAATATCGTCTGATCCGAAGGCCGCGATGCACCGTTCGACGCGAAAAATCCCTTCCCGAAGCGCAAATCCGGCGGTCCGGCGACACGACCGGACGTTTCCTTGTGCATCTGCGAAGTGTCTTTTTTCATGCCCTTTATCAAGCCCGGATTGAAAAAACGTGTCCACCATCCACGCAAATCCGCCCCTTGCGAAGCGGTGCAATGTCGCTTGCGCGATGCTAGGTGCGAGATTGACCATAGCTGAACCGGTCCGCGCGGTCACCCGAACGCGGCGGACCGCACGAAGGAGCTTCGCGTGAGCCAGACCGCCACCCCGCTTTCCGCCACCCCGCTTTCCGCCACCCCGCTTTCCACCCCCCTGCTGTCCGCCTTTGCCGCGGCGCCGGTCGTCCCGCTCGTCGATACCGGCGATGCAGGCGAAGCGGTCGCGATTTCGCGCGCGCTACTGCGGGGCGGGCTCGCGGTGCACGAAGTGGTGCTGCGAAAGCCCGGTGCGATGGATGCCATGCGCGCGATGGCCGGGCGCCGGGCGGAGATCGGCGAAGGGCTGATCGTCGGGGCGGGCACGGTCCTCACGCTCGACCAGGCGAAGGCGGCGCGCGATGCGGGCGCGCAGTTCATCGTGTCGCCGGGCCTGCTCGACGAGATCGCGCTGTGGTGCATCGAGGAGGGGCTCCCGGTCCTTCCCGGCACGGTGACCGCAAGCGAGGTCCAGCGCGCCCATGCGCTCGGCCTGCGCGCGGTCAAGTTCTTCCCCGCCGCGCTCGCGGGCGGCGTGCCGCTGCTCAGGGCGCTGTCCGCGGCCTTCGGCGCGATGCGGTTCGTGCCGACCGGCGGCATAACGGCAGCGAACCTTGCCGACTATCTCGCGCTGGAGAGCGTGCTTGCCTGCGGGGGAAGCTGGCTGACCCCGGCCGAGGCCGTCGCGGCGGGCGATTACGACGCGGTCACGCGGCTCGCGCGCGAGGCGGTCGACACGGCCCGCGCGGCGCGGGGCTGAACGGCGCGCGGGAAGGATGGGCGCGGCGGTGCGTCACCTGCTGCTGATCGGCGGCGGCCATGCCCATGTCGCGGTGCTGGCCGACTGGATCCGCCGCGGCCCGCCCCCGGATGCGCGCGCCACCCTGCTCACGCCCCATCCGGCCCTGCGCTATTCGGGCATGGTGCCGGGCTGGATCGCGGGCGAGCACGAGCGGCTGCGCGGCATCGTCGACCTTGCCGGACTGGCGGCGGCGGCGGGGGTCGAACTGGTGCTGGGCCGGGCGGTCGCGATCGACCCGGGCGCGCGCCACGTCACGACCGCGGCGGGCAATCGGATCGGCTTCGACCTCGCCTCGCTCGACACCGGCGGGGTGGGCCACGCCGCGCGGACCCTCGGCGAGGATCCCCGCCTCCTGGAGATCCGCCCGATCGAGCGTTTCGTCGAACGGCTCGATCAATGGCGCCGCGCCCGGGCCGGGGACAGGGTGCGCGCGGCGGTCGTCGGGGGCGGGGCAGGGGGCGTCGAGCTCGCGCTTGCGCTTCGCAACCTCGCAGGGGCCGGAACGCGGCCCGAGGTGACGCTTGTCACGGGAAGCGCGGGGCTGCTGCCGACGATGTCGCGCGCCGTTCGCCGGACGACGCGGGGCGAACTCGCGCGGCAGGGGATCGCGGTGATCGCCGCGGATGCGCGTTTTCGGGACGGCGCGCTGATGGCCGGCGGGGCCTCGCTCGAACCGCTCGACCTCGTCATCGCCGCGATCGGCAGCGCGGCGCCCGAATGGCCGGGGGCGGGCCGCCTTGCGACCGACCGGGCGGGCTTCGTCGCGGTCGATGAATTCCAGCGGTCGGTATCGCACCCCCACGTCTTCGCCGCCGGAGACGTCGCCGCGCGGGCCGACCGGGACGTGGCCCATTCGGGCGTGCACGCGGTCTTCGCCGGGCCGAAGCTCGCCGCGAACCTGCGCGCCGTGCTGGGCGGAAGGGAGCCGGCCGCAAGCTACCGTCCGCGCTGGAACAGCCTCTATCTCCTCACCACCGGCGATGGTCGCGCGATCCTCAGCTACGGGCCGATCGCGGCGAAGGGGTGCTGGGTCCGCGCGCTCAAGCGATGGATAGACTTGCGCTGGATCGACACCTACGCAAGGTCCGCGGGCGGGGCGTAACCGTGGCTCGTTTCCTTTCGTACCCGTCCTCATGGGAGCCTTGATGAAGAAAGCGCTGGTCATCGGTCTGATCGCCGCGCTGGTGGCGGCCTATTTCCTGTTCGATCTCGGCCAGTACCTGACGCTCGACGGGGGCAAGCGGGTCGCGGGGACCATCGACGCCTTCTATGCCGAGAACCCGGCGCTGGTGATCGGCGGCTTCTTCCTCGCCTATGTCGCGGTCACCGCAGCCTCGCTGCCGGGCGCGGCGGTGATGACGCTCGCGGCGGGCGCGCTGTTCGGGCTGGTGCTCGGCACCGTCATCGTCTCCTTCGCTTCGACCATCGGGGCGACGCTCGCCTTCCTCGCCTCGCGCTACGTGCTGCGCGACTGGGTCGAGGCGCGTTTCGGCAAGCGTCTGAAGGGCGTGAACGAGGGGCTCGAACGCGACGGCGCATTCTACCTCTTCACCATCCGCATGATCCCGCTCTTTCCCTTCTTCGTGGTGAACCTCGTCATGGGACTGACGCGGATCCGGACCTGGACCTTCGTGTGGGTGAGCCAGGTCGGGATGCTGCTGGGGACGCTCGCCTACGTCAACGCGGGGACGCAGCTGGGGCGGATCGAAAGCACCAGCGGGCTGCTCTCCCCCGGGCTGATCGGGTCCTTCGTCGTGCTCGCCTTCGTGCCGTGGATCGGAAAGGGCATCGTCGGCCTGATCCGGCGGCGGCGGGTCTATCGCGGCTTCGCGCGGCCCAGGCGGTTCGATCGCAACCTCGTCGTCATCGGGGCAGGTTCGGCCGGGCTGGTCGCGGCCTATATCGCGGCGCAGGTGCGCGCGGGCGTGACGCTGGTCGAGGCGGGGGCGATGGGGGGCGACTGCCTCAACACCGGCTGCGTGCCGTCCAAGGCCCTGATCAAGACCGCCAAGGCCGCGGCGACCATGCGCCATGCGGACCGCTACGGCCTCGTGCCCGTCGAACCGCAGGTCCCCTTCCGCGAGACGATGGCGCGCGTGCGCCGGGTGATCGAGACGATCGAGCCGCACGACAGCGTCGAGCGTTACGAGGGGCTGGGCGTCGACGTGGTCAGGGGCCGGGCGCGGATCACCGACCCGTGGACGGTCGAGATCGCGCGCGAGGGGGGCGAAACGCAGCGCCTTGCCACGCGCAGCATCGTCATCGCGACCGGGGCCGAGCCGGTCGTCCCGCCGATCCCGGGGATCGAGGAGAGCGGCTATCTCACCAGCGAGACCCTGTGGGACGCCTTCGCCGAACGGGACGAGGTGCCGCGCCGGATCGCGGTGCTCGGCGGCGGACCGATCGGGTGCGAATTGTCGCAGGCGCTGGCCCGGCTGGGCGCGCAGGTGACGCAGGTCGAACAGGGCGAGCGCGTGCTGGCCCGCGAGGACGAGGATGTCTCCGACCTCGCCCGCGCCGTGCTGGAGGAGGCGGGCGTCAGGGTGCTGACCGGCCACGAGGCGGTGCGCTTCGAAGACGGCGCGCTGATCGCGCGGGGCGCCGGGGGCGAGGTCCGGATCGCCTACGACGCCCTGATCGTCGCGGTCGGGCGCAAGGCGCGGCTGAGCGGTTTCGGGCTGGAGGAACTCGGCATAGACACCGACAGGACCGTGAGCACCGACGAATTCCTCGCGACGAAATTCCCCAACATCTACGCCGCTGGCGATGTCGCCGGGCCGTTCCAGTACACCCACGCCGCAAGCCACCAGGCCTGGTATGCCAGCGTCAACGCGCTGTTCGGCCAGTTCAGGCGGTTCAGGGCCGATTACCGCGTCATGCCCGCCGTCACCTTCCTCGACCCCGAATTCGCCCGCGTCGGCCTCAACGAAAGCGAGGCAAAGGAGCAGGGCGTCGAATACGAGATCACGCGCTACGCCATCGACGAACTCGACCGCGCCATCGCCGAGAGCGAGACGAGGGGCTTCGTCAAGGTGCTGACGCCGCCCGGCAAGGACACGATCCTGGGCGTCACCATCGTCGCGGCGCACGCGGGCGAATTGCTGGCGGAATACGTGCTGGCGATGAAGCACGGTATCGGTCTTAACAAGATCCTCGGCACGATCCATTCCTACCCCACCATGGCCGAGGCGAACAAATACGCCGCCGGCGACTGGAAACGCGCGCACAAGCCCGAGCGCCTGCTCGCCTGGGTCGAACGCTATCACCGCTGGCGGCGCGGGTGAGCGCGGAACTGTTCGACCAGCTGCGCGGCATCCTAGGCATCGCCGTGCTGCTCGCCATGGCATGGGGGCTGAGCGAGGACCGCGCGCGCGTGCCCGGCTGGCGCTGGATCGGCGGCGCGCTGCTGCTGCAGGGCGCGCTCGCGCTGCTGATCGTGCGCGTGCCCTTCGTCTGGACGGCGATGGGATACGCCAATGCCGCCGTCACCGCGATCGAGCGGGCGACGCTCGAAGGCTCCTCCTACATGTTCGGCTATCTCGGCGGCGCGCCCCTGCCCTTCGAACCGAAGGACGGCGGCGCCCCGCCCGTCATCATCGCCTTTCAGATCCTCCCGCTCGTCATCGTGTTCTCCGCGCTCGCCGCGCTGCTGTGGCACTGGGGCGTGCTGCGCTGGCTGGTGAACGGGCTTTCCTTCCTGCTGCGCCGCACGCTCGGCGTGAGCGGGGTCGTGGGCCTGTCGGGCGGGGCGAACCTGTTCCTCGGCGTCGTCGAAAGCCCACTGGTGGTGCGCGCCTATTTCGCCCGCATGAGCCGGGCCGAGCTGTTCCAGGTCATGGTGCTTGCCATGGCGACGATATCGGGCGCGATCCTGATCCTTTACGCGACCACCCTGTCGGCCACGGTTCCCGATGCGGTCGGCCACATGATCTCCGCCTCGCTCGTCTCGCTCCCCGCCGCGCTGCTGGTCGCCAGGCTGATGGTGCCGGGCACGCCCGATGATGCGGCGACCGAAACCGCCGGGGACGAGCCGGGCCTGCGCTACGAATCCAGCATCGACGCCATCGTCAAGGGCACGATGGACGGGATGCAGCTCTTCCTCGCGGTCATCGCGGTCATCATCGTGGTCTTCGCGCTGGTCGCGCTGGCCGACCAGGCGCTCGCCCTGCTGCCGGCGGTGGCGGAAGAACCGCTGACGCTCAAGCGCCTCTTCGGCTGGCTCTTCGCGCCTTTCATGTGGCTCATCGGCGTGCCCTGGGCCGAGGCGCAGGCGGCCGGCGCGCTGATGGGGACGAAGGCGATCCTCAACGAATACGTCGCCTATCTCGAACTCGCCGCGCTGCCCGCGGGCACGCTGGGGACGCGCGGCCTCCTCATCGTTACCTACGCCCTGTGCGGCGTCGCCAACCTCGCCAGCGTCGGCCTGCTCGTCTCGACCATCGGCACGCTCTGCCCCGAACGCCGCGCCGAGGCCGCCGGGCTCGGCATCCGAAGCTGGATCGCGGGCAACCTTTCGAGCGCGATGACGGGGGCGTGGGTCGGGCTCGTCACGCTCGGCGGATAGGGCGGGGCCGGGCGCGCGGCGCGCCCCGTTCTTTCCTACGCCGGTCCGGCGCGCTATCCCCCGCCGCTGCCCCCGAAGAGCGGGGCCGAATGGAGCAGATGATGCCTTTTCGCCTCCGCCCGCGTGTCCGTCCGCTGCCGTTTTTTCGCGCATTTCTTCGTGAATACAGGGCCTTGCGGGGCGAGGGTAAAGTTGACAGGGTGTCAACTTTGTCACCTTTTCGGCCCGCGAAAGGGGCCTAGGGGCGTGTTCGACGCGAAGCTGCGCCCGCTGATCGACCCGCCCCTGAACCGCGCCGGGCGCGCGCTCGCGCGGCTGGGCGTCACCGCCAACGCGCTGACGATCGCGGGCCTGGCGCTGGGGCTGGCCGGGGCCGGGGCCATCGCCTCGGGGGCGATCGGGGCGGGGCTGGCGTTGATCCTCGCCAATCGTCTCATCGACGGGCTCGACGGGGCGGTGGCGCGGGCGCGCGGCCCGACCGCCTTCGGCGGCTATCTCGACATCGTCGCCGATTTCGCCTTCTACGTCTCCGTCCCGCTCGGCTTCGGCGTGCTGGCAGATGCGAACACGCTCCCCGCGCTGGTGCTGGTGGCGAGCTTCGTGCTGACGGGCGTCAGTTTCCTCGCTTTCGCCACCATCGCCGCCACGCGCGGCGAGGAGACTGCGGCGCATGGGCGCAAGAGCTTCTTCTATTCGACCGGTCTTGCCGAAGGGGCCGAGACGATCCTCGTCTTTGCGCTGATGTGCCTGTTTCCCGCGTGGTTCGGCGTCATCGCCTATGCCTATGCGGGCCTGTGCGTCCTCACCGTCTTCCAGCGCAGCGCGATGGCGCTGGCGCAGTTCCGGTGATCGCGCGTTACAACCGTTCGGCGATCGCCGCGCGCAGGTCGCGCAGCCGATCGGCATTGGCGCCGAGGTCGCTCTGCCCGACCCGGCTGACCGAGCGCAGGTCGATCTCGCCGTTCGCGACGCGCGCCACCACGTCGTCGCGGAAGCCGAACCAGAAGGTCTCGGCGACGCCTTCGACCCGGCCCGCTTCCGCATCGACCCGGATTTCGGCGAGGCCCAGTTCCTCCATCGCCGCGCGCACCGCCTCCAGCGCCTCGGCGGACGAAGCGGTGCCGAGCGGGACCGGGCGCAGATCGGGATAACGTTCGGCGATCACCTCGGCATGGCTCTGCGCCGCAAGCGCCGGGTCGGCGGAGCGCCACATTTCGAGCTCGCCCAGCGGCACGGAATAGTCGTTGAGCGGGTTGGCCCCGACCCTGGCGCGAGCGTCGAGCGTGGCGGGCGAGAACCGGGGCGGGTCGGCGGTGTCGGTCGCGATGTCGTGGATCGGGTTCGCGCTGCCCTTGCCGGCGGCGGACAGCCCGAGCCCGACGAAGCCGAGCGGGATCAGGAGCGCGATCAGCGCGAGCGGCCAGCCGGCGCGCGGGGGTTTCCTCAGGATGAGAACCAGCGAAACGATCGCCAGCAGCGCCGTTCCACCGACCAGCAACGCGCCCCCGCCGAAAGTCAGCGGGAGGAGGCCGATCTCCCAGCTCCACAGGCCGAACTTCGTGCCGAGCGCGGTGACGGCGAGATAGACCGGGATGAACAGGGCGAGACCGAAAACGATTCGGGCGTGCAGGGGCGGTTTTGTCTCCATGCGCGCTGTTTAGCGCCTCGCCCGCCCGGAGCAATGGTGCGGCGCGACGCGCGGCATGGCTTGCAATCCCCCGCGGGTCCGGGCAATCCTTGCAGATACGCACCGGTCATCGTGCGTTGTCGGGTCTGAGGTTCGTGGGGGCGCGAAAGCTTATCGGCATCGAGCTCCCGCTTTTCATGGCCTTTAATCTGGTTTAATGCCCGCGGCTTCGCGGGAGGTTTTAGTCCAAAGAGGGAAAATCCATCATGAAGCGTACCACTCTCCTTAGCGCCGTGGCGCTCGCCAGCCTCGTGACGCTGTCGGCCTGCGGTGGCGGCAATCAGGAACCCGCCCCGGCCGCCGAGGAAACCGAGGAAGCCGAGGCCGCGCCGGTCGCCGAAGAGACTGCCCCTGCCGAAGAGGAAGTCGCCGCGGTTCCCGAAGTCGAAGCGAACGGCACCGTGCACGAAGTCGAGATGCTCACCCGTGACCCCGACGGCAGCGGGCTGCAGGTCTTCAAGCCGCGCCTGATCACCGCCGAAGTGGGCGACACCGTCACCTTCGTGCCGACCGATCCGACCCACCAGTCCTCGTCGATCCCCGAAATGATGCCTGCCGGCGTCGAAGGCTGGGAAGGCGAGATCAACGAGGAAGTCAGCTACGTCCTGCCGACCCCGGGCATTTACGGCTACAAGTGCGTGCCGCACTACGCCGCGGGCATGATCGGCATGATCGTCGTCAAGGGCGAAGGCATGACCGCGAATCTCGAAGACGCCAAGGCGGCGAGCCATCCGGGTCTCGCCGGCCGCGAATTCAACGAGATCTTCGAACAGGCCGAAAGCGAGGGCATGTTCTCCTCGTAAGGCTTTCGCCTTGCCGACAGGCCTTTGGGAAAGGGGCCGGTGCGGGAAGCCGCACCGGCCCCTTTTGCATTGGACCCCCGGAAACATCCCGTTTTCCGCTCGTTGGATGAAACGTCATGCGGTATGCTCTGCATGGCCATGACGGTAGGGAGGGAGAAGAGGAGCATGAACAAGCGCACTGCGATGACCACCCTGCTGCTCGGCAGCGGTCTTGCCCTTGCGGCCTGCGGCGGGCAGGCGGACGAAGAGGCCGGTCCGGCGGACAGGGCCGAAACGGTCGAAGCCGAGCCGGCCCCGCCGCCTGCCCCCGAACCCGAGGCCCGACCCGATCTCGCCGAAGTCGCCCTCGATGATCTTGCGCCCGATGCCGCGGCCGGCAAGACGGTCTTCACCAAATGCATGGCCTGCCACGCGATGGAGGAGGGAAGGAACCGCGTCGGTCCGCATCTTCACGACGTCGTCGGACGGGAAGCCGGTTCGGTCGCGGACTTCAACTACTCGGACGCCAACAGGAACAGCGACATTACCTGGAGCAGGGAAGTGCTGTTCGACTACCTGGTCGCGCCGCAGGAGTATCTCCCCGGCACGCGCATGGCCTTCCAGGGGATCAAGGACCCGCAGGACCGCGCGGATCTCATCGCTTATCTCGAGGCGAACGGCGAAGTCTGATCGGATCGAAGTCTGATCGGGACGACGCGCTGCGCCGCCGGGAACAGTCGAGCGATGAAGGGGCGGCAGGCCAAAGGCCGCCGCCCCTGTCGCCCCTCCCGCCCCGGGGCGGAAACTCGTTCGGCGATCAGGCCGCGGTCGCCATCCGCGCCAGCTCGCACTGGGACCAGATCTCGGACAGCGCGTTGATCAGCCGGTCGATGTCGCCGTCGCTGTGGACCGGCGAAGGGGTCAGCCGAAGCCGCTCGGTCCCCACCGGCACGGTCGGGTAGTTGATCGGCTGCACGTAGATGCCGTGATTGTCCATCAGCCAGTCGCTGATCCGCTTGCACTTGTGCGCGTCGCCCACCATCACCGGGATGATGTGGCTCGGATTGGCGAGGTGGGGGATGCCCATGATGTCGAGCTTGCGCCTTACCTGGGCGACCCGATCCTGGTGCCGTTCGCGCTCCTCGTTGCTTTCCTTGAGGTGCCGGATGCTCGCCGCCGCGCCGGCGGCGACGGCCGGGGGCAGGGCGGTCGAGAAGATGAAGCCGCTGGCGAAGCTGCGGACGAAATCGACGAGGTTCGCCGAGGCCGCGATATAGCCGCCCATGACCCCGAAGGCCTTGCCGAGCGTGCCCTCGATCACGGTGATCCGGTCCATCAGCCCTTCGCGCTCGGCGATCCCGCCGCCGCGCGGGCCGTAGAGGCCGACGGCGTGGACCTCGTCGATATAGCTCATCGCCCCGTGTTTCTCGCACACGTCGAGGATGTCGGCGATGGGGGCGATGTCGCCGTCCATCGAATAGACGCTCTCGAAGGCGACCAGCTTGGGAACCTCCGGCCCGTAATCGGACAGGAGCTGGTCGAGATGCTCGACGTCATTGTGGCGGAAGATCTTGTAGGGCGCGCGCGAATAGCGGATGCCCTCGATCATCGAGGCGTGGTTGAGCGCATCGGAAAACACCACGCAGTCCGGGATGCGTGCGGCCAGCGTGCCGATGCCCGCCCAGTTCGAGACATAGCCGCTGGTGAACAGCAGCGCCGCTTCCTTGCCGTGAAGGTCGGCGAGTTCCGCCTCGAGTTCGACATGGTAGTGGTTCGTGCCCGAGATGTTGCGCGTGCCCCCGGCACCCGCGCCGCATTCCTCGAGCGTGGCGTGCATCGCCTCGAGCACCTTGGGATGCTGGCCCATGCCGAGATAGTCGTTCGAGCACCAGACGGTGACCGCCTGCGTGTCCGTTTCGCCGACGAAGCGCGTCGCGTGCGGGAACCGCCCGCGGTGCCGCTTGATGTCGGTGAACACGCGGTAGCGCCCTTCCGCGCGCACGCCATCGAGCTCGCTGGCGAAAAAAGCTTCGTAGTCCATGGGCAGTCCCTCTTGATGCATTCTTATCGTCTGTCGTTCCGGATGGATGGGGCGGGCGCGGGTGCCCGAAGCGCCATGTCGCGCCGGCGCGCGGGCAGGGCCCAGCCCCACAGCATGCCGTCGCGAAACGGCAGGGCGAGAAACACGTGTTCGAGCGCCCCGAGCACGCACAAGGTGAAGAGCAGGCTCGCCCCGACCATCTGCGCGCTGCCCACCGGAGCGGCGATCGCGAGCGCGGCGAACCACCAGGCAAGGCCGAGGATCGCGACGATCGACAGGGCGAGCAGGCCGGTCATGCGGTTCGCGCCGAAATAGGTCTTGAGATAGTCGAGATGCGGCGGGAGCATTTCGGTCGTGGTGTTGGGCACGCCCACGAACAGGTTGATCTTCGACGACAGGCGCAGGCCGAACATCAGCACGAACACCATCGCCCCGACCTGGTTCGGCGCATTCCACGACAGCGAGATCAGGAGCAGGACTGTCAGCGCGAGCGCGACCTCGTGGTGCATGACCGTCGCGCTCGCCTGCCGGAACCGCTCGAGCCCGCGCACGCCCGGCGCGATCGGCTCGCGCCGCGGGCCGGCCGAGGCGCCGGTGAGAAAGCCGATCTCATGCCAGCCCCACACCATCAGCGCGCCGATGAAGGCGACGTACACCCCCGGAACCGAAACCGATTGCGAGGCGACGAGGATGACGATGAGGCCGAGGATTCCCCCCGCCCCACCGATCGCGAGGCTGCGCGAGAAGGTCGCGCGCTCGCGATTGTCGGCCCACGCGACGAGCCCCGTCGCGACGAACCAGACCGCCACCGTCACGATGAACGGGACAACATGGCCGCTCCAGCTCACCATGCGGGACGCAGCCTGACCGATTGCGGCAGGGCGTTGGGCCGGGTGCGGTGGAAATACATCCGCGCGAAGGCCCAGCCGGCCCCCGCCATCCCGCTCACGCGCTTGGCGAGGCCGCCGATGCCGCCCTGTTCCTTGCCGTCCTCGATCCGGCAGGCGGCGAGGCGCAGGGCCTCCATCTGCCGGCGGAACGCGGGGTCGTCGATGTCGAGTTCGACCGGGAAGACCTGGCGGCTGATCTGGTTGCAGATCGAGAACACCTTGTAGTCATATTCGGTCGGATCGACCCCGAGCGCCTTGTGGAAGGCGGGCCGGGCATGGTCGCGCACGTACATGGTCGCATAGACCGACAGCAGGAAGAAACGCACCCACAGCTTGTTCGCGCCCTGCAGCAGCTTGGGGTCCGACCGCAGCAGCATGGCGAAGGCCTCGCCGTGACGGAACTCGTCGTTGCACCATTCGAGGAACCAGTCGAAGATCGGGTGGAACTTGTGCTGCGGGTTCGCGGCGAGATGGCGGTAGATCGTGATGTAGCGGGCGTAGCCGATCTTCTCCGACAGGTAGACCGCGTAGAAGATGAACTTCGGCTTGAAATAGGTGTATTTCTTGGTCCGCGTCAGATAGCCGAGATCGACCCCGATGCCCGCATCCTTGAGGCTTTCGTTGATGAAGCCCGCGTGGCGGCTTTCGTCCCGGGCGAGCAGCTTGAACAGCTGCTTGACGTCGGGATTCTTGGTCCGCTTGGCGATTTCGGCATAGAGCACGCAGCCGGAAAATTCCGAGGTCATCGAGCTGACGAGGAAATCGGTGAATTCCTTGCGCAGTTCGGGCTCGAGCCCCTCGATCACGCCCTTGAAGCTGTCATTGTGCCGGAAGTGCTTCTTGTTGGGGTCGCCGATCATCTCGTCGATCAGCGCGTCCCATTCCTCCCGCACCGGGGAAACGTCGATCGCGTCCAGCGCATCGAAATCCGTGGTGTAGAATCGCGGGGTCAGCATCGTGTCCTGCGTGGCGAGGGCCATCGCCTCTTCGCTGGTCATCGGCTTGTAGGCGTTCATTTGATCCTCCCGGGATTGAAGCTCACCTCGTAGAGTTCCTTGAGATCGAAATAGGCCGCGAGGCGGGTGAGCGCGCGGGTGACGGGCCCGGCCCGGGTCACCGTCGCGGCGCGTTCGAACACGGCGCTCTGGCCGAAGGGGATCGTGATCGGGTCGCCATGCACCCGGACCTTGTCGCCCGGTTCCAGTGCGACATCGCCGGCCAGTTCGACATGGGCATGGAAATGCTCCGAGCTCTGTTCGACCGTGATCGTGCAGGGGATGTCGAACCGCCTTGCGGTCGGCACGGCGCGGATGGCGGCGTCGTCGATCGGGCGGGTGGCCATCACTTCACCCCTTCGAGCATTTCGGCGAAGACCCGGCGGTTGTCCTTGCCGAAATAGTCGAGTTCGAGTGTGGAACCGGTGGTCTCGTCGCGCAGGGTGAGGTTGCCGTTGTCCCATTCGACCAGTTCGAACGGCACATCGGCCCCGATCCCGCGGATGCGGCGCTGGTGGACGAGGCTGCGGACGGTCGAGCGCACGAAGCCGCCGTACCCGACGCCGAACCGGGCCACCTCGACGCCGCTTGCCGCATCCTCGACGCGGACCGAGCCGTCGGCCTCGTCGAAGAAGAACAGGTCGCGCGTCGTTGCGGCCTGGGTGCCCGCCTCGGCGCGCAGCACCACGGGATCGGACGTGCGCTCGAAGAAGCCCATCGTCACCGAGGCCGTCAGCGCGAGGCTGATCGCGACCAGCCCGCCCATCAGCAGCAGCGGAACGCGGTGGACGGTGATTTCGTCCTCTTCATAGGTGCGAACGATCATGCGGGGGCTCCTTTCAGACCTGTGTCCGACATTTCCTTCGCCTCGGCAGCGGGAGCGCCGGTCCGCGCGTGGGCATGGGAGCCGTGCCCCTGCCTAGCGGGCGCGGTCCCCGCTTCCTTGATCTCGATCAAATTCCGCTCGATCGCGCCGTATTGCGCGCGGGCATCGGCCATCAGGCGGGCAACCTTCTCGGGTTCGGCGATGCCGCGCAGCATCGGCTCGGGCCGGGCGAGCCGGAACGGGCGGACGTGCGGCCACATCAGCAGATAGCCGAGCAGGCGCTCGCCCTTCAGTTCGACAGCGATATCGCCGTGATCGCGCCCGCGCTGCTTGAGATGCGCGGCCGAGATTTGCTTCAGCGGGACGTTGATCCGCGTCTCGATCGCGATGCCGATCCGCATGATCAGCCGCGCATCGGTCAGGATGTAGAGCGTGCTGCGGACGCTGAGCCAGGCGAGCAGGTTGAGCACGCCGAGCCCGGCGATGCCGAGGGCGGTGATGATCGCGGCGCTCTGGTAATTGCCCATCGCGAGCGAGAACCCGACGAGCAGGGCGAAGTAGATGGCGACGCTGCGGGTGTGGAAGGCGGTGCGGGCAAGCACGCGCCGGTCGGGCCGTCCCTTCCACAGGATCCGTTCGTCCGCTGCCGGGGTGCCCATCGGGTCGCCGTGCGCGGTCGGCCCGGCATTCTCGAGCTCGGGCGGGTCGAAGCGCGGCTTTTCGTGCAGCGCCGGGTCCGCCTGGGGCCGGGTTTTCGTCATCAAATCCATGGTTCCGCCCTTTCCGGCGTCGCGTACATGTAGCCGCCGCCATAATAGGCCATGATCTTGTCCTCTTCGTAGCGGGTGACCTGGCCGGGTGTTTCGAGCCGCGGGACATCCGCGAACTGCTGTGAGGTGATCGCCGAAATCTCGACCTGTTCGGGCTTGTCGTCGAAGAAGCCCTTCTTCTGCACCGCGCAGACGAACATCGGGGCAAGCACCCTGTCGCCCGCATTGGTCTCGATCTCGAGATAGCGGATGATGTGTTCGGACTGGTCGACCCAGATGTCGGTGACCCTGCCGGCGACCTTCTTGTCCGCGGCGATCACCGGCCAGCCGATCAGTGCCGGATCGTTCGGCGAGACCGTGAGTTCGTGGCTGTTGCCGATCGGCACGATCCGGGGCCGGCCGTCATGGGTGAGGTCGGGATAGTCCGCGCGCTTGGCAAAGGCGGCCGGGCCGAGACCGTCCTTCATCGGGTTGCCGGTCGGAACCCAGGGCGCGCCGGCGGCGTTGAAGGCCTGCACGGCGGGAATCTTGAAGTCGTCCCGCGGCACGTCCTCGGGGATGTAGACCCCGCGCCCGTGGGGCAGCTTGAAGACCTTCTTGTCGCCCTGGCTGAGCGGCCAGGTGTCGACCCGCCCGGTCTGTTCGTCCTCGACCGGGTAGCCTTCGCGGCGGCTTTCCCGGTTGAGATAGACCACGAGGGCGATGAAGAAGACGAAAAAGAGCAGGAACGCCAGCTCGGCTACGTCGAGCGTCCCGACGATGTATGTGTTGTTCATTTCACATTCCTCTCAAGCAGAGTGCGACCGAGATGGGGTCCCCTGGGTCCTGACCGGTCATGTCGGGAATTCGCGCAGGCCGAACGGCTGGCCGGTGCGCTCCCGGTAAGCGAGGGTGGTGGTGCGACCCCGGCCGACGAGCGGCCCGATCGCGGCTAGGCCTGCCAGAAGCAGCAGGATTTCGAGGAGGTAGACCGAGGTGTACCCGGTCGCCCTCGTGGCGATGACCTCTCCCGCAGCGCCGGCCATGACGAGCGCCGAAACGCCGTCGCGAAGTGCGCCGCCGAGCGCTATTCCCGCGCCCGCAGCGGTCGCCTGGACTGCGCCCCACGCGCCGAGCGCGAGGCCGGCGGTCGCGCTTTCGGCAAGGCTCATCGCCTCCATCAGCGTGCCGACCGAGAACAGGCCGAGCCCGACGCCGATCGTGAACGCGCCGAGGAACAGCATCGCCGGCGCGTCGAAGGGCGCAGCGAAGATCACGAACAGGAAGGCGACGACACCCGTGACGAGGCCGGTCCCGGCGAGCCGCAGCGGATCGGCCCCGAGACCGAGCGAGCGGCCCGACAGCATGAAGCCGATCAGGCTGCCGAGCGCCCACGCCCCGGTGAGCGCGGTGGTCGACCCGACCGACAGGCCGAGGATCTCGCCGCCATAAGGTTCGAGCAGCGCGTCCTGCATCGCGAAGCCCGCCGCGCCGATACCGATCGCGGTCAGCAGGCGGGCATTGCGTCCGTCGCGCACGAAGGAGTCCCACAGCTCGCGAAAGTCGGGCGTCTCGCGGTCGTGCGACGTCGCCTTGGGATCGCGCGCCTCCTGCTTCCACAGGGCGACGAGATTGAGCGCGATCGTCAGCACCGCACAGCCCTGGATCACCTGCACCAGCTTGGTCGGGCTGAAATCCATCAGCACCCCGCCGATGACGAAGGCCGCGAACATCATGCCGACGAGCAGCATGACATAGAGCAGCGCCACCGCGCGCGGCCGCTTGTCCTCGGGCGCAAGGTCGGTCGCCAGCGCCAGCCCCGCGGTCTGGGTGATGTGGAAACCCGCGCCCGTCATCAGGAAGGCCACGGCCGCCGCGACCATGCCGAGCGTGAAGGCCTCGGGCTTGCCCAGCAGCAGCAGGGCGAAGGGCATGATCGCAAGGCCGCCGAACTGGGTGAGCGTGCCCGCCCAGATATAGGGCACGCGCCGCCAGCCGAGGAAGGACCGGTGCGTGTCCGACTTGTGCCCGATCAGCGCGCGGAACGGCGCGACCAGCAGCGGCACAGCGATCAGCAGGGCGACGAGCCAGGTCGGCGTGCCGATCTCGACGATCATCACCCGGTTGAGCGTGCCGTTGAGGAGCACCATCGCCATGCCCACGCTCACCTGGAACAGCGACAGCCGCAGCAGCCGGCCGAGCGGCAGGTCCTCGCTCGCCGCATCCGCGAAAGGCAGATAACGCACCGCGACCTGCGTCCAGGTATCGGCAAGGCGAGGGCGCTGGCTCATCCGTGCCTCACCAGTTCGAGCGCCTGCGAGGTGTAGAACCCGCTCGAGACGCGCCTGGTGCGCCCGATCGACCAGCCATGGAGACGGGCGAGGCGCTCGCGCACCTCGGCCTCGCGGACCGGGATGATCGCGGGCGAGCGGTCGCTCTTGGGGAAGACCTTGCCGAGCTCGTGCATCGCGCCGAGCAGCTTGGTGCGCGGGGCGAAGGTGAACAGGATCGAGCCGGTGCAGCGCTCCGCCAGCTGGGCGAGCGCATCGACGAGGTCTTCGGGCGAATAGTGGATCAGCGAATCCATCGCCACCATATGGGCGAAGGTGCCGAGCGCGGGGTCGAGCATGTCGCCCGCCAGCCAGCGGATCCGGCCATGCCCGAGGAAGGACGGGGTGCGTTCGCGCGCGACATCGACGAGGCCGGCAGCGACGTCGATCCCGGTCACCTCGGCGCCGCGGCAGGCCGCCTCGATCGAGAAGGCCCCGGTGCCGCAACCTGCATCGAGCACGCGGGTGCGCCGCAGGTCGTCGGGCAGCCAGGAAAGCAGGGTCGCGCGCATCTCGTCGCGGCCTGCCCGCACGGTCGCGCGGATGCCGCTCACCTTCGTATCGGAGGTGAGATCGATCCACGCCTGCCGCGCGGTGCTGTCGAAATAATTGGCCAGCGCCTCGCGGCGCTCGGCATAGGGGCTTGCCTCGAAGGGAAGGGGGGAGCGTGTGGCCATCATTCAAATCCCAGGAAGTCGAAGATTTCACGGTCCTTCATCGGGTTCGCCAGCTGCGGTTCGACGCCGTCCCACAGCATTTGGGCGAGCCGGAGATATTCGTTCTGGGCCTCGATCACTTCGGGATCGTCGCCCATTTCGAAGAGGGTGCATTTCTTGAGCCGCGAGCGGCGGATCGCGTCGACATCGCGGAAATGGGCGAGGCGCTGCATCCCGATCCGGTCGCAGAAGCGGTCGATCTCGTCGGTCTCGCGGCTGCGATTGGCGACCACTCCGGCGAGCCGCACGTCGTAGTTCTTGGCCTTCGCCCCGATCGCGGCGACGATCCGGTTCATCGCGAAGATCGAATCGAAATCGTTCGCCGCGACGACCAGCGCGCGTTCGGCGTGCTGGAGCGGCGCGGCGAACCCGCCGCACACCACGTCGCCGAGCACGTCGAAGATCACGACGTCGGTGTCCTCGAGCAGGTGGTGCTGCTTGAGGAGCTTGACCGTCTGCCCGACGACATAGCCGCCGCAGCCCGTGCCCGCCGGCGGGCCGCCGGCCTCGACGCACATGACGCCGTTGTAGCCTTCGAACATGTAGTCGTCGGGCCGCAGTTCCTCGGAGTGGAATTCGACCGTCTCGAGCACGTCGATGACGGTCGGCATGAGCTTCTTCGTCAGCGTGAAGGTGCTGTCGTGCTTGGGATCGCAGCCGATCTGCAGCACGCGGTGGCCGAGCTTGGAGAAGGCCGCCGACAGGTTCGACGAGGTGGTCGACTTGCCGATCCCGCCCTTGCCGTAGACCGCGAAGACCTTCGCGCCCTTGATCGCGTCGCGCGGGTCCAGCTGGACCTGGACCGAGCCTTCCCCGTCTGGCGGGGCGAAGCTGGATTTGGGGTTGTGAAGGTTCATGGTGATCCGATCCCTTTGTCTCTCATTCCGCCACGAAGACGCCTTCGAGGCGGTCCTCCAGCTCGTCACTCGCCTCACGCAGGGCGGCGAGCGTTTCCTCGTCGGGTTCCCACAGGTTGCGGTCGCACGCCTCGAGCAGGCGCCCCGCCACCCGCGCCGAGCTTTTCGGATTGAGTTCCGACAGCCGGCGGCGCATGTCCTCGTCGAGGACGAAGGTTTCGCTGATCTTCTGGTAGACCCACGGCGCGACCTGGCCGGTCGTGGCGGACCAGCCGAAGGTCGCGTTCACATGGCCCTCGATCGCGCGCACGCCCTCGTAGCCGTGATCGAGCAGGCCCTCGAACCACTTGGGATTGAGCGTCCGGGTGCGGGCCTCGAAATCGATCTGTTCGGCGAGCGTCCTGACCTTGGTGTTCCCGCGGGTCGCATCGAGGATGTAGACCGGCGCCTCGGCGCCCTTGGCCTTGGCGACCGAGCGGGTGACGCCGCCGAGCCCGTCGACATACTGGTCGACATCGTTGATCCCGACCTCGACGCTTTCGAGGTTCTGGTAGGTGAAATCGACTTCGGCGAGCACGCTCTGGAGCAGTTCGCGCCGCTGGACGGGTGCGCCCTTCACGCCATAGGCGAAGCCCTTGTTGACCTCGAAGGCGTTGGCGAGTTCGTCCGGGTCGGTCCAGGCTCCGCCGTCGATCATCTGGTTGACGTTGGCACCGTATGCGCCCTCGGCATTCGAGAAGACACGCAGCGCCGCCGTCTCGAGATCGCAGCCGAGCTTTTCCATCTGGGCGAGCGTGTGCTTGCGGACGAAATTCCGTTCGAGCGGCTCCTCCGCCTGGCTCGCCAGCAGCGCGGCCTCGGCCAGCATCCGGGTCTGCATCGGCAGGAGGTCGCGGAAGATCCCCGAAAGCGTCGCCACCACGTCGATCCGCGGCCGGCCGAGCTCCTCGAGCGGGATCAGCTCCGCCCCAGCGAGCCGGCCATAGCTGTCGCGCCGGGGCCGCGCGCCCATCAGGGTCAGCGCCTGGGCGATCTGGGTGCCCTCGCTCTTGAGGTTGTCGGTCCCCCACAGCACCATCGCAATGCTTTCGGGGAAGGGCTGGCCGCTTTCGACATGGCGCGCGATCAGCCGCTCGGCCTGTTCTGAACCCTGCATGCAGGCATAGCGCGTCGGCATCAGGAAGGGGTCGAAGCCGTGGATGTTGCGGCCCGTCGGCAGCACTTCGGGATTGGCGACGATGTCGCCGCCGGGCGCGGGCGGGACATAGCCGCCGTCGAGCGCATGGATGAGCGCGGCGAGTTCATCCGAGGAATCGAGCTGACGCCCGAGTTCGTCCCGGTCGATCCCGGCCTCGGCCATCACCGCCGCCTCGACCATGGCATCGAGCATTTCCTCGCGCTCGGACCCTTGCGGATTGCGTCCGAAGACGTGGAGGCCGTGCGGGATCAGCGCCTCTTCCAGCTCGTAGAGCCGCTCGGTCAACGTCTCGATCGCCCCGCATTCGATGTCGAGCGCATCGCACTGCTCGGCGATGATCGCGGCGAGTTCCTCGCGCTCCGCCGCGTCCTCGGCGCTGGTGCCCGTGGCGCGCCAGCGATCGACGCTCGCCTTGAGTTCGGCAAGGCCCTTGTAGAGCCCGGCCTGCGCCAGCGGCGGGGTCATGTAGCTCACCAGCGTCGCGGCCGAGCGGCGCTTGGCCAGCATCCCTTCCGACGGGTTGTTGGCGGCGTAGAGGTAGAAATTCGGCAGGTCGCCGATCAGGCGTTCGGGCCAGCAGGAACTCGACATGCCGGTCTGCTTTCCGGGCATGAATTCGAGCGCGCCGTGAGTCCCGAAATGCAGCACCGAATGGGCGCCGAAATCCTCGCGGATCCAGCGGTAGAAGGCGCTGAAGGCGTGGGTCGGCGCAAACCCGCCCTCGAACAGCAGCCGCATCGGGTCGCCCTCGTATCCGAAGGCGGGCTGGATGCCGACGAAGACATTGCCGAACATCGCGCCGAGCACTTGGATGTGGCTCCCGTCGCTCTGCTGCTTGCCGGGGGCGGGGCCCCAGGCGGCTTCGATTTCGGCGAGGTATTTCTCGCGCCGGACGTGGTCGTCCGCGGGAATGCGCGCGGCGACGTTGGCATCGGCGCCGTAGAGATCGGCATTGCCCTCGAGGATCGCGGTCCTGAGGTCGTCGACCGTCTCGGGCACCTCGACGCTGTAGCCTTCGGCCTTCATCCGGATGAGCGTCGCGTGGAGCGATTCGTAGACCGACAGGAACGCCGCCGTCCCGGTCGCGCCGGCATTGGGCGGGAAGTTGAACAGCACCACCGCGACCTTGCGTTCGGCGCGCTGCGCGCGGCGGTTGCGGATCAGCTTGACCGTGCGTTCGGCCAGCGCCTCGGCCCGTTCGGGGCAGCCCTGCATCGGCCGCAGCTTCTCCGAAGCGGGGCGCTGACACTTGCGTTCGCAGCCGGTGCAGCAACCGCTGCCTTCGCCCGCGCGGCCGCCGAAGACGCTCGGCACGATCGCCCCGTCGAGTTCGGGCAGCGCGACCATCAGCGTCGCCTCGAGCGGCATCAGGCCCTGCTCGCCCTTGCGCCATTCCTCGATCGACTGGAATTCGATCGCGTGGGCAGCGAGATAGGGCATGTCGAGATCGCCCAGCACCTTGCGCGCGGCATCGGCATCGGCATAGGCCGGGCCGCCGACGAGCGAGAAGCCGGTGAGGTTGACGATCGCATCGACCGTCGGCCGGCCGTCGCGGTCCCTGAAGAACCGCTCGATCGCGGGCCGCGCGTCGAGCCCGCTGGCGAAGACCGGAATGACCTTGAGCCCGGCATCCTCGAACGCCTTGATCGCGCCGTCGTAATGGTGGCTGTCGCGGCCCAGCAGGTAGGATCGCAGCAGGATCAACCCGACCGTGCCGTTCTCGCCCCCGCCGGGGGGCAGCAGGCGCAGGCTTTCGGAAATGCGCTGCTTGGTGCGCGGGTGATAGACCCCGATTTCGGGATATTCGAGCGGCGCATCGGCCCTGGTCTTGCCCCGCCGCGCCATCCGTTCGCCGGCGGCGTAGCGGTCGATCAGCGCGCGGACCATGGCGACGACGTTCTCGTCCGAGCCCGACAGCCAGTATTGCAGGGTGAGGAAATAGGCCCGCACGTCCTGCGCGGTGCCGGGGATGAACTTGAGGATCTTGGGCAGGCGGCGCAGCATCTTCATCTGCCCTTCGCCCGAACTCGCACCCTTCTTGCTCGAACCGCGCAGCCTCTTGAGCAGCGCCATCGGACCCTTGGCCGGCGCGTCCATGCGGTAGGCGCCCATCCGCGTCAGGCGCACGATCTCGCCCGCCGACATCAGGCAGACCATCGCGTCGCAGTCCTCGCGCCGCGCCTCGAGATCGGGGAGGATCGCGCGGACCTGATCGTCGATGAAGAGCATCGTGACGATCACGATGTCGGCCTCGGCGATCGCCTGCCTGCACCGGGCGAGATGTTCGCCGTCGCGTTCCCAGTCGGCGGCGGCGTGGAGCGAGAGGTGGATGTTGTCCTTCGCGAGCGCCTGTCCCGCCCGGTCCACCGCGCCTTTCAGGTGGTTGTCGAGCGTCACGATGGTGACGCGGACCGGCGAATTCAGCCGCAGTTTCGTGGGCGCCTCGGCCCGGGGGGTGGGAGCCTTACCGTGCATAATGCGCCTTCGCCTCGTAAAGGGTCTCGACGTCGATCGGCCAGCGGCCGTGATCCTGTGCGAACGCCTCGGTGTTCCGCCGCGCCTTGCCGCGCACGAAGAAGGGGATCTTCCTGAGTTCGCGCTCGGCGTCTTCGGTCCAGCGGCTTGCCTCCGCCGCGCTGGCGTCGGCCCCGGCGGGGGGGGCTTGCGGTGCTTCGGCCGCGGCCGGTTCGTCATGGACCGGGATGCGCGCGGGCGCGGGGCTGTGCGCGGCGTGGTGGCTCGGCCCCGCCTCGTCGGAGAATTCGAAATCCTCGCGGAACATGGTGAGCAGGTGCTCCTCCAGCCCCATCACGAGCGGGTGGACCCAGGTGTCGAAGATCACGTTCGCGCCCTCGAAACCCATCTGGGGCGAGTGGCGGGCGGGAAAGTCCTGCACGTGCACCGGCGCCGAGATGACCGCGCACGGGACGCCGAGGCGCTTGGCGATGTGCCGCTCCATCTGCGTGCCGAGCACCAGTTCGGGCGCGGCTTCCGCGATCGCGTCCTCGACCGCGAGATGATCGTCGGTGATCAGCGGTTCCAGCCCGTGCTCCTTCGCCGCCGCGCGGATATCGCGGGCGAATTCGCGGTTGTAGCAGCCGAGGCCGCAGACCTCGAAGCCAAGCTCGTCGCGGGCGATCCGCGCGGCGGCGACGGCATGGGTGGCATCGCCGAAGATGAAGACGCGCTTGCCCGTCAGGTAGGTCGAATCGACCGAGCGGCTCCACCACGGCATGCGGGATTGGGTGTCGCCGAGGGCAGGCGTGGGATCTGCACCTGCCAGCTCGGCGACGTCGGCGATGAAGGCGCGTGTCGCGCCGACGCCGATGGGGACGCTGCGAACCGCAGGCTGGCCGAACGTGCGTTCGAGCCAGCGGGCCGCTTCGTCAGCGATCTCGGGATAGAGGACGATGTTGAAATCCGCCTCGCCGATCCGGGCGATGTCGGCGGGGCTGGCGCCCAGCGGCGCGACGAGGTTCACCTCGACGCCGAGCTGGGCGAGCATCTTCTTCACCTCGACAAGGTCGTCGCGGTGGCGGAAACCGAGCGCGCAGGGGCCAAGGATGTTGGCTTTGGCGGCGCGGCCTTCGCGGGGGCTGCGTTCCACGTCGCGCCGGGCGAGGCCGCGCACGATCTGGTAGAAGGTTTCCGCCGCGCCCCAGTTTTCCTTGCGCTGGTAGCTCGGCAGTTCGAGCGCGATCGCGGGGCAGGGCAGGTCCATCGCCTCGGCAAGGCCGGCGGGATCGTCCTGGATCAGCTCGGCCGTGCAGGACGCGCCGACGATCATCGCCTGGGGCTTGAAACGCTCCGCCGCCTCGCGTGCGGCCTGCTGGAACAGTTCGGCCGTGTCCTTGCCCAGGTCGCGCGCCTCGAAGGTGGTGTAGGTCACCGGCGGGCGAAGGTCGCGCCGCTCGATCATGGTGAAGAGCAGGTCGGCATAGGTGTCGCCCTGCGGCGCGTGCAGGACATAGTGCAGGCCCTTCATCGCCGTCGCGATCCGCATCGCGCCGACATGGGGAGGGCCTTCGTATGTCCACACCGCGAGCTGCATTCCTACACCTCCAGCCTGTCGCGTCGGCGCAGCGGCCGGGCGAAGAGTTCGGCGAGGTCGCCGGCCTGGTCGAAACCGTGGATCGGCGAGAAGACGAGTTCGATCGCCCACTTGGTCGTCAGCCCCTCCGCCTCGAGCGGATTGGCGAGGCCGAGGCCGCACACGGTGATGTCGGGCCGGTCCTCGCGCACGCGGTCGAGCTGGCGCTCGACGTGCTGGCCTTCGCTGATGCGCGCCGAATCGGGGATACGGGCGAGGTCGCGCGCGCAGTGCGCGAGGTGGAGATAGGGCGTGCCGACTTCGACCGGGATCATCCCGAGTTCGGTCGTCAGGAACCGGGCGAGCGGCACTTCGAGCTGCGAATCGGGCAGGAAGCTGATGCGCTTGCCCGCGAGCTGGCCGCGCAGGTGCGAGATCGCCGTGCGGGCGCGCTGGCGAGCGGGCGCGATGACCCGTTCGAACAGCGCATCGTCAACGCCGAATTCGCGCGCCGCTGCGGCGAGCCAGTCGGCGGTGCCTTCCGCGCCGAACGGGAACATCGCGTCGAGCCGCACCGCGCCCCGGTCCTCGAGCGCCATGGCGGTGTCCGACAGGAAGGGCTGGGCAAGCAGGTAGCGCGTGTTCGGCCCGACCGCCGGCAGGTCGCGCGAATCGCGCGGCGGCAGGACGCGGACATTGTCGATGCCCATCTGGTCGAACAGGCGCAGGAACTGGTCCTCGACGATGTCGGGAAGCGAGCCGACGATCAGCAGCTGCCGGGCGGCATCCGCCCCGGCGCGCGGCATTTCGGGGACGAGCGCGGCGAGGCAGGCGTCCTCGCCCTGGGTGAAGGTCGTCTCGATCCCGCTGCCCGAATAGTTGAGGATCCGCACGCGCGGCATGAACTGCTTGCCGAGTCGCTCGGCCGCCTTGGCGAGGTCGAGCTTGATCACCTCGGACGGGCAGGAGCCGACCAGGAACAGCGTGCGGATGTCGGGGCGGCGTTCGAGCAGGCGGTTCACCACCCGGTCGAGCTCGTCCTGCGCGTCGACCATGCCGGCGAGGTCGCGCTCTTCCATGATCGCGGTGGCGAAGCGGGGCTCTGCAAAGATCATTACGCCGGCGGCCGATTGCAGCAGGTGGGCGCAGGTGCGCGAGCCGACCACGAGGAAGAAGGCGTCCTGCATCTTGCGATGCAGCCAGACGATCCCGGTCAGCCCGCAGAAGACCTCGCGCTGGCCGCGTTCGCGCAGGACCGGGCGGGTCGAGTCGGTCCTGGCGGCCGGGGCGGAGTCGCAGCCCGGCACGGCGCCCGTGAGGAGGGTGGTCCCGCTCATGCCGCCACCGCCTCTGTGACCGCCTCTGCGACCGCCGCCTCGGCCGCGTCCTCGGCTTCGGCCTGGAGCCGCGCCGCGCGCAGTTTCAGGAGGAACTGGACCGCATTGATGACATAGGTCGCATAGGCCGCCAGCGCGACGATCATGCGCTGTTCGAGCGTGCCGTATTCGCCCAGCAGCATCACGAGGTAGGCCGTGTGCAGGGCGATGACGAGCATCGAGAACACGTCTTCCCAGAAGAAGGCCTCGGCGAAGAGATACTTGCCGAACACGACCTTCTCCCAGATCGCGCCGGTCACCATGATGGTATAGAGCACCAGCGTCTTGACCACGATCGAGACGTCCGCCGCGAAGGCGCCTTCGCCGGTCGTCAGGGTGCGGACGACGAGGGCGAGACTCACCAGGAAGACGAGGAACTGCAGCGGGGCGAGCACGCCCTGGACGATGGTCCAGGCCGACTCGTCGCGGCGCTGGCGCTCTTCCGGGGTGTAGAGCCCGCGCCTGATCCCCTTGTGCTCGTTACCCTGCGGCGTGAGGGCCGCGGGGCCGACCGGGGAGGGTTGATCCTTCCGAGTCATCTTATGCGTCAGCCTTTGCTTTCGAGATTGGAGACTATGCCCAATGCCATGGGGTGTCAACAAGATTGGACGTTCATTTTTGTTGACATTGGACAGGTCCTGTCAGAGCCTGTTTGCGGAAATGCCGAAAAGGGCGTAAACCTTGGAGTCGTCGATGCAGGGGGTCTGGGAGAGGAGATTTCCGAAGGCATCGGCAGCGACGCGATCCGCGCCGTTCTCGGCAATCGTGGGACTCGGGAGCGGGTCCGGGCCGGGGGATTGGGAGGGTCAGAATATGGCAACAATGAAAAGCGCCGGCGTCTTTGGCGCGAGTTCTGCCGCCTTGAGGAAAGTCATTACCAACCCCCTCTACCGCGATCGGCGCAAGAGCGGGGCGGACGGCTCGGAGGCCGGCGCCGCACCGGGCGACGCGATCACCACGATCATCGAGGGCGAGATCATCCCCCGGCTCATGATGGCCCATTCCGCGAACGGCGAGACCGCGCCCCCGGAAGAGCGGGCGAGCGAGATCGATGCCGGCGATGTCGCCCGGTTCGCGGTCCTGCCGCTCGAACTGGAAGCGGATGCGCTGCTCGGAGAGATCGACCGGTTCCTCGCCAAGGGGGTGAGCGTCGATGCGATCTATCTCGAACTGCTCGCCCCGTCGGCCCGCAGGCTGGGCGAGATGTGGGACCGCGACGAATGCGATTTCATCGACGTGACGATGGGCCTGTGGCGCCTGCAGGAAGTGATGCGCGAGGTCGCCATGCGCGTGCCCGGCGATCGTCCGGCCGCGCTCGAACGCAAGGCCGCGCTGTTCTCGGCCATGCCGGGCGACGTCCATTCCTTCGGCACGCTGATGATCGAGGAGGTCTTCGCGCGCGGCGGCTGGGAAAGCGAGGCGCTGATCAAGCCCGAGCGGCGCGAATTGCTCGATCGTCTGTCGCGCCGCCGGTATGACCTCGTCGGCCTCACGATCGCGCGCGACTGCCCGAGTTCGGCGCTTGCCAACCTGATCAAGGCGATGCGCAGCGTTTCCGCCAATCCGCGGATCGCGGTCCTCGTCGGCGGGCGCGTCATCAACGAAAATCCCTCCATGGTCGCCGAAGTCGGAGCGGACGGAACGGGCATCGATGCCCGTGCGGCCCTTGCAACTGCGGAAAAACTTGTCCATTCGGCGCACGCCGACACGCAAGAGACCCCCTAGGCCGCAAAGCCCATGCTGACCCGCAAGCACTCCATCGAGGGTAAAAGCCCTTTCGGCCATGCTGCCGAACTGTTCGACACCCTCGATGCCGATGCAGCGATGAAGCTTGCCATGGTCGCGGGCGACGTCACCCTGGTGCTGGACGACACGGGCACGATCCTCGACGCCGCCTTCGATCCCAAGGATTTCCCCGGTTTCGAAGGCTGGGTCGGGACCAACTGGATCGAGACCGTCACCGACGAATCGCGCCCGAAGATCATGGAAATGCTCGCCGCTGCCCGCCGCGGCGAGGTGCAGCACTGGCGCCAGGTCAATCATTCCTCGCGCGAGGGCGAGGTGCCGATCCGCTACGCCGTGCTCAGCGTGAACAAGGGCGAGCACCGCATCGCCTTCGGCCGGGACCTGCGCGAAGCGGGCAAGCTGCAGGCGCGCCTGTTGCAGGTCCAGCAATCGCTCGAACGCGATTACCTGCGGATGCGCCAGCTCGAGGCGCGCTACCGGATGCTGTTCGAACGGTCGCACGAGGCGGTGCTGGTCGTCGAGGCGTCGAGCCTCAGGATCCGGGAAGCCAATCCCGCCGCCCACGCCCTGCTCGGCGCGCGGGCGGGGAGCCTGCCCGGCAAGAAACTGCCCGGCATCGTCGACAAGTCGGCGCGCGAAACGCTCCAGACGCTCGTCGGGGCGGCGCTCGCTTCCGATGCGGTCAGCCCCGTGCCGATCAAGCTCACCCGCAACACCCAGGTCAATGTCTCGGTCGCCGGGTTCACCCAGGATCGCGGGCAATTCCTGCTGGTGCGGCTGGCCCCGGCGGGGGAGAGCCCGGGCGGAGCCTCGCCGGTGCTCGACCTGATCGAGCAGATGCCCGATGCCTTCGTCGTCGCCGACGCCGGGCTCGAGATCGTCAGCGCGAACCACGCCTTCATCGAAATGGTCCAGGCCGCCAGCCTCGACCAGCTGCGCGGCAGGCACCTGTCGGAATGGGTCGGGCGGCCGGGGATCGATCTCGATCTCATCGAAGGCCAGATCGACCAGCACGGCGCGGCCCGCAATGTCGGGACGGTGCTGCGCGCCGGGGGCGAGATGGAGGGAGAGCCGGTCGAATTGAGCGCGGTCCGCAGTTCGGGCGACAACCCGCTCTACGCCTTCGTCATCCGCCCGATCGGCCGGCGCCTGCGCGACCTTCCGCCCGGGTCGCAGGACCTGCCGCGTTCGGTCGAGCAGTTGACCGATCTCGTCGGCCGGATGTCGCTTAAGGACATCGTGCGCGAGAGCAGCGACCTCATCGAACGGCTGTGCATCGAGGCGGCTCTGTCCTACACCTCGGACAACCGCGCCTCGGCCGCCGAAATCCTCGGCCTGTCGCGCCAGAGCCTCTATTCGAAACTGCATCGCTACGGCATCGGCAACCTGTCGAGCGATCCCGAGTCGTAAGCTCCTTTGACACACCCGGGATGACGCGCCTGACACGATTTTTCGGGCGCTCCGTGCAGATTCGCGCCCGCCGATGAAGGCAGTGTCAAAATAATTTGACGCATGGGACTGTCAGGCATAGCCTGTCCCCATGGAAACGACCGTCGCCTCGACTCGCCACGCGCCGCTTCCCGCGGCGCGTGACGTCCTGCAGCTGCTGAAGCCGATCACGTGGTTCCCGCCGATGTGGGCGTTCATGTGCGGCGCGGTCTCCTCCGGGGCCGGGCTCGAGGGCCGCTGGTGGTTCGTCCTCGGCGGGGTCCTGCTCGCCGGTCCGCTGGTCTGCGGGACGAGCCAGGCGGTCAACGACTGGTACGACCGCCATGTCGACGCGATCAACGAGCCCGACCGCCCGATCCCCTCCGGCCGGATCGCCGGGCGCTGGGGGCTCTACATCGCCATCATCGGCACGATCGTCTCGGCGCTGGTCGCGCTGGCGCTGGGCGAACTGGTCTTCGCCGCCGCGCTGGTCGGCCTCGTGCTCGCCTGGGGCTATTCGATGCCGCCCTTCCGCTTCAAGACGAGCGGCTGGACCGGCCCGCTGGTGGTCGGCCTGACCTACGAGGGGCTGAGCTGGTTCACCGGGGCGACCGTGATGCTCGGCGCGCTGCCGCCCGGCGAAGTGCTGATCGTGCTGGTCCTCTACAGCCTCGGCGCGCACGGCATCATGACCCTCAATGATTTCAAGGCGGTCGAGGGAGACCGCGCGACAGGGCTCAAGTCGCTCCCGGTGGTGATGGGCGTCGAAGGCGCCGCGATCATCGCCTGCGCGGTGATGGCGGCGGCGCAGGTCTTGGTGATCGCCCTGCTGATGGGCTGGGGCTACTCGGTCTCGGCGGGCATCGTCGGGCTGTCCCTCGTCCTGCAGTTCCTCGCGATGCCCCGGCTCGTCAGGGATCCGGCGAAACACGCGCCGTGGTACAACGGCGTCGGGGTGACGCTCTACGTTCTCGGGATGCTCGCCGCGGCGCTGGGCCTCGGAGGATACATCTGATGGGCCGCGCGGCGGGATCGCGGCCGCTCGCGGGCCTCGGCTGGTTCGGCATCGTGCGGATCGGTCTCGTCCAGGCGGCGATCGGCGCGCTCGTCATGATGGCGACGACGGTGCTCAACCGGCTGATGGTGGTAGAATTCGGGCTTGCCGCGGCGATCCCGGCGGGGCTGGTCGCGTGGCATTACGCGGTGCAGCTCGGACGGCCGATCTGGGGACACGGATCGGATCGCGGGCAGAGCCGCACGCTCTGGATCATCGCCGGAATCGCGGTTCTGGCGGGCGGGATGCTGCTGGCGACGCAGGCGACGCTGATGATGGACGAAGCCGGCCCCGTGCCCTTCGTCCTGGCGGTGCTGGCCTACACGATCATCGGCGCCGGGGTCGGCGCGGCGGGCACTTCGGCGCTCGCGCTGCTCGCCTCCAGCGTGGCGCCGCAACGCCGGGCGCCGGCGGCGGCGGTGACCTGGATCATGATGATCGCCGGGATCGTGGCCTCCGCCTTCACCGTCGGCGCGCTGATCGAACCCTTCACCCCGGCCCGGCTGATGCTGGTCGCCTGGGGGCTCGCCGGGGTTGCCATCGCGCTCGCCATCGCGGCGACCTTCCGGCTCGAGCGCGGGCACCACGTCTTCGCCGAGACCGCCAAGGCCGAGGCCGCGCCCGATTTCCGGGAAGCGATCCGTGAAATCCTCGCGGAACCCGCCGCCCGCCGCTTCACGATCTTCATCTTCGTCTCGATGATGGCCTACAACATGCAGGACCTCATCCTCGAGCCCTTCGCCGGGCAGGTCTTCGGGATGGCCCCCGGCGAAAGCACGCAGCTCGGCGGGATGCTGAACGCGGGCGGGCTGCTCGGCATGATCGTGGCCGGGATCGGCGGCAGCGCGTTCCGGGCGCGGATGCCGAGCGACCTCAGGGTGTGGATCGTCGGCGGCTGCCTCGGTTCGGCGGTCGGGCTTGCCGGGCTGGCGACGGCCGCGCTGGTCGGCCCGGGCTGGCCGCTGGTGGCGAACGTGTTCGCGCTCGGTTTCTGCAACGGGCTGTTCACCGTGGCCGCGATCGGCGCGATGATGGGGCTCGCAGGCGCCGGCGAACGGACCCGCGAAGGGGTGCGGATGGGGGTCTGGGGCGCCTCGCAGGCGATCGCCTTCGGCTTTGCCGGCCTGCTCGGCGCGGCGGGCCGCGACATCGCCTTGTTCATCCTGGGCGACATCGGACGCGCTTACCAGATCGTCTTCGCGCTGGAGGGCGGCCTGTTCGTCCTCGCCGCGATCCTCGCCCTCAGGGTAGCGGGAACCTCCTCCCGCAACACGAGCCGGGCCGCTGGGGCGGCACCGCCAAACGACCGGGAGATGTTTGCATGACCGAAAGAATCTACGATGCCGTCATCGTCGGCGGAGGACCCTCCGGCGCAACCGCCGCGACCGATCTCGCGCTCGCGGGTCACTCCGTCCTGCTGCTCGAGCGCGGCGGCCGGATCAAGCCTTGCGGCGGGGCCGTCCCTCCGCGGCTGATGGAGGATTTCGACAT